>JAKZRG010000011.1:0-2667 GCA_047518265.1 Oceanospirillum sp.
GCTGTTTTAGCGCTAGGGTGCCTTGCTAAGTATTGGGTGTTAACACCGTATTCAACTAACGCATGCTCAAGAAAGTCACCAAAGGCATCAGCGCCAACTTGGCCAGCAAAAAAAGCTTTTCCGCCTAGTTTGGCAACGGCAACTGCTGCATTGGCTGGCGCGCCCCCTGGATATTGACGATAGTCGTTAAGTGATAATGGACCATCTTGATGTGTACCTGTGTTTAAAAAATCGATTAACGCTTCGCCGAAGCAAACTACGGTTTTCATGCTTTTACCTCGACCACATGCTCTTCAGTTGAGTTGTTTGAGCCTTTCAGGGCATACCATGCGATATAAATATAGGCGAATGCAGGTACAATAAAGCTTGCTTGTACAGATGTTGCATCAGCTGCAACGCCTTGCAACATAGGTACGATTGCACCGCCGACAATGGCTTGACATAACAAACCTGAACCGCGACCTGTTAATGGCCCTAAGCCTTTAATAGCTAAGGTGAAAATAGTTGGGAACATAATAGAGTTAAATAACCCCACGCTGATCACTGCCCACATAGCCACTTGCCCTTCACGGGTTACGGTTAAGGCAATTAATAAAATAACGGCAACAGCATTGAAGGTAAGTAAGTAAGCGGGTTTGATCACTTGCATAAGTGCTGCGCCTACAAAACGACCAATCATAGCTGCGCCCCAATAGTAAGACACCATTTTGCTGGCTTCATGCTCACTTAAACCGCCGATATGACTTTCCGCGAAAAAGTTCACTAAAAAGCTACCAATAGAAACTTCGGCGCCTACATATAAAAAGATAGCTAGGGTGCCAAAAAGTAGCGGCTTATGTTTAAAAATAGAATCAGACGTTGTTTCAGCAGCATGCGGGTCTTCAACGGTAGTAATGACGGGTAATTTAATGATCTTAAAAACGAGTGCTGTCATGATCATCACACTGGCTAAAATAAGGTAAGGAAGTTGTACCGCTGTTGCTTCGATCACCGCCGCGGCACCACCAAATATCAATGCAGCACCAAAGATAGGTCCTAAGGTATGACCTAATGAATTAATTGCTTGAGCTAAATTAAGTCGACTAGCGGCGGTTCTTTCTTCACCTAATACAGCGACATAAGGGTTTGCCGAAACTTGCAAAATTGTGATGCCACTCGCCAAAATAAATAAGCCAAGTAAAAAGATGGCATATATTTCAACTTCAGCCGCCGGATAAAACATTGCACAACCTGCGGCAATGGTTAATAAACCTACAATAATACCGCGTTGATAGCCAATTTTTTCAATCAGTTTGCCAGCAAAAGGCGAGACAATGAAATAGGCGCCAAAAAAGCAAAATTGCACTAACATTGCTTCGGTGTAATTAAGATCAAACGCTGCCTTTAAGTGTGGGATCAAAATATCATTAAGCGCGGTGATAAACCCCCAAATAAAAAACAAAGTGGTCATTGCCATAAACGCAAATTTTGTATTCATTATTTGCGTTGCTTTTATATTGCTTCCCGAAGGAATGTTACCTGCCATAATCTTGCCTTTAGTTAGTGATACTATTTATCTGATTGTTTTATTATTTTTGTACAGACATCGAGAAAGGACGTGCTGAATCATCAACGGCCCATTCAGTGTTTGGTGATTCACCCATTGAAAATTCAACAATGCCACCTGCTTGGATTTCATGATGCTCTAACCAGGTTTTTGGATACGCTTTGCCATTTAACTGCGTTTTTTGAATAAAGTGATTTTGCTCAAGGTTGTCACTGGCTTTTACAACAAAGGTTTTACCGTCTTCTAAAGTCATGGTCACTTTGTCGAATAATGGGCTACCAATAACGTATTGTGTTGTACCCGGTGTAACAGGGTAAAAACCTAACGCACTAAATACGTACCAAGCAGATGTTTGGCCATTATCTTCATCACCGGCATAACCATCAGGGGTTGCAGAGTAAAGCTTGTTCATTACATCTCTGATTTTGGTTTGTGTCTGCCATGGTTGGCCAGCGTAGTTGTACAAATACAGCATATGCTGAATTGGTTGATTACCATGTGCGTAGTTACCCATGTTAACGATTTGCATTTCTCGGATTTCGTGGATGGTAAAACCATAGTAAGAGTCGTCAAACTTAGGGGGCATTTCAAAGACTTCATCAAGCTTATTAATAAATGCCTGATTGCCGCCCATTAGTTGCTTCAGACCTTCAATATCTTGGAATACTGACCAGGTATAGTGCAGGCTATTGCCTTCAGTGAAAGCGTCACCCCACTTTAGAGGATTAAATGGTGATTGGAATGTACCGTCTTGATTCTTACCGCGCATCCATTTCGTTTCAGGATCAAATAAGTGTGTGTAGTTAGATGCACGTTGACGGTATAAAGCTTCGTCTTCTTTTTTACCTAATGCTTTAGCTAGTTCTGCAATATTAAAATCAGCAAAGGCATACTCTAAAGTACGTGCAGCATTTTCATGGATTTTTACATCGTAAGGTACATAACCGAGTTTGTTGTAATAATCGACACCTTCACGATCAACTGAACTGACTGGACGACCTTCATTTACCGTGGCATTTTTAGTTACGGCTTCATATAAGGTTTCAATATCGTATCCACGTATCCCTTTTAGGTAGGCATCAGCAATATTGATAGCTGAATTGGAGCCAATCATCACACCG
>JAKZRG010000012.1:0-32605 GCA_047518265.1 Oceanospirillum sp.
GACGACAATAGCGTGTAGGTACCACCTGATCCCATCTCGAACTCAGAAGTGAAACTGCTCAGCGCCGATGGTAGTGTGGGGTCTCCCCATGTGAGAGTAGGACATCGTCAAGCGCTTATTTAGTCTTTTTAGAAAAGACACTAAAACCCCGATCAGCAATGATCGGGGTTTTTTCGTTTCTAGCTTTTCGTTTATGGGATTTGAAAAAAGGAGAGGAGTTAAATGAGAGATTATTTTTATTTGGAATATATGCGTTAGGATGAGCTAAATACTGCTCACTGCTCACTGCTCACTGCAGTTTCTTACTGTGTTTTTAAACAGGTATTATGTTTGGTATTAAAAAATGAGGGCAAGCGTATAATTCTAGGTTCTTAAAAGCTAGCTATATGGTGTTTTGATGGACGATATGGACTTGATTCGGCTGATGGCTGATGGTGAATGTCACTCGGGTGTGGAACTGGCTGCGGAAATAGGTGTTAGTCGTGCTGCAGTATGGAAGCGTCTACAAAAGCTTGAAAATAAGGGGTTGCCAGTGATCAGTGAGAAGGGACGGGGTTATCGTCTTGCTTACCCCTTAACATTACTAAGTGAGAGGCTAATCTCTTCTGGTACAGCGGCTAACATAGAGGTGATGATTAAGGAACTTACAGAATCAACCAATGGGGACGCCCTGCAATGGTTGAAAGCATTGCCTGCTGGTCGTAAGCAATCTGTTGCTTGTCTTGCGGAGCAGCAGAGTGGAGGAAGGGGCCGTAGAGGGAAGCAATGGCAAAGTCCTTTTGGCGCGAATCTGTATCTGTCCTATGGTATTAGGCTTTCAATGGGTGCGGCTGCATTAGAAGGTTTAAGTTTGGCTGTGGGTGTTTTGTTGGCCAAAACACTGGATAAGCTGGATATCGATGAGGTCAAGGTTAAGTGGCCTAATGATATATATATTAAAGGCAAGAAAGTGGCGGGTATATTAATTGAAGTGGATGGGGATTTAACCAGTTATTGCAATGTGATTGTGGGTATCGGTATGAATTTCCAAATGAGGAGTTTAGATGATGCTTCAATTGATCAGGCCTATACCGCGCTGGATGAATGGGTTGAAGTGGATAGAAATACAGTAGCTATAGATGTCATTAGTGGTTTGGCTGATATATTTCAACAGATAGAGTTAGGTGATGCTTTGTTGTTAGATGAATGGCAGTCGTACGATTACTTAATGATGAAGCCTGTCGATGTGCTGTTAGGAGATAATGTGGTATCAGGCCAAGCTGTCGGAGTTGATAGCGCTGGAAATTTGCTGGTTAGATTGTCGGACGGGACAGTAAAGAAGTTTGCGGGTGGAGAGGTGAGTGTTCGGGCGCAATAAATGGGTATTTGTTTGAAGTTACCTGTTCTTAAAGCTCGGTTGTATAGTTGCTTGTGGCTGGGTTTAAGCTTAAAAATCGAATCGAATAAGATTTATCTTCAATAGTTTCAAATTAATTTACGTTTTGGCTGAAATTTCATATGTTTTTTGCCTTGGAATGTAGCTTGGCATTGCTTTTTTTTAATAGAATTTGAATGTTTCAAAGGCTAGTAGAGGTGTTTTTGTCTAAATCTATAAATTGCCAATGATTTTCTTTGATTAAAGTAAAAACTAATTTCTCTCTGAAAGCCCCGTAATACGGGGCTTTCAGTAATATCATGAAAAATAAGAGAAAGTTTTTCAAAAAAAGTTAAAAAAAAGTTTGCACAGGTCTATGGGGTTGGGTATAGTACGCCCCGTTGCCAAGACACGGCAACAGCACAAAGCGGTTTATCCGCCTATGCTCGGAGGGGTTCCCGAGTGGCCAAAGGGAGCAGACTGTAAATCTGCCGGTTCGCCTTCGAAGGTTCGAATCCTTCCCCCTCCACCATTTTTTTGCGGGCATAGTTTAGTGGTAGAACCTCAGCCTTCCAAGCTGATGATGCGGGTTCGATTCCCGCTGCCCGCTCCAAGGCTCATGTAGCTCAGTCGGTAGAGCACTTCCTTGGTAAGGAAGAGGTCACCGGTTCAAATCCGGTCATGAGCTCCAGTTTTAAAAGACAGGCATTGGCCTGTTTTTTTGTCTGCGAGTTATGGTTTTATCTTGCAGGTGTGGTTTGTCAAGAGTATAATTTCTGGGCTGAAATTTAGGCCCAGTAAATATAGGCCAGTAGTTCAATTGGTAGAGCACCGGTTTCCAAAACCGGCTGTTGGGGGTTCGAGTCCCTCCTGGCCTGCCATCCTTCCCCAGGTTGGCGTCCTTATCGGCAACCGCCGAAATCTGAGGAGTTCATAGATGAAAAGCAATGCAGAAGCCCCTGAGTCAAATTTTGATGGTTTAAAGTGGGCTGTAGTTGTTCTGCTTGTTTCTGCAGCTGTGGCGGGAAACCTCTACTTTTCTGAGTACCCTCTGTTATATCGTACAGTCGCTATTATTGCGGTTGGTGTTGTGGCGGCGCTGGTTGCTCTGAAAACGGAGAAGGGTCGTCGTTTTGCAGATATGGCAGCTGAGTCTCGTAATGAGATTCGTAAAGTAGTTTGGCCGTCTAAGCAAGAGACAACACAAACGACTTTAATTGTTTTGGCTGCGGTTTTGTTTATGGGATTAGTGCTTTGGGGATTAGATTCTCTATTAAGCTGGCTGATCTCTTTAGTAATTGCTTAATCGAGGCATAGACATGGCAAAGCGTTGGTATGTTGTACATGCCTATTCAGGTTATGAAAAGCACGTAATGCGTTCCTTGCAGGAGCGTGTTGAGCGTCTTGGTATGACTGAGCTGTTTGGTGAAATTCTAGTACCGACAGAAGAAGTTATCGAGATGCGTGACGGGAAGAAGCGCAAAAGTGAGCGTAAATTCTACCCGGGTTACGTGCTAGTGCAGATGGAGATGAATGATTCTTCATGGCATTTGGTTAAAGAAACGCCTCGCGTAATGGGTTTTATTGGTGGGACAGCTGAAAAGCCTGCGCCAATTACAGAGCGCGAAGCGGATGCAATATTACAGCGTGTAGCTGACGGAAGTGATAAGCCTCGTCCTAAGACCTTGTTTGAACCGGGTGAAGTGGTACGAGTTATCGATGGTCCGTTTGCAGACTTTAATGGCGTAGTTGAAGAAGTAAACTACGAGAAAAGTAAGCTGCACGTATCAGTACTGATTTTTGGTCGCTCTACTCCGGTTGAACTTGATTTTGGTCAAGTAGAGAAAGACTGATATTTCAAAGGTGTCGCTAACAGCGATGGCTTAACGGGGAGCCGAAAGGCGTTAGACCCACTTAGGAGATTAAAATGGCTAAGAAAGTAGAAGCCTATATCAAGCTTCAGGTTGGAGCTGGTAAAGCGAATCCAAGTCCACCAGTTGGTCCTGCTCTAGGTCAGCACGGTGTAAACATCATGGAATTCTGTAAGGCGTTTAACGCTGCTACACAGGATATGGAAGCAGGTCTTCCAGTTCCAGTTGTTATCACTGTTTATGGTGATCGCAGCTTTACTTTCGTAACTAAGACTCCTCCAGCGTCTGTTCTGCTGAAAAAAGCAGCTGGCCTGAAAAGTGGTAGTGCGCGTCCAAATACTGAGAAAGTGGGTACCGTTACTCGCGCTCAGCTGGAAGAGATTGCAACCACTAAACAGCCGGATCTGACTGCAGCCGATATGGATGCAGCTGTTCGTACTATCGCTGGTACTGCCCGTAGTATGGGTCTGAACGTGGAGGGTCTGTAAGATGGCTAAGCTGACTAAGCGTGCAAAATTGATCAACGAAAAAGTTGATGCAGCAAAACAGTACACTGTAGCAGAAGCGGTAGCTCTGTTAGGTGAATTGTCTTCAGCTGTTAAGTTCAATGAGTCTGTTGAAGTTGCAATCAATCTGGGTGTTGATCCACGTAAATCTGACCAGGTTGTACGTAGCGCAACTGTTATGCCTAATGGTACTGGTAAAGACGTTCGTGTAGCGGTATTTACCCAAGGTGCTAACGTTGAAGCAGCTAAAGCAGCTGGTGCAGACGTTGTAGGTATGGATGAACTGGCTGCCGAAATGAAAGGTGGCGATCTGAACTATGATGTTGTTATTGCTTCTCCTGATGCAATGCGTGTTGTAGGTCAGCTGGGTCAGATCTTAGGTCCTCGTGGTCTGATGCCTAACCCTAAAGTGGGTACTGTAACTCCTGATGTTGCTGGCGCGGTTAAAAACGCTAAGTCTGGTCAGGTTCGTTTCCGTACTGACAAAAACGGTATTATTCATGCAGCTATCGGTAAAGTAGATTTCTCTGCCGATGCTATTAAAGGTAACCTTGAAGCACTGGTAGCAGACTTGAAAAAGCTGAAGCCTGCTAACGCTAAAGGTGTTTACCTGAAGAAGATTACTCTGTCCTCTACTATGGGTCCGGGTCTTGCTTTAGATGTAGCTGATCTGGCGGTTTAAGACAGAACCAAACTTTGCGGGGCTCCGTTTACGGAGTTTCGTCAAAGACCGCAGGAGCTTAGGCTTAATGTTCCTCTTATGAGGTATCCTGCGCAGATGGAAATGGCCCGCCAGATTTTCTGGTGCCTAACCATCGTTACTTCCCTGAAAAGGGGTGGTGGTAAAGGAGGCAATTCGCCTCCATATGCTTAGGAGCAAATCAAGTGGCACTACGTCTCGAAGACAAAAAAGCAATTGTTGCTGAAGTCAACGAAGCTGCCAATGCTGCTCTTTCTGTTGTAGTAGCCGATTCTCGTGGCGTTACTGTAGGTGCAATGACTGCCCTACGTAAAGAAGCCCGTGAAGCCGGCGTACAGCTGCGTGTTGTTCGTAACACGCTAGCTCGTCTTGCTGTTGATGGCACCTCTTTTGAGTGCCTGAAAGATAGCTTCGTAGGTCCAACCCTGATTGCTTTCTCTATTGAGCATCCAGGCGCGGCGGCTCGTCTGCTTAAAGATTTTGCTAAAGCAGAAGAGAAGTTCGAAGTTAAAGCACTGGCGTACGAAGGAGAGTTGATCGCAGCGGCGGATATTGACCGTTTGGCAAAACTGCCAACATACGACGAAGCTATTGCAAGCCTGATGATGACTATGAAAGAAGCATCTGCAGGCAAACTGGCTCGTACTTTGGCAGCGATTCGCGATCAGAAAGAAGAAGCAGCAGCTTAATAAGAGTTGTTTGGCTTTGGATTTTCGTAAAGAATTTTGGTTTAAATGAGCGACAATTGCTCAATAACGTTGGGAAGCTAAGATAATGGCTCTGACTAAAGAAGATATCATCAATGCAGTTGCAGAAATGTCCGTAATGGACGTTGTTGAACTGGTTGAAGCAATGGAAGAAAAATTCGGCGTATCTGCTGCAGCTGCAGTAGTTGCTGGTGGCGCTGGCGGCGGTGAAGCTGCTGCAGAAGAGCAAACTGAGTTTGACGTAGTTCTGACTGCAGTTGGCGACAAGAAAGTAAACGTGATTAAAGCCGTTCGTGCTATCACGGGTCTGGGTCTGAAAGAAGCTAAAGCAATGGTAGACGGTATTCCTTCTACTGTTAAAGAAGCGGCTTCTAAAGATGACGCAGAAGCTGCATTAGCACAGCTGACAGAAGCTGGTGCAGCAGCAGAGCTGAAGTAATTCGCTCTTGCTGTATAGCAGACGCTGCTAAATATTGCAGTGGGCTGGTGGCGTATCGCCACCGGCCTTTTTCTGTTCATAATATCCTTGACTGCTTTACACAGGCAGTATGAATAGATAAACCACACAGTTTCAATGGTCGGCGCTAAATTGTGTGTGTAGCCAAGATCAGATGAACAAGCTGGGGAATACTGATGGCTTACTCATATACTGAGAAAAAACGTATCCGCAAGGATTTCGGTAAACTACCCCAAGTCATGGATGTGCCTTATCTGCTGGCCATTCAGCTGGACTCTTATCGATCCTTCTTGCAACAAGAAATAACTGTAGAACAGCGGGGAGACTTAGGTCTTCATGCTGCGTTTAAGTCGGTATTTCCAATTGAAAGTTACTCCGGTAATGCTTCTCTGGAGTACGTCAGCTATCGCCTGGGTAAGCCAGTATTTGATGTTAAAGAATGTCAATTACGTGGCGTAACCTATGCGGCTCCTCTGCGTGTTAAAGTGCGACTTGTCATTTATGACAAGGAGTCATCTAACAAGGCAATCAAGGATATTAAAGAACAAGAAGTCTACATGGGCGAAATGCCTCTGATGACGGATAACGGTACCTTCGTTATTAATGGTACCGAGCGTGTGATCGTGTCTCAGTTACACCGTTCACCGGGCGTGTTCTTTGATCATGATAAAGGTAAAACGCACTCCTCCGGTAAATTGCTTTATTCGGCACGTGTGATTCCTTACCGTGGTTCATGGTTGGACTTCGAATTCGATCCAAAAGATAACGTCTTTGTGCGTATCGATCGTCGTCGTAAATTACCTGCTTCTGTATTACTGCGTGCTCTGGGTTATGAATCCGAGCAGATGCTGGATATGTTCTTTGACACCAACAAGTTCTTCTTTGAACGCGATGGTTTGTACATGGAACTGGTTCCTGAGCGTCTACGTGGCGAAACGGCTACTTTCGATATTTGTGATAATAATGGCGAAGTCATTGTTGAAGAAGGTCGTCGTATTACACCGCGTCATATCCGCCAGCTTGATAAAGCCGGTATGGATAAGCTGAAAGTACCTGTTGAATATCTCTTTGGTCGCGTTCTGGCTAAAGATATGGTTGATGAAAGAACCGGTGAAGTGATCAGTGAGTGTAACTCGATCATTTCTGCTGAGATTCTTGAAGGCCTGGCAATGGGCGGCTGTAAGAAGATTGAAACCCTGTATACCAATGATTTGGATTGTGGTTCTTTCATCTCAGATACTTTGCGTATCGACAGCACGCGTAACAAGCTGGAAGCACTGGTAGAAATCTACCGTATGATGCGCCCAGGTGAGCCGCCAACTAAAGAATCTGCAGAAGCTTTATTCGATAACCTATTCTTCAGTGAAGATCGTTATGATCTGTCTGCAGTGGGTCGTATGAAGTTTAACCGTCGTATCCGTCGTGATGAAGATACCGGTTCCGGCATATTAAGCCATGACGATATTATTGATGTGCTGAAAGAGCTGATCAATATTCGTAACGGTAAGGGTGAAGTCGATGATATCGATCACCTGGGTAACCGTCGTATTCGTTCTGTTGGTGAAATGGCTGAAAACCAGTTCCGTGTTGGTCTGGTTCGTGTTGAGCGTGCAGTTAAAGAGCGTTTGTCTCTGGCTGAAAGTGAAGGCCTGATGCCTCAGGATCTGATCAATGCTAAACCTGTTGCTGCAGCGATAAAAGAATTCTTCGGCTCTTCTCAATTATCACAGTTCATGGATCAGAATAACCCGCTGTCTGAGGTGACTCATAAGCGTCGTGTTTCTGCATTAGGCCCTGGTGGTCTTACTCGTGAGCGTGCTGGTTTTGAAGTACGTGACGTACACGCAACACACTATGGTCGTGTTTGCCCGATTGAGACACCTGAAGGACCAAACATTGGTCTGATTAACTCTCTGGCAACGTATGCACGTACCAATGATTATGGTTTCTTAGAAACGCCTTACCGTAAGGTTGTAGATGGCGTTGTAACGGATGATCTTAGCTATCTGTCCGCTATTGAAGAAAGCCAATTTGTTATTGCACAGGCTTCGGCAACTCTAGACGAAAATGGTCAGCTGATTGATGAGCTGGTTCAGGTGCGTCACAAAGGTGAAACCACCTTTATGACCCCGGATCAAGTGACCATGATGGATGTATCTCCTCGTCAGGTTGTATCCGTTGCGGCAGCATTGATTCCATTCCTGGAACACGATGATGCTAACCGTGCATTGATGGGATCGAACATGCAGCGTCAGGCTGTACCAACACTGAAGGCCGATAAGCCGTTAGTGGGTACAGGTATGGAGCGTTTTGTTGCTCGTGATTCTGGTGTTTGTGCGATTGCTACGCGCGGCGGTGTTATTGACTCCGTTGATGCTAGCCGTATTGTTATCCGTGTTAACGATGAAGAGACAGAAGCAGGTGAAGCAGGTGTAGATATCTACAACCTGACTAAATACACCCGCTCTAACCAAAATACGTGTATCAACCAGCGCGCTATTGTCTATCCTGGCGATGTTGTTGCTCGTGGCGATATTTTGGCGGATGGTCCTTCTGTTGATTTGGGTGAGCTGGCCCTTGGCCAGAACATGCGCATTGCCTTTATGCCTTGGAATGGTTACAACTTCGAGGATTCCATTCTGGTATCCGAACGTGTTGTACAGGAAGACCGCTTCACAACGATCCATATTCAGGAACTGACCTGTGTCTCTCGTGACACTAAGTTGGGCCCTGAAGAAGTAACGTCCGATATTCCGAATGTGGGTGAAAGCGCCCTGAGCAAGCTGGATGAGTCCGGTATTGTTTACATCGGTGCCGAAGTGGGTGCAGGTGATATTTTGGTTGGTAAGGTAACACCTAAGGGTGAAACCCAGCTGACGCCGGAAGAAAAACTGCTGCGTGCAATTTTCGGTGAAAAAGCATCTGACGTGAAAGATACTTCACTACGAGTATCTACCGGCGTTAAAGGTACTGTTATTGATGTTCAGGTCTTCACCCGTGATGGTGTGGAGAAAGACAGTCGTGCACGTGCTATTGAGCAGTCACAGCTGGATGAAGTCCGTAAAGACCTGCAGGAAGAGTTCCGTATTGCTGAAGAAGCTACTTTTGAACGTCTGGGTCGTCAATTAGACGGTCAATCTGTTCTGAGTGGTCCAAGGCTGGCTAAGGGTGATACGTTAACAACGGATTATCTGGAAGAGCTGCCTCATGGTCAGTGGTTCAAGCTGAGCATGACAGATGAGTCTCTGAATGAAGTATTGCAACAAGCTGAAGAGCAGCTGCAATTACGTCGTAAAGAGATGGATGCCAAGTTTGAAGACAAGAAGAAGAAGCTGCAGCAAGGTGATGACCTAGCTCCAGGCGTTCTGAAAATTGTTAAGGTATATGTTGCCATTAAGCGTCGTATCCAGCCAGGTGATAAAATGGCCGGTCGTCACGGTAACAAGGGTGTAATCTCTGCGATTATGCCAGTTGAAGATATGCCGTACGATGAGAAAGGTGAGCCGGTTGATATCGTGCTTAACCCTCTGGGTGTACCGTCTCGTATGAACGTAGGTCAGGTTCTGGAAACTCACTTGGGTATGGCAGCTAAAGGTCTTGGTAACAAGATCAATGAAATGCTGTTAGAGCAACGTGATAACCAGATTCAGCAGATTCGTGACTTCCTAGATCAGATTTACAATCAAGTGGGTAACCACAAAGAAGAGATTGATAGTCTGACGGATGACGAAGTAATCGCTCTGGCACAAAACCTGCGTAAAGGTGTTCCGATTGCAACGCCTGTATTCGATGGTGCGCCGGAAGCTGAAATTAAAGCGCTACTGCGTCTGGCTGATCTGCCTGATAGTGGTCAGGTTTGGCTGCGTGATGGTCGTACGGGTGAAACCTTCGATCGTGCAGTAACCGTTGGTTACATGTACATGCTGAAACTGAACCACTTGGTCGATGATAAGATGCACGCCCGTTCCACTGGCTCCTACAGTCTGGTAACGCAGCAGCCTCTGGGTGGTAAAGCTCAGTTCGGTGGTCAGCGTTTCGGTGAGATGGAAGTGTGGGCACTGGAAGCATATGGCGCGGCTTATACTCTGCAGGAAATGCTGACGGTTAAGTCGGATGATGTGAACGGTCGTACTAAGATGTATAAAAACATCGTAGATGGCGATCATCGCATGGAGCCGGGTATGCCTGAATCCTTCAACGTATTGGTGAAGGAAATCCGTTCTCTGGGTATCGACATGGACCTGGAAACTGAGTAGGTCATCCTACCAGGTTATATAGCATATGAATTCCGATGCGGGCCGAGGCCCGCATCAGTAACTCCATTTGGAGCAGTGGCCGATGAAAGATCTAGTTAATGTGCTAAAAGCACAGGGACAAAGCGACGAATTTGACTCGATTAAGATCACGCTGGCATCGCCAGACATGATCCGCGCTTGGTCCTTTGGCGAAGTTAAAAAGCCAGAGACAATCAATTATCGTACCTTTAAGCCAGAACGCGACGGTCTGTTCTGTGCAAAAATCTTTGGTCCGGTAAAAGACTACGAGTGCTTGTGTGGTAAATACAAGCGCATGAAACACCGCGGTATTATTTGTGAAAAATGTGGTGTTGAGGTTACTCAGGCTAAAGTTCGTCGTGACCGCATGGGTCATATTGAACTGGCTTCACCTGTAGCACACATTTGGTTCCTGAAATCTCTGCCATCTCGTATTGGTTTGCTGCTGGATATGACCCTGCGTGATATCGAGCGTGTACTGTATTTTGAATCTTTCGTAGTGGTTGACCCGGGTATGACTACCCTGGAGCGCAACCAGCTGCTGAATGATGAACAGTACTATGAAGCATTAGAAGAGTTTGGCGATGACTTTGATGCCCGTATGGGTGCCGAAGCGGTTCAGGAATTGCTGAAAGATATCGATCTGGAAGATGAGATCAATATCCTGCGTGAAGAGATTCCGCAAACCAACAGTGAAACCAAAATTAAGAAGCTGTCCAAGCGTCTGAAGCTATTGGAAGCTTTTTATAAATCCGGTAACAATCCTCAGTGGATGATTCTGGAAGTACTGCCTGTGCTACCACCGGATCTTCGTCCATTGGTACCGCTAGATGGTGGTCGTTTCGCTACGTCAGATCTGAATGATCTGTATCGTCGTGTGATTAACCGTAATAACCGTCTGAAGCGTCTGTTGGATCTGAATGCCCCTGATATTATCGTACGTAACGAAAAGCGTATGTTGCAGGAAGCAGTTGATGCTCTGTTGGATAATGGTCGTCGCGGCCGCGCGATCACAGGTTCTAACAAGCGTCCTCTGAAATCCCTAGCAGATATGATTAAGGGTAAGCAGGGTCGTTTCCGTCAGAACCTTCTGGGTAAGCGTGTTGATTACTCTGGTCGTTCGGTAATTACCGTAGGTCCACAGTTAAAACTGCACCAGTGTGGTCTGCCGAAGAAAATGGCACTTGAGCTGTTTAAACCGTATATTTTTGCGCGTTTAGAAGCGAAAGGCATGGCGACAACCATTAAAGCTGCGAAGAAGATGGTTGAACGTGAATTACCTGAAGTTTGGGATATCCTGGCTGAGGTAATTCGTGAACACCCAGTAATGCTTAACCGTGCACCGACTTTGCACCGTTTGGGTATTCAGGCGTTTGAACCTCTGTTGATCGAAGGTAAAGCGATTCAGCTGCACCCTCTGGTTTGTGCGGCCTATAACGCTGACTTTGATGGTGACCAGATGGCGGTTCACCTGCCTCTGACCACAGAAGCTCAGTTAGAAGCCCGTGCGTTGATGATGTCAACCAACAACGTACTGTCTCCTGCTAACGGCGAGCCTATTATTGTACCGTCTCAGGATGTTGTACTGGGTCTTTACTATATGACCCGTGACCGTATCAACGCCAAAGGCGAAGGTATGGTATTCAGTAATACAGATGAAGCTGAGCGTGCACTGGGTGCCGGTCATGTTCATATGCAGGCCCGTGTAAAAGTACGTGTTCTGGAAAAAATACTGACAGAAGATGGTGATATTGAGGAAACAACCTCAATTAAAGAAACCACCATTGGTCGTTGTATGCTGTATCGCATCCTGCCAAAAGGCCTGCCTTTTGAGTTAGTTGATCAGCCAATGACTAAAAAAGCAATTTCCCGTCTGATCAATAATTCCTATCGTCGTGTAGGTCTGAAAGACACGGTAATTTTTGCTGACCAACTGATGTACACAGGTTTCCGTCAGGCAACTCTGTCTGGTGCATCCATTGGTGTAAATGACTTTGTAATCCCTGAAGCCAAAGCAACGATCGTTGCCGCAGCAGAAGCTGAAGTAAAAGAGATCGAAGAGCAGTTCTCTTCCGGTCTGGTAACTCAGGGTGAGAAATACAACAAGGTTATCGATATCTGGTCCAAGGCAAACGATAAAGTTGCTAAGGCGATGATGGAAGGTATCTCGAAGGAAACTGTAATTAACCGTGATGGAGAAGAGGAACAGCAAGATTCCTTTAACTCAGTATTCATCATGGCCGATTCTGGTGCTCGGGGTAGTGCTGCTCAGATTCGTCAGTTGGCGGGTATGCGTGGTCTGATGGCGAAACCGGATGGTTCCATTATCGAGACGCCGATTGTTGCGAACTTCCGTGAAGGTCTGAACGTACTCCAGTACTTCATCTCTACTCACGGTGCTCGTAAAGGTCTGGCAGATACCGCACTGAAAACAGCAAACTCCGGTTATCTGACCCGTCGTTTGGTTGACGTGGCTCAGGATCTGGTTGTAACCGAACATGACTGTGGTACTGAAAACGGCTTGACCATGCATCCTCTGATTGAGGGTGGTGATATCGTTGTACCTCTGGCACAACGTGTTCTGGGTCGTGTGGTTGCTCAAGATGTTGTTAAGCATGACTCTGGTGAGGTTTTGATTCCTCAGGGTACGCTGCTTGATGAGGCTTGGTGTAACGAGTTGGATACCATGGGTATCGATGAGATCATCGTACGTTCCGCGATCAGCTGTGATACGCGTTACGGTGTATGTTCTAGCTGTTATGGTCGTGACCTTGCTCGTGGCCATCTGGTCAACGTGGGTGAAGCTGTTGGTGTTATCGCAGCACAGTCCATTGGTGAGCCGGGTACACAGTTAACCATGCGTACGTTCCACATTGGTGGTGCGGCATCTCGGGTATCCGCTGCAGATAGTATTCAGGTTAAACATGGCGGTACGGTTCGTTTCCACAATATTAAGTTTGTAGAGCGTGCTGACGGTAAGCTGGTTGCAGTATCACGTTCCGGTGCATTGGCTGTGGCTGATGAAACGGGTCGTGAGCGTGAGTACTACAAACTGCCATACGGTGCTGAAATCAGTGTTCGTGAAGGTGATACAGTAGATCCTGGTCAATTCTTGGCTAAATGGGATCCGCACACGCACCCAATCGTTGTTGAGATGGCAGGTCGTACTAAGTTCAATGGTATGGAAGATGGTATTACCATGACCCGTACTCAGGATGAGCTGACTGGTCTGTCTTCTATCGAGATTATCGATGCGGGTGCTCGTCCTGCGGCTGGTAAGGACATGCGTCCTATGATCATGCTGGTGGATGAGATGGGTAATGAGTTGGCAATGCCAAACTCCCAGACTCCACTACAGTATCTGTTGCCGGGTAATGCGGTTGTAACCGTTGAAGATGGTGCCGATATTGGTGTCGGTCAGATTATCGCTCGTATTCCTCAGGAATCCAGTGGTAACAAAGATATTACCGGTGGTCTGCCTCGCGTTGCCGATCTGTTTGAAGCGCGTCGTCCTAAAGAGCCTGCTTTATTGGCAGAGATCTCAGGTGTCGTAACCTTCGGTAAAGAGACTAAAGGTAAGCGTCGTATTCAGATTACACCTGATTCAGGTGATATGTACGAAGTACTGATCCCGAAATGGCGCGTAATGAACGTGTTTGAGGGTGAGAAGGTTGAGCGTGGTGAGGTGATCTCTGATGGTCCATCTAACCCGCATGATATTCTGCGTCTATTGGGCGTAAGCCGTTTGGCAGAATACATCACCAGTGAAGTACAAGAAGTTTACCGTCTGCAGGGCGTAATCATTAACGATAAGCATATCGAAGTGATTGCTCGTCAGATGCTGCGTAAAGCTGAGATCACTGAGACTGGTGATTCCGTTCTGATCCATGGTGATCAGATGGAGCTTGCTCAGATTTTGGATACGAACGAAGAGTTGAGTCAAGCGGATAAGTTCCCGGCTAAGTATGAGCGTGTACTGCACGGTATTACTAAGGCTTCTTTGGGTACTGAGTCCTTTATCTCGGCTGCATCGTTCCAGGAAACAACCCGTGTTCTTACAGAAGCTGCGGTGACTGGTAAGCGTGATCAGTTACGTGGTCTGAAAGAAAACGTTGTGGTTGGTCGTCTGATCCCTGCGGGTACCGGTTTGACTTATCACAAGAATCGTAAGAAGAAACGCCAGGAAGTTGAAGCTGCATTGGCCGGTCCAAGTGCCAGTGAAGTGGAAGCAGCTCTGAGCGAAGCACTAAACAGCGAAGACTAATTTTACTGTTTGTGTAAAAGATTCAAGGCCGGACACTGTCCGGCCTTGACTGTGTTAGGGAGGCAACATACAATGCGCCTCCTTAAATTAGTATGGCGGTGGTTTATCCAGCGTCTTTTTTGTGTACAACGTGGAGTCTGCTTTCAATGGCAACCATTAATCAGTTGGTACGCAAACCTCGTAAGCGTAAAGTCGAGAAGAGTGATGTACCTGCCCTTCAGAGCTGCCCGCAGAAACGTGGTGTATGTACTCGTGTGTATACAACTACTCCTAAGAAGCCTAACTCAGCGCTTCGTAAGGTATGTCGTGTACGTTTAACTAACGGTTTTGAAGTTACTTCATACATCGGCGGTGAAGGTCACAACCTTCAGGAGCACTCAGTTGTTCTTATCCGTGGTGGTCGTGTGAAGGATTTGCCTGGTGTTCGTTATCACACAGTTCGTGGTAGCTTGGATACTTCAGGTGTAGCTGACCGTAGACAGGGCCGCTCCAAGTATGGTGCGAAACGTCCTAAGTCTTAATAATTTAATCTTTGTCTGATAAGAGTAAGGCTGGACTTTTTGTTCAGATTTACCTGAAGACCTGGAAGAGGGCTTATCTGTGCCTAGACGTCGTGTTGCTGCCAAGCGTGATATTATCCCGGATGCTAAATTCGGTAATGAGCGCCTAGCTAAGTTTATTAACCACTTGATGGTTAGCGGTAAGAAATCTGTTGCTGAGCGTATTGTATACGGTGCTTTAACGAAAGTTGAAGAACGCAGCAAAGAACAGCCGCTGGATATGTTCGAAAAAGCACTGGAATCTATTCAGCCGCTGGTGGAAGTTAAATCCCGCCGTGTGGGTGGTGCTACATATCAAGTACCCGTAGAAGTGCGTCCTGCCCGTCGTGTAGCTCTGGCTATGCGTTGGTTGGTTGATGCCTCTCGTAAGCGTGGTGAGAAATCCATGGATCTGCGTCTGGCAGGCGAAATTCTTGATGCAGCCGAAGGTAAAGGCGCTGCTGTTAAGAAACGTGAAGACGTGCATCGCATGGCCGAAGCTAACAAAGCATTCTCTCACTACCGCTTCTAACAGAACGGGAGATATGTCGTGGCACGTAAGACCCCAATCAACCGCTATCGTAACATTGGTATTGTTGCACACGTGGATGCGGGTAAAACCACAACTACAGAACGTGTGCTGTACTACACCGGTATGTCTCATAAAATCGGTGAAGTTCACGACGGCGCAGCAACGATGGACTGGATGGAGCAAGAGCAGGAGCGTGGTATTACCATTACTTCTGCTGCTACTACCTGTTTCTGGGCTGGCATGGATCAGCAGTTTGATCAGCACCGGGTTAATATCATTGATACACCGGGACACGTTGACTTCACGATTGAAGTAGAGCGTTCTCTGCGAGTATTGGATGGTGCGGTTGTTGTTTTCTGTGGCTCTTCTGGTGTAGAGCCTCAGTCTGAAACTGTTTGGCGTCAGGCCAATAAATACGAAGTTCCACGTATCGTATTTGTTAATAAGATGGATCGTGCTGGAGCTGATTTTTTACGTGTGGTTGATCAGATTGAAAATCGTCTGAATGCAACCCCGGTTCCTATTCAGCTGAATATCGGAGCAGAAGAAAACTTTGAAGGCGTCATCGATTTGATGCGCATGCAAAGTATCTACTGGAACGAAGCTGATAGTGGTATGAGTTATGAGTTGCGTGATATTCCGGCTGAGCTGCAAGCTCAGGCGGAAGAGTATCGCGAGAAGATGATTGAAGCTGCGGCTGAAGCATCTGACGAACTTATGGATAAGTACCTGGAAGAGGGTGAGTTAACCACCGAAGAAGTTAAGCAAGGTCTTCGTACCCGCGTACTCAATAATGAGATCGTTTTGGCGCTTTGTGGTTCTGCGTTTAAGAACAAAGGTGTCCAGGCGATGTTGGATGCGGTGGTGGAATACCTGCCGGCTCCAACAGAAGTTAAAGCGATAGAAGGTACGCTGGATGATGGTGAGACTATCGAAAGCCGTGAGGCTGACGATAAGGCGCCGTTTTCTGCTTTGGCATTTAAGATTGCTACTGACCCTTTTGTGGGTGCGCTAACTTTTGTTCGTGTTTATTCTGGTGTGTTGAGTACTGGTGACAGCGTTTATAACTCTGTAAAGAGTAAAAAAGAACGCGTTGGTCGCATGGTGCAAATGCATGCTAACGATCGTGAAGAGATTAAAGAAGTTCGGGCAGGTGATATTGCTGCTCTGATTGGTATGAAGGATGTGACTACTGGTGACACCCTTTGTAGCGTCAATCAGAAAATCGTTTTAGAACGAATGGAATTCCCTGAACCCGTGATCTCTGTCGCGGTTGAGCCAAGGTCTCAGGCGGATCAGGAGAAGATGGGGGTAGCATTGGGCAAGTTAGCTCAAGAAGATCCATCTTTCCGTGTGAAGACAGACGAAGAAACCGGTCAGACCGTTATTTCCGGTATGGGTGAGCTGCACCTTGATATTATCGTCGACCGTATGCGTCGCGAGTTTAGTGTGGAAGCTACTATCGGTAAGCCTCAGGTTGCCTATCGTGAGACAATCCGTTCCTCCGTAGAGCAGGAAGGGAAGTTTATCAGGCAGTCGGGTGGTCGCGGTCAATTCGGTCATGTTTGGCTACGTATTGAGCCTTTAGTTGATAAAGGTGAAGACGAAGAAAAAACTTACGAGTTTCATAGTGAAATTGTAGGTGGTGTGGTGCCCAAGGAATACATTCCAGCTGTTGAAAAAGGTTGTTTTGAACAGTTGAGAAATGGTGTTCTGGCCGGTTACCCGATGATCGACGTTAAGGTTACATTGTTTGACGGCTCATACCATGATGTGGACTCCAATGAAATGGCGTTCAAAATCGCGGGATCTATGGGTGTTAGGCAGGGTTGTATCAATGCAGATCCTGTATTACTTGAGCCTATAATGAAGGTTGAAGTGGTAACCCCTGAGGGGAATATGGGTGATGTAATGGGCGATCTGAACCGTCGTCGTGGTTTGGTTCAAGGTATGGAAGATTCAGTCTCCGGGAAAATCATCCGTGCCCTGGTACCGCTAGGTGAAATGTTCGGTTATGCAACCGATCTGCGCTCTGCAACTCAAGGTCGTGCTAGTTATAGTATGGAATTTGAGAAGTATGCAGAAGCACCTTCAAGCATTGTTGAAGCTGTTATTAATTTTAAATAGCCGCTAAATAAGACTAAAGAGGTTTTAGCTGTGTCTAAAGAAAAATTTGAACGTAATAAACCACACGTAAACGTTGGTACTATTGGCCACGTTGACCACGGTAAAACTACCCTGACTGCTGCCCTGACTCGTGTTTGTGCAGAAGTTTTTGGCGGTGAAGCAGTAGCTTTCGACGGTATCGATAATGCTCCTGAAGAGCGTGAGCGCGGTATTACAATCGCAACTTCTCACGTTGAATATGATTCAACTATCCGTCACTACGCGCACGTTGACTGCCCGGGTCACGCCGATTATGTTAAAAACATGATCACTGGTGCTGCTCAGATGGATGGCGCTATTCTGGTTTGTGGTGCGACTGATGGTCCTATGCCTCAGACTCGTGAGCACATCCTACTGTCTCGTCAGGTTGGTGTACCTTTCGTTGTAGTATTCCTGAACAAAGCTGATCTGCTGGCTGAAGACTGTGGCGGCGTTGGTACTGAAGAGTACGACGAAATGCTAGAACTGGTTGACATGGAGATCCGTGATCTTCTGTCTACTTATGACTTCCCTGGTGACGACACTCCAATCATTGCAGGTTCTGCACTGATGGCTCTGAACGGTGAAGATTCTGACGAGCTGGGTACTACAGCTGTTAAGAAGCTGGTTGAAGCTCTGGATACTTATATCCCTGAGCCTGAGCGTGCAATCGACGGTGCATTCCTGATGCCTATCGAAGATGTATTCTCTATCTCCGGTCGTGGTACTGTTGTAACAGGTCGTGTTGAGCGCGGTATCGTTAATACTGGTAGCGATGTAGAAATCGTTGGTATTAAAGAAACTGTTAAGACGACTTGTACTGGTGTTGAAATGTTCCGTAAGCTGCTTGACGAAGGTCGTGCAGGTGAGAACATTGGTGCGCTGCTACGTGGTACTAAGCGTGAAGATGTTGAGCGTGGTCAGGTTCTTTGTGCACCTGGTTCTATCTCTCCTCACACTGAATTTGAAGCAGAAGTGTACATCCTGTCTAAAGAAGAAGGCGGTCGTCATACTCCTTTCTTCAAAGGCTACCGTCCACAGTTCTACTTCCGTACTACTGACGTAACTGGTGCTTGTGAGCTGCCAGAAGGCGTTGAAATGGTAATGCCTGGTGATAACGTACAGCTGCGTGCAACTCTGATTGCACCTATCGCTATGGAAGATGGTCTGCGCTTCGCGATTCGTGAAGGTGGCCGTACCGTAGGTGCTGGTGTTGTTGCTAAAATCATCGAATAATATCGATTGATTTTACAAAAGGGGTCTTCTTTTTTAGAAGATCCCTTTTTTTGTTGACATCCCTCCTCTCTCTTCTTACAATGCGCTTCCTTTTTATCAAGGGTGAGCTCATTTAGCTCGTGTCCAATTGGGGTTTTTGGAATGCAAAATCAGAAAATTCGTATTCGTCTGAAAGCATTCGATCATCGTCTGATCGATCAGTCTGCGCAGGAAATTGTTGATACTGCAAAGCGTACTGGTGCTCAGGTGCATGGTCCAATCCCGCTGCCGACCCGCAAAGAGCGTTTCACGGTTTTGATTTCTCCGCATGTGAACAAAGATGCGCGAGATCAGTACGAAATTCGTACTCATAAACGTGTGCTTGACATCGTAGAGCCAACTGAAAAAACAGTTGACGCGCTGATGAAGCTGGATCTGGCTGCTGGTGTTGATGTGCAGATCAGTCTTGGCTAATTTTTAGCCAAAGTAAAATTTAGGCGCTCGCCGGGAGGCGACACACAATTTATCAGTGGAATGCAATGAAAAATGCAGCCATAGCGGGTGACAGCCCCGTACACTAAGGAGTCGAAATATGACTATCGGTCTTGTCGGTAAGAAGAGCGGAATGACCCGCGTATTTACCGAAGATGGTGTTTCTGTGCCTGTAACAGTTATCGAGGTTGCTCCCAACCGCGTAACTCAGGTGCGTACGCTTGAAAAAGACGGCTATGCTGCTATCCAGGTAACTTCTGGTGAGCGTAAAGCAAAGCATTTGACCAAAGCCGAGGCAGGTCACTTCGCGAAAGCGGGTGTTGAAGCCGGTAAAGGTCTTGTTGAGTTCCGTCTGGCGGAAGGTGATGAAGCACCTGAAGTTGGTGGTGAGCTGAACGTATCCCTCTTTGAAGTTGGTCAGATCATTGATGTGACCGGCACTTCTAAAGGTAAAGGTTTCCAGGGTGGTGTTAAACGCTGGAACTTCCGCATGCAAGATGCTACACACGGTAACTCTCTATCTCACCGTGCTCCAGGTTCTATTGGTCAGTGTCAAACCCCAGGTCGCGTTTTCAAAGGTAAGAAAATGGCAGGTCACATGGGTGCTGAACGTTCTACTGTTCAAAGTCTGGAAGTTGTACGTGTCGATGCTGAACGTAACTTGCTGCTGGTTAAAGGCGGTGTACCTGGTGCTCCAGGTGGTCAAGTTATTGTTCGTCCAGCAGTTAAAGCTCGCGGCTAAGGGGTAAAGAGAATGAATCTTAATCTTGCAGGCGGAGCAGCTACAGTTGACGTATCTGAAGCAACTTTTGGTAAAGAGTATAATGAAGCTCTTGTACACCAAGTTGTAACCGCATATCTAGCTGCTGCACGTCAAGGTACACGCGCACAAAAGACCCGTTCCGAAGTACGAGGCGGTGGCGCTAAGCCATGGCGTCAGAAAGGTACAGGCCGTGCTCGTGCTGGTACTATCCGTAGCCCGATCTGGCGCTCCGGTGGTACTACATTTGCGGCTAAGCCTCAAAGCTTTGAGCAAAAAGTGAACAAAAAGATGTACCGTGCAGCAATGCGCAGCATCTTGTCTGAACTGGCTCGTCAGGATCGTCTGGTAGCAGTTGAAGAGTTCACCTTAGAAGCGCCAAAAACTAAAGTCTTAGCTAGCAAACTGAAAGACATGGAACTGAGTAAAGTTCTGATTGTAACGTCTGAAGTTGATACTAATCTGTTTTTAGCAGCTCGCAACATCCCACACGTTGAAGTGGTTGATGTAGCGGCAGCGGATCCAGTTAGCTTAGTTGCTTATGACAAAGTGCTGGTAACTGTACCTGCTCTGCGTCAGTTTGAGGAGAAACTAGGATGAACCAAGAACGCGTATTCAAGGTTCTACTAGGACCTCACGTTTCTGAAAAAGCAGCTGTTGTTGCTGATTTAAATAATCAGTACGTTTTCAAAGTAGCTGCAGATGCGACTAAGCCAGAAATCAAAAAAGCTGTAGAGCAATTGTTTGAAGTTACCGTTACTGGTGTTAACACCGTTAACGTTAAAGGTAAAACTAAGCGCACAGCTCGTGGTATTGGCCGTCGTTCAGGCTTCCGTAAGGCATACGTGTCTATCGCGGAAGGTCAAGAAATCGACTTTGTTGGCGCTGAATAAGCAGGAGTTGGGATAATGGCAATTGTTAAATCTAAACCAACATCAGCAGGTCGTCGCCACGTTGTTAAAGTAATCAACAGTGATCTGCACAAAGGCGCGCCTTATGCACCGCTGTTGGAGAAAAAATCAAAGTCTGGCGGTCGTAACAATAACGGTCGTATCACTACCCGTCATATTGGTGGTGGTCATCGTCAACACTATCGTCTGGTTGATTTCCGTCGTAACAAAGATGGCATTCCAGCGACTGTTGAACGTTTGGAATACGATCCGAACCGTACTGCGCATATCGCTTTGCTGAAATATGCTGACGGTGAACGTCGTTACATTATTGCGCCTAAAGGTGTTAAAGCAGGTGATGCTCTGCAGTCTGGTGCTGATGCACCGATCAAGGCTGGTAACACGCTTCCTCTGCGTAATATCCCAGTAGGTTCAGTTATTCACTGTATCGAACTGAAACCTGGTAAAGGTGCTCAGATTGCACGTTCTGCAGGTGCTGGTGTTCAGCTGGTTGCTCGTGAAGGTGCTTACGCAACTTTACGTTTACGCTCCGGTGAAATGCGTAAAGTACTGGTAGAGTGTCGTGCGACTCTAGGTGAAGTTGGTAATTCCGAGCATAGCCTACGTCGTCTGGGTAAAGCCGGTGCCAAACGCTGGCGTGGTGTTCGTCCGACTGTTCGTGGTGTTGCCATGAACCCGGTAGATCACCCGCATGGTGGTGGTGAAGGTCGTACCTCTGGTGGTCGTCACCCTGTGACACCTTGGGGTGTGCCGACTAAAGGCCATAAGACACGTAAGAACAAGCGCACTGACAAGCTGATTGTCCGTCGTCGCGGTTCTAAGTAACAGTTTTTAAGAGGATACAGCTGTGCCACGTTCACTGAAAAAAGGTCCATTTGTTGACCTGCATCTGTTGAAGAAGGTTGAAGCTGCTCTGGATAGTAACGATCGTCGCCCGGTAAAAACCTGGTCACGTCGTTCCATGATCCTGCCTGAAATGGTAGGTCTGACCATTGCAGTTCATAACGGTCGCCAGCACGTGCCTGTACTAGTCTCAGAAGAGATGGTAGGTCACAAGCTGGGTGAATTCGCTGCTACCCGTACTTATCGCGGTCATGTAGCAGATAAGAAAGCCAAGCGTTAAGCCGAGGGGAATAAGAGATGGAAGTAGCCGCTAAATTACGGGGTGCTCGCTTATCCGCACAAAAGGCGCGTTTGGTTGCTGACCAGGTTCGCGGAATGCAAGTTGCAGAAGCGTTGAATCTATTAACCTTTAGCCCGAAAAAGGCTGCAGGTTTAATCAAGAAAGTTCTTGAGTCAGCCATTGCCAATGCCGAGCACAACGAAGGTGCTGATATCGATGAGCTGCGCGTATCAACAATTTTTGTTGATGAAGGTATGACTATGAAGCGTATCAGACCACGTGCCAAAGGCCGTGCTGATCGCATTCTTAAGCGCTCTTGCCATATCACGGTCAAGGTAGCAGATAAGTAGGAGACGACCAGATGGGTCAGAAAGTACATCCAACTGGCATTCGACTGGGTATTGTCAAGGATCACACCTCTGTATGGTTTGCAGAAGGTAGTGATTATGCAGACAACCTGAATAATGATCTTCAGGTACGTTCCTTCTTGCAAGGTCGTCTGAAGGCAGCTTCTGTAAGCCGTATTCAGATTGAGCGCCCAGCTCAGAATGCTCGCATTACTATTCACACTGCCCGTCCAGGTATTGTGATTGGTAAGAAAGGCGAAGATGTTGAAAAACTGCGTAACGAAGTCACTAAGATGATGGGTGTACCGGTTCATATCAATATCGAAGAAATTCGTAAGCCTGAACTAGACGCGAAACTGGTAGCAGAAAGTGTTGCTAGCCAGCTGGAACGCCGCGTTATGTTCCGTCGCGCTATGAAGCGTGCGGTACAGAATGCTATGCGTCTGGGTGCCAAGGGCATCAAGATTCAGGTTTCCGGCCGTTTAGGTGGTGCTGAGATTGCACGTTCAGAATGGTATCGTGAAGGCCGTGTGCCTCTGCATACGCTGCGTGCTGATATTGACTATTCACCTGCTGAAGCCAATACCACTTACGGTGTTATCGGTGTGAAGGTCTGGATCTTCAAGGGCGAAATCCTGGGTGGCATCGAAGAAGTTCGTGCTAAACAGAATGCGCCTAAGAAAAAAGGCAAGTAGGAGATAGACAATGTTACAGCCAAAGCGTACCAAGTTCCGCAAGATGCAAAAAGGCCGTAATCGCGGTCTAGCACGCGGACATAATGTGAGCTTCGGTGAGTTCGGTCTGAAAGCAACAGGTCGTGGTCGTCTTACTGCACGTCAAATTGAAGCGGCACGTCGTACAATGACGCGTCACATCAAACGTGGTGGTAAGATCTGGATCCGTGTCTTTCCCGACAAGCCAATCACAGGTAAGCCATTAGAAGTTCGTCAGGGTAAAGGTAAAGGTAACGTTGAATACTGGGTATGCCAGATTCAGCCAGGCCGTGTACTTTACGAGATGGAAGGTGTTTCTGAAGAGCTTGCTCGTGAAGCATTCACACTGGCAGCAGCTAAGCTACCTATGTCAACCACCTTTGTTAAGCGGACGGTGATGTAATGAAAGCAGCAGAACTGCGTGAAAAGTCAGTTGAAGGGCTTAACGAACAGCTTGAAAGTCTGCTTCGTGATCAATTCAACCTGCGTATGCAGAAGGGTACGGGTCAATTGAACCAAACTCATCTGCTGAATCAGGTTCGTCGTGACATCGCTCGCGTTAAGACTTTGCTGAAAGAAAAAGCAGGTAACTAAGATGGCTGAGACAGAAAATAATGCCCGTACACTTACCGGTAAAGTGGTAAGTAATAAGATGGAGAAATCCATCACTGTACTGGTTGAGCGTCGTGTACCGCACCCCATCTATGGTAAGTATGTCCGCCGTTCAACCAAACTACATGCACATGACGCTGATAACACAGCAAACATGGGTGATGTAGTAACGATCCAGGAATGCCGTCCTCTATCTAAGACGAAAACCTGGACTTTGGTGAGCATCGATGAGCGTGCTGTAGAGCTGTAAGCTCGGCACATATCGAAGTTTAGTTAAGCGTATTTGGTTTGGAGAAGAACCGATGATTCAAACGCAAAGCATGCTTGATGTTGCCGACAACAGCGGCGCTCGTCGTGTCATGTGTATTAAGGTATTGGGTGGTTCCAAACGCCGTTATGCACGTGTTGGTGACATCATCAAAGTAACCGTAAAGGAAGCAATTCCACGCGGTAAAGTAAAGAAAGGTCAAGTCCTGAAGGCTGTAGTGGTTCGCACGAGACAGGGTATTCGACGTCCAGACGGGTCTGTGATCCGTTTTGATGGCAACGCAGCAGTAATGCTGAATGCAAACGATGCTCCGATCGGGACCCGTATCTTCGGCCCTGTGACACGTGAACTACGTGGCGAAAAGTTCATGAAGATTATTTCCTTGGCGCCTGAAGTGCTGTAGGGAGCGAGAGACCGGCTATGCGTAAGATTAAACGTGAAGACGAGGTAATCGTCATTGCGGGTAAGGACAAGGGCAAACGAGGCACTATTAAGCGCGTGCTTAAAGATGATCGTATTGTCGTATCTGGTGTGAATATGGTTAAGCGTCACACCAAGCCAAACCCGATGTTGGGCGCACAAGGTGGAATCGTTGAACGCGAAGCGTCAATCGATGCATCTAATGTTGCTATATACAACAAAGAAACTAACAAAGCAGATCGCGTTGGTTTCAAGGTCTTGGACGATGGTTCCAAGGTTCGGATTTACAAGTCGACCCAGAAAGAGATCGACGCTTAAGTGAGTCAGGTGACATCATGGCGAGACTGAAAGAGCTATATAAGTCAGATGTTGTAGCCAACTTGCAAGAGCAGTTTGGTTACACAAATGTGATGCAGGTTCCCCGCATCACAAAAGTGACTCTAAACATGGGTGTCGGTGATGCAACCAGCGATAAGAAGCTGATTGACAGTGCCGTAGCTGATCTTGAAAAACTGAGTGGTCAAAAAGTCGTTGTGACTAAAGCACGCAAATCTGTTGCAGGCTTTAAAGTTCGCGAAGACTGGCCGATTGGTTGTAAAGTGACTCTACGTGCCGACCGTATGTGGGAGTTTCTGGATCGTTTGGTAGATATTTCTATCCCGCGTGTACGTGATTTTCGTGGTCTAAACCCGAAATCATTCGATGGTCGTGGCAATTACAGCATGGGTGTTCGTGAACAGATCATCTTCCCTGAAATTGATTATGACAAAATTGATCGAATCCGCGGTTTAGATATTACTATCACTACCACTGCTGATAGTAACGAGGAAGGTTTAGCGCTGTTAAGTGCTTTACAATTCCCGTTCAAGAAATAAAGGGTAGGATCATGGCAAAAGTTAGTATGGTTCAGCGCGAACTGAAGCGCGCCAAACTAGTGCAGAAGTTCGCTGCAAAGCGAGCTGAACTAAAAGCACTGATTGCTAATCCAGCGACTTCTGATGAAGACCGTTGGGATGCGCAGCAGAAGCTTCAGAAACTGCCACGTGACGCCAGCCCTGCACGCCAACGTAACCGTTGTCGTGTCACTGGTCGTCCGCATGGCTTCTACAACAAGTTCGGCTTAAGCCGTATCAAGTTGCGTGAAGCTACCATGCGTGGTGATGTTCCTGGCCTGCGTAAAGCAAGCTGGTAAACGCGTAGTATTGGGAGCGCGAACCTAATGAGCATGCAAGATACACTGGCGGATATGTTTACTCGTATTCGTAATGCACAGATGGTAGCTAAGGAGCTTGTCTCCATGCCTTCATCCAAGATGAAAGTAGAGCTGGCACGCGTGCTGAAGGAAGAAGGTTACATCGCAGATTATTCTGTTGACGGTGACGTTAAGCCTTCATTGACAATTGAACTGAAATACTTCGAAGGCAAGCCGGTAATTGAAAAAATCCAGCGTGTCAGTAAGCCGAGTCTGCGTAGCTATAAAGGCACTGCGGATCTGCCGAAGGTCGAAGGTGGTTTGGGTGTTGCGATTGTGTCCACCTCTAAAGGTGTTATGACTGATCGTGCTGCACGCCAAGCCGGTGTTGGTGGCGAAGTCATCTGCACCGTATTCTAGGAGATCGAAATGTCCAGGGTAGCAAAAAGTCCTGTTACACTGCCAGCTGGCGTAGAGTTCAAAATCGACGGTCGTGATGTGTCTGTTAAAGGCAAATCCGGTTCGCTGAACATTGAACTACATGCTGATGTAGCAGTAGAACAAAACGATAACGTGCTGACCTTTGCCCGGGCAACTGAGAAAGCATCATGGGCACAGGTGGGTACCGCTCGTGCCTTGATCAACAACATGGTAATCGGTGTAACCGAAGGTTATACCAAGACACTGAACATTAATGGTGTCGGTTACCGTGCTCAGGCTAAAGGCAGCGTAATTAACCTGTCTCTCGGCTTTTCACACCCAGTTGATTATGAACTGCCAGAAGGTGTGACTGCTGAAGTTCCGAGCAATACTGTTTTAGTACTGAAAGGTGCTGATAAACAGCTGGTTGGTCAGGTTGCTGCAGAGATTCGTGCTTATCGTCCACCTGAGCCTTATAAGGGCAAGGGTATCCGCTATGCGGATGAGCACGTACGTCGCAAAGAAGCTAAGAAGAAGTAAGGCAGGGTTATGAGCGCTAAAAAAGAGTCTCGTTTACGTCGCGCCCGTCGTGCACGTGCCAAGATGCGTGAGCTCGGCGTACACCGTCTGTGTGTAAACCGCACCCCGCGCCACATTTATGCTCAGATTATCAGCCCAGACGGCGGCCAGGTTCTGGCTGCTGCATCTACTGTAGATGCCTCGTTGCGTGCAGACGCAACGGGTAACGTTGACGCAGCAGGTAAAGTGGGCAAGATGATTGCTGAACGCGGACTGGCAGCAGGTGTAACTAAGGTTGCATTCGATCGCTCCGGTTATAAGTATCACGGCCGTGTGAAAGCACTGGCAGATGCTGCCCGTGAAGGCGGTCTGGAATTCTAAGGGTAAAAGCGATGGCGAATATTGAACAGAAAGCCGGTGACCTGCAGGAAAAGCTAGTTCAGGTCAACCGCGTCGCTAAGGTAGTTAAGGGTGGCCGTATCTTCGGTTTCACTGCACTGACTGTCGTTGGTGATGGCAATGGCCGTGTTGGCTTTGGTCGCGGTAAAGCTCGTGAAGTACCAGTTGCTATTCAAAAAGCAATGGAACAAGCGCGCCGTAACATGGTACAGGTACAGTTGGATGGCAACACCCTGCAGTACCCTGTAAAAGCACGTCACGGTGCTTCCAAGGTTTACATGCAGCCTGCATCTGAAGGTACCGGTATTATTGCTGGTGGCGCAATGCGTGCTGTATTGGAACTGGCTGGTGTACAAAACGTTCTAGCTAAGTGCTATGGCTCAACTAACCCAGTGAACGTTGTTCGCGCGACCGTTAAAGGTCTGGCGAACATGAACGCTCCTGAGGAAATTGCAGCTAAGCGTGGCAAGACGGTTGAAGAAATCCTGGGGTAAGTATCATGGCAAAAATCAAGGTAACTCTTACCCGCAGTCCGATCGGTATCCTGCCTAAGCACAAGCTTTGTGTTAAAGGTCTAGGTCTGCGTCGTATCAATCACACTGTAGAAGTGGAAGATACACCATCCGTTCGCGGCATGATCAACAAGGTTAACTACCTTGTAAGTGTTGAAGGAGAGTAATCATGCATCTGAATACTCTGAGCCCGGCTCCGGGTTCCAAGCCGTCTAAAAAGCGTGTTGGTCGTGGTATTGGTAGTGGTTTGGGTAAGACTGGTGGCCGTGGTCACAAAGGTCAAAAGTCCCGTTCCGGTGGTTCTGTAAAACCAGGTTTTGAAGGTGGTCAAATGCCACTGCAGCGTCGTCTGCCAAAATTTGGTTTCACGTCTCGCCAAGCTGCTTTCACCGCTGAAGTTCGTCTACATGAACTAGCGAAAGTAAATGCTGATGTTGTTGATATCGCTGCTCTTAAGCAAGCTGATATCATTAAAGACGACACTAAGCGTGTACGCGTTATTCTGTCAGGCGAAATCGACAAAGCAGTAACTGTAAGTGGCCTAGAAGTAACTAAAGGTGCACGTGCAGCTATTGAAGCCGCAGGCGGAAAGGTTGAAGAATAATGGCTAAATCAGGATCTGTACCAGCAGGGGCACAAAAAGGGTTAGGTGAGCTTTGGGCTCGGCTACGTTTTGTGTTTATCGCGATTGTGGTTTACCGCATTGGCGCACACATTCCTGTTCCTGGTATCAATCCTGAAAGGCTGGCTGCTTTGTTTGAGCAGAGTCAGGGCACCATTCTGAGCTTGTTTAACATGTTCTCAGGTGGTGCACTGGAGCGTATGAGTATCTTGGCACTGGGTATTATGCCCTATATTTCTGCCTCGATTATCATGCAGCTGCTGACCGTCGTTTCACCTCAGCTTGAACAGCTGAAAAAAGAAGGTGAAGCAGGTCGACGCAAAATCAATCAATACACTCGCTACGGCACTGTGGTGTTGGCGACTGTGCAATCGATTGGTATGGCAGTCGGTCTTGCTGGCCAAGGTGTCGCTTTTGCGACGGATTTCAGCTTCTATTTCGTAGCTGTTACTACCTTGGTCTCAGGTGCGATATTCCTGATGTGGCTCGGTGAGCAAGTAACAGAGCGTGGTATTGGTAATGGTATTTCCATTCTGATCTTCGCCGGTATTGTTGCTGGTTTGCCTGGAGCTATAGGCCAGTCGTTTGAGCAGGCTCGTCAGGGTGATATCAATATCCTGGCATTGCTAGCCATAGGCGTTCTGGCTGTTCTGACTGTTGCTTTTGTTGTGTTTATGGAGCGTGGCCAACGCCGCATTACCGTAAACTATGCGAAACGGCAGCAGGGACGGAAAGTGTTTGCAGCACAGTCTAGTCATCTACCACTGAAAGTGAATATGGCCGGTGTTATCCCGCCAATTTTTGCTTCCAGTATTTTGTTGTTCCCTGCCTCTATTGGTCAGTGGTTCGGACAAAGTGAAAGTATGGCATGGCTGCAGGAAGCCTCTTTGGCACTTGCACCAGGTCAACCGTTGTATATCTTGCTTTTTGCGCTCAGTGTAGTATTCTTCTGCTACTTTTATACAGCACTGGTATTTAACCCCAAAGATGTCGCGGACAACCTGAAGAAATCAGGTGCGTTCATTCCTGGCATCCGTCCTGGGGAGCACTCAGCTCGTTATATCGATGGAGTAATGTCTCGCCTTACTTTGTTTGGCGCTTTGTACATTACTGCTGTGTCTTTAATGCCACAGTTCCTGGTTGTAGCCTGGAGTGTACCGTTTTATTTCGGTGGTACTTCCCTGCTGATTGTTGTAGTCGTTGTCATGGACTTTATGGCTCAAGTGCAATCGCATTTGATGAGTCATCAATATGAGTCTTTGATGAAAAAATCGAACTTGAAAGGTTATGGTAGCGGCGGAATGTTGCGCTAGGCCTTCACATTGGAGTTTGGTCGATGAAAGTTCGTGCATCTGTTAAAAAGATCTGCCGTAACTGCAAGATCATTCGTCGCCGCGGCGCTGTGCGTGTAATCTGCACAGAACCTAAGCACAAACAACGTCAGGGTTAATCCTGACCTTGGGCTACGAAAGGTAATATCAATACTCCTTGATATTTTTTATATCAAGGAGTATTCTTTTGCGCCCTTCGTGGACATTAAACTGGAAGAGCAATCGCTCGTATATCGGAGATAGCTGAATGGCCCGTATTGCAGGTGTCAATATTCCCGACAATAAGCATGCGGTGATTTCGCTGACCTATGTTTATGGTATCGGTTCCACTACAGCCAAGAGCATTCTTGCTGCTGTAGGCATTGAACCTACCACTAAGATCGCAGATCTGTCTGAAGACATTCTGGATCAGGTTCGTAACGAGGTAGGCAAATACACTGTAGAAGGCGATCTTCGCCGCGAAATTAGCATGAACATCAAGCGTCTTATGGACCTTGGTTGCTATCGTGGTCTTCGTCATCGTCGCAGTCTGCCCGTTCGTGGTCAGCGCACCAAGACTAATGCGCGTACTCGTAAAGGTCCGCGTAAACCGATTCGCAAGTAATTGTGAAGCTTTTTACAGGAAACATACATTATGGCTAACCCAGCACGTAGTAACCGTAAAAAGGTTAAAAAGACTGTTGTGGACGGTGTTGCACACATCCATGCATCTTTTAACAATACGATTGTTACGATCACTGACCGCCAGGGCAACACCCTATCTTGGGCAACTGCCGGTGGTTCGGGTTTTCGTGGTTCTCGCAAGAGTACTCCGTTTGCAGCTCAAGTAGCTAGCGAACGTGCTGCAACCGCAGCAGCCGAATATGGTGTTAAAAACGTTGATGTACTTGTTAAGGGTCCAGGACCAGGCCGTGAGTCTGCTGTTCGTGCACTTAACGCTGCTGGCTTTAAAGTTGGTAGTATTACAGACGTGACACCTATTCCGCACAACGGTTGTCGCCCACCTAAGAAACGTCGTGTTTAAGGAGCGGAATTAGATGGCTCGTTATATTGGTCCTAAGTGTAAGCTTTCACGTCGTGAAGGCGTAGACTTATTCCTTAAAAGCGGTGTAACCGCTTTTGAAAACAAGTGCAAGTCAGAAACCGCTCCTGGTCAACACGGTCAGCGTCGTGGTCGCCTGTCAGATTACGGTCTGCAGTTGCGTGAGAAGCAGAAAGTTCGTCGTATCTACGGCGTACTGGAAAAGCAATTCCGCAATTACTACAAAGAAGCAGCCCGTCTGAAGGGCGCAACAGGTGAAAACCTGCTGCAGCTTCTGGAGTCTCGCCTGGATAATGTAATTTATCGCATGGGCTTTGGTTCTACTCGTGCAGAAGCACGTCAGTTAGTAAGCCACAAGTCTATCCAGGTTAACGGTCGCACAGTAAATATCGCTTCTTACAATGTTAAGGCTGGCGATGTTGTTACAGTTCGTGAAAAAGCTAAAAACCAGCTGCGTATTAAAAACGCTCTGCAGTTAGCTTCTCAGCGTACTGATGTGCAGTGGGTTGATGTTGATAACAACAAGATGGAAGGTACATTCAAGGCTAAGCCTGAGCGTAGCGAACTGTCAGCTGATATCAATGAAAACCTGATTGTTGAGCTGTACTCCAAGTAATCTCTGAGTAATCATCTGGCAGCTAAGTAAAGGTAGTTCTATGCAGCGTTCAGTGACAGAATTTCTTCGTCCACGCGAAATCAAGGTCGAAGAAGTAAGCGCTACTCGTGCAAAAGTGATCCTAGAACCTTTTGAACGTGGTTATGGTCATACTCTAGGTAATGCTCTACGTCGTATTCTATTGTCTTCTATGCCGGGTTGTGCCGTAGTAGAAGCTGAAATCGAAGGCGTATTACACGAGTACAGTGCAGTTGAAGGTGTACAGCAGGATGTCATTGAGATCCTACTAAACCTGAAAGATGTAGCTATTATCCTGCACGGCCGTGATGAAGCAGTACTGACGCTGAATAAGAAAGGTCCTGGTGCAGTGACAGCTGGTGATATCCAGTTGGATCATGATGTTGAAATCGTTAATCCAGAGCACGTAATTGCTCACCTGAACGAAGGTGCAGAATTTAAAATGCAGCTTAAAGTTCAGCGTGGTCGTGGTTACGAGCCAGCTGATGCACGCCTATCTGCTGAAGACGAAAGCCGTTCTATCGGTCGTCTACAGTTGGATGCGACCTTCAGCCCAGTACGCCGTGTGTCTTACGTTGTAGAAAGCGCTCGCGTTGAGCAACGTACTGACCTGGATAAGTTGATTATCGATCTTGAAACTGATGGCACTTTAGATCCTGAAGAAGCGATTCGTCGTTCAGCGACTATCCTTCAGGAACAGTTGGCTGCTTTTGTTGATCTTGAGACTGACAAAGAGCAAGAACCCGAGGAAGAAGAAGATCAAATTGATCCTATTCTTCTGCGTCCGGTTGATGATCTGGAACTGACTGTTCGCTCTGCAAACTGTCTGAAAGCCGAGAACATCTACTACATTGGTGATCTGATTCAGCGCACCGAAGTAGAACTGCTGAAGACGCCGAACCTTGGTAAGAAGTCTCTGACTGAGATCAAGGACGTTCTGGCATCTCGCGGTCTGTCTCTGGGTATGCGGTTGGAAAACTGGCCGCCAGCAAGTTTGAAGGGTGACGAGAAAGCTTCGGCTTAATCCTCGATCATCCGGTTTGGTAAGGAACTGAAAAATGCGTCATCGTAAGAGTGGTCGTAAATTTAATCGTAACAGTTCCCACCGTAAGGCCATGTTCAAAAACATGGTAACTTCTCTGGTGGAACACGAACTGATTAAAACTACACTGCCAAAAGCTAAAGAACTTCGTGGTAAAATTGAACCACTGATTACTTTGGCTAAGAACGACACTGTAGCAAATCGCCGTCTGGCTTTTGCTCGTACTCGTTCTGATGCAGCTGTAGGCAAGCTGTTCACACAGCTTGGTCCTCGCTACCAAGATCGTCCAGGCGGTTATGTTCGCATTCTTAAATGTGGATTCCGTGCTGGTGACAACGCGCCTATGGCGTATGTTGAACTGGTAGATCGTCCTGCTGTAGAAGCAGACGACGAGTAAGCAATTACTCGACAAAAACCGGCCTCTATGGCCGGTTTTTTTTCGCCTGAATTTTCTTTCTCTCTATCTCTTCTTTTAGACGCTCTCTCTTTGATCAATCTCTTTCCTTTAGGCAAAAAAATACCGCATTAGATAAATCCTTTGCGGCATTCTTTTTTATTAAACTGTTTCCAGCTTTCCAGCTTTCCAGCTTTCCAGCTTTCCAGCTTTCCAGCTTTCCAGCTTTCCAGCTTTCCAGCTTTCCAGCTTTCCAGCTTTCCAGCTTTCCAGCTTTCCAGCTTTCCA
>JAKZRG010000013.1:0-42438 GCA_047518265.1 Oceanospirillum sp.
TGCAAACCATTCCCACCATAATTTCATAGTCGCCTCTCGGTTTTTGGCTTGACTTTGTTTGTGGTGAATTTAAGTCCAGACCATAAACTTGAGAGGCGTCAAGTTATACCGTTATTGCTGAGAACTTCGCACTGTCCAGTAATTCACCGGATGCTTAGGAAGTCAGTACTTTAACCGTCCGATACTTTCCGACCAATGGCTGTGAATCACGGCGCTTTACTGATGGAAAGTTTTTGTACCGCTATTGATCTATGTTTTAAATTGCTTCACTTGGATTTGTAGGGCATCAGCCAGCTCTATCAAGAATTCACTTACCTGAAGAAAGAGGGCTTTAGTTGTAAAGTGCATGCGCTCACAGGTGGTTTGGGTTTTATACTGACAGGCTGGCAGGTTTCCGATATCACTCAAGCGATACCCTTGATGGAAGATCTATACTAAAGCTCTTTTAGCCGACAAAGGCTATGGTGTGGATGATCTCATTGCGTGGTTGAAAGAAAGGGGGATTGGTGTTGTTATTCCTCCCAAAGCAAACCGTAGAGAGCCCAGAAAATGTGATTGGTGGTTATATAAAGAGCGTCATGGTGTGGAATGTATGTTTGGGAAAATCAAACATTATAGAAGAGCCTTTAGTCGCTATGAGAAACCCGCTATTTACGTGGTTACATCTTGCGACCCTAGTCTGATTCTGTTTAAGCTCTGCTGTCAAAAATAAGAATCGATCCCAGTCGTTCAGGATGCGTACTATGGCCAATAATCACTTCAATCAGTTACCGTCGCTTAAATATCTCAAAGGATTTGAGGCGACGGCACGTCTAAATAATGCCAGTCGTGCAGCGGAGGAGCTGCATGTCACGCCTCCTGCTATTACCCATCAAATACAGTCTTTGGAGCAGAGCTTGGGCATTGACCTGTTTGAACGGGAAGGACGTAAGCTAATTCTGACGGAGGCAGGGAAGACGTTTTATCCGTTTGTATTGGAGGCATTAACAGCAGTGAAGAGTGGTGTGGATGCATTACACCAGTCGGAGAATAAGCCAGATCCATTAAAAATTCAGGCCTATATTACCGCAGCCATCCGCTGGCTTGGGCCTAAACTCAGTGGTTTTCAGCGTCTGTATCCTGATATTCAAATTAAGCTTGATAGCAGTACGGGCTGGGAGTTTGATCATGAACACTCGGACCTGGGGTTTATCTTCTTAGATAGTCCACCTGAGGATAAGTATTGCTGGCAACCACTATTTTCTTATGAGCTGATACCGGTTTGTACGCCAGAATTGTTGGAGCAGCTTGGCCCATCTCCAAAACCAGAGGATCTGTTAAAACTGCCCCTGTTATCGATCCATACTGAGGGGCAGCACTGGGAGATGTGGTTGGATTCCGTCGGTGTTTATTCTGAGAATCTGAATCCGGCAATTACAGTGGATACCTTGGCTATCTCTCTGGAAATGGCGTTAAACGGAGAAGGTGTGTCTCTGGTCAACGGACCTTTTGCGCAACGTGAATTGGAGAAAGGCAGTCTGGTTCAGCCCTTCACTCAGCGTTGTGCCCTGGGTGATTGGGGCGTTATTTATCCGAAAGATAGTCCTAAGTTAGAACAAATTCAGTCTTTTTTGACTTGGCTAAATACCGAGGTCTAATTTTTATTCCCTTAAAAACAGCTACTTAACTGCCTTTTAAATTTTATTTAAAAGGCAGTTAGGATTAATTCAATTGTTGTTCAATCTTCTCCTTCTTATTCTGCATTTAGCCTTAGACAACAGGCTGCACTCAAACACTTTCAGTAAATACGCAGCTAAACAAAGCTTTCATATTTCTCGGTAGAGAAGCTTATGTTCTAGCGCTTAAGAAGGATAAATTATGAAGATTGGTTTCATTGGCTTGGGCAATGTTGGTGGCAAACTGGCGGGTAGTTTACTGCGTAATGGCTTTGATTTAACGGTACGTGATCTGGATGATGATCTGGTAAACGACTTTGTCTCTCGTGGTGCTTCCAGCGCGGATTCACCAAAAGAACTAGCGGAAAAAGTCGATATCATCATCACTTGTCTGCCTTCTCCTGCGGCTTGCTCTCAGGTGATGGAAGCGGAAGACGGTGTGATCGCCGGTTTGTCAGACGGTATGGTTTGGATGGAGATGAGCACCACGGATGAATCCGAAGTAAAACGTATTGGTGCTTTGGTCTCTGAAACAGGCGCTCAGCCAATCGATTGTCCGGTATCCGGCGGTTGTCACCGTGCTGCCACAGGTAATATCTCTATCTTTGCCGGTTGTGAGCGAGCGGCATTTGAACAAGCCTTGCCAGTACTGACTACCATGGGTCGCCGTATCTTGCATACCGGTGATCTAGGTTCCGCTTCCATTCTAAAAGTAGTGACCAACTATCTGTGTACCGTACACCTGGGTGCCTTGGCTGAAGCGTTTGTTGTGGCGAAAAAGCTGGGTATGGATATGAACGTCACCTACGAAGCTATCAAGGCTTCTTCCGGTAACTCCTTTGTGCATGAAACAGAGTCTCAGGTGATTCTGAACGGTAGCCGTGACATCAGCTTTACCATGGATCTGGTGGTTAAGGATGTTGGCCTGTTTGATGAACTGGGTCAGCGTAACGGCGTACCTCTGGAGATCTCCCCTGTACTGTTGAATATCTTCAAAGACGGACAGGATCGTTACGGCCCACGTGAATACTCTCCAAATATTATTCAGCGTTTGGAAGAAGCCTGCGACTTGCGTGTACTGGGCAAAGACTTCCCGGGTGAAATGGTTGATGACGAGCCGGAAGAGCGTGGCGCAGAGGTCGTGGTTCCAGGGCGTGCGGCTTAAGGTTTTTACTTGATTCAGACGTTGTCTGACCGGGTGATTTGAAGCGCAAGATTAAAATGCATAGCAAATCGAGGAGGGCGAGTGCTTCGATTTGCGGTTGCTTTATGACCCCTAACCAAGCTCAAGTTTTAAATGTTCCTAACCTTTAAAAGATTCTCAAACCGTTATAGCTCTTAAATTTTAAGAATTTCAAGCTTTAAGGATCTCAATACTTAGAAAAATAGCAATTGCAGATTGCACCTATTACTTGAATTCAAGCCTATCAGTCCTAGCCCTGTAAAGCCTTCAGGCTATTGCACGCAACAACAATAAAAGAGACAGGATTATGCATAGAATAAGAAAAATACCGATTGTTTTACCCTTTAGTATTTTGTTTGTCGGCATTGCTGCCAATCTGATTAATGAAGAAGCCTCTCAAGCGGTGATTCTTCAGATGAATAACTGGGTAATCGATGAATTTGGCTGGTTGCTCAGTATCAGCTCTGTGTTATTTGTACTGACCTGCGTAGTGGCTTATTTTGCACCGATAGGTCATGTACGTATCGGCGGAGAGAATGCCAAACCCATATTGTCCAAGCTAAATTGGTTTTCCATCACTCTGTGTACTACGGTTGCCATCGGATTACTATTTTGGTCAACCGCAGAACCTATTTACCATGTTTATGCACCACCAGAGTCTTTAGGTATTGAACCTAATACCGATGCAGCCCGTAAGTTTGCTTTCTCGACGCTGTATCTGCATTGGTCTTTCACGCCTTATGCTATCTATACCATTCCCGCTCTGGCCTTTGCTTTATCCTTTTATAATCTGAGAAAAGACAAATCCATTGGTGGTTTTTTATCCCCTCTGTTAGGACGTTTTGCTCAGGGCCGTTGGGGACAATTGATTGATGCCATCGCCTTATTCTCACTGATTACCGGGATGGCTTCTGGCCTGGGACAGGGCCTGTTATCTCTGGCCGGAGGAGTGAATAAGTTTATTGGCGTCGGCACGTCACCTTTTGTATTAGCGATTATTGCGGCCCTTATTATCGCAACGGTAGTGGCCTCTGCGGTCAGTGGTCTACTAAAAGGTATTCGTATTCTGTCAGATCTGAATATGAAGTTTTTTGTCGGTTTACTGGTCTTTGTTATGGTGTTTGGCCCCACGGCATTCTCTGCTTCAGCAGGTGTGGACGGCTTTGGTGATTTCACCGCAAATTTCTTCCAGAAAAGTTTCTTCACCGGTCAACTGGGTGATGATGACTGGCCTAAATGGTGGACTAACTTCTACTGGGCCCAATGGCTGACCTGGGCACCGGTAACGGCTCTATTCCTGGGCCATATCTCTCGGGGTTATACGGTACGTCAGTTTATTCTGACGGTAATGGTCTTCCCGTCTCTGTTCTCCATCTTCTGGATGACTATTTTTGGCGGCATGTCTATCTACTTTGATGAAGTATCTGGCGGTGCGGTCAAACAGACTCTGGATGAAAATGGTGTAGAGAGCATTATCTATTACATCTTTGATCAACTGCCATTAAGTAATGTGATCACCCTAGCCTTTATTGTTATCTCTTTTGTTTCCTTTGTGACCGCAGCGGATTCCAGTACCGAAGCTATTGCCGCGGTATGCCTAGAAAGCGATGACAGTGAAGAAAACGAAACCATGGAATCTACCTCCAAAACCAGTATGTGGCTAAAGATTATGATCGCCAGTGTGATCGGGTTTACTGCCTGGTCCATGACCTCCTTTGCCGGTATCAAGGGCGTAAAGATTCTAGCTAATCTGGGTATGTTACCAAGTCTATTAATTGTACTGGGTGCCATGTTTAGTTTGTGGTTGATGATCTCCCGTTATACCGCAGAGGCTCGCCCGGCAACACGTTCGTTTAATGCCGATCTATTTGGAGGGCCTACACCCACTCCGGCTTATGCTGCTGCGGCTCAGGATGATTCCCTGCTAATGGAAGATGAATCGGATTATGCAGATCCTGTTCGACCGAATAACAGGTCACCGGAGCCTGAATTGATAGGCAGTTAGTCCAGCGTTACTGGGGTGGTGGGGCACAATGCTTAGGTTGTCCTGCTGCCCCTTTTTAGGATCTGTTTGCAGAATGCTTGTTGAGGTAATCGCTGATGAAAAGATCGGTAAAAATTACGGATATCGAAGTTATCCATTTACGGGTGCCTCCCTTGGATGTTGATTGTGAATGGGGAGAAGATGCGGTACTGGTTAAGGTCTTTACGGATCAAGGCATTGTTGGTGTCGGTGAAGCCGACAGTTCGCCGCAAGTAGTAGCTGCTTGTATTGAAGCGCCTATGTCTAATTTTTACTGCCAAGGCCTAAAAAGCCTATTAATCGGTGAAAACCCATTAGAGATAGAGCGCTTATGGCAGAAAATGTATTGGGCTAGCAATTATATGGGACGCCGGGGCGCGGGGATTCATGCCTTAAGTGCTATCGATATCGCTCTATGGGATATTGCCGGACAATATTATCAGGAGCCTTTGCATACCTTATTGGGTGGCCGGTACCGTCGTCAGATTAAAGCCTATGGCACCTTTATCCCTGTGGCGAACCCTGAGGATAATGGGAGTATAGCTGCAGATTTGGTCGCGGATGGTTATCAGAGTATTAAATTTGGTGGTGGTGTTTTTGGCGATGATCCTGATACCGATGTCGCCATAGTAAAAGCTGTACGAGAGGCCGTAGGTGATCAGATCCAGCTACAGATAGATCTGGCAGGTAAGTGGCGTACTCGTTCTCACACGGTAATGATGGCAAAACGTTTGGTTGAGTTTAATCTGAACTGGATTGAGGAGCCTATCCTTGCGGATGATTTACTGGGTTACGGGCTATTAAGTGAACAACTTTCTCAATACCAGATCCGTCTTGCCGGTGGCGAATCACTCACCACTCAATGGGAGTTTAAGCCATTTCTGGAGACTGCTAGGGTGGATGTTGTGCAGCCGGATATTACCCGCTGTGGCGGAATTACCGAGATAAAGCGTATTTATAATCTGGCCCAGCTGTACAGTACCGAGCTGGTGCCCCATGGCTTCAGTACCGGTATATTACTGGCGGCTTCGGTACACTTTTTAGCGGCCTGTGAACGGGGTACCTTGATGGAATACTCTCAGAGCAAAAGTCCTTTATTTACCGAGTTAGTCAGCAATCCTATTTTATTTGATAACGGCCAGTTACACGTACCGGATCGACCGGGTTTAGGCATTGAATTGAATGAAGGTGTTATTGAGCGTTATCGAATTCAACCCAGTTAGAAGGTTTGCTCAAGAGAGCTCTTAATAGAGATGCTATGGCATAGGTATCAAATATAAATGCCAGATATAAGCACCAGATAACAACACCAGATATAAGCAGAAAAGCTTAAGGTTCAGTCTGATGGACTGAGTAAACGATTCCTAGTATTCAAAGCGGAAGAAAATTATGACCATCATCGACAAGCTATATATTAATGGCACCTGGCAAACACCGATTCAAGCAAGTGAATATATCGAAGTCCTGAATCCGGCAACGGAAGAGACTTGTGCCAAAGTCATTAAGGCCGATGGGGAAGATGTTGAACAGGCACTGTTTGCCGCAAAAGCTGCTTTTCCAACCTGGTCATCGACATCCAGTGAAGAGCGAGCCCGTTGGATGAATGCCATTGCTGATGAGATGCAAGATCGCTATCAGGATTTGGTGGATGCTCATGTGATGACCATGGGCTGTCCTCGTCATATGACGGGCGAATTCCATGTGGATGCGGCTATTGAGGGTATGCGTTATTACGCAGAATTGGCAGGCAAGATGGATGAGGTCGAAGAACGCGGCGATGTGCTGGTACTGAAAGAAGCCGTAGGTGTTTGTACTTTTATCAACCCATGGAACTATCCTTTGCATCAACTGGTGGGTAAGCTGGCCCCGGCATTAGCGGCGGGATGCACTGTGGTTGAAAAACCAGCGGAGCAAACGCCGCTGCCAGACTTGGTTATGGCTGAGATCTGTCATACCGTAGGCTTACCAGCCGGTGTCTTTAATCTGGTATTTGGCTCTGGGCGAGAGATTGGCCCGGTATTGAGCAGTCACCCTATTGTGGATATGGTGTCCTTTACAGGATCAACCGCAGCAGGGATTCAGGTTGCAACAGCCGCAGCCCCAAGCGTCAAACGTGTCTGTCAGGAACTGGGCGGCAAGTCGGCACTGATTGTCACCGAAGATTCTGATCTGGCTGCAGCAGTACGTTATGGTGTGGAAGATGTCATGGGTAATACCGGTCAAACCTGTAATGCCCTGACACGCATGTATCTGCCTAAAAACCGTTACGATGAAGCGGTAAAAGTTGCACAAGAGGTTGTTCAGGAGCAGGTGGTCGGAGACCCACTGCAAGACAGTACAACGATGGGGCCTTTGGCCTCCAGGCGCCAGCAGCAAACCGTATTGGAATATATCCAAAAAGGCCTTAATGAAGGGGCTCGTTTGGTCAGCGGTGGCATGGCTATGCCAGAGGGTCTTGAGCGTGGTGCTTACGTACAACCGACGATTTTTGCTGATGTCACTCAGAATATGGCTATTGCCCGAGAAGAGATCTTTGGCCCGGTATTATGTTTATTAGCTTATGAGGATATCGATCAAGCCGTAGAATTGGCTAATGATTCCGTTTATGGCTTATCCTCTGGAGTATATGCAAAAGATAAAGCAGGCGCTATTGCTATTGCCCGTCGACTAAAAGCGGGTCAATGTTATATTCAGGGTAGTTATTTTAACCTTCAGGCACCCTTTGGTGGCGTTAAACAATCCGGTAATGGGCGGGAATGGGGTACGGAAGCCATGCATGAATATATCGAAACCAAAGCGATTATTTGCGGGTAAACACCTAAACAAACGTTTCTTTACCAAACTGCCGCATTCTCTGACCTTAGGTTGATGGTATATCGAATAACTTGTGTTAAGGAATATAGTACTGGTTATTTAAAGCCTCAGAATGATAGATCAATCGTTCTGAGGCTTTAAGCACTGAGACAAAGTATTAAGCTCGGACTCAATCCCCCATGGCAACTCCTTCACGACGTGGATCGGCACCGCCAATTAACTTACCGTCTTTAAACTGAATCGCATGTAGTCCTGAGTTGAGATCCCTAACGTTCACCTTAAAGCCCATCTTTTCCAGTGGCGCTTTAAACTGTTCTGCACGGGTGCCTTTTTCCAGATCGTAAGTGCCAAAGCGGTTGATCAGATGAGGCATATCGATAGCCTTCTGAATGGGCATTCCCCAGTCCAGATGAGCAATCAAGGTGGAGGCGACATAACCAATAATACGAGAGCCGCCGGGTGAGCCTACCGCCATATAAGGTTGGCCATCTTTCATGACAATGGTTGGTGCCATAGAGGAGCGAGGGCGTTTACCCGGCTCTAAACGGTTGGCAATAGGATAACCGTTTTTATGGCTGGAAAAGGAAAAGTCGGTGAGTTCGTTATTCAGCAGAAAGCCATTACTCATCACCCGAGAACCAAAGCCGTTTTCGATGGTGCTGGTCATGGAAACGATATTGCCTGCTTTATCGGCAATCACCAGATGCGTAGTGGAAGGCAGTTCGATGGATTCGTCATCGGCCAAGGCCATGGCTTGCTGCCAACGGGGTTCACCGGCACTGACAGATTCCAGTGCTTTACCCGGTGTAATCAGTTTGGCTCTTTCTGCCAAATAACTAGGATCTAGCAGACCTTCCGGCATAGGTACAAAATCACTGTCCGCCATATAACGGCCACGATCAGCAAACGCTAATCGAGAAGCATCACCAATAATCTGCCAGGCTTGATCGCTTTTAGCACCCATTTTTTTCAGATCAAAGTGGCTAGAGATACCCAGAATCTGGCCGACAGTCAGAGCACCAGAACTGGGTGGCCCCATTCCGCAGATATCATATTGACGATAAGGCGCACAGGTAGTACTGCGTTCTTTAACGCGATAGTTCGACAGATCCTGACGGCTTAGTAGACCGGGGTTATCACTGATGTTTTGGATCTTGTTGACGATATCCCGTCCAATGCGTCCTTCATAAAATGCCGATGCCCCATCTTTTGCCAGAATAGCCAGAGTTTCTGCGTATTCTGGGTTTTTCAGTAATGTCCCTTCTGCCAAGGGTTGGCCGTCAGAAGTAAAGAAATACTCACGAGTATCTGGGTAACGACTTAGGCGCTTTTTGTCATTTTCAATGGCTCCGGCCAAACGATCGGAGACCTTAAAACCCTGCTGGGCCAATGTTTGTGCCGGTTTCAGCAGATTAGCCCAGTTCTGGTTACCGTAGCGGGCATGTAGATCTGCCATCAGTTTTACTGTGCCGGGTGTACCGACAGAACGGCCACCGACGACGGCATCATAAAATTTCAGCGGTTTACCGTTTTTATCCTGAAATAGATCGGGAGTAGCGGCCATGGGGGCGGTTTCACGGCCATCAAAGGTGGTGAGTTTTTGGCTCTGGGCATCGTAATAGACCATAAAGGCACCACCACCCAAACCAGAAGATTGCGGTTCAACCAGACCTAACATAGCCTGCACGGCCACCATGGCATCAATGGCACTGCCACCGGCTTTTAGTACATCGTAACCGGCTTTAACCGCTAATGGATTTGCAGCTGCCACCATATAGTTCTTTGCGGTAACGCTGGACTTAGCGGTAAAACCACTGGCCGCTTCCGGTGATACCGCATCCGTGGTTTGTGCGGCTTGTAAATTAAGGGGTAATAACACCGAAAATAGCGCCGAGGCTACCAATTGGCTTGATCGTTTGAGGTTCATTAAGTACATCCTTTTTCTTTTTATTAGCGACGAGTTCTTAGCCATAAGATAGTAGATGGCTCGGTAAGCGAGGTGTAAATCCTTCCGTGCCAGATTCACCTTCCTGCGTGCCTTTTAGATTCATTATCTCTATTTGCCCTTTTCCCTTATAGCAGAAAAATTTATCGCTGATATTAACTTATTGAAAAATAAATCTTTATTTTATATTTCCAATATTATGGAAATATTTCTCTTGACGTGATTTTCTATGTTTCTATAATTCTAGAAATATTAGGTTTGTATTAAAGATATTGGAGTCCCCTATGAGCCCTGAACTATTAACCATGTTAGAAGAAACCTTGGGCATGTTCGCCTTTCTGGCGACAGAACTGATTATTCTGTTTTTAGCCATCAGCTACCTCGTGGGTGTGCTGCAGGAGTTTATTACTCCGGAAAAGATCCAGTCCATACTCAGTTCACGACAGGGTAAGGGGTATGTGATTGCGGCCTTGTTGGGGGCTATCACTCCTTTCTGTTCCTGCTCAACCATTCCTTTTTTGAAAGGTTTGTTACGAGCAAGAGCGGGTTTTGGCCCTATGATGGTCTTTCTGTTTTCCAGTCCTCTGCTTAACCCTGTGATTATTGGCCTATTTGTAGTGACCTTTGGCTTAGATGTCGCTGCCTTTTATTTTGCTGTGGCCATGGCTGTATCCGTTACTGCAGGCTATGTACTGGAGAAGTTAGGCTTTGAACGTTATGTACGAGAAGAAGCTTATCAAGACGTTGCAGTAGGCGGCGGTTGTGGTGCTAGCTCAAGTTCAAGCATCAGCAGTACAGATTGTGGTACAAGTGCTTGTGGTGAATCCGTTAAAAAAGAAAGCGATTGCAGCGCTAGTTCTAAGAGCGGTACTTGCGGTGATTCTGCAGCAAAAGCTGTAGAGCCTAATCGTTGGATGCGGATCTGGTTGTCCACCTGGAAAGACTTTAAACAAGTACTGCCCTATTTGCTGATCGGTATTACTCTGGGCTCTTTTATTTATGGTTTTATTCCCACAGACTTGATCGCTGAATATGCTGGTGAGGGTTATTGGTACGCCATTCCTGTAGCGGCGGTTATCGGTATTCCACTCTATATCCGTGCGGAAGCGGTTATTCCATTAAGTGCGGCTTTGGTGAAAAAAGGCATGGCGCTGGGTTCTGTTATGGCATTGATTATTGGCAGTGCTGGTGCGAGTTTAACCGAGGTTATTCTTCTGAGAGCCATCTTTAAAACTCAAATGATCGCCGCTTTTCTTGTAGTGATTCTGGGTATGGCGATCAGTGCTGGTTTCCTTTACTCCTATTTATTTGCATAAATTATTAATTTCTCGGAGGCATCATGAGCAAGATCTATCCTGTGATTATTGTCGGTGGTGGTCAGGCTGGGTTATCTGCTGCATACTTTTTACGTCGTAAAAAGATCGACTATCTGGTGCTGGATGCTAACAAAGCTCCCGGTGGGAGCTGGCATAATACTTGGTCATCGCTCCGATTATTTTCTCCCTCGGAATACAGCTCCCTGTCCGGTTGGGCTATGCCTAAAACGGAACAAGAGTACCCTACGAAACATGAGTTTATTGACTATCTGACCCAGTATGAAAGCCGTTATGGCTTTCCTGTCCAGCGTCAGACTACCGTATTAGCAATCTATCGCAATTCGGAAAGTGGTGTATTTCAGTTAGAAACAAATCAGGGCAATCTATATGCACAAGCGATAGTGATGGCAACAGGCACTGCTAGTGGTGCGAGAATCCCTCTTTACCCGGGGGGTGAACGCTTTCAGGGAGAACAGCTGCATTCAGTTGCTTATGAAGGTATCGAATCCTTTATCGATAAAAAAGTATTGGTGGTGGGTGCAGGTAATACCGGAGCTCAAATATTCTCTGAGCTGGCTGAAGTGGCTCAGGTGACCTGGACATCAAATCATCTTCCAGAATACCTGCCAGATCATCTTGATGGGCGTTATCTTTTTGCTGGGGCGACCCAGAAATTCCTAGCAATAAAGAATGCAGGCGCTGCTGTAGAGCAAGGCTCAGATATCAATACTAAGCAAAAAGAAAACTCAAAAGCGGAACAAGGGACAGAGCCTAAAGTGAATCTGGCCAATATTGTTATGGTTGAGTCCGTACGTAAGGCAAGAGATAAAGGTCTGCTAAAATCTCGAATTGCTGATTTCACCATTCAAGAAAAAGGCGTTGTTTGGGGAGATGGTAGCCAGCAGGATTTTGATACCATCATCTGGGCGACAGGCTTTAAATCCAAGCTCAAGATGTTAGAACCATTAGGTATTGTCAGGGATGGCCGGGTTAGAACCGAAGAAACCAGAGCCCTTGATATTGATGGTCTCTGGCTGATAGGGCTAGGAGATTGGACGGGGTTTGCTTCCGCGACGATTTATGGTGTGGGTAAAACCGCCAGAGAGATGTCTCATCAGGTGGCAAGTTATTTAGATAAACGCAGAAAATCAGCATCGGTTGAAGAAAGTGTTTAATACTCTTTGTGCTAGCGAGAGAGGGCTAAGTCTGAGCCTTCTCTTTCTGACACTGCCAGCAGATTTCAAAGTTACTTTCATTCAGTTCCCCACAACCTGAACAATACCAAAGATGAGTATTGTTATTTTCATACTCGTCTAATAGCTGAGTTGCTTTACCTTGCTGGACATCCTCCACCCACAAGGTCACCTCTAATACACTTGCGGGCAATTCTCCCATGCCGGAATACAAACTCTCGCCTTTTAATCGCACCTCAATGCCAGAGGTCTCCAGCAATCCTTTTAAGCTATGAGCTTCCAGAGAATCAGCAGCACTGTATACCTGAATCCAATCCATAATTTCCCCTCGATTTAACTTTTTTGATTTAACTTTTTTGATTTAGCTTTTTTGATTTAGCTTGTTCTGGCTGAGCTGACCATGACTATCAGAACATATTTTTATATACAGCATCCTGTAGCGAGAAGAGTATCAGAAATCCAGTTTACTTATGGTCTTGTCTATTTTGGCGCTATATCATTCTTTCTAATACAGTGAAGTAATCGCATGAGGAGGCCTCTATGCTGCGAGAAATAGCAGGGACAAAGCAAAGATTAAATGAGCCTAAAAAGCGCTGGTTCACAAGCTTAGCCATGGATCTATTTGTATGGTTTGATGAAGAAGATCAAATTATTGGTTATCAACTCAGCTACAACAAACAACGGGCAGAGAAAGCACTGATATGGAGTAGGGATAAAGGTTATTCCCACTTAGGGGTCGATGAAAGCACTCCGGCAGGTAAATATCCTGGTAGCCCTCTTCTCGTTGCAGATGGGGCATTGAATCCAGCCGCATTGATCGCGCTAATCCAAGACAGCCAAGGAGACCTACATCCAAGGATTAAAGATTTCATTATTGATGGAATCGAAGATTATTTTAAAAAGCACCCTTCAGACAGCAGTTAATAAGACGCGTGGTGATTTGTCATAGAGAGGTTGTATTTGAGTATTTATGTTGATCAAATATAGCTAGTATGCTCGTTTTCAAGGAAGAGAAACGCAATACCTTTCAGACTTTCTTTCCTAAATAAACATTTACTATATACCTAATGAGATGTCCACGTGGGGGATTTGGTATATATGATATTTTGATTTTCATGCTATTTGATAATGTGATGGTGATGTGATGAAGATGTTTAGTGTTGCTCTTGTTTGTTTTGTTTTATCGATATGTGGTTGCAGCACGCAAAAGGCTCGGCAAATCCCTCTCTCTGATGAGAAGGTAGGTTTAAAAGATGAAAATGAGTTCAAATTTATAAACTATGGTTTACGACCAGATAATGTTGATAAATTGATTTCAACTAAACCAAAGTTGCTTTTCCGCTTTAGAGCTGGCAGTTCGAAGTACAGGGTTTATATTTATGAATTTCATAAGTTTAAAAATGCCTATTGTTTTTTATATAAGGACGGTGAGCTAGTAAGTATCGTCCCCAGCGAAACGGCTGTTGATGTTTGGAAAAATGTATTTGGTACTACTTATTCATCTCTGCCAAATGCAATGTCAGCATCTGAAATTGTAGAGCAACTTATAGCTAACAAAATAAATGTCAAAACATACGACTTTAGGGCATTAGGGAGAATTGACTATAAAAGTGAGTATATGCATTCCTATCGTCTTGCTAACTCTAAAGCTGAATCCACAGACACTACAGATATATCTGAAGGAGGTGTGGCACTTTTGATAGAGTCTGGAATCTACTATGGTTTTCTATATCCACCACTCTTTGCCATTTCTGGTGCTTCGTATTTATACATGCTTGGTAAGGAAGGGGTTGGGGGTATCACTAAAAAGAAAAGATTGGAAGCTATAAATGAGAAAGAAGTGGAGGCTATAAAAGAACGGTATCAAAAGTATTTGGGGCTACTTGCGGATATTAATGATATCGAGATTGGCACCAAAGTCGAAGTGGTAGAAAAAATTATTGGCAAGGCGGATTATGCTATTCAGAAAAGCTATAAAGACAATTATTCAGAAAAGGTTATGATATACGATCCTTTGTTTGCAGTCGCATTAGGATTTAATAAGGGTGACTTGGTGTGGATTTCATATGATTATGACCGTGATTTGTCCTATATGTTTGAGTGAAGATTAACAGAGAGGCGATATGATTTTGATTCTTATGTTTAAGGGAGTAAATGTGAAGAACATATTTATACTTATAATTTTAACTTCAGTGCTATCGGGGTGTAGCAGCATTTACACTCTGGGTTCAGACTTCGATAAGGAATTATCTAGCCCTGATATGTGTCCAAAAGATTGTACAGTTCACAGGATTTATAGTGGCATCTCATTGGATATGTGTATTCTTCGTAGTGATGAGCCTGGTCAGGGTGGTGCAATAGCATTTTGGGATTTACCTTTCAGTGCCATAGTCGATACTGTGGTTTTACCCTATACAATTTATAAGCAGGTTTCTGATGGTGGTAGCGTTAGCCAGCCGTTAGGGGCGGAGTCGCTGTGCAAAAGTGGTATGCCCCCCTTTAAGAGTGATGCCGAACATTCAAAATAGACTATATAAACCAATGAGAAAAGAGAGCATGTGCTGAACTTTTATTTGGTTATCTCAGCTTAGTTATCAGCCTTATAAAAGAATGCTTAAATTTACGCTAAACACCTATGATATAGCACGATGAGCTCCATACCATAGGTACTGTATTAGCTGTCGGGATCAAAAAAGTGACGATTCTCTTTTAATGCATTTTGCCAGGCATCGCTATTTGCTCCGACGACACACTGCCCTTCGACACGCATAGACATACGAATAAGGCAGCGACCAGAAACATCGGTGAAATCTTCTTTTGGAAGCTTCCGGACAGAGTCGACCAATGCTAGGCAGTGGGGAAGGGTTTGTTCCGCCAAGGTGTAATATACCCACTTGCCTTGTTTCTTCTGGGTGAGCAGGCCTGCCTTAAATAACATCTTCAAATTACGTGAAACGTTGTATTGGGTGTCCTGAATCACATCCATCGCTTCTGCAACGTTAATCCTCTGATCAACATGGACTAACAGCCAAAACAAACGCAGTCGGTTAGGGTCAGAAAGCGCCTTCAGCGCATCAATATATTTATCTTCCATCGGTAATCAGTTTCGGCTCTTGTTTAATCCGACTGCCATTATAACGGCTCCCGCCAAGAAGACGATACTTGAATGCGCGGCGTGAAATATCAAGGTTGCTTTGTCACTCCCGATAAAGAGGGCAACCCAAAAAAAGGGACAAAATATGCCGAGTAGCATGATATTTCGTCCCTTAGTTACCAGATCTGATACATCCCTTCTGTAAATTATATTTCTTCCCAGTTTTACAAGATGAGAGTACGCACACCATTGCGAAATTTTCTGGATTAATGCTCCCATTTTACTGCCGTCTCCTTTTCTTTTGAAAGAAAAACAAATGCATGATAGCGATTTTATGATTTTAAATGCAATATTTTTCAGTGGTAAATCTGTGTTTTAAATTAAATAAACCATAATACTTGCACAAAAGTGCTTTTATGTATATTTTGAAAAAGGATTGAAATTTACTTGAATATGAGGTGGTACGTTGGACGCGGAAAAATTATCAATAGCACTCGATGAGTTTATCCATGTAGGAGGAGCACTTGTTTTAGTTATTGCAGCAGTATCAATTTTGACGGGCTTAATGCGGGAATATATTCCACAAGATAAGTTGCAGAAGAAACTCACAAAACATGAGAAATGGGGGCCGTTACTGGGTGCCGGAATCGGGATGTTAACGCCGTTTTGTAGCGCATCGGTTGTACCGGTTTCTATGGGAATGGCGACGATGGGCGTTTCTTTGGGGACGGTACTGAGCTTTTTAATCTCTGCGCCTTTATGCAACTTTATTGTTTTGGCGATGGTGTACACCGCATTTGGTTTAAAAGTCACAGCCTTCTATCTTGCGATTACCTTTTTTGCAGCGGTAGTAGGCGGCTGGTTGATTACTAAAACCCCATGGAGAAATGAAATTAAGCGTGGCGATGAACTCGATAATGATAAAAAAACAGCCAGCTGCAGTGCAGCAGCACCCTCCGCTTGTAGCGCCTCAGCGCCAGTAAGTAATCAATGCAGTGGGACAGAGCAGGTGGAAGATTCCTGTGGAAGTATCAATGTAGGGTGTGATTCGGCAGCGACTATGACATTCACGGATGTTCAGCCATCCAAGGTAAAAAATGCGCTTCGTTTTGCATTGGCGTTGTTTAAAAAGATCATACCTTATGTCTTGCTTGGCGCATTGATCAGCGGTATTTCTGCTGCTTATTTACCCTCTGAGCTGGTGGAAAAATATGTGGGTGGAGATAACTTTATGTCTATCCTGATAGCTGCGGTGATTGGCGTACCTTTGTACCTACGTATTGAGATGGCTATTCCATTACTGAATGTTTTGATTTTAAAAGGTATGGGTTTAGGTCCTGCAATGGCACTGATTATTGGCGGTACAGGAGCAAGCCTGCCTGAAATAGCCTTGGTTTCTTCTGTGTTAAAACCAAAAGCAGTTGTCGCCTTTGTTTCTATCGTTGTCATAACGGCTGTTACGGGTGGGGTTCTATTCCAGTTTGTTATTTGAGCACCCAAACAAAAAATTCTCTGTAAGAAATTGCCATATTCTCCAGCCATAGGCTGGAGAATATCGATTTTAAAAACGTCTAAAGGGTTAAGGTTTAAATGAAAATTGGAATACTGCTATGCGGTGAAACCCCTTTATCACTAGTGCCTACTTATGGCTGTTATGCCGACTGTTTGAAAGATCAATTCGGATTTGATCAGCTGGGGGATGTCCTGCTGGTGTTAATGATGGGTTCTATTGGATAGAGCTGATTTCTTCATTTATAAGAAAAGCATTTCATGTCGGTAAGAAAATAGTCGGTATTTGTTTTGGCCATCAACTTATACATCACTCTCTAGGAGGAAGTGTCCAGCGTTCAGCTGATGGTTGGGGACTTGGAGCCTACCCCGTTGAATTTCATAAAAACTTTCATAGCTTTAAAGAAGGGGAAGACGTCTCAATTTTTTCAATGCATCAGGATCAAGTTATTAAACCGGCGGATGGCTTTGAAATTATTGCAGGGAATGATTTTTGCCCTAATTATATGACGTGTTTGGATGATCAGGTCTTAACGGTGCAGGGACATCCGGAGTTTGAAAGGTCGTTTTTTCAAGACTTACTGAATGAAAGAAAAAATAAATTTATCGGAATCGATTTAGAAGAAATTGTTAGGCTGAAGGAACATCGAAGAGAGGGATTTAATCGTACGGTAAACTCATTTTTTCAACAGAAACCGTAGAAAAGCTATCAGATAATTTCTGCGAGACCCAAATATTTTTTGTTTTAACCCACCTCTGATTAGCTCATTTTTTTCAGAGGTTTTTTCGCCGTTTTATTGCGATACGCAGCCAAAAAAGTTTTTTCATATTTTAGAAGGCCTCTCTGACTACTCATATGACATGTTCTGGCAGGCAATGTTGTAGAAAAAATTGTTATAGCATTTATAAAGTAACCCTCGTCCGTACTGTTCACACATCACAAGTCAATGAACTTCGCGCTGCTAGCTCCTGACACACATTGTCAGGAGGGTGAAGATATAATCAGTCTTTTATTCAGCAGGAAAGATTGAACGATGAAAATGAATTATTTTGTTGTGGGTACAAACAACATGGAAGCCGCCATTGAGTTTTATGATTCACTGTTTGCAGGGACAGGACTTGAGAGAATTATACCGACAGAAAGAATGACTTACTGGGTGGGTGAGGATTTTGCATTTTCAGTCGCCATCCCCTTTGATGAACAGCCCGCGACCAATGGCAATGGCACCATGGTGGGTTTTAGCGTTGGGTCTGCTGAAGAAGTCAAAAAACTTTATATAAAGGCGCTTGAATTGGGTGGTACCTGTGAAGGCGAGCCAGGTCAACGAGGACCGCGTTTTTCTGCTTACATTAGAGACTTAGATAAAAATAAAATATGCTTGTCTGATTAAGGCGCTTAATCAAACTTATCGAGGTACAGATTAATCATTACGCACTTCGTCTGTACCTGCTGGTAGAATTAAGTAAGGAATGTATGTTTAAAGAAAAAATTACAAGAAACGGATCTTTCGTTGTTAAGTGTACAGGTAGTGATGAGCCTAATAATAGTAGGGTTATCTGGCGTGTTGCTTTTTTTTTAAATGGCCAAGATATTACAGATAAGATTACCTCATGGAATTACTTGAACTTCCATTTAAAACGTTGGGATTTAGAGAGCTTAGATGGACGATTTGTTTACTTGCCTGTTGAAGGTGAGGCAAGGCTATTTGATTTAGTAACTAAAAAAGTAAAACTATTAAGTAAAAAATCCCTATCAACTATTGAGTTTAACGGTAACTTTTTTACAGATAGTAGCCTGGTTGAAGTATATACAGATGAGGTGATTGTCACGAATCTTACAACTCTTTAGTCAGAGAAACACACACATAAAAAAGGAAAGAGGATAAAGTGGGTTGAAGTAAATTTTTTAGGTAAAGTTAAATTGCTATGTTATTAATATTGGGCGGTAGAGACAGGTTTAATGAAAAGTCGATGCGAGTATTGCACATTACTTAGTAGACAGGTTTATAAATAAAGCATTTTTTGATCTAGTCATCAGAAGTTTTGGTATTACAACTTAATAACTATTTAGGATGTAGATGATGGGAGCAACAAAGAGAGACAGATGGATGCGTGTGGAGCAAATGGAAAGATTCCGAAAAAAAGAGGAGCAGGCTAATGCTTTGATACTCTCTCAATACGTATCATGCTCCAGTAATGCCAAATGGCGAAAAGTATTTTTGGATCTTGCTCCGCTTTATGGGGAAGAACAATCAGTTAGCGTTAAGCTTGTTGGGGATGACGCGTTTGAATATGAGCATTTCTTCTCGCAATTTTTTGAGCATGACCACTTAGATGGCTCTGGTGGTTGCTTTTCATACAAAAGAATAGAGTGGATTACGTTACCTGCGCATCCCGATATCCATTTCGATTATCAGATTGATATGGAGCCTGTGGGGAGCACCATAAAGATTTATGGTTATCGCAAAGCAGAAAAACTGAGTTGATATCACGCCTACCGTAACTAGCTGGCCTTCTGTAGATCAAAGCTATCCTCGATCCAATCAATCAACAGATCCACATAGTCTTGCCCGGCATCTGACGTTGATCTTGCTTCAGTATGCCAAGTGTCTGCGCAGGAATGAGCGCCAGGCCAGTTTGGAGTCCATTGTTGCCAGATATTTGCCTGTATATACAGTTTGGTCGTTGATTGTCGCTGTGTTGCTGCCTATAGCATTTGGGTTTGAATGAAACGCTATCAATTAAGGCTAGCTTGAGAGCGTCTGTCATCATTGTATCGATATTCTTATTACCGATAAGGTCAAATGCTCCGGTTGTCCCGACTCTTTATGAACAATTGCCTGATGAAGCATTTTTGTTTAAGTATGTCATGGATGCATTAATTTGGTGCAGATGGTTTGGTAAATGTCTACCACATGGTAAAATCCTACATCATACATAACTAATTCATCGGAAGCATGAAACAATGTCAAGTTCATTAGATGAGCCCGCAGACAAGAAACCCCGCCGTCGCTCTCGCATCAGAGAAGCTCATGAGGCAAAAATTCTTCTTGTTGCAGAAGATTTGTTTTCTTGTAATGGCTATAACGGCACAGCTATCGAGACAATTGCTGAACATGCTGGTATGTCCAAACAGAATTTGCTGTACTATTTTTCATCAAAGGAAGTACTTTACAGTCGCGTATTGGAGAATATTCTCGATCTTTGGGTCGATAAGATGGCTCTTTTGGAGCAAGAAGGTGAAGATCCTACTGAAATGTTACGCAACTATATTCGAGGCAAGATCGAGCTTTCACGTACTAATCCTAAAGCATCAAAGGTATTTGCTATTGAGATAATCAATGGTGCACCTTATTTAAAAGATTATCTAAAGTCTCGTTTGACTCCAGCACTGGAAGCAGATGTACAACTGGTAAGGGACTGGATTGCTGAAGGGAAATTAGACCCTATTGATCCCTATCATTTGTTTTTTCTGATCTGGTCATCCACCCAGACTTATGCTGATTTTTCCTCACAGATAGAGTTGTCATTAAGAAAAGATCAGCTTGAACAGGAAGATTTCCAAGCTGCTACAGAGTTCCTAACACACGTTATTCTTAAAGGTATTGGTTTAAGCTAAACCTTCCCAGGGTAAGACCATAATCTCAGAACAGGTTATAAGTTAGGTCTCTATTTTCTGATATTGCGCTTACCCTATCTTCATCACTATTTTTCCCTTAGCCATCAACTGATGGCTGTTATATTTTTCATTTGTCCATCCTTCTCTTCAATTTTTTCACACTCTTTCTGAGCACTATCAGCTTCGCAGAGTTGCTTTGGCCTATGTGATTTATTTCTTTTTCTTATAAAAAATCAATTATATCAATCTATTAGGTGGTTTTCTTGATCGGACGCCATAGCCTTTTTTACGTCGTAATCTTTTTCTTGACCATGTGGTAAATATTGTTCTAGTATTATTTTACCGTTTGGTAAAAGTTTGTGAATGCAAACCTGATACCGAAAATAAGAATAAATACGGAGTAGTAGGTTTGATGAATATTCATATTTTCTCTATTCGTCAGCGACTGATTGGTAAGCCAGTTTGCTATGCAGTAAGCGTCATTGATTATGTGTCGTCGCGCTTATCTGTTGACCTTCTCGAATCCGCTTTACGTTCTATTTCCGGGACAGCTTGTTCAGCGTCAGGGCCTCTCAATGGCGGCTCAAAAGAACATGAACACCAAGCCTTTTCTTATTCCAGTTTGAAGTTAAGGAAAGAAATATGAATGCACCAAGTATCTTAAGCCTGAACAAGAGTCGTTCTGAGTATCAGAGTTTGATTCATCAGTTATCGGATATAGAAGAAAACGTCCAAGCTATTTTGCGGTCTGTACTGGCGGGGTGTGAACTGTCAGAAGCTGATGCCGTAACACTTTTCAGCGCAACTGGGGCTGAGTTAGATGGGTTGATCGCGATGGCTGACTATATCCGAAAACAAGCCGTTGGCAATCAGGCCAGCTTCGTGATTACACGGAATATCAATTTTACCAATGTTTGTTATATGGGCTGTAAGTTCTGTGGTTTTGCTAAGCGTAAAGAAGATGCTGATGCTGAGTTACTGAGCTTAGATGACATTGCAGACAGAGCTGAAGAGGCCTGGAACCGTGGTGCTACTGAGGTCTGTATTCAAGGTGGTCTGCACCCCAATATTAAAGGCACTCATTATCGCGATATTTTAAAAGCGGTTAAAGCGAGAGTGCCGGGTATTCATATTCATGCTTTTTCTCCTTTTGAAATCTGGTTTGGTGCAGCTAAAAGCAAACTCTCAATCGCGGAGTTTATTCAAGATCTTATTGATCATGGTTTGGACTCTATGCCGGGCACTGCTGCTGAGATTCTGGATGTTGAGATCCGTCAGCAACTGACCCGAGATAAGCTGACCACGGAACAGTGGACCGAAATCATTACCACGGCCCACAACCTGGGACTGCCGACTACTGCCACTATTATGTATGGCCATATTGATGGGCCTGAGCACTGGGCGGCTCATATCAATAAGATCAGAACCATGCAAAAACAGACCGGTGGTTTTACCGAGTTTGTACCTCTGGGATTTGTCCATTACGAATCACCTCTCTACCAGAATACGCCTAATGTTCGACCGGGTCCTACGGTTGAAGAGAACATTCGAATGCATGCCATCTCTCGACTGATGCTGAACGGATGGATCGATAATATCCAAGCATCCTGGGTCAAATTAGGGCCGGAATACGCTCAGCAGATGTTGCAATCCGGTGCCAATGATCTGGGCGGTACTTTGATGAACGAAAGCATTTCCCGTTCTGCCGGTGGTAAACACGGTCAGGAGATCGTACCGGAAGATATGGTGCGCATGATTAGCACTGCAGGCCGAGACCCTGTGCGTCGTAATACTTTATATGGTGTGGTTGAAGAGTATCGAGTAGTTGAAGAGTATGGTGCGGTTGAAGAGTATCGAGTGGCTGAAGAGTACGAACAGCCTGTTGATGTACGGGTTGATTCTGTTATTCCGCACTCTGAGACGCTGATTCAGCGCTCGATTAATAGTGTCCAGCTGATCGCAACATCAGGGAGGGCCGCATCATGAGTTCCTCTCAAAACATAAACCCACTGCCTATTAAAATTCTACTGCTTAGCGGTGGTGTCGGCGGTGCCAAGATGGCGGAAGGTTTTGCCTTTAGTCAGTACGCGGAGCATTTCAGCATTATCGGTAACGTGGCCGATGATCAGGAATTCCATGGACTTTGGGTCTCTCCTGATATTGATACTCTCACTTACACCCTATCCGACGAGATCGACAAGGAAAAAGGCTGGGGCCTGCAGGGAGAAAGCAACCGGGTTTTGGATCAGTTAAAAAAGCTGGGTTCTGATACTTGGATGTACCTAGGGGATAAAGACTTTGCCACCCATATCTACCGTACGGAGCAACGTAAAAAGGGTGTAAGACCCTCAGAAATTGCGACCAATATTGCCCGCTCACTGGGTGTTAATACGCCGATTATCTTACCAACCGATGATGCGATTCATAACAAGGTTAAAACAGAAAACGGTTGGATCGATTTTCAGGATTACTTTGTAAAACACGGCTGCAAACCCGAGTTGCTGGACTTCAAGATCACAGGCATTGAAAACGCCACAGCAGCGCCAGAAGCACTGAAAGCCATTGCTGATGCAGATCTGATTGTTATCGCACCCAGTAATCCGATCGTCAGTATTCATCCGATTTTATCTGTGCCAGGTATTAGAGACGCATTAGAGAAGACCTCTGCCTTTAAGGTGGCGGTATCGCCCTTGATTAATGGCAAAACAGTCAAAGGCCCTGCAGAGGCCATGATGAAAGTCGCCGGTTATCGCAGCGATGTGATCGGTGTGGCTGACTTCTATCAAGGATTGGTTGATGGCGTGGTAGTGGATGAGCAAGACCTTAGCACTTTGCCTGAAGTGACCCGTCGAGTCGAACACGCTTTTCCGTTAGATACCATGATGTTTCAACGGCAGGAAAAGATAGCGCTGGCTGAGTCCATTGTGGCCATCTACCAAGCCGTCAAAAAGCAGCGTGATAACAAGAGAGTTTCGGATCAAGACACTTCCCATCAACCTGAGCTTGGGCTTGCGCTCTAAGCAGGAGAAGTGGTTATGAAGTTATCCATCGTTATTCCAATGAAGAACCCTGAGTGCTCTAAAACTCGCTTGGCCAAGGTGTTAAACCCAAGCGAACGGAAAAGACTGGCGCTGTATCTGTTTGAGAAAAACCTCGGTTTTTTCAGACAGATGTATCCGCAGTATAACCTGCTGGTGGTGACAGAATCACAAGAGATACAACAGATTGCAGAGAGTTATGGCGCTGAGGTGCTAAGAGAAGGTCGACAGAAAGCGCCGCGAGCAGAACAAGATAAAGGGCAGCGTGAAGAGCTGCGAGATGGAGCGCGAGAAGAACAGCAACAGTCGGGTCTTAATGCTGCTGTATCTCAGGCGGCTCGTTATAACGCAGATCGAGGGTTTGATAGCCAATTAGTAATTCCTGGTGATATCCAGGAATTAGACTGCGATGAGATTGAAACCCTGCTGAATCAACGTGTTACAGAGCGTTCTGTAATTGTTTGTCCCTCATACGATGGTGGCACTAACGCCATTATGACCACACCACCGGATGTGATGCCGTTTTGTTTTGGCCCTAACTCAAGCCGGAAGCATCTATTGGCCGCTTTTGAGGCAGGCCTACATACACGCCGGGTGTTTTTAGAAAGCCTTTCCCACGATATTGATCGCCCTGAGGACTTGAGTCGGGTCGATTCCGAGTTCGAGAAGATATCCGCATAGGAGATTTCAGATGACGAGCAACGTTCAAATAGCTGATGGCGTTAAAAGTACTAGCGACGTTCAAAGTGATAACGGTATTCAGATAGATAGCAGCGTACAGATGACTAACGGTATTCAGGAAACAAATAGCTGTAATAACGAAGTCAGTATTGTCGCTCTGGAAGGTATTCCAGATATCTATCCCGGTGATGATCTGAGCGGGCTGATTCTTGCGGCTATCGATAAACAGCAATACCGGTTAGATGATGGCGACATCATCGTAATTGCTCACAAAGTGGTCTCCAAACAGGAAGGTCAGATTATCGACCTAAACGAGATCACACCGACAGAAGAAGCCCTGAATTTAGGCAAAGAGCTGAATAAAGACTCGCGCAAAGTGCAGGTAATCCTGTCTGAGTCAAACCGCTTAGTGCGTACCTCAAAACGTTCAGATCAAGAAGAAGGCACCATTATTGCCGAGCATCGCTTGGGCTTTATCTGCGCCAATGCCGCGGTGGATGAATCCAATGTTGATGCCGAAGGTAAGGTCATTCTATTACCCCAAGATCCTGATCATAGTGCCCGTGAGATCTGCCTGTCTATCGAAACGGCAACGGGGAAATCGCTTGGTGTGATTATTACTGACACTTTTGGTCGTCCCTGGCGCATGGGCTTGGTGAATGTGGCCGTAGGGCTGGCCAATGTGCCGGGTAAGGTGGATCTAGCCGGTGATATCGATGCTTACGGTCGAGTGCTTTCTGTAACCGTTCCTGCACTTGCGGATGAAATCGCAGCCGCTTCCGGCCTGCTGATGAGTAAAAACGGTAAAAAACCAGTTTTGATTTTTAAAGGCGTTGATTGGCAGAAAACTGACAGTTCTGCCCGTGATCTTGTACGCCCACAACGAGAGGATCTATTCCGATGAAAATTGCTATTTTGGGTGGTACAGGCCCACAAGGAAAAGGCTTAGCCCTAAGATTTGCTGCAGCTGGTGTTGATGTTTTCTTAGGTTCCCGTGACGGTGATCGGGCTGCGCAGATTGCTCAGGAATTAAATGAGCAACAGTCTGGTGTTTCTGGTGTGATCAGTGGTGCCGATAATCTGGCCGCTACTTCTGCCGCTGATGAGATTGTTATTCTGGCCGTGCCTTATGCCGCACACAACGCCACGCTGGAAGCGATCAAGCCTGAATTAAGTAACAAGATTTTGGTAGATATCGTAGTGCCTCTGGCGGACGGTGATCCAAAAGCAGTGGCGATGCCTGCGGCAGGCTCTGCGACAGAAGAAGCTCAGGCATTACTGGGTGATGACATTCCTGTAGTGGGGGCTTTGCATAACGTTTCCGCTGCCACGCTAAACAAGCTGGGCCATGCCATTAACTGCGACATCTTGGTGTGTGGTAATGACCTAGCCGCGAAAGAAAAAGTAATGGCGCTGATCGCAAGCCTAGATGTGCAGGCCTATAACGCAGGGCCAGCAGTGAATGCCCGCTGTATTGAGGCTATCACGCCTATTCTGATCCGTTTAAATATTTCTAAAAAGGTACCTTTCTCGCACGCTGGTGTGAAGATCTGGGCGCCTGACCATTAATAGCGACAGCTATTTAGCTATCTATCACAAGTGCTATTCATAACAACTATTTATAACAACAGCTATCCATAACAGCAGCCATCTATAACGCCTGCTGTTTATAACAACAAAAGAGTCCTGACTAGGAGAATAACGATGGATTTCGGTATTACATTTAAAGGCTTTATCAGCCCAGAGCGTGCACGTAACTTAGCAAAACAAGCGGAAGAAGCGGGTTTCACCCACTGTTGGTTCTATGACTCTCACGTACTGTGGCGTGAGTGTTATCCAGCTATTGCCATGTGCATGGAGCATACTTCCAAGATCAGCTTTGGCCCCTGTGTCACCCACCCAAATGCTCGGGATTGGTCACAAGCTGCCAGTCTGTTTGCTAGTCTGGCCCTACAGAGTAACGGTCGTTTTCATATCGGTCTGGGACGGGGTGATAGTGGTGTTCGTGTCCTAGGTAAAAAGCCTGCTAATCTAGCCCGTGTTGCTGAATTTACCACCAAGGTTAAGGCAATGGTACGTGGTGAGGAAGTTCAGTACGGCGAATGTCCTGCCCCGGTAAAATTCCCTTGGGCAGAAGGTTATGAGTTACCGGTATATATCGGTGCCTATGGCCCTAAAGCACTGCAAACTGCCGGTGAAGTGGGCGATGGTGTGGTACTGCAGATTGGTTCTCCAGCACTAGTTCAGTGGTTTAAAGATCAGGCGATTGCTGCAGGTAAAGAGGCTGGCCGTGATATGAGTGATTATCAGGTCATCGCATCTGCACCAGCCTATTTCGGTACTAAAGAGCGCTGTCTGGATGCAACCCGATGGTTCCCTGCCATGGTAGGTAATCATGTGGCCGATATCGTTGAAAAATATGGTGATAATAGCGGCCAGGTACCAGAAAGTCTGACCTCATATATCAAAAACCGTCAGGGTTATGATTACTCCAAACACGGTCAGAGTGATAACCCGTTCCTGGACTTTATTACCGAAGATATCGTAGAAGAATTCTGTGTTCTGGGTACTGTTGAAGAGCATATCTCCAAGCTGAAGAAGCTGGAAGAAGTGGGCACTACCCAGTTTAATATCTACCTGGATAGTGGTGATGAAGAAAGTATCGTAGAGAAATACGGTAAGCATATTATTCCTCACTTCACTAAGTAAGCACTCCTTCTCTTTTGGTGCTCCCAATGCATCCTGGCTGAGAATGTCAGGGTGCATTTTTATATCTGTTTGTTTTTGTATCCATTAATAGGGTAAGTGTGAATTACTCAGCTAAACACTCTAGGGATAATCTGAATGTCATCAGAGGTTCTTATGCATAAAAAAAGCGATCTATTGTCCGATCTATACAACACTGATTTATTTAGCTCTGATCCATTTAAAGCTGATGATAGCGTAACCGTGCCTATGCCCACCGCCTATGGTGAATTCCTAATGACTGTGGTGACGGACCTTCAGGATGGCAAAGAGCATATTGTTTTGCAGATGGGCGTCCCTGAAAGACATCTCGAAAAAGGTACTGAAAAAAGCGCCGAAAAAAGCTCTGAAAAAAGTACGGAGCAGGATGCTGAGCCCATTATACGTATTCATTCAGAATGTGCCACGGGCGATCTATTTACCTCCAGTCGCTGTGACTGCGGTGAACAGTTGGATCACTCGCTGAAAATTATCGCGGCTGCCGGTAGCGGTGTACTGATTTATCTGCGCCAGGAAGGCCGGGGCATTGGTCTGAAAAATAAGTTACGGGCCTATCAGCTGCAAGATCAGGGCCTGGATACGGTTGATGCCAATGTGCATCTGGGACTGCCTATCGATAGCCGAAGTTATGCGTTGGCGGCAACGATATTAACGTCTTTGGGGATATTCCGTGTGCGTCTGCTCACCAATAACCCCGAAAAGGTTCAAAGCCTGCAAGAGTTTGGTATCTCAGTCAGTCGCTTGCCGATTCAGGTGGCTTATCAGGAACACAATCTAGGCTATATGAAAACCAAACAGAGCCGTTTGGGGCATCTGATTCATCTCTAAAACTTTTCCCTCTTTTTAACTCGATATTAGAGCCTCATATTTCTTGGATTTAAACTCATAAGCAGATTCAGAGTGAGGCTTGTGTAGGTTGGGTAGAGCGGCGGTAACATGCTGATAAATAAAAACTAATGCTGCCCCGCGAAACCCAACACGGGATCTCTCTATCACTTAAAACGTTAGCGTTAGGCGCAAATCCCAGGCACAAACCTTAGATGTGTAAAAATCCCTGTATCGGGGGTACGCGAATCTGCCGTTGGGTTTCGCGGTTGATGTCTTATGTCCATCAATTAACAACAACGTGCCGCTCTACCCAACCTACACAAGCCTCATTTCAAAGAGAGTATCGAGTGTCCAACTCATTGAATAATAAAGATAAAAAATAGATATGGTTTTTACTTATAAATAAAATTTGACCGAGTGGTAAAATTATTCTAAATTTTACCCTGTGGTAAATATTTAGAAGTCCTTTTTGGGCGATGCCAATATAAGAAAGCAGGAGCTTTTCAGCGATGAAAAATATAAAAACAAATGAGCAGCGACTTTGGGATAGCTTGATGCAGATGGGAGAGATCGGTGGCACTGAGAAAGGTGGTTGTTGTCGCCTAGCCCTGACAGATCTGGATAAGCAGGCTCGGGATCTGTTCTCCCAATGGTGCGAAGAAGCAGGCTGTACAGTACGTGTTGATAAGATCGGTAATGTGTTTGCCCGGCGTCCCGGTAGAAATAATGACCTACCACCTGTGGTGATGGGCAGTCATATCGACACTCAACCTACGGGCGGTAAGTTTGATGGTGTTTATGGTGTATTGGCAGGGTTGGAAGTGATCCGCACCTTAAATGACCACAATATTGAAACAGATTATCCCGTAGAAGCTTCTATCTGGACTAATGAAGAGGGCTCTCGTTTTGCGCCTGCCATGGTGGCATCCGGTGTGTTTGCTGGTGTATTTGATCTGGAGTATGGCCTGAGCCGGGCTGATCTGGATGGCAAAACCATGGGTGAAGAGCTGGATCGCATCGGTTATGCCGGTGAGCATGAGGTTGGCTCACCAGTTAAAGCCTTTTTTGAAGCCCATATTGAGCAGGGTCCGATTCTAGAAGAGGAAGAAACCACTATCGGCGTGGTAACCGATGCCCAGGGACAGCGCTGGTATGAGATTACCCTGACCGGCCAAGAAGCTCATGCAGGCCCAACCCCTATGCTGCGCCGTAAAGATGCGCTAGTAGGTGCCGCACAGATTATTGATGAAGTGAATCAGATTGGTTTAACCAATCAGCCCAATGCCTGCTCTACTGTGGGTCTGATGCAGGTGTTCCCTAACTCCCGTAATGTGATTCCCGGCGAAGTCTTTTTTACCGTTGATTTCCGTCACCCTAGCGATGACATTCTGTCAAAAATGGATGAACAGCTGCGCGAAGTAAGTGCCAAAATTGCTGATGAACTCGGTCTGGAAATGAAGTTTGAACAGATCTGGTACTCACCACCAGTGCCGTTTGATCAGGGTTGTGTAGAGTCCGTACGTCAGGCGGCCATTGATGCGGGTTATAGCCACCGCGATATTGTCAGTGGTGCCGGTCATGACGCCTGCTATATCTCCCGTGTTGCCCCGACCGGTATGGTGTTTGTACCCTGTGAAAATGGTATCAGCCACAATGAGGCTGAAAATGCTAAGCCTGAAGAGCTGCACGCAGGCTGTAATGTCTTGTTCCAGGCGGTATTAAACCAAGCCTGTAACTGATTCGATTCCCTCCTTACTACAAATATAAAAAACTAAGTCCCGCTCCGGGCAAGTATTCAGCAAAAGAACAAGCCTGTGCGTGTACGGACACGCGCATAGGCCTTCTATTGCCTGAAAAACGGGGCGGCTTAGGGAGTATAAAAATGAGAATTGGTATTGCGCGAGAGTGTTCATTAAATGAGGCCAGGGTTGCTTTGATCCCTGAAAATATTGTCCGTCTAAGCAAAAAAGGCATCTCGTTTTACGTTGAAACGGGGGCCGGTTTATCTGCTGGTTACAACGATCAGGATTATCTTAATGCGGGGGCTGAAATTATGCCGTCTGCTCAGGATATCTATCAGCAGGCAGATATTTTGCTGCAGGTTAATTTATCTGCTGCGGTCTTGGCGCAAATCTTTGACCAGCTGCATGATGGTCAGTTAGTGATCGGCATGATGGACCCTCTGGGAGAACCCGAGAAGTTTACAGCCCTGTCCGATCAGGGGATCACCAGTGTCGCCATGGAACTGATTCCACGCATCAGTCGAGCGCAAAGCATGGATGTCTTGTCCTCAATGGCGACATTGGCCGGTTATAAAGCCATGGTGGTTGCTGCGAGCCTCTCAAAGCGTATCTTTCCTATGATGATGACCGCTGCCGGGAATCTGAGTCCTGCCCGAGTGTTTATTATGGGCGCAGGCGTTGCGGGCCTGCAAGCGGCAGCAACTGCCAAACGTATGGGCGCAGTCGTTGAAGCCTATGATGTACGTCCTGCTGCCAGAGAGCAGATTATCTCTGTGGGGGCTAAACCTATCGAGCTTGATCTTGATGCGGAATCTACCGAGGATCAGGGTGGCTACGCAAAAGAGCAGGGAGAAGCCTTTCTGACCCGACAGCGTGAGTTGATGACCGAAGTGCTGGCGCAACAGGATATCGTCATCACCACTGCCGCTATTCCCGGTGCTAAATCCCCGGTTTTGATTACCGCTGAGATGGTTCGACATATGAAACCCGGAGCGATTATTGTCGATCTGGCCTCCGAGCGTGGTGGTAACTGCGAGCTTACCCATCATGGTGAAGTGGTTGTTGAACATGGTGTCACCATTATTGGTCCGGACAATATCACTTCTACCGTTGCTCAACATGCCAGCCAGATGTTTGGCAACAATATTGAGAGTTTCCTCAATCATATCCTTAACGATCAAGGTGAATACGATCTGGATTTTGATGATGAGATTATCCGGGAATCCGTGGTCAGCCATGATGGTGATATTCAGCACAAGCGTATCAGAGAAAAACTTGGGCTGGCGCCTTTAGCGACACCTTCTTCAAACACGTCGCCTTTAACCGAGCAACCTTTAACGACTGAAGCCGTGATTGAGGAGGTGGCGTAATGGAAGCCTTTGTTATTTTACTATCGCTATTTGCCTTAGCGGTTTTTCTCGGCGTGGAGCTGATCACCAAGGTACCCCCCACGTTACATACCCCACTGATGTCAGGCAGTAATGCCATATCAGGTATCACGATCGTGGGCGCCATCCTGGCGGCAGGTACGGGAGATGAAGCGGGTTTTACCGTTCAAGCCCTAGGATTTATCGCCATTGTTTTTGCCACCATCAATGTGGTCGGCGGTTTTATGGTGACCAATCGTATGTTGAATATGTTTAAGCGGAGGGGCTAACCATGAACGATACGATGATTAATCTATTTTATCTGCTGGCAGCTCTGCTTTTTGTGGTAGGTATTAAGGGGCTGACCCGTCCACGCACAGCAGTTCGGGGCAATCGGTTAGCAGCATTGGGCATGTTAGTGGCCATTGTCGTTACCCTATTGGATCAGCAGGTGGTGAGCTACGGCTTAGTGGCTGCAGGTTTGGCTATTGGCGCTGTGATTGGTATGTTAATGGCGTTAAAGGTACAGATGACCGCTATGCCACAGATGGTGGCTATTCTCAATGGATTGGGTGGTGGCGCCTCACTAGGCGTGGCAGCAGCCAGTTACTTTTCGATGATGTCTATGACTGAGCCGTCTGATGGCGCACTGATGTTAGCCAATGCTTCTATTATGTTAGCGGTGCTGATCGGCACAGTGACCTTCTCTGGTAGTGCTGTGGCTTTTGGTAAATTGCAGGAAATCCTACCCAGCCAACCTATCGGCTTTTCCGGTATGAAATTTATCAACCTGGCTTTGCTGGTTACTTCGCTGATCATGGCGGGTCTATTGGTTTTTGATCAAGCAGGCGTTGGGGTCTTCACCATTCTGGTTGTGTTGTCGCTGGTACTGGGAGTCACTCTGGTTATGCCAATCGGTGGCGCGGATATGCCGGTGGTGATTGCACTGCTGAACGCTTACTCCGGCATCGCGGCTGCCGCAGCAGGCTTTATTCTGAGTAATAACGTACTGATTGTATCCGGTGCCTTAGTCGGCGCATCCGGCATCATCTTGACCCAAATTATGTGTGTCGCCATGAACCGTTCCTTGTTGAATGTGCTCTTTGGCAAGATGGCTGAGATGGATGAAAACACGATTGATGCCAATGAAATTTATGAGGGCAAGATTAAATCCTCCTCCCCGGATGAAATCAGCATGATGCTGGAAGATGCCGAACGGGTGGTTATCGTACCGGGCTTTGGACTGGCTATGGCTCAGGCGCAACATGCGGTACGGGAACTGGCAGATACCCTTGAAAGCCGAGGTACTCGTGTTGAGTTTGCCATTCATCCTGTCGCCGGTCGTATGCCGGGGCATATGAATGTGCTGCTGGCGGAAGCAGAAGTTGAATACGATGCCATGAAAACCATGGAGCAATCGAATCCTAACTTCAGTAAAGCGGATGTGGCGATTGTGATTGGCGCTAACGATGTGACCAATCCTATGGCTCGGGAAGATAAAGGCTGTCCTATCTATGGCATGCCGATTCTGAATGTGGATCACGCTAAAAATGTGGTGGTTGTGAAGCGGAGTTTGAGCCCTGGTTTTGCCGGTTTACCCAATCCGTTATTTGCCAAGGACAACACCGTCATGCTATTTGGTGATGGCAAACAAGCCATTATGGATCTAACCGCAGCGCTACACGAAGCGGCTTGATTTCCAGTCTCTTTATTTCATTTTTAGCCTGGTCGGTTGCTGTTGTTAACCGTCCGGGCTTTTCCTATTTCTTAGCTTTGGTGCAAACCAACACTGAACAACATCGTAGAGGTTTATAACGATGAGTATTCGAGTGAAGTTAATCTTATTTCCCAGCTTGGCATTAATGGCGCTGATCCTTTTATCGATCTTTATTAATTTTAATGAAATGTATCAGTTGACCGTCAATCGAGTCGAAAAACAGGAACTACCTGCTGCCTTGGGAGAGGTTGAGGGCAAGATCGATCATTATATTAACAAGGCTGTTATTCACTCTCAGGGATTGGCAGAAAATAGCTATATTCATCACTGGTTGATGAATAAAGAACAGGGGAAGGGAGAGCAAAGGGATGGCGAACAGGCTAGCGGTGAGAGTAGCAGCGGTGAGAATAGTAGTGGATACAACAGCTTGATTCGCTACCTTGATAACCTGAAGGCAAGTAGTGAGTCATCCGCTGTTTTTCTGGTCTCAGATAACAGTCACAAGTTTTATTACGAAAAGGGGATACTGAAAACTATTAGCCCCGAGAGTGATGCGGATACTTGGTACTTTAACTTTACCGGTAGTGCAAAACGCTACGAACTCAATATTGATCACGATGAGACCACGGGCAATCTGACTGGGTTTATTAATTTCCGTATTGAAGACCAAGGCAGGTTACTGGGTGTGGGAGGCATTGGAAAATCTTTGAATGAGTTAGCGACCGTGATCAGTAACTACCGTATTGGGAAAAACGGCATTGTTTACCTTATCAATCGTGACGGTCTGGTACAGGTGCATGGGGAGAAAAAGTACATAGGTTCATCGTTGACGGAGCTGATCAGTGGTCTGGATGCAAAGGGACTGGCGCAGCTCACTCAGGGCAACCAAACCGCCCTGACAATATCAGATCAGCGCAAAGGTAATCTGGTACTGGCTTCCACTGCTTTACCGTCCGTAGGCTGGATCTTGGTATCGGAAATCCCCGAATCAGATCTGTATCAGGATATTAACGCCTCTATTCTCCAAGCGGCGCTGATTAGTGTTTCCCTAGCTCTGGCTTTTATTTTGATACTGGCTTATACCGTACAAAAGCTATTTAAGCCCATTGATGAGATCTCGAATGCACTGATTTCTATTGCAGAAGGGGATCGAGATCTGACTCAGCGAATCAACTACAGTGCAAATGATGAAGCCGGTGTGCTGGCTAAAGGATTTAACGATTTCGCAGGCAAAATTAGTGAGGTGATCACCTCTGCTAACGCCATCGGGCTTAGCTTGCACGACCGTGTGGATGCCACATCAAACCAGATCGGTCAAACCGTACACTGGGCCAATGATCAGGAGAAAAACACTCATCAAGTGGCCACTGCCATCTGCCAGATGGAGTCTTCGGCTAGTGATGTGGCCCTTAATGCTGAGCTGGCCGTTAAAGCCACAGAGAATGCCTTAGCGGGTGCCTCTAAAGGTCAACATGTGGTTGATGAAGCCACGGATACCATTCGCAAGATGTCCAACAATATTCAACTGACCGCCGATACCATTGCTCAGCTGAATCAGGATGTGGAACAGATCGCGACAGTGACCGATGTCATTCAAGGGATTTCCGAACAGACCAATCTATTAGCTCTGAACGCAGCAATTGAAGCGGCTAGAGCCGGGGAAGCAGGCCGAGGTTTTGCGGTTGTCGCTGATGAAGTCAGGATGTTATCCCAGAAAACCAGGCAATCAACGGAAGAGATCGCCGGTATGATTGATCGCCTGCAGATCGCATCGACAAAAGCGGTGGATATGATCGAAGCGGGTTTAGCGTCTACTCAAACCGGCACTGAAAAGGTGATTGTTGCCGGAGACCTGTTCCGCTCGATTATCGATCTAGTGTCTGAGATGAGCGAGAAAAGCGCCCAGATCGCAACCGCCACCTCTGAACAGAAATCCATGGCATCGGAAATTACCGAAAACGTGGTGTCTATTTCGGAGCTTTCCCGACAGACCTCATCGGCCACCAGTTCCTGTGAGACCGCTTTTGTTGAGATGCAGGACAATATCAAAGCGCTGTCGGATATTTTGCAGCAGTTTAAGACTCGTCCATAGGCTTTTTTCAAAAGCCTTCTTTAACTAGCGGCAGACGATTACTGGAAGCAGACAGTGCCGGGCAGATGAAAAGTCTCTGTTTTGGAATCGCCCCACCAAAAGTAAAGGCGGGGCGAAACCCTTGCTACCTAGAGCTAAGGACGAGTTAAGAGTTCGAGTTAAGGATGATAACTTCGTGCAATTTCACGCAGTTCTTTCAGGGCTGCCTCAGCATCCACGCCTCGACCGGCTACGCGCTCCAGATATTCTTCATCCATGCCCTTAGTCATGGCTTTGAATTCCAGATCAATGGGATCGCCTGGTTTCACTTCCAGAATTGAAACACCGGCTTTTTTAGCCACCTTAAGACCTTCAATATCACCGGCATCCCATGCGCGGCCCGCCAAAGCAGACAATTTCTCACCGGACACTTTCATAATCGCTTGCTGGTCGATCTGACTCAGGCCTGCCATAAAGTCCGGGTTGAGGAACATAGAGAAACTCATGGTGTACATGCCACCAGGCAGCATCACCAGTTGTTTTGTGACTTCGTTAAGACGCAGGGTTTTCTGTTCTCCCGCAGGGATAAAGACACCATCGACAACACCTTGTTGCATCATTTCGTACACTTTAGGCGCGGGAGCACCTACCGGCGTAACATCCATGCGCTTGCCTAATGCGCCCTGAATACCCCCTCCGAGACGAATCTTACGGCCTTTCATTTCAGACAACGAGCTAATGGGTTTTGCTAGATGTATCTGCCCCGGACCATGGGTAAACAATGCCGCTAATTGAAGGCCTTCGTGTTCATTGGCCTGCTTATAATACTTGTTGTTCACTCGCCAAAGGGCGACTGAAGCGGCTTCGGCGCTGGCGTTCAGGTTAGGCAGTTCTATTGCTTCGGTCAGTTTAAAGCGTCCGGGTATATAGCCGTGTACACTCCAACTGGCATCAACGACACCATCTTCCACTAAATCAAACATGCTTTTCGGATGGCCCAGACCGTATTCAATGACCATTTTTACCCGGCCTTCTGTGGCTTCATCGATCCACTTACCCCAGGTATCCAGTACCACCGCATTCTGGGGATGGGTGGGAGGTAGCCAGCTGGCGACACGCATGGTGGTTTCAGCCAGAGCTGCAGCGGATAGGGTCATGCCCAGTGTCAAACCCGCAATAGGTTTTAATAGCTTTTGCAGTTTCATAGAGAGTTTCCTCTTTTTATTGTTATGGCCTTTTTGGCCTGGAGTAATCCGGTTGTAATGCCTGATCCAGTATCTGGACCCAGTGTTTAACCGCTTGATCGGCGGTTTGAGACAGATGAGTAATACAGCCAATATTGGCGGAGATGTACTCTTGGGCACCGCTGTCCTGCAGTGCCTGCACTTTATTTGTACGGAGTTCAGAGGCCAGTTCGGGCTGAAAAATAGAATAGGTTCCGGCAGAACCGCAGCAGATGTGGTTATCTCTGAGAGGTTTCATATCAAAACCCAGTTGTCTGAGTAGCGCTTCCACTTTTCCTCCCAGTTGTTGACCGTGCTGAAGTGAGCAAGGGCATTGAAAGGCCAAGCTAGAGTCCGGTTGAATACTTAGACCAGATAGATCCTCAGCGGTAATGATCTCGATCAGATCGGCTGCCAGTGCTGAGATTTTTTTGGCTCTGGTGGCATAATCCGGATCGCTTTTTAGCAGTTCGCCATACTCTTTAACGGTTGTGCCGCAGCCACTGGCAGTAATGACGATGGCTTCACAACCCTGTTCGATCAGGGGCCACCAGGCATCGATATTACGGCGCATAAAATCAAGACCGTCTTTTTGCTGGTGCAAGTGATAGCTCAGGGCTCCGCAACAACCAGCATCCGGTGCCGTTTCCAGACGGATACCCAAATGACCCAGTACCCGAATCGCGGCTTGGTTAATCTCTGGAGCCAGACCGGGTTGAACACAACCTTCCAGCAATAGCATCCGCCGAGTGGTTGATTTCAAAGAGAGCGTTGCTTTTGAGGCGGCAGCTGGTTTAGAAGAATTAGCCAGCTTAGGAGCATCAGCCAGCTTAGGAGCATCAGCCAACTTAAAGGAAGGTTGCGTGACAGGTGGAACCGTCTTAGCTAATCGGTTAGGCAGTAACGGACGTATCAGCCGGGCGGTTTTCAGAATCGGATTAAAACGACTCGGGTAAGGCAGTACCGACAGGATAGCCCGGCGTAATAGCCGTTGTTTAAAGCTACGGGGAACCTCAGCTTCGATCAAAGGTGTGCCGATTTCTACGAGGCGATGATAATTAACACTGGCCGGACAGGTTGTCTCACAGGATCGGCAGCTAAGGCAGCGATCAAGATGTTGCTGGGTATCGCCACTGACAGGCTTACCCTCGAACAACTGCTTGAGCAGATATATTCTGCCACGAGGGCTATCCAGCTCATTCCCGGTAATCTGATAGGTTGGGCAGGTGGCCAGACAGAAACCACAGTGAACACATTTACGCAGGATCGCTTCAGCTTCTAAGCCAATATCGGTTTGTTGTAAAGGTTCGGCAATTTGGGTTTGCACAGTGTCTTCCTTTAATCGATTGCAATGGCTGACGAATCAGAGGGTGGGATAAATACGACCGGGATTAAGAATCCTTCCGGGATCGAAGCTATCCCGTAGCTGCTGGCTGAGCGTGAGCAATCCCTGTTCTAAGGGCTGGCGCAGGCTTTCATTGGCTTTATGCAATGTGGCATGGCCGCCTAAGCTACGGGCCAGATTCCAGATGGTCTCTGGATCCGCCTGGCTGGTTATCCATCGCTGAGCGCCACCCCATTCGATCACTTGCTGCTCGACGATTTCAGCCGGTAGCAGAGCTGTTTGTGTAGATAGAGAAGCAGAGGCCGGAGGCAGTGAAAGCCGCCAAAACGAGGGTTGTTTAAAGAACGGCAGTTGTTGTTCTCTAAGTTGTTGCCAGAGCAGTTCACCCTCTGCTAACGGTTCGCCGTCAATCAGTTGCTCACCGCCAATCAGCTGCTCTTCGCTAATAAATCGTGCTGCCGCAATCACGGCAGATTCACTACCGGATAAGCGGATGCAGAGCTGGCCATCCTGATAAAAGGTGGCTGAGATCGGTAATGGCTTAAGCCCCAGGTGGTTTAACAGGGTGCTTGCTTGGGGCTCGCTGCACTCAAGACTCAGGGTTCGTTCCAGTTGCGGGCGGGGGACGACTTTCAGACTGATATCCAGCAGTACACCCAGCGTCCCCTGAGCACCACACATCAGACGGGAGACATCATAGCCCGCGACATTCTTCATCACCTGACCACCAAAGTTCAGCCGCTCACCTTTACCGTTGATCATGCGGCAACCCAGGACAAAATCCCGTGCGGCACCGCTATAGGGGCGACGAGGGCCAGAAAGTCCACAGGCGATAGTGCCACCCAGTGTGGCCTTGTTGTCATAACGAGGTGGCTCAAAGCCCAGCATCTGGCCCTGCTCAGCTAAAGTGGCTTCGATAATATGCAAGGGTGTCCCGGCGCGGGCGGTAATCACCAGTTCGGACGGTTCATAGTTGATAATGCCCTGATAATTATTAAGGCAAAGATCCTGACCCGTTACCGCATGTCCCAAGGATGCTTTACTGCCACCGCCGATGATCTTGAGTGGCTGTTTGTCTTGGTAGGCTTGTCTGACCTGCTCTACTAGGCTCTCTGTAGATAAAGAGCCAGTAGATAAAGTGCTAGATGTTAAAGTATTGGGGGGCGCAGAAGACGTTGCTGACGGCGTTTCTGAAAGTGCCACTGATGATGTTGAAGGTGTCAATGATGCTGAAAGTGTCGAAGAATATGCCTGCATAATCAGAAGCGCTCCAAATGAGGAAACGGCATTTCGCCGTTATGGACATGCAGACCATTAAACTCAGCGCAACGGGCCAGTGTGGGGATCTGTTTACCGGGGTTGAGCAGTATCTTGGGATCAAAAGCCCGTTTTAGGGCGTGGAATTGTTCTAACTCTTGGGAGTTAAACTGCAAACACATCTGGTTAATCTTCTCCAGACCGATACCGTGTTCACCAGAGATAGTGCCGCCGACCTCGATGCAAAGCTCCAGAATACGGGTGCCAAGTTCAAAGGCCCGCTGGTGTTCTTCTTCGTTGGATGAGTCGAACAGGATAGAGGGGTGCATATTGCCGTCACCAGCATGAAAAACATTCACCACTTGTAACTGATACTGTTCGGCCAGCTGATTGATCTGTTTCCAAACCTGGGCCAGTGCCCTGCGAGGGATAGTCCCGTCCATAATATAGTTGTCGGGTGCCAGCCGGGCTAAGGCAGGGAAGGCGGCTTTTCGAGCGGCCCAGATGCGGGTGCTTTGCTCGGCATTTTCAGCCACCTGTATATCGGTTGCGTGCAGTCCACGGAAGATCTGGATCACCTGTTGGAGTTCATCTTCGACTTCGGCTTCACCACCGTCCAGTTCACAGATAATGACTGCGGCGGCATCCACCGGATACCCTGCATGCATCAACTCTTCAATGGCGCGGATACCCGTCTGATCAATCATTTCCAGACCGGCAGGAATAATGCCAGCCCCGATCACTGCCGCAATGGCCTGACCGGCGTCTTCGATGGTGGCAAAGGCGGCGAGCATAACCCGACAACTTTCCGCACGGGGCAGCAGTTTTACTTTTATTCGAACCACGATGCCCAGTAAGCCTTCTGAACCGGTCAGAAGGGCCATCAGATCATAACCTGCCGCATCCAGCGCGGCGCTACCCAATGTAACCAGCTCACCGCTAGCGGTCACCATTTCCAGTGCAAGGATATTGTGTACCGTAAGGCCGTATTTAAGGCAGTGAACCCCACCGGCATTTTCGGCCACATTACCACCGACAGAGCAGGCTAATTGAGACGATGGGTCTGGAGCGAAGTAGAGGTTGTGCTCAGCAACGGCTTCGGTCACGGCAAGGTTACGGACACCGGGCCCAATAAGCGCGGTACGGTTTTCAGGATCAATATCGTAAATCTGGTCAAACCGGCTCATGCCCAGTAGTACACCGTTCTCCACGGGCATAGAGCCTGCGGTTAATCCGGTGCCTGCACCTCTGGCAACGATAGGGATGTCCAACTGGTGACAACAGCGCATCACATGCTGTACTTGCTCAATAGTGTCCGGCAATACCGTCAGTAGAGGCAGTTGGCGCATGGTGGTAAAGGCATCGCATTCGTATGCCCGTAGTTGCTCAACTTCGGTAATGATGTATTGCACTGGAATCAGCTGCCTTAGCTTCGGCAGCAGACCGTTCAGTCTTTGTTCGCGCTGCTTATCTGGGCACTGAGAGTTTGGGTGCTGCTTTTCAGGGTGCTGCGTTTTTGGGGACTGAGTATCTGGACAGAGTGTCATAGCGTGGCTCAGGTTCTTTGGCTAAGGTTTTTTGTCAGAGCAAAGCGATTTAATACGCTTTTATTGCGCTTGATTGTGCTGAAATCACGACCATGCTCAAAAAGTGCTGCCATCCCATATGGTTTACATATGGGATGGCGAGCAAAATGCGAGCATGGTGTGTATCTGAGTTTTAGCGCTTTGAAATACCATTACGTCCCGGGAAGTCAGGCGCTAACTCTCTCGCATTGGGCATCTTCAGCCATAACCGATACAGATGACGTCGACGTTCTGGCTCGTCGTAGTCTTCGAAGCTATTACGGGAATGGAAGATGGAATAGTTATTAACGAACTGGATATCGCCAGGTTCCATCAACATATCAAAGCGAATATCAGGATCGACCAAAATGGAATCGATCAGGTCCAAAGCTTCAACCTCGACAGGAGATAGAGGCAGGCCTGCATTCTCCTGAGCGATTTCGATATATTGACGCAAATACATCGCGCTTAATTTGCCTTTGTAATGACTGAAAACCGGTGTTGTACCCACGTCGCCGTCATTGAGGTGCTCTAACAGGAAGTGGCGATGCAGCAGGCCAAGGTACTCTGGGTGTTTTTCCAGAATCTCATTGTAGAGGGTCATCGCGCTTGAAATACTGCTCATACCGCCTGCCTTTGCTTTACGTAGACACAGCAAGCCGACCACATCGGACAGATCTGCGTGATAGGGCAGGTATTCATTGGTTTGATAAACACGCACCTGCTTGGGATCGGTAGCGCCAATATTTTTCACATGCCCCAGCATATCGCCGTTGATATTTTGCGAAACGGGAGTGCCCATATACAGGCCCAGACCGTAGTAGATGATAGCGGCTTCATCATCGGTGTAGCGTTCAATGGGTAAACCACGAATAACAACAAACCCCTTGCCATTTTCCAGCTCCTCGTTGAAGTACGTGACCTCCTCAGCCAGTGCACTAATCGGAAAATCTTCTTTGGTGAAGTTGGGAACTTGAAGTCCTTTCTGTTTAACGTTTTCTAAGGCTTTTTCGAGAACGCCAATTGCTTGATCCGACCAGTGGTAAATCAAGGCATCGTCATCCTTGATATCCTTTCCTTTCCAAGCCGATGGACCTTCGATTCTTTCTTTGCAAATGACGCTCATAGTTTATTCCTCTTATTATTTGATGCTGTTTATAAAAGCCGTCTATAAAAACGACAGGCTTAAACAGCGGGGTCTTGTCTCACCAGGTGAGAAGCGACTGAGTTCACTGTAAACAGGATTTAGTATTAGAAAAAATACATATTTGATATGCTTATCCATATTAAAAAGATATGGCTAGGTTTGTAGCTGGGTAATGGAGTAGGGTGCAAGCAAAGTGATAGCAGCCGGATGATGGGAAAGGTAATAGGATCTGGATGATGGAGGAAAGGTGATAGAGGCCGGATAATGGGAAAGGTAATGGGAGCGAGAAGATGAAACTCAATCAGTTGAGATACTTTCTTAAAATTGCTGAAGTAGGCAGTGTCTCGGCTGCGGCCAGAGAGCTCTATATTGCCCAGCCTGCCCTGAGTAATCAGATATCTGCACTTGAGAAAGAGCTTGGGGTTGACCTGTTTATTCGCACGGTTAAAGGTGTGCAACTCACCCCAGCAGGAGAAAAGTTAGAACATCATGCGGGTCTGATACTGCGTCAGGTTGAAAACGCCCGTGCCGATGTGATCTCTGATGCCATTTCGCCGAGAGGGGAGGTGCATCTGGTGGTGGATGCGTCCAAGGCTTACACCTTACTACCCCTGTTAGTTACCGAAGCGGCTCGGCGCTTTCCTGAGGTGCAACTTAAGCTCTCGGATGCCATGAGCTTAGTGGCAGCCCAACATGTTGCCGATGGCAAGGTCGATATGGGATTGATCCCCAATGCCGCAGACCTGAGTGATGTTGAAGTACTGCCAGTGTACCGCGAGTCGCTGCATCTGGTAGGTAAAGATCTGGGCACAGGCCATGATGGGCAGACCATTCTGTTTGAACAGCTGTCAGAATATCCTTTGGTTGCACCCGCACGCCCCCATAATGTGCGTATGCATATTGAACAAACCGCGCTAGAAACCCGTCGACCACTGGATATCCGTTACGAGCAGAACACAGGGCTGGGTTTGCGCTGCTTAATCAATAACGGTATTGCCAACGCCATTATTCCACGAGACGTTATGAACGTAGAGCTACAGCGGGGTGAGCTGGAAGCTTTAAAAGTCGTGCAGCCCTCCATTGACAGAATTCAATCTCTGGTACGGCTGAAGGATCGACCGGTGACTACCGCCTGTCGTGCGATAGAAGGATTAGTTATCGACGTGATTACCACTCTTTGTGAGCAAAATATACTAGATGGGGAGGTATTGCAGCGGCGGGAGGGTGAATCGGCAGGTCTTTCACTATAGGTATGATATATAGGACCTAAAAGCCGAAAACTACTCTTTAGGTCTACTATAGCAAGCCTATAGATGTGGTTTAGTGAAACGATCCTCCTGTTGACCGCTCATCTGCCAGCG
>JAKZRG010000014.1:0-15146 GCA_047518265.1 Oceanospirillum sp.
GGCTCGAACCTGCGACAAATAGATTAACAGTCTACTGCTCTACCAACTGAGCTATCAGGGATCTCTCTAAGAGATGGCGCGTATTATATATCGCTTTTTTTAAAGTGCAACACTTTTTATCATTTTCTTGCTGAAAAAGTACAGTAGAGAAATTATCGTTAAATAGAAAGCAGGAGGGAACCAGACTAACCCCAATGTACCCAAGATTGATTCACTGATAACTTATCGAGAATGATATAACTTGCTACACTTCTCCCCCAGATAGGGCTCAATACTATCTTCGACATAGAGCTCGACACTATCGGGCTTTTTTATATCTTAATTTGGGTAACTGTCCTTGTTCATCTCTCGTAGAAAGCCAGTACTTTTAGCGTGCCTTTGGCTTTACGTCCTATTAAACGCTCATATTTCTTTTGCCCAATCAATATCTGTGCAAGATGACAGAGACCATCAAGTACAACTGAAACAGCCAGCCCAACGTATTATCAGTCTTGCTCCCAGCACAACAGAGTTACTTTATAGTGCTGGAGCCGGAGATAAAATGGTAGCGGCGGTAAGCTATAGCAACTACCCAGATGCAGCCAATAAGCTGCCTCTAGTTGGTAGCTATAATCAGTTTGACCTGGAAAAAGTCCTCGCTTATAAACCCGATTTAGTGGTGGGCTGGTATAGCGGTAATAATCCCAGCGCTTTGGAGCAACTGAAAAAGCTAGGCATTGCCGTTTACATCACAGAAACCCGCTATCTGGAACAGATCCCTGTCACCTTGAAAAAACTGGGCCAATTGGCTGGCACCAGCATAACGGCTGATAAAGAAGCACGACGCTTTCAAACCACCTTGCAGCAGCTACAAAATACCTATAGTCAAAAAGCACAAGTTCAGGTGTTTTATCAGGTGTGGAATAAGCCTTTGGTAACCATCAATCGAGAAAACCTGATATCACAAGTCATTGATATCTGTGGCGGTAAAAACGTTTTTTCTGATCTTGGCAGTATAGCGCCACGCATCGATGTAGAATCTGTCTTAAAAATTAATCCGGATGCCATCGTTGCCAGCGGCATGGGAGAAGAGCGCCCAGAGTGGTTAAGCGAATGGCTAAATTGGCCTAATCTTAAAGCCGTGCAAAATAAGCAACTGCATTTTATTCCACCAGACCATATCCAAAGACAAACCGTACGGGTGCTATTAGGGGCAAAACGTTTGTGCCAGCAACTGGATCAAACGCGCCAAATTCAAAATAAGGCGAAGTCAGAGTGAACGCCGAGACACTAAAAGAACGATCAAGCAGTCACAGCGTTTCTCAAAACAAGAAACAAAGCCTGCTATATCTTCTACTATTGCTAATAACCTGTGGTATCAGCCTGATTTTAGCCCTTATCTCTGGCAGCATTCAGATCGGCCTAACAGATTTATGGCAAATCCTACTAACAGATCAGAACACCCTTGAGCGCACAATAATTAATGAACTGCGCCTACCTCGTGCTCTATCTGCTCTGGTCGTTGGTGCCGAGTTAGCCATGGCAGGTTGCCTTATGCAGGTTCTACTACGCAATCCTTTGGCCGACCCTTATGTCCTAGGCGTTTCAGGCGGAGCCGCTGTGGGAGCTCTGTTCAGTATTATGGCAGGATTAGGCAGCCTAGCCATTTCGGGCAGCGCCTTTGTGGGAGCCATGGTCAATCTGGTATTAGTATTTGGTTTAGCCCATAGCCGAGGCAGCTGGTCTCCAACTCGCTTGTTATTAACCGGTGTTGTCACTGCCGCAGGTTGGGGCGCTGCCATTAGTTTTTTACTCTCAATCAGTGAAGATAATCACCTAAGAGGCATGTTGTTCTGGCTAATGGGAGATCTAAGCCAAGCCAAGCTACCCAGCCATCATGGACTGGTTTTAGGGTTATCCTTACTTATTAGCTGGGCACTGGCGCGACCATTAAACCTAATGTTACGAGGAGAGATGCAAGCTAAAGCGCTAGGCGTTTCTGTTTACCCTCTTCAGCTTAGCTTATACCTATTGGCTTCAATCTTGACAGCCTCAGCTGTTACTCAGGCAGGTAGCATCGGATTTTTAGGTTTGGTGGTACCCCATATTTTACGCTTAAGCTTTGGCTCGGATCACCGCCTACTCCTCCCCGCCTCTGCATTAGCTGGCGGTAGCTTATTACTACTGGCTGACACCTTAGCACGTACCGTTATTGCTCCACAGCAACTACCCGTAGGTGTTATCACCGCCTTTATCGGTGTCCCCGTTTTTTTATGGGTCTTACAAAAAAGTAGCCGAGGCACCCTGTAGATGCCAAAGAAAATGATACTTATACACCTCCCAATAATATCCCCATGGGTAATCTAATGAGTGTATTACTGGAAACTATTGTATTGCTGGAAACTCAGAAACTCAGCGTTAGCATCGCACAGAAAAGTATCTGCCAGCAGCTGAACCTGCAACTTAAAGCAGGAGAGATCTGGGGCATTTTGGGTGGTAATGGTGCGGGTAAAACGACCTTACTGCATACTCTTGCAGGCTTTAGACCCGCTGACGAAGGACAAATTTTATTAAACCAACAACCTCTGGATCAGATCAAACACAAGCTTCGAGCTCAGCAACTAGGCTTTCTTTTACAAGACGAGCAAAATGCCTTTCCTGCCACCGTGCTAGAAACCGCCCTGCAAGGACGGCATCCACATTTGGGCAACTGGCAATGGGAAAGCCCCGACGACGAAGCGATGGCCTTAAAGGCACTGCAACAAGTCGGCCTTGAAAACTATGCTCAGCGTCCTCTTGATCAATTATCCGGCGGTGAACGCCAGCGCCTAAAAATGGCTACATTGCTCGTTCAGCAACCTAAAGTATGGCTCTTAGATGAACCGGCTAATCATTTAGACCTCCATCACCAAATACGCTTGTTAAACCTGTTAACCGAGCAAATCAAACAACAACAAGGCTGCCTGTTAATGAGCTTACATGACCTAAACCTAGCCTGGCGCTACTGCGACAAACTTATTTTGCTCTACCCTGACAATAAACTGGAACTTGGTGAAAAAGCACTGCTCTTACAAGCGGACAAATTAGAGCATCTGTATCAACATCCAATAAAATGCTTGAACACAGAACAAGGCCGAGTATTTATTGCAGGCTAATAATACCAATCCCGATAATTCCTTATAGGTGAAAAATAAGGAAAAACCGGATTACTCTAAGTGTCTTCGGAGATTGTTGTCACGAACAACTTATCGGGAATGGTATAACACAAAGAAATCCCGCATTTCTTACAAACCAAACAAGATACGAACTAAACCTTATATTAACTCAACCTGATGGATAGACCTGAACAATGACGGAAAAAACACTTTTTCAGCGCTACAAGTGGCCGGTTTTTATGTTTCTAATATTACTGCTAGCCTTTCTTGTAACCCTGTTTGCACCACGCTTTTATGCATCCATACAGCTGGATGCAAAAGAGTCTCGCTACTTGGCCAAAAATGCAGGTAACCCGGATTATATTTATGAGTGTGGTGCTTGCCATATCGCCTATCCGGCACAAGTACTGCCTAAACGCAGCTGGCATAAACTACTGAACAACCTGGATAACCACTTTGGTGAAGATGCAACGCCAGATAAAACCTCGCCTCAAGATTTATTAGCCTACTTAAGCACTAATGCTAGTGACAGTGACAATGCCGGTAAATTTGAAGACTTTTTAAAACAGATTCAGAGCCCTGCACCCATTAGAATTACTGAGCTGCGTTTCTGGCGCCTGAAGCATGACCGTATTATCGAAAAACAAGATCATATGGTTATCAACAACCCTGATGTGGAAAGTTTCACTCGCTGTAATGCCTGCCATGAAAAAGCAGAGCAGGGTGAATTCGATAAACAAACGGTAGACATCCCGAATATCGACCGCAAAGAATATACTCAGTAGTTTATTCTAATTATCAGGTATGGAACGATAATAATAAAACGTAGTAATACCTTATTACCTACAACCATATCCCTGAGAGTATACTCTGCACTATAAAACAAACGTGATTGGTCTACCCAAACAACATTATTCCAATAATTCTGGCTGTCAGTAAGAGAATATGGCAACTGTTTGGGTACCTAGCAAAAGAGATAACATTATGCGCTTACTACACACTATGCTACGTGTCGGTGACTTAAAAGCTTCTATCGACTTTTACACTCAGGTTTTAGGCATGAAGCTACTGCGCCAATCTGAGAATGAAGAGTATCAATATACCCTAGCATTTTTAGGGTACGGCGATGAGTCTGATACAACTGTTTTAGAGCTGACCTATAACTGGGGTACCGATAGTTACGAACATGGCAATGCATTTGGCCACTTGGCTATTGAAGTGGATGACGTGTACCAAGCCTGTGATCAAATCCGCAATGCCGGTGGCCAGATCACCCGCGAGCCCGGCCCAGTAAAGGGCGGTAGCACAGAGATTGCTTTTGTTCGTGATCCAGATGGTTATGCCATTGAGCTGATTACCAGCAAGTTTGCAGGTAAAGGCTTAGGGGAATAGAGACCTCCGTTATAAAACTTACTCAGGCACTAACCAATAACGAGTATTTGTGACTGGCGTATCCTTAGGTAACTCTGGATTCGCCAGCTTAATCGCCACTCGATCAGACCACTGATTCAACGGGAACAGATGCCGAGTAACCGGATGCTGTTTCATAAACTGCTCGAAACTGCCATCATCAATCATTAGCTCCAACCCTTCAGCAATACGTTCCGCCAGGCGAACGCTATCCTTATTCGTAAAAAAGTACATGGGGAAAGGATAATAGATGAGCCAATCATCAAACCAACCCAGCGCCTCAGAGTCCTTTGAATAAGCAGCCACCTCTCCAGGTCCTTCATGTATACCTCGTGGAAAAATATCGCAACGATGATTGGCTAACATAGAAAACATGGCGGTATAACGGGCGCTACGTACCACCCGAAATGCTCCCTTTTGTAGAACATCACTGTCAGGCCAGTGCATTCCCTGACAAGCTGGATGTCGAGTTAATTGCCCCCAATTATCAGCTTTTTGATAATAAGGCCGATCATGCTCACGAATAATTAACCCTCGATAACCTAGCAATCCCTTCAGCAAAGGAATACGGATCGCTTTTAAACTCTGCTCTCGCTGTAAAGAGGTGCCCATCCAATAGACATCAATATGCTGACCAAAGGTCAGAGCCCTCTCAGCCCTTCCCTGTTCCAAAACATAACCTGTGGTTTCAACATAAGCCTGACCGTATTTCTTTTCTGTATGATCCAACGAGATCTGTAATAACTGAGCAAAATAGTGATGACTCGCATCCTGTTCAGATTGAGGTTCGATAATACGTACAACCTCTACAGCAAAAGATTTAGAAAGCATAAAAAAGAACAGACATAACCCTGTTATCCAATTAAACATCGCAACCCTCTTCTTAACAACATACCCAATAAAATCCTTCTAATATCCTCCTGATTTCCAATCAGAGAATATGGTGACGATTTATAGAGAAACTTTTGTTTAGGTGCCTATCACCTTTTCTTAGCTTAGATCTAAATTCACCGATACCCATAGCCAGCTTTAAAAAAGTTTGCTAGGGTAAACACAAATTCAAACAACCGTTTAAACCGAGGGACAGCATGAATATTCAGGATCGTATTGAGCTGGAAATAGACCAACATATCGCTATCGTACGTTTTAACCGCCCGGAAAAAATGAACGCACTGGATATGGCTACCTTTGCGGCACTGCATGAAGTTCAGGAAAGTATCGCTGCCAATCCCGATATTCGCGCTGTTGTCCTCACCTCTGCGGGAGAACATTTTTGCGCCGGTTTAGATGTACAAGGCGTTATGAGTGACCCCTCCGCCGTCGAAACACTTTTAAGCAAAGATGAAGAGAAAGATTGGTTAGGTAACTACGTACAACAAGTTGTTGTAGGCTGGCAACAGCTACAAGTTCCTGTTATTGCAGCATTAAACGGTTATGTTTTTGGCGGTGGTTTTCAAATTGCTTTGGGCGCAGACTTCCGAATCGCTCACCCCCAAAGTCAATTATCGGTCATGGAGATTCGCTGGGGGATTATCCCTGATATGGGTATCTCTGTTGTAGGTTCCTCAGTAATTCCACAGGATCAGCTTAAACTTCTGGCGATGACAGGTAAGCGCATCTCTGGTGAAGAAGCTCAACAGATGGGCATCAGTACTCAACTGGCTAGCCACCCAGAATCGTCCGCCATTGAACTGGCTCGCAGCATTTCTTCCAACAACCCTGATGCCGTGAAAGCGATTAAAACCCTACTCAACACCGAGAATGCAAGCGCAAGAGATAGCCTAGCCCAAGAAGAGGCGCTGCAACGCACATTACTCTTTAGCCCAAATCAAATTGAAGCGGTACAGGCCAATATACAAAAACGAACGGCAGAGTTTAAATAACCCTTCGACTAAACATGACCATAGGGCTGCCCGTTATCATAAAGGGCAGTCTTTTTAGCCCTCCTATTTAAAACAAATGATCGTCCTCTCATAACTATCCACACTTACTTCAATGAACATTATTAGCAACACCTAAAGTAAATACCTAAAGAAAAGTCTCTCTACAGAAAACCGCCTCTTTCTCTGACTGAAAACCAGAGCCCTTCTTTAGATATACATGTGATAATGAGGTTACAATAGCATTATACATTTCTGCTCAAGCTATAAAGCGCCCCATATTCTTACTATGTTAAAAGGAAATTTACATGCCCTACGAATCTTTCACCATATTTGATCTAGCAATTTTAGCTATCGTAACTCTAGTACTACTTCTTGTTTTAGTAGGGATAAAAATGGTGCCTCAAGGAAGAGAGTGGACCGTGGAACGTTTTGGAAAGTACACTCGTACACTTAAGCCCGGCTTGCACTGGATCTTTCCTATAGTGGAAAACATCGGATATAAGCAATTAAAGAAGGAACAAGTATTAGATGTACCTGAGCAGTCCGTAATCAGTGCTGATAACGCCCAAGTTACCTGTGATGCAGTTTGTTTTCTCTTCATAGATGATGTAGTTAAAGCATCCTATCAAGTGGATCATCTTACTATAGCGATCAGAAACCTCGTTATGACCAATCTAAGGGCCGTATTAGGTTCCATGGAAATAGACGAAATGTTATCTAATCGAGACGGTATCAATGCAAAATTATTAGAAAAACTCGACACGGCCACTGAAAAATGGGGAGTGAAAATAACCCGTGTAGAGATTAAATCTCTACAACCGCCAAAAGATCTAATCGAAGCTATGGAGCTTCAGATGAAGGCCGAACGGACAAAGCGGGCAGAAATTACTGAAGCAGAGGGAAAACGAGAAGCTGCCATTCGCGAAGCAGAAGGCTACCAGCAGGCACAAATCTTAAAAGCTGAGGGTGATATGCAAGCCGCCTTTAAAGAAGCTGAAGCCCGTGAGCGAGCAGCAGAAGCAGAGGCGAAAGCAACCCGAGTCGTATCAGAAGCTGTCACCAATGGCGATCCCAAGGTTCTAAATTACTTTATGGGCATGAAGTACGTTGAAAGTTTAGAATCGCTAGGAACCAGTGATAACCACAAGGTGATCATGATGCCACTGGATGCTACCAGTGTATTGGGGTCTATTGCTTCTATCAAAGAACTGGTAGAGCAAGTTCCCACTAAGAAATAATGTCTTTATAAACAAGAGCAACCTTCAATACCCATGCTCGTCTATGGGTATTGATCAGCCTATAAAGTGACCAAATATATACTTCAACCCGATACAAGAACAGAGTTTACTTAATGGATTATCTGACTGATTTATCCCACTGGCACTGGTTTGTTTTGGGTGTCATCTTATTAGCCATAGAAGTGCTGGGGGCACCGGGCATGTTACTGGGCTTAGCAATAGCCGCTCTATCTGTGTCTGGTTTAACCTATTTTGAGATCATCACCCATTGGCAATATATGTTGCTGTATTTTGCTATAACAGGTTTTGTTTTTAGCTTGATCTACTGGAAACTCTTTAAACGTTACAACGATAAAACCGACGCTCCCGATCTCAATGATTTTTCAGCACAAATGGTAGGGACTCGCTTTATTCTGATTAAGGATTATTCTGTTGGAAAACATCGAATACAAATTGATGACACCTTCTGGCAGTGCGAACTAGAACAGGATATGGCTCAAGACCAACAAGCAGAAGTAATCTCATACGAAGGCAATCTTTTAAAGATCTCATCCTGTTAGGGCAAGTTTGATTGGAGCAAGATACAGCTTACCTTTACATTTAAAACGGGAACCTGTAAAAACCGCTGCTTTTTGCCAAAACCGTATTTTCCACAATATATCCGGTCTGGCTCAGATCTTATTATCAGGAGAATCACCTTATGCTCAACACAGAGAGTTTGCTCGACACGGATAGGATACCCGATACAGATAATACCCTCGGTATGTCACAATTTATTGCCGCATTACCCAAGGCGGAGCTGCACCTTCATATTGAAGGCTCTTTTGAACCGGAACTGATGTTTGAGATTGCCCGGCGTAATAAGATCGAGCTGCCTTTTGCCAGCGTAGAAGCACTTAAACTAGCTTATGAATTTAATAATCTGCAAGAGTTTTTAGACATCTACTATCAAGGTATGAATGTTTTGCAGCATGAGCAGGATTATTATGATCTAACCATGGCATACCTAAATAGAGTCAAAGCAGACAACGTACGTCATGTGGAGATCTTCTGGGATCCGCAAGGACACTTGGAGCGGGGTATTGCTTTTAGTACTCAAATTGAAGGTATTTTGCGCGCCTTAAATGAAGGTGAACAAAAACTGGATATCAGCTATCGGCTGATTATGTCCTTCCTGCGCCATCTATCAGAAGAGAGTGCCTTTGAGACGCTGGCTGAAGCCGAGCCTTACTTAGATAAGATCTATGCCGTTGGCTTAGACTCTTCTGAGATGGGGCATCCGCCAGAAAAATTTGCCCGTGTTTTTGCAGAATGTAGGAACAAGGGTCTGAAGATCACCGTTCATGCAGGAGAAGAAGGCCCTGCTGATTATGTTTGGCAAGCTCTTGATCTGCTCAAAGTGGATCGCGTGGATCATGGTAATCGTTCTTTAGAGGATGCCTCTTTGGTACAGCGCTTAGTGGATGATCAACAGGTGTTAACGGTTTGCCCTCTATCCAATCTTAAACTACAGGTCGTAACAGACCTTAGCCAGCACCCTATAGCCGCTATGTTACAAGCAGGTTTAAAGGCTACGGTAAACTCTGATGATCCTGCCTATTTCGGGGGGTATATGAACGATAACCTCAATGCGTTACAGCAAGCTGTTAATCTAGATAAAGCCCAATTGATAACCTTAACCCGTAACGCCCTTGAAGGTAGCTGGGCGGATGACGAAAGAAAAGTACGATTACTGGCGGAGCTTGAGCAGGTCACTAAATCTTAGAATAAAAGATACTGCAGTCATTCAGGGAGTCTCTATAATACTTTTCGAAAATAGCTAAGATATTTTAAATATCTAAGATACTTTCTGAGCATCTTTCGAGATTCCCTGGGCAGACTTTAATGCAAGCGTTCAGCAGACGGTTGAGAACGGTTTATATAGGCGGAACAACAATCAAAAGGAAGGTTAAGATAACGCTCAAAGTAGTCTTCATGGCGCTCTTGATCCAATAAGATTTGCACGCACTCTTGTGACCAGTTTGAATGATCAATGCCTTGATTACGACTTTCTTTTAGGTGCTTTTCTGCGGGAGTATTCACAAAACCTTCAGCGCTATGCTGTACAGTTTCATCTCTTATACCGCTCACATGGAGTGCCCTTAAAGCTTTAGCCAAAATATATTGAGCCTTATCAACACTACCGTGATGCTGGAAAGCATTGGCTAAATAGATAGAAGCCAAAGTCAGTTGTGTGGCCGTACTTTTTTTCTCTTGCTCTGTTTGTAGCCCTCTTTGACTGCATAAAATCTGACAGCTTAAATCAAAGGCACAACCCAAATAAGGAATAGCTTTCTGCCATTCTGCCAACTCATAATGCAAAGCACCTTGATTCATCCACTCAAACCAAGTTTCACTTTGTTTAGCCGGTGACATATCCAGCAATTTACGGTGGTGTTCAGTCCAAAGAAATAACATATCCTGCCCTCAAATGAGAATCCATGTCATTTAATTTAAACCAAATAAGAATCATTATCAATTATAAAATAAAAATAAATCTCTTTTATGCTCAAAATATGAGTTAAGTCAAACAAGCTCCAACCATAGCCACTGCCACTGGAAAGAAAAAACCGCCGACCAGCAAACACCAGACGACGGTTTTAAAACATTAAGGCTGATCTCCAAGGCATGACCCAAAGGGCAATTAGCCCAAAAGCAATTAACCTAAAGGCACCACCAAAACGGGACGTTTAGAGTTATTCATTACCTTATTGGCTGTGGAGCTCAGCAGGAAGTGCCCCACACCACTATGAGAACGAATACCCATTACAATCACATCAGCATCAATTTCATCCGCTGCTTTAACAATCTCTTTCCAAGGCTTACCTTCACGAATCAAGGTTTTAAGCTGCCCCTCAGATAGCACTTCGCTTTCATCCAGCTCAGTAGCACAAAACTGCTCAATACGCTCTTGCAGCTTATTACGCAGATTTGTCAGGCCTTGCTCCTGCAGATCATGCAGAGATTCATCCATGGTCATCATGTCATGGATCAGGCTTTCTGCTGAAGAGCTCATCTGCTCGATAACGTGCAGATAGGTAATCTCAGAGTTGTAGTGACCACATAAACTCACCGCAGCTCGAAAAGCAGGGCGAGAGCCTTTTTCGATATCAGATGCATACAGAATCTTTTTTACACCAGGAAGCATCGTTAAATCCTCTTAAAGGTGATGATTACTCCCTCCTAAAACTCTTTGAAGTTAATAACTCATAGAGTCACTAACAGAGCTATAGGAGAAAGCATATGCCTAGACTGTCGGTATCTTTTTTTAGATACCGACAGTCTGACCTATAAGGCGCTGGATTACTCCCAACACCTATAGACTGCTTTTATCGATAAAGCAGTTCAGGCAAGAATAGAGATATGGACGAGAAGAAAGTAATCAGGATCAGACGGAAAATATCCGCACACCAGAAAGGTGTTACCCCTTTAAAGATTGTGGCGGCTTTAACGTCTTTCAGCACCGCACTGAGCACGAAGACGTTCATCCCCACCGGAGGCGTTATTAGACTGATCTCGGTAACCACAACCACTACGATACCAAACCACACCAGATCAAAGCCTAGGCTTTCAACCAGCGGGAAGAAAATTGGTACGGTTAACAGCAGCATGGACAAACTTTCAAAAACCATACCCAGAATGATGTAGATCAGCAGGATAACCATGATCACCATCATTGGAGAGACATCTAGATTCGTCACGAACTCAAGTAACTCCGCAGGCAAACCTGCACGGTTAATAAAGTTAGAGAAAATCAGAGCACCAATCACCACCGAGAACAACATCGCAGAGGTACGAGCTGTATCCGTTAGAATATCAAACAGGCTACCTAAGTTCAGACTTTTACGTGCCAGAGCGATTACAAAAGCACCGCCAGCACCGATACCCGCTGCTTCTGTTGGCGTAAAGACGCCTAAGTAAATACCACCCATTACGACGGTAAACAGAGTCAGCACGCCCCAAACACCTTTCAATGCTTGCAGACGTTCAGGCCATTCCATCTTCTCACCACAGGGGCCAGATGCTGGATCACGCCATACGGCATACTTTACAGCACCCAGATACAGCAGAATGCCAAGGAAGCCAGGGATAAAACCAGCCGCAAACAGTTCACGGATACTACTTTCCGTTAACAGGCCGTAAATTACCAAAATTACACTAGGTGGAATCAGAATACCCAGTGTACCACCTGCCGCAATAGAGGCCGTTGCCAGTGAATCAGAATAGCCATACTTACGCATTGGCGGCATAGCCACTTTAGCCATGGTTGCCGAAGTCGCTAGACTTGAACCACAAATAGCGGAAAAACCACCACAAGCCACTACCGTAGCCATGGATAGACCACCTTTTTTGTGACCTAAAAAGGCATAAGACGCACGATAAAGTTCTTGGGACAACCCTGACTTGGTGACAAAGTTACCCATTAAAATAAATAGGGGAATAACAGAAAGACTGTATTCCTGAGCGGTATCCACCACTCGCTTGGACGCCATGGATAGCGCACCGGTCCATCGGAACTCCATGAAGTTGTCAAAGCCTAGTCCCTGCATAAATGCGAAACCGAAGAACCCCACAAGACCCATTGCAAAAGCAATTGGCATGCGCAGCACTACGATAATCAGCAGCAGGATTACAAAGCCGATTAATGCAGTAATCATTGGAAATACCTGTGATTGATATCCGTTGTTTTTTTAATCGATTGAAAATTAATCTTTGGATAAAAACAGCAGTCTATATACGCCATAGGTAATCATGGCGGCGGCAGTGATCCAGCTCATGATGGCAATATATTCGATAATATAGCCCACTGGCATCTGTAAATACTCTGTCACTTCTTCCCGTCGGAAAGAGCGATTCGCAAGGTAGTAGATACGTGTAGCCAGATAATACAGTGATGTTGAAATCACTAAGGCAGACAAGAGCCCCAGTGCTTTAACCACAGTATTACTTAACCAACGATCCAGAATATCAACCACAACATGACCGGCTCGCCAGGTAATAACCGGCATTTCGGCAAAGACTAAAATGGCAATTCCCATCTCAGTCAGCTCAGTTGTACCGTCTACCGCATTGGCTAAAAAATAGCGGCCAAATACGTCAGCACAGGTCAATATCATTAGGAAAAACAATGTTACAGCAGCAATCACCTCAAGAAAAAAGGCCAGCCATGCGACTGGCCCTTTTTCTTCGTAGTGCGCTGTAAGCCAGGCACTAAACGTCATACCAGGCTCCTATTACTTATAGTTACGAGCAATCTGACGCAGTTCAGTTAATGCAGCTTTTGCATCAACACCACGACTAGATACTGACTTCAAGAAAGCCTCGTCCATTCCTTTGGTCAGCTCAACGAATTCATTCGCCAGTGCATCACCTTCTTTAACCATAGTGATGTTTACGCCAGCATCCTGTGCTGCTTTCAGACCAGCTTTATCTGCTTGATCCCATGCGCGACCAGCCATTGCAGATAGTTTTTCACCAGAAACATTCATAATCGCTTTACGATCTTTCGGGCTCAGATCAGCTAGGAAGTCTGGGTTCATGAACATTGCAAAACTACCTAGGTACATACCACCTGGTAGAGCGATAACATTTTTAGCCACTTCTTTCAGACGCAGAGACTTTTGCTCACCCATAGGGATGAATACACCGTCGATAACGCCCTGTTGCATCATTTCATATACTTTTGGTGCTGGAGCACCCACTGCGGTCACGCCCATACGGTGACCCAGTTCACCCTGGATACCACCACCCAGACGGATTTTCTTACCTTTCAGGTCAGCCAGAGAGTCAACAGGATCTGCCATGTGGATTTGACCAGGGCCATGAGTAAACAGACCGATTACTTCCAGACCTTCGTGCTCGTTTGCCTTAGCAAAGTACTTGTCGAATACACGCCAGTTAGCAACAGAAGCCGCTTCTGCGCTTACACCTAATAGAGGCTGCTCAACAGCTTGAGTCAGTTTAAAACGACCCGGTACATAACCGTGATAGCTGAAAGAGGCATCGATAACACCATCTTCTACCAGTTCAAACATGGTTTTTGGGTGACCCAGACCATATTCAACCACGACCTCTACACGACCTTCAGTCGCTTCTTCTACCCATTTAGCCCATGTAGGCCAAACAACAGCATTTTGAGCGTGGCTTGGCGGCAACCAACTACCTACACGCAGTGTCGTGTCAGCAGCCAGTGCGGAAAATGCAGAAGCAGATAGAGCAACACCGGCTAGCAGTGCAGGTAGCTTTTTTAGCAGTCCAGTTCTCATAAGGGTTCTCCAATTTGTCTTTGTAATTTATTTGTTGTTTTTAATTGCGTTGTGTCGCGTCAAGATCTTGCCTGCGCTATCCAGAGATAAGCCGCATGCTTCCTCATGTCCCTGAGGATTTAGTTAAGATATTAATTAACATGTTAACCAATTGCAATGATATTCCATCAATCAAATAGCAAAATAACATGAACGAAAACGTAAAGGGAGCAGCTTGCGACAAAAATATATTACAAAAACAAATATTTTCATAGGATTACTGTAGTACTTTAGACAACAGAAGATAGACTCACGGATTGATCCGAGTCTTAAAAGATTATAAAACATCAACAGAAAACACTAATATAAAGGAAAAATATAGACACCCCCTTCTGTTAACCCTCTAAATATCCTATAAAAAAACTGGTTCATGTTGGAGAATAGCGGTAGATAAAGGTTAGATCAAAAAACTCATTTCCGCATAAAAATAACTGGTACTTGCATATTTCCCGTCCATCAGGACAATGAAAGAAAATAATATGTTAACTATTTTCCCTGTGAGCACACATGCGCAAATTTGAAGACTCCTTGCCATTACAACTATTAAAGGCTCGCGATGCCTCTATGAACTTCTTTCGCCCACTATTGCAGGAAAACTCTGTCACAGAGCAGCAATGGCGGATCTTGCGGGCATTACATGCTTACGGTGAGTTAGAAACAAAACAACTCGCCAAACACTGCTGTATGCTAAGTCCCAGTTTGACGGGTATTGTTAATCGATTGGAACAACAGGGCTATATTCAGCGTCGTAAGTCTCCAGAAGACCAGCGTCGAATTCTTTTAAGCACCACCGATCATGCCAGAGCTTTATTTGACAAACTCAGCCCCGAAGTGGACGCAAGGTATGAAGCATTTATTGATAAATTTGGTGAAGACAAGTTGAAGCAACTTAGCCAACTTTTGACTGAATTAAGCGAATTAAAGCCATAATTCAGCAAAGTAAAAGGAGGCTTAAACTAGCCTCCAGAAAACCTTTCCGATACAAATACCACTGCCAACATGTAATATTTTGCAATATTACCTAAGGAATAAACTCTCTTATCTATCCTTCCTTTTTAGCAGACTGTTTTTTTCATTTATTAAACAACCCTCGCAGTGTATTTTTCTAAAAAAAAAAACACTTATAAATAAAACCGT
>JAKZRG010000015.1:0-202057 GCA_047518265.1 Oceanospirillum sp.
AGTCTGCCCTGTTAATGCACAGACCCTTGTTGGCAGGGGGTATTTATAGATCAAACATACCACGCTTTTTAATTTTTCGGTTTTGCAGCATCTGAATTAAGAGTAATAAACCACAGATAATCAGAAGAGGTGTAGAGCCAAAGCGTGAATATAGGGTTTGACCGGACATAGACCAGATCTCACCCCGAACAATAGCTTGTTCAAATTGTGGTGCGGTTGCTTGGATGCGCCCCTTGTGATCAATCACTGCTGTTACGCCATTGTTTGTGCCCCGTAGCATATAGCGGCCATTTTCTGCGGCACGTACCTGAGCCATTTGTAGGTGCTGGAGTGGGCCAACGGAGCGACCAAACCAGCTATCGTTAGAGATGGTAATCATTAGGTCGCTATCTGCCGCTTGCTGACGAACAAACTCGGGATAAACCACTTCGTAACAGATGAAGGGGGCAATCCTCAGTCCTTTTGCTTGTAAAAGGGGTTGTGATGGATCTCCCTTTTGAAAGTTAGACATCGGCAGATTAAAAAACTCGATGGCACCACGTAACAAAGATTCAAGAGGAACATATTCACCAAAAGGCACCAGCTTTTGTTTCTGATAGATACCCTTACCATCCCCTTTAACCAGAATAGAATTATAAAACTGAGCAGGCTTTACACCTGCAGGCGTTGCTCTTTGTGGTAGACCGGTGATTAAGGCGGTATTTACCGGCATATCCGCCAGCACTTGATTGAGATAACCCTCTGACTGGTTTACTAATAAAGGAACCGCTGTTTCGGGCCAGATAATCAGATCTGCATTTTGAATATCTTGGGTTAGATTACGGTAGAGCTGCATAAATTCGCTGCGATACTGGGGCTGCCATTTCTGATTCTGATCGATATTGCCTTGTACTAAAGCCACTTGTAATGGCTTGTCTCCATTGACTTGAGTCCATTCCTGGCTGTTGGACAGATGACCACCCACAAAGATCAGTACCAGAAAAGCGGTAAGGGTGCGAAGCTTTAGCTGTTGTTGAATAAAGCGGAACAATAAAACCCCGGCCATTACCAGAATAAAGCTGGCCAGATAAACACCGCCAACGGGTAGCCAGCCAGAGAGAGGGGAGTCGACTAAACCGTTACCTAGGTATAACCAAGGAAAGCCGGTCAATAACCAGCTACGGAGCCATTCAAACAGTATCCATAGGGCAGGAAAACTCCAGACCGGTGATATATGAGAAAAGAAGCGTTGATATAAAGAGAGCTGAATGGCGGTCAGTAGAGACAAGCCCATGACAAAGATCATGGTCAGCAGCAGCGCTAAAGGAACACCCGTGTAACCAAAATCATGGATACTGATATACACCCAGGAAGCGCCATTGCCAAATAAACCCAGGCCAAAAAACCAACCGAGAACAGAATATGAGGCCTGACTGGCTTGTCGATAGTTTTTCCCTTGTAAGGCAAACATCAGCACACAGATGGCCAGAGGGGTGACATACCAGAAATTGTAAGGAGCAAAGGATAAGGGCAGTAACCAACCGGCAAACGCTGCTAAAAGGTAGCGGTGGAGTCCTTGCCGAGCAGAGATATTTTGAATCAGACCGGAAATTGCCATTTTATTGTTATATCCATAACTGTCCTGTGTCAGGGCAGACTAACAAAAGGTGGGGAGGCTGGAAACTATTGGTATAGAAGAATAATTAATGCTTATACCTATCCCGATAATTCCTTATCGATAAAAAATGAGAAAAGTAGGATAAATCTAAAGGCGCTCAGTGATTATCATCGATGCTTATCGGGAAAAGTACTAGAAAATACTCATCTGGAAATGGGATGAGATTGTCTGAGCAAATAACTCGAAAGAAATAAAAACACCGATCGTTTTATCAATCGGTGTTTGAAGGAAAATAATGGAGAAATAAGGCGTTAAGCTTCGATGCTGACCTGTAATAGACGAATACGGCGATTATCGGCGTTTAAGACCTTAAACTCCAAGCCATCTAGCTTGGTGCTCTCATTACGGTTAGGTAAATGCCCAAACCGTTGCATGACAATGCCGCCGATGGTGTCAAAATCTTCGTCGCTAAACTCTGTACGAAAATGCTCATTAAAGTCTTCAATAGGCGTGAGAGCTTTTACGATAAATTGCTGTTCGGTGATGGCACGAATATCCAGATCTTCCTCTTCGATATCGTGTTCATCTTCAATTTCACCGACAATCTGTTCCAAAACATCTTCAATGGTGACTAAACCGGCGATACCACCGTATTCATCCACGACAATGGCCATATGGCTGCGCTTAAGGCGGAACTCGCTTAGCAGGCTGTTTAGGCGTTTGGATTCAGGGATATAAGTGGCTGGTCTTAAAATATCTTCAAGTTTGAAATCGCTACGGTCTTTTTTCAGCATCCAAGGCAGAAGATCCTTTGCCAATAGAATACCTAATATTTCATCGGTATTTTCACCGATAACCGGGAAGCGGGAGTGAGCGGAGTCAATAATCAGAGGTAGAAAGCTTTCAGGGGTTTGATCCGCTTTAACGGCTACCATCTGCGAACGAGGAATCATAATATCCCGAACTTGCATTTCGTTAATCTGTAATGCGCCTTCGATGATGTTCATCGCTTCTGCATCCAGTTGTAAACGTTGTTCGGCATCTCGGATAAATTCGAGCAGCTCCCGACGGGTTTTTGGTTCACCTGTTAGGGAGGTCATGATATTTCGTAGCCAGGATCTCTGACCCTGGCCGTTGCTCGATCGGTCTTCGCTCATGTGTGCTGTGTCCTATTGCCCCTAATCAATATGATAGGGATCCTTTATGTTTAGTGTGGCCAGAAGGTCGATCTCTAAGGATTCCATCTCTTCGGCTTCTTGTTCTTCTATATGGTCATAACCCAATAAATGCAAGCATCCATGAATAATCATGTGTGCCCAATGATCATTTAAGGGCTTTTGTTGTTCTTGTGCTTCTTGTTTTACCACATCCGCACAGACAATGAGATCACCGAGTAAGGGTAGTTCAATTCCGGGTGGAGATTCAAAAGGAAAAGATAAGACATTGGTCGGTTTGTCTTTTCCTCTGTATTGATGATTGAGCAATTGGCTCTCTTCATTCTCCACAATACGGATAGTCACTTCATGCCCGGTATCTTCATGGGCGTCCAGCACTGACTGCACCCAACGGGTGAAATCAGCTTCACCCGGAAGGTCAGTATCTGGACAGGCGATCTGCAGATCAATAATAGCTTGAGTACTCATAGTATTTCCTGGCACTGCATAATAGTTCCTGACGCCAAGAACTCTAATTAATTATCAACACTGTAATTATTTATCAACACTGTCAGATGGAGTCTGCTGAGGTATTTGTTGTTGAGCCTGTAACTGAGCCTGCTGACGCGCTTCCGTTCGGGCTTTACGTTCAGCATCTTCCTGAATTTTAGCTTCAGTTTCGTGCTTGTCATAAGCTTCAACAATACGCTGAACCATAGGGTGACGCACCACATCTTTTGACTCAAAACGAGTAACACCAATGCCCTCGACACCATCCAGTACACCTAGAACATGCACTAAGCCTGATTTTTGTCCTTTGGGTAGATCAATCTGGGTCACATCGCCAGTAATCACCGCTGTAGAACCAAAGCCGATCCGGGTTAGGAACATTTTCATCTGTTCACGGGTGGTATTTTGACTTTCATCCAGAATAATAAAGGCATTATTGAGGGTGCGTCCGCGCATATAAGCCAGAGGAGCCACTTCGATGACATTCTTTTCGATCATCTTAGCCACTTGCTCAAAACCTAACATCTCATATAGAGCATCGTATAGAGGGCGCAGATAAGGATCGACTTTCTGTGACAGATCGCCGGGTAAGAAACCGAGTTTTTCACCAGCTTCTACTGCAGGGCGTACTAAAAGGATTCGACGGACTTCATCGTTACTCAGTGCTTCTACGGCACAGGCAACGGCCAAGTAGGTTTTACCTGTCCCAGCAGGGCCGACGCCAAAGTTAATGTCATTGGTCAATACGGTACGTACATAACGTTGTTGGTTAGGCCCACGAGGTTTAATCGTACCTTTAGGTGTGCGTAGCGTGATAATACCGTCAGCAGCGCCTTCTGTTTCTTGTTGAGCCTGTTGCTCCAGTTCTTCAATGCCCGATTGCTGTAGGTGCAAATGAATCATTTCAGGGGTGAATTCTGTTTCAGCGGCATCTTCATAAAGGCTAACCAGTAAATTGGCTGCGGCTCTAACGCGCGTTTTTTCACCTGCCAGCTGAAATTGATGGCTGCGGTTGCGGATGATAATGTTCATCCGGTTTTCTATAAGGCGCAGATGCTCATCGTGAGGGCCGCATAGATTGGCCAATTTTTGAGCGTCATGAGGTTCCAGTTCAATCTTGAGAATATGACTTTGACTGTTCAAAATATTTCCTGTTTTGCCTTAAAGCTGATGAGCTTAACGGTAAACGTTTTTATACAGATTACTCCCATTGGATGACCTTATGCTGACATTAATAACGATGACTCGAATATTATCAGTATAGCTTGTGGGAGAAATACGCCGGAAATGACGGATGCTTCTGCTTGAATCTAAAATAATTCGGTGACCCTCAAAGGGCGTTAACATCTTAAGAGTCACCGATTAATATTCAGGTTTTGGACGTTTACCAACTGTTCCATCAGTCGTTGTTATTTAAGTGTTATTAATAGCTGTTGTTATCGATCATTTCGGCCCGTAAAGAGTTCGGGAAGGCCTGAGTGATTTCTACATCCACAAAACGCCCGATAAGCTCCATAGGGTTTTCAGCCCGGAAATTAACCACTCGGTTATTCTCGGTACGCCCTTGCAATTCCCCAGGATCTCTCTGGGAATAGCCTGTCACTAAGATACGTTCAATATTGCCCACCATACGACGAGAAATCTGCATGGATTGTTGGTTGATACGATCTTGCAGAATGTTCAGACGTTGCTTTTTAGTCTCTTCTGGCGTGCTGTCGCTCATATCTGATGCAGGCGTTCCGGGACGAGGGCTATAAATAAAGCTGAAAGAATGATCAAAACCGATTTGGCCGATCAACTCCATGGTGTCCTGAAAATCTTGATCAGTCTCATTAGGGAAGCCAACAATAAAATCAGATGAGAAGCTGATATTCGGGCGGTGGGCGCGAATGCGTTCCATTTTGACAATATACTCTTCACGGGTATGACCCCGTTTCATCGCGGCTAGAATATTATCTGAGCCACTTTGTACCGGTAGGTGCAAGTGACTGACTAGCTCAGGCACTTCTGCATAAGCATCGATTAGGCTATCGCTAAACTCTACTGGGTGAGATGTTGTAAAGCGGATACGGTCAATACCATCAATGGCGGCGACAAAGGTGATCAGCTCTGCTAAATCAATCTCTTCGCCTTCGTCGTTGGTTCCGCGATAGGCGTTTACATTCTGACCCAGCAGGTTGATTTCACGTACGCCCTGCTCTGACAGGTGAAGTACTTCAGTAATCACATCTTCAAAAGGACGAGATACTTCCTCACCACGGGTATAGGGCACTACGCAGAAGGTACAATATTTACTGCAACCTTCCATGATGGATACAAAAGCACTTGGGCCATCAACAGTTGGTGCCGGCAGGCGATCAAACTTTTCAATTTCAGGGAAGGTCACATCGACCACAGATATTCTGTTCTGCTTGGAGGCGTCGATCATTTCCGGAACGCGGTGCAGGGTTTGTGGGCCAAAAATCACATCCACAAAGTTTGCACGCTTACGAATTTTATCGCCTTCTTGGCTTGCCACGCAGCCGCCAACACCAATCACAAGGTCTGGGTTTTTAGCTTTCAGCTTTTTCCAGCGGCCCAGTTGATGGAATACTTTATCCTGGGCTTTTTCCCGGATAGAACAGGTATTGAGTAATACGACATCGGCTTCCTGCTCGTTATCGGTCAGTTCCAGTTCGTGGCTTTCACCTAACAGATCTGCCATACGTGCGGAGTCATATTCATTCATCTGGCACCCGTGGGTTTTGATGAACAATTTTTTAGCCATGGATTACACCTGTACTTACCAATATAAAAGAGACAATGTGTGCCGTTTCTTCCATAAAATATAGGAATTTATCACCATAAATACTCGGGATATTGTCACTATAAAAACTATGGGAAATGGCGGCCCACTTCGAAAAACGCACCATTATACGAGTCGGATGCCATAGCGCCTAGCCTAGAGGTGTAAAATATCTTTTTCTCCGTCGAGAGAATGGCAGCTAGGCTTTACAATCTTTATGAATTTCACTGGATATTTCCGTTAAGCAAGGCACTAGTGATGGGGATACTTTATGGTATTCTGCCCGGTATTATTGTTGTTATTACGTTTTTGGAGCCGCTATGGCTGATGTAGAAAGCATCTATCGGGTTATCTTTCTTAATAAAGATGAAGTTTATGAGCTATATGCCCGTCAGATTTTTCAAGGTGATCTATTCGGTTTTCTTGAGGTGGAAGAGTTTATCTTTGGCGAACGCAGTCAGGTTCTGATTGATCCCAGTGAAGATAAATTAAAACAAGAGTTTACAGGTGTAAAGCGCAGCTATATTCCTTACAACTCTATCGTACGTATTGACGAAGTTGAGCGTGAAGGTGTGGCGAAAGCCAGTGAGTGGAAATCGGGCAGTAATATTGCACATTTTCCTGGGCGCCCTCTGCCTGTGCCGCCGGGGCAGGAATAGGTTTTATTAGATTCACGGTATTTTCTGGATATTGGCTCACCTTCTGATTATTCAATGAATAATTAGGAGTGGTACTAAACCGCAATCGATTTGGAGCGATCATTATGGATAAGGCCTTTTGGCATCAGCGCTGGCAAGAAGGGCGTATCGGATTCCATCAGGATGAAGTGCACCCAGCATTACCAGATTACTGGAGTTACGCCCCTCACGGTGCGTCTGGTGTTGTGTTTGTCCCCTTATGTGGTAAATCCAATGATATGGTGTGGCTAGCACAACAAGGTTGGCAGGTTATTGGTGTTGAGCTAAGCGCTACAGCTATTGAGGATTTTTTTACTGCTCAAGGGTTGGAGCCGGTTCGAACCGAGGTTGCTGATTCTCTTTGCTTATATGAGGCCGGTGCTTATCGTTTATATTGCGGCGATATGTTCCACTTGCATCGTGCTCATATGGTCGATGTGTGTGCGGTTTATGATCGAGCTTCTTTGGTGGCTTTACCCGAACCCATGCGTCATCGTTATGCTTTCCATCTGGCACAAATGTTATCACCAGGTGTTTCCGTGCTTTTGATTAGTCTTGAGCATGACAACCCTAAGGGCCCGCCATTTAAGGTCTCTGAAAGCGAAATCGAATGGTTGTTTGGCGCTAACTTCGATATAGCGCTACAGACTCGTCTGCCGGAAGATGACAGAAATGTGGTGGATGTGGTTTATCGTATGACCCGTAAGGGGCGGCAGGATATCTCGGTGAAATTAAAAGAGATGCCTCATCGTTAATTGTCAGCCTTTTTTGTTAGTAAAATAAAAATGCCCGGACTAAGCCGGGCATTTTCACTAGATAAGGCTATCTGTTATTTTTCACCAGAAGCCATAGCCGGTTGGCTGACCTCAATAAGATCAAGAATAATTCGGCCACTTTCTACCAGTTCAATATCGTTGTTAGGATCATCTTTGATCTCTTCCAGATCATTCAGCGATTCTAAAGTATCTTGCTTTTTCGCTTTTCGGCGTTGATTCTCCAGAGCTAATTGCTCATCTTCAATCCGTTTGCTTTCCGCTTGACGATTGGTTTCATTCAAGCTGATGTATTTGATCGCACGTGTTTTTTCCAATAATTCCTTCTGATTTTTTATATAGATCAGATCAGGGTCTTGTGCCTTACGGGTTTCATGGCGATCACGCAGCTCCGGCAAGATTAAATCGAGGTTGCTGTAATCTCTGTGACGGACAGGTGGGATTTTGTCCCAAGGTAGAGCAAATTCCAAGGCGCTCTCACCCACTTCTTCGCTGTCCACTAAGCTCGGAAATTGAATGTCGGGTACAACGCCCATATGTTGTGTACTTTCACCTGAGATGCGATAGAACTTAGCTCGGGTTAGTTTTAATTGACCGTGTTCCAGTGGCGTGACGGATTGTACTGTGCCTTTACCAAAGGTTTGGCTACCGACCACAATGCCTCGTTGATAGTCCTGAATCGCGCCAGCAAAAATCTCAGAAGCGGAAGCACTTAGTCGGTTAACTAAAACGGCTAAAGGACCGGAATAAGCGACACTACGATCAGGGTCGCCCAGGATATCAATACGATCCTCTGCATTGCGTACCTGTACCGTAGCGCCACGTTCAATAAACAAACCGACTAAAGAATTGGCTTCTTGTAGTGCACCGCCACCGTTATTACGCAGATCAATGACGAGTCCATCAATGCCCTCTTGCAAGAGTTCATCGATCAAACGTGAAACATCACGAGTCGTGCTACGATAATTTTCTTTACCTTGACGCCAAGCTTCAAAATCGACGTAAAAAGCAGGGATATCGATGACGCCGATACGCTGTTTTTCACCGTTACGTTCCAGATTGATAATGGACTTTTTAGCGGCTTGGTCTTCTAACTTAACGGTGTTACGGGTAATGGCCACTTCTTTAGTTTGGCTATTATCTGCGGCGTTAGCTGGGATGATTTGTAAGCGTACGGTGCTGGCTTTAGGGCCTCGAATAAGGTCGACGACTTCGTCTAGACGCCAGCCAATAACATCAACCATTTCACCGTTTTTATCTTGAGCAACACCGGTAATACGATCCGCTGGTTTTAATTCTCCAGCTAAATCAGCTGGCCCACCAGGTACTAGACTAACAACCTTGGTAAATTCGTCTTCTGTTTGTAGTAATGCACCGATACCGTCCAAGGACAGCTTCATACGGATATTAAAGGTCTCTGAACTACGAGGAGACTGATATTGAGTGTGTGGATCGTATAACTGGGTGTAAGAGTTCATGAAGATTTGGAACACGTCTTCATTACGGGTTTGGCTAACGCGATTTAACTGATTTTCTAGACGACGCTTCAGTGTCTTTTTCGCTTCGGGTAGCTCTTTTCCTGATAGCTTCAAACTTAACAAGCTATTTTCTAAGCGCTTCTGCCAAAGGGTGTCTAGATCTTTTTCGGATTCACTCCAAGATAACTCTTCTCGATCCAGTAACAGGGTTTCTTTACTGGTGAAGTTAAAATCTTTGGAAAATTGATCAAGATAGTTCAATTGGCTTTGTAAGCGAGATAATACCTTTTCTTGATACAGGTTATAGATTGTAAAAGCGGCTTCTAGATTGCCGTCTTCTAAATCATTATCTAGGCGTTCGCGAAATTGAGTAAAGCGATCAATATCTTTCTGAGTAAAGTAAGCCTTTGAACCATCCAGTTGATCCAGATAATGATCAAACACTTGTATGGATAAGTCGTCGTCTAACGTGACTTTTTTATAGTGACCATAGCCTAAGCGGTCAACGACTGCTTGGGCTGCCTTTTCCTGTGCGGAAGAGGGCTTTAGCGTCTCAGAACGATTAACGTCACTGTATGCATAACCGGATGTCAGGGTAGCAAGAAGCAGCAATACAGTGCCAAGTCGATTCATCGACCGATGGGCAACCTTAGATAACATCTATTTCTCCGCGAGCAGGGGCTAAAATTAAGCCTTTTATAACATTTTAGACTTCTATCAATGCTTTGAGTCAGAATCAGATAGACTTTGTTATAGTACACCATGAACCTATATTTAGTTCATATTTCATAAGATATGAAATTTTTTCCTGATTCAACCTGTTCTTGGGTATTTTGATGACTGAGTACGATTTTAACCAACAGCTGCTTGATTTTTTAAATAGATCACCTTCGCCCTTTCATGCAACAGGCTCCATGTTGGAGCGTTTTGTTGCAGCGGGTTATCAGGTGTTAAATGAACGTGATAGCTGGTCATTGGTACCCGGTGAGCGTTATGTGGTCACTCGTAATGCTTCTTCTATTGTTGCCTTTACTCTGCCAATAGACCCCGTGGAACCAGGGTTTAGAATGCTGGGGGCTCATACGGATAGCCCTTGTTTAAAGATAAAGTCTCAGCCAGATCAAACCAATAAGGGCTATTTGAGGCTGGGTGTTGAGATGTACGGCGGTGCTATCTTAACGACTTGGTTTGATCGTGATTTGTCTATTGCAGGAAGGGTTTCGTATCAGTCTTGTGAAGGTACTGTTGAACATGCCTTAGTTAACTTTGAGCGGGCCGTAGGGATTATTCCTAATCTGGCGATTCATCTTAATCGCGAGGTTAATAAAGGCGTTACTATTAATACTCAAACTAATCTGCCGGTACTTCTAATGCAACTGGCGGATGGAGAGAAGCAAAGCTTTGCTCAGTTATTGCTGGATCAGTTGGAACGTCAGGGCATTAAGGGTGCTGAACAGATCCTAGAACATGAATGCTTTCTTTATGATACTCAGCCTGCGGCCATGTTGGGTGTTAATGAGGATTTTATCGCCTCAGCCCGACTGGATAATCTATTGAGTTGTTATATTGGTATGCAGTCTTTGTTATCTGCAGAGGAAGCGGTGCCTTCTTTGTTGGTTTGTAACGACCATGAAGAAGTGGGGAGTATGAGTGCATCTGGTGCTCAGGGGCCTTTTCTTCAATCAGTCTTGAAGCGTATTGCTGGTTCCGAGGAGCGTTATCAGCAGATGTTGGCGGCTTCAATGATGATATCTTGCGATAATGCCCACGGCATCCATCCTAATTATTCCAGTTATCATGACGATAACCATGCACCGCTTTTAAACGCCGGGCCTGTGATTAAGCTAAATGCTAATCAGCGATATGCGACGAATAGTGAAACTTCAGCTTGGTTCCGTTGGGTCTGTCAGCAGGCAGATGTCCCAGTACAAAGTTTTATTATGCGCAGTGATCTGGCTTGTGGTAGTACGATTGGGCCTATTACTGCGGCTGAACTGGGTGTGAGAACGCTAGATGTGGGTGTTCCTCAGTTTGCTATGCACTCGATACGAGAGATGGCAGGTACTAAAGATGCTCATTATCTCTATCTGGCATTAAATCGATTCTTAACATTGCAAGATTTAAGTTAGATGTTCTATTTGGAAATGGTGGCCTTAGCCGGTTACTATTTCCAGATAAGTACAAATACTTTAACAATTACAAAAGCAGAGTCTTTATACTAGCCTATAGTTTATGCCATGGGCTAATCTGCTTTTTAGTTGGAGGGGTTGAAAAAAAGGCATAAAAAAACCGACTATAAAGTCGGTGTTTTTATAAAGATTGTAGAAGTTGGCTCCCCGAGCAGGGCTCGAACCTGCGACAAATAGATTAACAGTCTACTGCTCTACCAACTGAGCTATCAGGGAACTTCGCTCAACCTTCGAGAGCGAATTATACGGATGAAAATAATATCGTCAACAATTTTTTAAATTTATTAATGAGTTATAAAGTTGTTACTGAAAATAATCGTTAAGTCATCAGTAAGCGATAGGATTTATCGTGGATTTTTAGGATAATCATGAAGTTTTTTGTCAGTTGCTTAATTTTTATCAATAAACCTATGGGTGTTTTCGCATCGTGCGGTATTTAAAGGCTATTACGTTGTCACTTCTGGTTGCTTCTACTCATGCATCGGCTGCGGGTATTTTTGCACAGGAACAAAAAGGTGAACGAGCAAGGCTGACAGCGCAGGCGGATTATTTCCTATCCAAGCGGCAGCCTGAGCGAGCCTATGAGTTATTAAAACCATTAGAGCTCTTATACGCCGGAGATATGCAATATAACTATCTATTAGGTTTAGCTGCTATTGATATGGGGCAGGCGGAAGAAGCAACCTGGGTTCTAGAACGAGTAATAGCTGTCGCTCCCCATCATGCGGGTGCACGTATGGCTATGGCCAGAGCTTTTTTTCAGCTTAAAAACTTTGAAAAAGCCAAGCGTGAGTTTGAGTTATTAGCGGAGCTTGAACCACCTGAAACAGCAAAAAAAGTAATCGCTCTTCATTTGGCAAAAATTGATCAAATCGTTAATAAAAAAGCTGATTGGCGCTTAACTGGTAACCTATACAGTTCTTTAGGTTATGACAGTAATGCTAATTCAGCACCAACCGATAATATTATTATTCCAGGGCCAAGCTTGAGGAATTTTCTTATAGCTTTTTCTCAGGGAACATCAGATGGATCTTTGCCTACAGATGCTGAAAAATCCTCAGTCTATTATGAAGTGGGTTCCGCCAATCGATTGGAATATGCTTTACCAGATACTTGGTCCTTTTGGGGGCGTTATCAGGCTGAAACAAAACAATTAGTGGATCAAACAGATCTTTCAACGATTGGATTGGATCTAGCTTTGGGAACTCGCTGGCGTAAAGGTGAACATAATATCACGACTGAGTTGGCGTTTAATAACAGCTGGCGTGATGGTATTCATAATAAAGACGTTATCAGTTTGCAAAGCTCTTATAGCCAAGCGATGTCTGCTCGTTTGTTACTGGGCGGTTATCTCGTGCTTGAGGATCAATCGTTTCCGGAGTCCACAGCGAATAATGCCTTTGTTGGTACTCTTGGTTTAACGTCTAGCTATATTATTGGGCAATATCGACCTGTTATTTTGCAGTTGGGTTTGTTTGCTAGTAGTGATCAAGCGAAAAAAAATCGAGCAGATGGCGATAAGGCGATGTTCGGCGGTCGCTTAGGCGCTAGTTATATTTACAATCAAAAACACAGTTTCAGTGCCGATATAACGGTAACAGATAGTGAGTATGAGCAAGAGAATGCTTCTTTTGAGAAGATGCGCTCAGAAACGCAAATGAATTTAGGTGTAGGCTATCAGTGGAAGATAGATTCAAGTCTGTCATTGAAGGCCCAGCTAATAAAGAATGACGTTGATTCGAGTATTAGCTTGTACGAAAGTGAAAAAACAGAAGCATTTATACGTGTGAACTACGGCTATTAATCGCCAGCAGGTATCGATGTTTTATTGGAATCGTTGAGATAACGAATAATGTTAGAGTTTGTGGCTGAGGGTATAAAAATGCGTTTACGCAGCCTGTTGGTAATTGCTTTTTGGGTAGTGGTTTTTCCAAGTGCAGCTTTAGCGGATGCTGTAGGGCAAATTTTATTTGTTCATGGCTCGGTGAAAATTATCAGTGCTGCGGGAGAGACTCGTCCAGCCAACCGAGGCGGGAAGATTTTTGAAGGCGATAAAATTACCTCAGCCAAAGCCAGTAGTATGCAAATTAAGATGGTTGACGGTGGTTTTCTTGCTATTCGCCCCTCAACAACTTTCCGCTTAGATACCTATCGTTTTAATAAAGATGCCAATGATCGTGTGGAATCGTCTCTGTTGAAGGGGGGGTTACGTTCGATTACAGGCTCTATCGGTAAAAACAGAAAAGAAAGCTTTAAGCTTAAAACGCCTGTGGCCACCATTGGTATTCGCGGGACCGATTTTGAAGCCGCTTTTTTACCTAATGCAGCGCAAGGTATCGATAGTGGTGCATACATTCGTGTATATAGTGGTAAAGGCTACCTGCAAACTAATGCCGGTGTTCAGTTTGTTAGCCCAGATCAAACAGCCCACGCAGCCAACAGTTCACAATTACCTTCTTTGTTAAGTCAAACCCCAGAGTTTTTAATCCGTACTGATGAATCAGGGGCAGAAAGTAGCGAAGAGGAAGAAGAGAGTTCAGAATCCTCTGGCCCTGCTTCCGATAGTGGTTCTGATGATGAGTCATCTTCTGACTCAACGGACGATTCTGATGACTCATCTACAGATGGAGGTGCTGATGATTCATCTACGAACTCTGATGATGAGCAGGATAGTGCTGGTTCTCAAGGTGAGGGGGCTGGTACACAAGCTGATGGTGCTACGGGTGATACCTCTGGTTCAGGTAGTCAAGGTTCTGATGGAGGTGATCAGGGGGTTGGCAACGGGGTGACGACTGGTGATGTTCCAGAAGATATATCCGGTAATGTAAATGTTAACGATGTTCCAGGTTCAGATCTTCCTTCTCAGTCCCCCACTGGTGGCGTGGATCCTACTGATACAGAAGAGGTTGTTGATAATGTTCAGGAAGTAATTGATGAGGCTACCGGTGTTACCGATTCTGTTATTACAACGGAAGATGAAGTTTTAGCCCAAGATGGTGAGTTTAGTTATCAAGCGATGCCTGAGTCCGATACTGTATTCTTTACTGAGGAAAGTAGCTCCACTCTTGATATTGATTTTGATACAGGCGCTGTACTCTATAACCTTGTTTTAATTGTAGATCCAGACAAGGTGCCTGCAGCAGCAAGCATGGATAATGGTGGTGAGTGGCATCTTCAAGGTAAGGGTACATTAACGGATTTGCTAAACGATGGCTTAACGCTAACGGGTTATTATTTGGACTATACCGATGGCTCGCAACACGAAGCCAGCGGTAATTGGAGTGGTATTTTTACCGGTACTGGTGCTGAAGGTTTTACCGGTACTCTGTCTTTGAATACTGATGATGATAGCTTGCAATTGGCAGGCAAAAGCGTCGTCACTGAGCGTGCACAATTAACAGACTATTTAGCTGGAACAACTCAGCAAACAGATCTCCGTTTTGGCATCGTTATCTTTAAAGACGGTTTGTTAAGCCTTAATGATTTCCAGCGTTACAATAAAGATGGCAAGCTAAATGCTCTGGTAGATTCCTCCGGCACTAAGCTGGTTGTTGATGAAGGAGCTGGTACTGAGAATATTGTAACTGCCGGTGATGCCGAAGTTATCTGGGGGAATTGGACCGCTTGGCGTCAGGTCATTGGCTCCGATGTTACTGAAGATGCCTTCCCTGTCCAGTATATTCATAGTGATGTACTGACCGATGATGACAGCATTACGTCCAAAACCGGGTTGTACCAGTATGAGTTGGCCGGTGGTAGTGCTGTTAATGCAGATGGTGAGCTAGGGCTGGTTACAGCTGGAGCGTTAGCAATTGATTTCAGTAGCGATCTTGTTGCTATGAGTTTAGATGCCAATGCAGGTCAAGGTCACTGGAGCGTTACAGGTGAAGATTCCATTGCTCAATTACGAGCCGGAACTTTTTCTTTGGCGGGTTCTCGGTTAGATCAAACATCTGGGATAGAGGTAGATGCCACAGGTGAAGCTGGTGGTGTTTTTGCCGGTAGTGCTACGGATGGTGTTTTTGGTTTCTTTTTTCTGGATAGTGGTTCTAACGCACTGAATGGTACTTACGTTTTTAATAACCCTAGCTTTAATGATTATTTGGCTAATGCTACTGAGCAAACCGATAATCGACTGGGCTATGTACTTAATAATGGCAGCTTTCTCGATATAACCCGTTTTGGTCGTTGGCAGCAAGAGGGTGAATTAAAAGCTCTAGTTGATGGTGATACTCAATGGGTTGCTGTCACTGCATCGAATAATGAAAACCAGACGCAAGTTGGTGATACTGAGGTTGTCCAAGGGCATTGGAGTTCGGGTTGGTACGCTATTACGGGGGAATCTCTAACAACTGAAGCTCATCCTGTACAGTACATTCATACGGGCATTCAAACTTCCAATGAAGTGGTGACGGCAAAGCAGGGTTTATATAACTTTGGTTCTGTTAGTGGTCAGGCGGTTAACGCTTTGGGAGTTGTTGGTTCTGTCACCGGTGGTAGTCTTTCCGTTAACTTTAGTGAACAAACCTTAGATCTTGCTCTACAGGCTAATGTTTCTGATATTAGTTGGTCTGCTATAGGTTCTGATCGTATTGAAAATGTACAAACAGGTGATCTTGCTTTAACGGGCCAGCGTGTTGATAGCTCTGGTTCAGAAGCGATCACGGGTCGTTTGAATGGTCAGTTTGCTGGTAGTGACGCAGGTGGGCTGTTTGGTTATTTTCTTATGGAGTCGGCTTCTGGCCGGTTAGACGGTACCTATCTATTTAGTGATTCCTCCCTTAATAATTTCCTAGCTGGAGCTACAAAGCAAAATGACCTGCGCTTTGGTCACGTTATGCGTATGGGAGATGCTCAGGATCTGGATAGCTTTGTTCGTTGGCAGCAGGGCGGTGAATTAAAAGCACTGGTGAGTGATAACGGTACCCAGTGGGTGAATAAAGATACCTCTGGTAATGAGGTACAACTACAAGTTGCCGACGCCGGTATTACGCTAGGCAGCTGGACGGGCAGCTGGTATGAGGTTGTTGGTGAATCCCTTTCTGTTTTCTCTGATTCTATTCAATATATTCATTCAGATAGATTAACTGATGATGCGGTAGTAACAGCTAAGCAAGGGTTGTATCAGTTTAACGGTGTTACCGGTCAGGTGGTTAATACTCAAGGAGAGCTGGGGAGTATCACTGGCGGTGGTTTAGCGATTGACTTTAGTGATCAATCCGTTGATTTAAACTTTCAGGCTAGTGTAGGAAATAGTGACTGGTCTGTAGCAGGTCAGGATGATATTGCACAGTTACAAACCGGTGACTTTGGCTTAAGTGGTCAACGTGTTAATGCCGATGGTAGTGAAGCTGTTTCCGGTAGTGTTTTAGGTCAGTTTTCGAGTAGTGATGCCCAAGGCTTATTCGGTAGTTTTGCGTTAAATAGCAGCTCAGATCTATTACAGGGTAACTACGTCTTTAGTGATCGTAGTCTGAATGATTATTTAGCTGATGCTGATCAGTTGTCGGATAGTCGTTTGGGGTATGTGCAAACTAATTCTGAGAATTTTAACTTTGAGGGTTTCTCTCGTTGGCAGCAAGACGATGAATTGAAAGCCGTTGTTGATACCGAAGGTAAGCAATGGGTTGCACAGTCGGTTTCAGGTACAGAGGATAGCCTGCAAACGGGTGACGCCAATATCCGTTGGGGAAGCTGGACTAACGGTTGGTATGAAATTTCTGGCGATGTCTTATCTGAGCAGCAGAGCGTAGTTCCTTATATTCATACGGATTTATTAACCACAAATACTGTGCTGTCAGCTTTACAGGGGCGTTATGAATTTAACAGCCTATCTGGACAGGCGGTTAATGCTGATGGTGTTATCGGAAGTATCACGGGCGGCAGCTTGGTTGTGGATTTTAATGAGCAAGCTTTGGATCTGACTTTACAGGCCAATGCTGGCGATGCTGATTGGTCGGTTACAGGGCAAGATTCTCTCGCTAACCTGCAAACTGGAAACCTTGCCTTATCAGGTCAGCGTGTTTCTGGTCTACAAGAGGAAGCTGCTTCGGGCCAAGCTATTGGTCAGTTTGCTGGCAGTGATGCCAATGCTCTGTTCGGTCTATTTGCTTTGAACAGTGAGAGTGATCTATTAAAAGGCAGTTATGTCTTTGATAATAAGAGTTTTCTGAATGACTATTTAACTGGTGCTATTGAGCAAACGGATAGTCGAAAAGGTTATGTGCTCAATAATGGCTCTCGATTGGAATTGGCTGACTACAGCCGCTGGCGTTCTGATGATGAACTTAAAGCGCTTGTTGATGGCTCTGGTATTCATTGGATCGCTACGGGACCATCTGGGACAGAAGTACAGATTCAGTCTGGTGATGCAGAAGTTACTTGGGGAGCTTGGGTAAACGGCTGGTATGAGCTCGTTGATGACTCTGTAAGTTCTCTAACGGAGTCCATGCAATATATTCACAGTACAGTTTTAACTTCAGATGTGGTTCTGGCTAGCAAATCTGGGCAGTACCAATTTAATAGTATTGACGGCCAAGTGGTTAATGGTAGCGGTGCCGTAGGTCAAGTGACAGGCGGTGGTCTAGTCGTCGATTTTAGTGATCAAAGTGTTGACTTGAACTTACAAGCTGATGTTGACGGAGCTAACTGGTCTGCTGATGGGCAAGGGTTTATCAATGATCTGCAGTCGGGTGATTTTGCCTTAAGTGGTCAGCGGACAGTGGGTAGCCAGCAAGAAAGTGCCTCTGGTAGTTTGATTGGGCAGTTTGCAGGTAGTGATGCTGATGGCTTGTTTGGTACTTTTTCTTTGGTCAGTAGCAGTGATTTGTTAAATGGTACGTATCTCTTTAATGATGCGAGCTTTAATAACTATTTGAGCAATGCGGTACGGCAAGATGATAACCGTATTGGTTATATCTTAAAAGGTGGCGACATTTTAGATGTCGATAACTACAGCCGTTGGCAGCAGGATGGTGAGTTAAAAGCTCTCATCAGTGGGCAAGACATTCAATGGGTTGCCATTGAACCCTCAAATAATGAAATCAATATATTAGCCGGTGATGGGGAAGTTGTTTTAGGTCACTGGAATAATGACTGGTATGAAATCGTTGATGAGTCCATTGCTAGCTTCTCCGATGGGATCTATTACATTCATAGCGATAAATCCACAAGCGATAGTGTCATTGCCGCAATGCAGGGTATCTATCAGTTTAATAGCGTGACGGGGCAAGTACTGAGCTCTGACGGTGTTGAGGGTAGCGTTACAGGTGGGAGTCTTGTTATTGACTTCAGTGAGCAGGCGGTAGAGCTGAGCTTGCAAGCCAGTGCAGGGAGTGGCGATTGGTCGGCTAGTGGCCAGAATATTATCAGTGAGCTGACGTCGGGTAATTTTGTTTTAAGTGGTGAGCGTACGGAGGGAAGTCAGTCTAGTACAGCCTCAGGTAACCTATTCGGACAATTTGCAGGTAGTAATGGCGATGGCTTATTTGGCGTCTTCTCCTTAATCAGTGGTAGCCATGGTCTGGAGGGGAGTTATGTTTATAGTGATCGCGGTCTGAATGATTATTTAGCTAATGCCTCAATAGAAAACAATACTCACCAGGGGTATGTGCTAAACAATGGCATTACACTAGATTTGGCTGACTACACTCGCTGGAACGAAGGTGGTGAATTAAAAGCTCTGGTGGATGGTAACGGTACTCAGTGGATTGCGATTGGAGCATCGGATAGTGAATCTCAGGCACAAGCGGGTGATAGTCATATTACTTGGGGGAGCTGGACGCAGGGCTGGTATAACATTACCGATAATGTTGTAACTGAGCAGGATGATAGCATTCAGTATATACAGAGTGATTTGTTAACAGGCTCCAGTGTTGTTTCAGCTAAACAGGGATTATATCAATTTAACGGTATTTCTGGCCAAGCGGTAAATGCTCAGGGTGATTTGGGTAATGTTACCGGTGGTAGTTTAGCCATCGATTTTAGTGATCAAGCGGTAGATCTTGCGCTTAATGCGAGTGCCGGTGGTGCGGATTGGTCTGTCAGTGGTCAAGATAGTATTGACGCTTTACAGGCAGGTAGCTTTATCTTATCAGGCTTACGCAGTATAGGAGTTCAAGAGGAATCTGCTAACGGTAATTTGTCTGGTCAGTTTACAGGTAGTGATGCTGATGGTGTTTTTGGGGTTTTCTCTCTGAGCAGCAACAGTGATCAGTTAAGTGGCAGCTATTTGTTTAATGATCGCAGCTTTAATAATTATCTTGCTGGAGCATCAGAGCAAACGGACAGTCGCTTCGGTTATATCCTACAAGATGGTAATACCTTGGATCTGGCTGGGTTCACTCGGTGGAATGAATTGGGTGAGTTAAAAGGACTGATTGACAATTCTTCCGGTACTCAGTGGATTGCTCAAGCATCATCAGGCAACGAAGTAAATATACAAGCTGGTGATGGGAATATTATTCTGGGTAGCTGGACCGGTAGTTGGTATGAAGTATTAGGCAGTTCTCTAACGGTTTTCTCCGATTCAATTCAATATATTCATGCTGATACCGTGACCGATGCTGCAGTGATTGCAGCGAAAAAAGGGAGTTTCCAATTTAACAGTGCAGGTGGTCAGGTAGTGAATGCTGACGGTGTACTGGGTTCCATTACTGATGGCAGTTTGTCCATTGATTTTAGTGAACAATCTCTTGATTTAAGTTTAGACGCTAGCGTTGGCTCCAGCGATTGGCAAGCCAATGGTCAAGGGAATATTGATAATCTGCAATCGTCAGGTATAAGCCTGACAGGCCAACGTTTTGACAGCGGGCAGGAAGAGTCTGCTTCGGGCCAGTTATTTGGTCAATTTGCAGGTAGTGATGCTGATGGCTTATTTGGTGTTTTCTCTCTCAATAGCAGTGACGATCAACTCAATGGTAGTTATGTCTTTAATGATCGTAGCTTTAATGATTATTTAAGTTCTGCCAATCAGCTAACAGATAGCCGTTTTGGTTATGTCTTGAATAATGGCAGTGCCCAAGCGTTAGAAGGTTTTACTCGTTGGCAAGAAGAAGGGGAATTAAAGGCATTAGTAGCATCCAATGACATTCAGTGGATTGCTGCTGTCCCATCGGATACTGAAATGACGACCCAGGCAGGCGGTGCTTCTATTACCTGGGGCAGTTGGACAAATGAGTGGTATGAAGTAGACGGGGAATCGCTGATTGAGCAGGACAGTATCCTTCAGTATATCCATACAGATCTGTTAACTGACACCAGTACCCTAGCTGCAAAACAGGGAATATTTGATTTTAATAGTATTCAGGGGCAAGTGGTTAATGGCTCTGATGAGCTAGGGGCTATTACGGCAGGCAGCCTGGCTATTGATTTTAGTGGGCAGGCGGTTGATCTGAGTCTTCAGGCCAGTGTCGGTAGTATTGATTGGTTCGTTTCTGGTCAGGATGTGATTGGCAATCTTCAGTCGACAGGTATCACTCTTTCTGGTCAGCGTGTTAGCGGTATACAGGATGAATCTGTATCGGGGCAGTTATTTGGTCAGTTTGCCGGTTCTGATGCTGATGCCTTATTTGGACATTTCTCTTTAGCTTCAAGTAGTGATGTCTTATCAGGTAGTTATGTTTTTTCTGACCCAGGTTTTCATGATTATTTAGCGGGCTCTGTGCAGCAAACCGATAGTCGTACAGGTTACGTACTTAGAGCTGGAGAGCGCTTTGATTTATCCGATTTTGATCGTTGGCAGGCAAATAATGAGTTAAGTGCACTGGTTGATTCTGATGGGCATCAATGGGTTGCCAGTGGGACATCTGGCAATGAGCAGGATGTGCAAGTGGGTGATGCACAGGTTACGTTGGGTGTCTGGAATAATAACTGGTATGAGGTTATTGACGAGTCCGTTTCTGTTTTAACCGAGTCTTTACAATATATTCACACGGATGTTCTAAGTAGTGCGGGCTCGATTACCAGTAAGCAGGGGCTACATCACTTTAATGATGTGGCAGGCCAGGTAACTGATGCTAGTAACAACCTAGGCAGTGTTACAGGCGGAGCACTGTCTATTGATTTTAGTGCTCAAACCCTTGATATGAGTTTACAGGCGAGTGTGGCTGGTGCTGACTGGGAAGCAAGTGGTCAAGGTTTAGTGGCTACCTTACAGGCTGGTAATTTCACCTTAAGTGGTCAGCGTATTCAGGGAACTGCCACAGAAGTAGCAAGCGGTAACCTGATTGGCCAATTTGCCGGCAGTGAGGTCGATGGTTTATTCGGTAGTTTCTTCCTTAATAGTAATAGCGATACCTTGAGTGGCAGTTATGTATTTAATAATCGGAGTTTTAACGATTATCTGAGTGACGCTGTACAACAGGCTGATAGTCGCCAGGGCTATGTCTTAAATTCTGGTAGTACTCATAATATTTCAAACTACAACCGTTGGCAGGAAGGTGGTGAGTTAAAAGCTTTAGTGGATGCGAATGGTACGCAATGGGTCGCTAAAGCGCCTTCTGCTAGCGAGATGACCGTTCAGGCTGGTGATGCAGAGGTTATTTGGGGGAATTGGAATCAAGGCTGGTATGACATTACGGGAGAATCTTTAACGGATGTTTCCAATGTATTGCAATATATTCACAGTAATATCATTACCAATGATAGCGTCATTGCCAGTAAGCAAGGTGCGTATCAATTTAATGAAGTTACAGGCCAGGCTGTTAATAATACTGGTGCTATTGGCAGTGTTACCGGTGGTAGCTTAACGGTTGATTTTGATTCCCAGTTAGTTGATTTGGGATTGCAAGCAAGTGTTGATGCTGCTAACTGGAGTGTTAGTGGTCAGGACAGCATTCCTAACCTTCAGTCTGGTAGTTTCTCTGTTGATGGTGAGCGTACTTTTGCCACAGAAACTGAGAGTGTTTCAGGTAGTTTAATTGGCCAATTTGTTGGCAGTGATGGTGACGGTCTATTTGGCACTTTTTCTTTGGCCAGTAGTAGCGATAGCTTGGACGGTAGTTACGTTTTTAATGATCGTACTATTAACGATTATTTAGGGAATGCGATAGAGCAAGCTGATAGTCCGTCCGGTTATATTTTTAAGGGCAGTCAAGCACGGCGAATTGAACTTTACACTCTCTGGCAGGAAAATAATCAATTAAAAGCCTTGGTTGATACTGAAGGTACACAGTGGATTGCCACAGGTTTGTCTGACCTCGAAACCCGCATACAAACCAATGATGCTGAAATTGTATTCGGTGTATGGGGAAGTGATTGGTTTGAAGTGGAAGACACGGCTCTTAACAGCCAGACAGATGATCTACTGTATGTTTATAGCAATGTATTGACCTCTGCTAATCAGTTATCGAGTCAGCAGGGACTGTTCCATTTTAATAGCATTTCCGGTTATGGCGTTAACAGTAGTGGTGATGTTGGCAGTATTACAGATGGTGCTCTTTCTATTGATTTTAGCGATGACTCCGTTGAGCTGTTGTTTATAGCTGACGTTGGGGGAGCTCAATGGTATGCCTTAGGCTTTGGTGATGTTAGTGGTTTACAAAGTGGCAGTTTAAGTTTAACCGGTGACCGTGTAGATGATGCGACGGTTGAAAGTATCAGTGGTAACTTACTGGGGCAATTTACTGGTAGTGATGCTGATGGCCTTATGGGCCTATTTGTATTGGATAGTGAGAGTGATGAGTTAAAAGGGGTGCTGGCTTATAGTGATCGCGAATTAAACGATTATTTAGGCGCTGCTGTAGAACTAGCAGACAGTCAGTCGGGGGTCGTGGTTGTTGATGGCGATGAGTTAGAATTAGGAAGCTATACTCGCTGGCAGGAAAATGGTGAATTAAAAGCTTTTGTTGCCAGTAATGGGACTCAATGGGTTGCAAGCAGCCCATCAGGTTTGGATAGTGAAGTTCAAGCTGGTGATGCTTTAATAAATTTGGGTATCTGGAAAAATGGTTGGCATGAAATATCAGAAAACTCAATTACGAACCACGATAGCCTGATTCAATACGCCTATGCTGATAATCTTTCCAGTGACAGTGTTATTTCTGCTCGTCAGGGATTTTATAATTATGAGTCAGTACAGGGCAGTGCTGTAAGTCTTTCTGGTGCTTCTGGTGCTATTACAGAAGGAGGTTTATCCATCGACTTCAGTAATGATTCCGTTGATCTTTATCTGGACGCTTCCGTTGGAGATAGTCTTTGGTTTGCAGAAGGATCGGGTAGTATCTCTGATTTACAATCCTCTAGTGGTCTGTATTTGAGTGGTTATCAATTGGATACAGAGAAAGAGGAGCTTCGCACAGACTCGACGCCTTTAGGAACAATAGAAAGTGCTGATGGTTCTATTTCTGCTGATTTTGCCGGTAGCGAAGCTGATGGTGTATTAGGTTATTTCAACCTAACCAGTAGTCTTGATAGTTTAAGTGGTGTTTTAGCCTATTATGCCCCTGTTGACTGGTTAAGTAACGCTACAGAGTTAACGGGATCTTTATTTGGTTCTGCTGTTAACTCAGGTTCTGTTGTTGATATCAGTGATCACACTCGTTGGGAAGAATCTGGAGAGCTGAAAGCACTAGAGAAGGATGGTACCTATTGGATTTCTAGCAACCCATCGGGGAATGAAACATTAGTTACGGCCAATGATGCTAATCTTTTATGGGGTGTTTGGGCATCATGGCAAGAAGGTGTTGAGGCACAGGATCACCCGTTGCAGTATATCTTCAGTAGTCATGTTACAGACAATACTGTTATTGCAGCTAAATCAGGTATCTTTAATTATAGTTTGGCTGGCGGCAATGTTGTTAATGGTTCAGGTGATATCGGCTCTCTTGATGCTGCAGGTTTAGCTATCGACTTTTCCACTGAAGAGATAGAGCTGTTTTTTGATGCAAGTGCTGGTGATTATAAATGGTATCTCGACGGTTCAGGTAATATTACTACCTTGCAAGCAGGCACCTTAGGGTTAACAGGGGAGCGTGTTCATTCGATAGATACTTTGGACGAAGAGTCCGCAACAGGTACTCTGGCTGGAGAGTTTTCTGGTAGTAATGCCGATGCGATTTGGGGGAACTTTGATTTTTCCAGTGCTAGCGATAGTTTAACGGGTGTATATGCTTTCCATTCTCCAGAAAGTCCATTAGCCAATGCAACGTTACAAACAGATACTCAATATGGCCATGTATTAGTATTTGGTTCCATTTATGATCTTGTCGATTTTGATCGCTGGCATGAAGATGGTGAGCTGAAAGGTTTAGAGTCAGAAAGTGACTATTGGGGGGCTTTACAGCCTTCAGGAAATGAATTTTCTACGACCCTTTATGATGCAACCATACGCTGGGGAGCTTGGACGTCTGAATGGCAGGATGGTTTGACATATCAGAACCACCCTCTTCAGTATGTGTATACCGATAACATCACAAATCCTATCCTATTTACTGAAATATCTGGTGTTTATAACTTTAACTTTGTAGGCGGTAATGCCGTTAATGCTGCGGGGAATTTTGCTACTTTAAACAGCGGTCGCTTTGGTATTAATTATGGTACTGGTGAAATTGATCTCTCTTTTGATGTAAATCTGAATGGTTTTAGTTGGGCCGGTGGTTTTGATGGTGAAATTTGGGCAGCGGATGGTACCGGAAGTATGGCTGACTTCCAGGCTGGTACATTCAGCCTTAACGGAACAAGAGGGCACTACGTCAATGAAGTGCTTGAGTGGGAGAATGCCAGTGGTAGTTTAGAGGGCGAATTTGCTGGCAATGATGCTGAAGGTGTATTTGGCTATTTTGATTTAGCAACAATTAGCGATAGCTTAACCGCTGTTTTTGCCTTTGATGGTGCTGAAGATCCGCTGGATGGAACAGAGATAGAGTTTAATGCTCAGTACGGTTATGCGGTTAGCTCGAATGTCACAGCTTTTGCGCTTGGTGATTATCTCCCTCTTCAAGATTCTGGTGAATTTAGAGGATTAGTTAGCGCGGATCAAACGGATTATTGGTTTACCGAAGACTCTCCTGCTAACCAACAATCTCTGTCTACTGGTAATGCAATGATTACTTGGGGGGCTTGGGCACCGGGTTGGCAGGATGGTTTAACCCTTAGTGATAGTGCATTTCAATATATCTACACGGATCAACTGACAGATCCAACTGAAGTGGCCAGTTTAGAGAGTGTTTATAGCTTTAACTTTGCAGGTGGTAATGTTGCTAATGACAACGGTGATATCGGTTCGCTTAATTCCGGTAGTCTTGCAATTGATTTTAGTGCAGATCTGATTGATTTGGAATTAAGCGCCAGTGTTGGCGATTATAGCTGGGATGTTGCGGGCGACGGCACCGTAGGTGAATTGCAAACAGGTCTTTTAGATTTGAGTGGTGATAGGAGTCATCACACAGATGCAGCAGATATTGAAAGTGTTACGGGCTTAATCCAAGGTAGTTTTTTTGGTGGCGTTGCTGAAGTAGGGAGCGAAGAAGGACAGGTACCAGAGTTAACGGAAATTCAAGAAGGAAATAGTACTGACGGTGTTTTTGGCCATTTCAACTTATCCAGTGTTAGCGATGTATTAACCGGTGTATATGTCTTTGACTCTCCAATGGATCTATTGGCTGATACGATCATCGATACAGCAACTCAATATGGCTTGGTCATTAAATCTGGACAGGGGACTGATTCAGATATAGGCCTTTACACCCGCTACGTTGATGATTTTTCTCCTAATAACCTTAGAGCGCTGGTGAATGGTGATGATTACTGGATTGCTAGCTCTGGTGATGAATCCACGGTAGCGGTTGGCGGTGCTAATTTGACCTGGGGGGCTTGGACTGGTGGTTGGCATGAAGGTTTAACCTTCCATGATCATGCATTGCAGTATATCTACACAGATGTATTAACTCCAGAAGCAACCGTTAGCGCAGCAAATGGTCTTTATAGTTTAAGTTTTGTTGGTGGTAATGTTGTTAATAATGCAGGGGTGTTAGGTGTTTTGGATTACGGTTACCTAGGCATTGACTTTAGTGCAGATCAGATCAGCTTGGGGTTAGATGCCTATATTGGTGACTACGATTGGTTTGTTGAAGGCAGTGATACGATAACCTCCTTACAAGCCGGAACGTTTGTGTTAAATGGCAATAGAGTCAACTACAACGATGAAACAGATACAGAGGTTGCGACAGGGTCTGTTTCGGGAGAATTTATTGGTTCCAATCTGGAAGGGCTGTTTGGTCAGTTTAGTTTATCCAGTGCTAGTGATGCTTTAACGGGTGTTTATGTTTTTGATAGCCCAGTCGACCCATTAGATAGTGCCTATGAAGATGAAGTCGGTTTATATGGCTATGTTGTTAAGCCTGAGTCTGTATCTGATATCAGTAACTATTTTACTTATCAAGATGAAGGCGGGTTAAAAGCGCTTGTACAAGGTACAAGCTATTTAATAGCTTCGACTACAGGTAATGAATCCAGTATTACTGCTGGAAGCGCCAGTGTGACTTGGGGGGCATGGGATGATGGTTGGCAAGAGGGCCTAGCATTCCAAGATCATCCTTTGCAATATATTTATACAGATTACCTGACCACCGCCGCGACGGTATTGGCTAAAGCAGGTATCTACAGTTATGGCTTCGCAGGCGGTAATGTTGTGAATGGTAATGGTGATTTTGGTTCGCTGAATGCAGGATTCTTGGATATTGATTTCAGTGCAGACCTGATTAACCTAGGTTTGGATGCGACAGCCGGTGATTACAACTGGTTTGTAGAAGGCAGTGGATCGGTCGGTACTTTACAGGCTGGCACCTTTGCTTTGAATGGTGACCGAATTGGTATCAGCAACCCGGCCGATACCGAAGCAGCAACAGGTTCTGTGGCCGGTGAATTTATTGGTAGTACGGTTGATGGTGTGATGGGGCATTTTGACCTGAATAGCACCAGCGATACCCTAACCGGTGTTTATGTTTTTGATTCGCCGATGGATGCTTTGGCTAGTGCTACGCTGGACTCATCTGCTCAATACGGCCATGTGATTAAGTTTGGTTCGGTGTCTGATCTGAGCACTTATACTCGCTATGTTGATGCCACCTTGCCGAATAATCTTAAAGCTCTAGTGAATGGCAATGATTATTGGATCGCGGCAGCAACCGGTAATGAAAACTCTATTCTGGTGAATGATGCTGATGTTGTTTGGGGCGCTTGGACTGGAGGCTGGCAGGAAAGCCTGACCTATCATGATTTTGATGCTCCTTTGCAGTATATCTACACCGATGAGATCAGTCCGGCAGCAACAGTGAGTACCCAAACAGGTATTTATAGTTTTGCTTTTGCCGGTGGTAATGTTGTGAATGGTAATGGTGATTTTGGTTCACTGAATACAGGTTATCTGGATATTGATTTCAGTGCTGACCTGATTAACCTAGGTTTGGATGCGACAACCGGTGATTACAACTGGTTTGTAGAAGGCAGTGGATCGGTCGGTACTTTACAGGCTGGCACCTTTGCTTTGAATGGTGACCGAATTGGCATCAGCAACCCGGCCGATACCGAAGTAGCAACAGGTTCTGTGGCCGGTGAATTTATTGGCAGTACGGTTGATGGTGTGATGGGGCACTTTGACTTGAGCAGTACCAGTGACAGTTTGACCGGTGTTTATGTTTTTGATAACCCTGTGACCCCAGTATCTACTGCAATCGTGAATAACAGAATGTCTCTATTTAGTGAGCAAGATGACGTTTTAATCTTTGCAGAGGCGTTGGGTTCAAGTATCAATACGATGATATATGATGCAAACGGCACACTGTATAGCTTTGATGATACCCGAACGCTTGGTGCTGAGAAGATGTATCAGACTGTTAGTGCAGGGCAGACTATTTTTGACAATTATAATGATGGTCGAAATGATTTTGGTTGGTCCTATTGGCAGGGATATGATTTTACCGATAATAGTATTCCTAGTAGTGGTACAAGTAGCAATCGACTGTTTCATAGCTATATAGAATCCGACTATATACCGGATTATGCTACTCATGCCTTTGTGCCTCAGAAACTGGCTTATCAGCTTCAAGGGGGTGTGATGTTCTCTAATGTGGCGGGTGAGCTGATATTTGATCCAGTGGTGACAGACAATACCGTTCCTGGTTATGGTATTAATACTGGTCTGGAAGTTGATTTAGCCGAAGGCTTGGTATCTATCGATATTGTTGTTGGTACTGATAATCAAGGTCTTGTTGCCGGTAAACAAACAGAGCTTTGGTATATGCATGCGCAGCAATCAACAGACTATATGTATTCTTTGGTTGATCATGTTCACGCGGATGGAACGAGTCCGTCTGCTAGCGCTGTCTTATTAGAGGGGGATGTATCAGGTTATGATGCCTCGGGTAATGCCATTGATGATACGGCAACAGGTGCCTGGAAATTATTGTGGGGTGGTGATGAAGGTCAAATCATGACCGGTGGCCTCTATTTCTATGATTCAACGACGTCGAATCTAGCCGAAGGGGTTGTGACCTTCCAGGGCGAGGTATTGGAGTATCAGCGAGCAGGAGATGTTCATGGTGCAAGTACGGGGGGTCTATCTGTCTATCAAGGGTTGAGTGATGATGTAGTCCCTGTGGCGGCACAAGATGCACATTACTTCGATTCAACGGGAACGATTGATCACGGCACTTCAGAGTTCTTTATTGATAATCAGGGCAATAACAGTGTCACAGCTTATACCTCTGATGATGGTGTCGGTGGTACTGGAGACTGGGTTAAGGTTGATGACCTATCGGCTGTGCTAACCAAGGATCAGGTGGCGTATACGATTGATACTAGTGGCAGCGGCCCTCTGGATGGTAATTACAACTCCGGTGCTGGCCACAATACAATTCTGAATGATTCAGCCAGTAGTGTTGGTAATGTTAACTGGGGCCGTTGGGAAGAAAGTGCCGGTGGTGAAGGTTTTGAATCAACCGTTTATGGTTCTGATATCAAACAGCTACATTATATGTATTCGGATAACGTGACACCTGATGCAACAATATCTGCCAAAGTTGGTTCGGCAGATTATAGCTTTGCTGGTGGCTCTGCACCGACTCGTATGGATGCATCGGGCAATATTGCTGTGGGCAGTGTTAATCATGCGAATATTGATGTGGACTTTAGTTCTAGTACTTTGAATGTGGATATCAGCGTCTTGATGCAGGGAGATACCATCAATGGTACAGCGCTAGGTGCAGCCATCTCTTCTTTGAAATCAGGTCTCTCGTTAGGTGTGACGGATTCTAGTGATGGTGGTTTCAGTGGTACTGGCACATTAAATGGCCAATTTGTGGGGCCTGATGCTGAAGGTTTGATTAATGTCTATCAGTTACAGTCGGTAGGTGGAGATATTTCTGGATCTGCGTTTTTGCAGAGATCGGATCAAGTTCAGTAAGTTGGGCCTTAATATAAAAAACACCTCTTTCTAGAGGTGTTTTTTTATGGACTTGGAAAACTCTATCTCATCAAGCCCTAGGGGTGGCAGGCTGGTTTTATATCAATTCTGATAGGTTATTAAGTTTGTGATAACAATCTGAGCTGACGTCATTGAAAGCGCGTTTCGATATCATAAATGATGGATAGCATTCTGCTTATTCGATCTACACTAGAAAGACAATAATCAAATCACACTGAATACACGGAGTGTTCTTTGGGGATTGGTATTATTTACTGGTATGGGTAAATACACCATCCCAGTTATCACCCGGAGGTGCTTCTCGGTATAGCTGAATACGTTCTAGATATACATCGTAAAGTAGATGTTCATCTTCTGCTTTTAATTCTTTAAACAGGCGTTCAGCGTAACCCCATTGTTGGTCTTTAAAGTGTTCCAGAGCCTTTTGGTAAAGCTCTAATCGATAGGTCGTTTTCTCATCGAGCATGCCTTTTAAACCTATGGGTTCGAAAATAGCCACAGGTTCATGTTTACCTTTCACTCTTACCAGATCTAATTGTCTATATTCGTACTCAGAGGCAGCCTCTGCTGTCGTTTCGCTTACCATAAGGTCAACGCCGTATTGTTTGGTTAAACCCTCTAGGCGAGATCCTAGGTTAACTGCGTCGCCTAATACGGTATAGGCCATGCGAAATTCAGACCCCATGTTACCGACATTCATCATACCGGTATTTAGGCCGACACCTACTTTTAACTCGGGCCAGCCTCTCTTTTTGAACTCGGGGCCAAGTTCATGCATGACCTTAATCATTTCAAGACCTGCCTTAACACCATGGCTGGCATGTTTAGGATCATCGAGAGGTGCCCCCCAGAAGGCCATAACGGCATCACCCATATATTTATCGATGGTTCCCCTATGATCATGAATAACACCGGTTATAGGTGTTAGGAAGGCATTCATCAATCTTGTGAGTTCTTCAGGGTTTAAACCCTCTGAAATGGTAGTGAAGCCACGTACATCTGAAAAAAGCACCGTCATATCACGGCTTTCACCCTCTAGGCTAATACTGCCTGGATCTTGATCCATTTCATCCACCAGTTCTGGTGGCACGTATTGACCAAATAATCGGGTCAGTTGTCTCTTACCGCGGGATTCAATTAAATAGCCGTAAGAAAGTTGGTAGGCAATAATGAGAGCACTTAAAAGGATCGGTGTGGCCAGAGGGAAGACCCAGTTATAGTCATTCCATAGCCAGAGATTACCAGACCATATACTGATGAAAATTAATGTGCCGCCAACCAGAATAAATACAGGTGGCATCTTAGGTAGAGCAAACGTTAGGAGTAATCCTAATATCAGCAGCAGAAGTATTTCACCACCAACGGTATACGATGGCTGATGCTTAAAGGATTGGTGCAAAATACCGGCGATTAAATTGGCATGGACTTCTACACCCGGATAGACGCTTTCAATGGGTGTGGTCCGTAGATCCAGTAATCCAGGGGCGCTGGCGCCAAAGAGTACGATGGCTCCTTGTAGTTTTTCTTTAGGCACGGTTTGTTGAAATACATCAATAACGGATACGTACTCAAAGGTACCCCGGCCACCATAATAGGGTACTAAGGCTCCGCTACTGTTATCCACTGGAATCTGAAATCCACCGATATCAAGAGCTTCTAAGGTTGGATTATCTTCATCCCCGCTGACGATCATGTCGATAGGGGGCATGCCTAAGACGCTTCTTACAACGCCTAAAGATAGAGACTGGTAATATTGGCCTTTATACTCTTGCAGCATGGGGATGCGACGGAATACTCCATCTTGATCCACTAATGGGTTGTCAAAAAAACCACCGGATGTTGCATTGGATTGTAAAACCGGTTGATTACCCGAATAGCGTTCAGCAATCGGGATGGGGAAAGCTTTTAATGGTATTGGGCTATTTATTTCAAGAGGCTGAGGGAGTTGTCCTACAGATGGGGTAATGTCTTCTGCTTCTCTATCAAGGTAAAAGCCCAATACGGCTGGTATTTGTGATAAAAGCTCACCAAACTGGCGATCACCGTTCATTTCTTCAATTAATGGTAGGAGAGTTTCTTCCAGTTCCGGTCGTTGCTCTAGCATTCCGGCCAAAGCATCGCTCGCACCACGACGGTCGGGTTCGGCAAAGACGATATCAAAACCTATGGTGCTGATCTCATATTCGGCAAACAGGATATAGAGCATCTCGGCAATATACTCTCTGGGCCAAGGGAACTGACCAATTTCCCGTAAACTGTCTTCATCAATATCAACAATAAGGATTTGAGGATCACCTTGGTTAGGGAGGGTCATATTGATACGGATATCGTAGGCGATCTGTTCTAGACGATCGAAGATGCGAATATTCCAATAACCTGTCGCATGTAATAAAAAGACGAATAGAATAAGCAAGCTGCCCAATGGACGAATTAGCCGTAGAAAAAATTTAGGTGCTGGAGTCATGCCAGTATCCAATATCAAAAGGCTACAGAAGAAATGATTAATTTTTTAAGAGTATCACAAGCTTTGCCATTGGGTGCTATTTCAGATAACGGGCGCTGTATCTGTTGTGATCGGCAATAGCTTTTATCATGATAGGAAAGGATAAATCACAGCCATAAAAAAAGCCGCTCTATTGAGCGGCTTTTTATATGGTGGCTACGGCGGGACTTGAACCTGCGACCCCAGCATTATGAGTGCTGTGCTCTAACCAACTGAGCTACGTAGCCAATTTCGGGTGCAGATTATAAGGATATCTGCACCCTATGCAAGCTTTATTTGCTGATAATTAACAAATATTACACATTAAAGCGGAAATGAACGACATCACCGTCTTGAATGATGTAATCCTTGCCTTCTAGGCGCCACTTACCCGCTTCTTTTGCACCCTGCTCACCGTTAAACTCAACAAAGTTATCGTAACCAACAACTTCTGCACGGATAAAGCCTTTTTGAAAATCAGTGTGGATAACACCAGCGCCCTCAGGAGCCGTTGCACCGACTTTAACGGTCCAGGCACGTACTTCTTTAACACCTGCGGTAAAGTACGTCTGAAGGCCTAGTAAGCCATAACCTGCACGGATTACGCGATCAAGGCCTGCTTCTTCCATACCCAGATCGGCTAGGAACATATCGCGCTCTTCGTCATCCAGCTCGGCAATCTCGGATTCCAGCTTGTTGCAAACGGGTACGACGATAGCCCCTTCTTTTTCTGCAATGCCTTTAACGATATCCAGAAAAGGATTGTCCTCGAAACCGTCTTCGTCCACGTTAGCAATATACATGGTCGGTTTTAGGGTTAGGAAGTTGAATGAACGGAACTGTTTATGTTCATCATCAGTAATGCCAAAGCTGCGCAGTGGCTGGCCTTCTTCCAAGTGAGGCTTAATTTTTTCCAGAAAAGCTTTCTGAGCAACCGCTTCTTTATCACCGCCTTTTGCAGCTTTAGATAAACGATGAATGGCTTTTTCTGTAGAGTCCAAATCGGCCAGAGCCAGCTCCATATTGATAATTTCAATATCGGAAGCCGGATCAATACGGTTCGCGACGTGAATAACGTTTTCATCTTCAAAACAGCGAACAACATGAGCGATAGCGTCTGTTTCGCGGATATTAGCTAGGAACTTGTTACCCAGACCTTCACCTTTTGAGGCGCCTTCAACCAGGCCTGCAATATCAACAAACTCCATGGTTGTTGGTAGGATGCGTTCTGGTGATACGATTTCAGCCAAAGCATCCAGGCGAGGATCGGGCATAGGTACGATGCCGGTGTTTGGCTCAATCGTACAGAATGGGAAGTTTTCGGCATCAATGCCGGATTTGGTCAATGCATTAAATAGCGTCGATTTACCTACGTTTGGTAGGCCGACAATACCACAGTTAAAACCCATGATGATGATCCTGATTGCGTGGGAATCGGCAATAGGGAAGGATTAGGCTGATTTGAAGCTGTGTAGGTGGTTCATAGCGGCGGGCCAGCGGCCTGCAACGGCATCGGGTAAGGCTCTGATAGCTTCATCGATGCAATCGTTCAGAGCTTGTTGCTCTGCTTTTGGTGCCCGACCTAGCACATATCCGGTAACCTTATCACTACTGCCCGGATGACCGATTCCAAGCCGTAAACGGTTGAAACCCTTATTGTTGCCAAGTTTGCTTATGATATCTCGTAACCCATTATGTCCCCCGTGTCCGCCGCCATGTTTAAAGCGTGCAGTACCCGGAGCAATATCCAGCTCATCGTGAGCCACTAAAACGGATTCGGTGGGGATTTTATAAAAATTGCAGACAGCTGAAACAGCTTGTCCACTGCGATTCATAAAAGTAGTGGGAATCAAGAGATGAAGATCAGAACCTTCAAAGCGGGCTTTGGCATAGAGCCCATGGTATTTTTTTTCGGGACGCAGGGAAACACCGCAGTGTCTCGCCAACGCCTCGATAAACCAGGCTCCGGCGTTATGTCGGGTCTGCTCATATTCTGTACCTGGGTTTGCCAGGCCAACAATTAGCTGTATACCTTCACTCATACCGGAACCCTTAGCAAAGATTACTCTTCGCTTGCTGCTTCTTCTTCTACAGCCGCGCCTTTAGGTGCAGCAATAGATACAACGCCAGCATCGTGATCAGCGCCTTTAGACAGAGCAACCACTTGAGCGCCAGCAGGCAGAACCAGGTCAGACAGGTGTACAGTCTGGCCTTTTTCCAATCCACTTACATCAACGTCAATAGACGATGGGATTTGGCTAGGCAGTGCACTAACTTCTACTTCAGAAGCGTGGTGCTGAACAGTACAGCCGTGAAGCTTAACTGCTGGGCATTCCGCTTCGTTCAGGAAGTGAACAGGAACGTTAACAGTGATTTTGCAATCTTCGCTTACACGTTGGAAATCAGCGTGCAGGATGATGCTTTTGTGCGGGTGACGTTGCAGAGCTTTCAGAATAACTTGCTCGTTCTCAGCACCTTCAATGTTCAGATCCAGAACGTGAGTATAAAAAGCTTCGTTTTCAAGCTTTTTGAACAGTTCACGCATCTCAACAGTGATAGAAACTGGCTCTTTATCTAGGCCGTATACGATTGCTGGAGTAGTACCTTCCAGACGACGCAGGCGGCGGCTCGCACCTTTCCCCTTGTCGCTGCGAACTACAGCATTTAAAGTGAATTCAGACATAGGAATTTCCTCGGTTTACACAATAGAAACGCAGATCTCCGCGACCAGAAATCTACGCTCGGGTTAAAATCGGTTTAATTAGCGAAACATAGCGCTAATAGATTCCTCATTGCTGACACGACGTACCGCCTCGGCCAATAAGCCGGACAGGGTCAGCTGACGGATCTTGCCGCACTTGATTGCAGCGTCGGTCAGAGGAACAGTATCTGTGATGATTAGCTCATCCAGAACGGAATTACGTAGATTGTCGATGGCGGGACCAGACAATACTGGGTGAGTCGCATAAGCAACAACACGCTTAGCACCGTGAGCTTTCAGGGCTTCTGCGGCTTTGCACAGCGTACCTGCAGTATCAACCATATCATCAACCAGAACACAGGTACGGTCCTGAACATCACCAATGATGTGCATCACTTGAGCTTCGTTAGCTTGTGGACGACGTTTGTCGATAATCGCTAAGTCGGCATCGTTTAGCTGTTTTGCAATGGCGCGGGCACGAACTACGCCACCTACGTCTGGAGATACTACTACTAGGTCTTCGTAGTTTTGACGTTCAATATCGTCCAGCAGGATAGGGGATCCATATACATTATCCACAGGTACTTCAAAGAAACCTTGGATCTGGTCAGCGTGCAGGTCAACCGTTACCACACGGTCAACACCCACAGATACGATCATATCCGCAATCACTTTAGCACTGATAGGTACACGTGCAGAGCGAACACGACGGTCTTGACGGGCATAACCAAAATAAGGGATCACAGCGGTAATACGCTGAGCAGATGCACGACGCAGTGCATCAACCATCAGGATTAATTCCATCAGGTTATCGTTAGTCGGCACGCAGGTCGACTGAATAACAAAAACGTCTTTACCACGTACGTTTTCGTTGATTTCTACGGCAATCTCACCGTCGCTGAATTGTCCAACCGTGGCATCACCCAGGCGAATGTCCAAACAATCAACAACCTTTCGGGCTAACTGGGGGTTTGCATTCCCCGTAAACACCATTAACTTTGACACGAGTAAATTACCTTTGGATTCAGTCATGACGGGAATATGAGACGCTATGTGCAGAAGAAGATGGCTGGGGTATCAGGATTCGAACCTGAGAATGCCGATACCAAAAACCGGTGCCTTACCGCTTGGCTATACCCCAGCAATTAAAATAGTCTTCTGACTATCTTAAAAACGTTTACTGGCCTAGATCTGCTGAGCATTGATATTATTCAATGCTGTGTGCAGTGGAGAAATGTTTTTCCCCTGAGCTAAAAAGCCCTGCCAGTTTTTTGGCTTTTGATTTAAAACAGACTGAGCTGTTTCAAAATCATTAAACCCGACAAATACACAAGCGCCGGTTCCGGTCATCTGTGATTTGCCATAACGCTCTAACCAGTCCAGTGCCTCAGCGACCTCATTATAAAGTGCTTTGGCGATCGGTTCGCAGTCGTTATGACCGCCCTGATCAAGAACGCGCGCCATTGTCATTATTTCTGTATCTCTTGTCAATAATTTGTGCGAAAAAATTTCCTGAGTAGAGATGTGGCATTGTGGGGTTAACACGACAAAATATTGTTCTTTTGGTGCTATTGGTGTGAGTTGTTCACCAATACCTTCAGCCCAAGCAGCAAACCCTCGAACAAATACCGGGACATCCGCCCCTAGCTTTAATCCTATTTCGGCCAGTTGATCCAAAGAAAGATTCAGTTGCCAGAAATGGTTCAGACCCAATAAAGCCGTAGCGCAATCGGAGCTACCACCGCCTAAGCCACCACCCATGGGGATTTTTTTCTCTAACCTGATTTGTACACCGGGGTTGTTATCCCCCCATTTATCTCTAGCAAAAGGTGCTAACATTCGGGCGGCTTTAATAATTAAATTATCTTCTGGATCAACATCTTGTAGATCACTGTTTAAAGAGACGTCGGAGCCAGCAGCACTGGTAAAATGCAGTTGATCAGAAAAGTCTAGAAACTGAAATAGACTCTGTAACAGGTGATAGCCATCGGCCCGACGCCCGACAATATGCAGCATTAAATTAAGTTTGGCTGGGGCGGGTAAAGTAAAAGCTGTTGGCGACTGAAATGAAAGGGACATAGTAATTTTTATCGTGATTTTATCTGTTGTGTTAAATAGGTGGTGAGCTTTGAACCCGTACAATATGTGCTTACCCCTTGGCCTACTGCATTTGCAGTAAGCTGAGTTGAGCATCACTTATTTGCCATTGATTGATAATAAAGGTGAGCTGAAGGTTTCCTTTATTGATCTTCATGCGACCGGGAAGTGCCGGATCAAGCTGAGTGTGGTAACGGTCGTAATTAATCTCCCAACCATTTTGTCGCATCCTAACCAGTTGCTGCTTCAGGTTGGTTTCTGACTGGTACTGACTGCCTGGTGCTGGCAAGGTGCGAATCCAGTAAAACAGATGGCTTAAAGGTAGATCCCAACCAAAATGAGTTTGCAGTAAAGCCTCTGGAGTGGCAGCAGAGTATGGCGCCTCTTCCGGTAGGGTCAGTAGAACTTGGTATGGGGAACCTTGAATGGTTGCTCCGGTTTGCCCTAGAGGACCGCTTAAAATAATACGGTATTGCTGTCCGTTCTGTTGCCAAACAATATTAGCACTGTCGGAGTCTTGATCTGTTTTTATACGAATTTTACCACTGATTTGCCAGTGAGTTAGGCGAGTTAGGGTGTTGGTATGCTGCTGCATAAACCCTTCATCCGCTTGTTCCAGTTTTTGATTGCTACTACAGCCGGCTAAAAAAAGACTCAGACTCAGTAGAAATAAGACAATTTTGTTCATTAACGCGGAGTCTCTAATTCAGGGATTTTTTTGATCAACTGTACAATCAGTTCATGTTTTGGGAAAAGTTCTAGAGCTTCTTGTATTAGAGCCCAAGCTTCCTCTTTATGGCCTGCAACCCAATAGGTTTCGATAAGGTGGCTGGCAATCTCTGCATCTTGTAACTGCTCATAGGCTTGGTTTAGGAATAAAACCGCTTCATTATATTGGCCTAGTTTAAAGTAGGCCCAGCCTAGGCTATCGGTTATGGCTGGATCTCCCGGTTTTAGTGCGTAAGCTTTACGTACTAAAAGAAGAGCCTCTGAGTAACGGTCTGTATATTCGGCCAAACTATAACCTAGGGTATTCAATACCATGGCATTATTGGGTTCGCTTTCCAGAATCAGGCGTAAATCAACTTCCATGGCAGGAATATCATTTTGTTGTAGAGATATCATGGCCCGGTTATAAAGCAATTCGTAATCATTACCTAAAACATTGATCGCTTCTGACAGTACTTTATGAGCCTCTTCCGAACGCCCCAAACTTTGCAATAACTCACTCTCAATCAGGTAGAGCTTCACTTTTTGTTCGGGATGATTCAGTCGTATCTGGGCCAGATGAACGCGGGCATCGTCAATTTGACCCCGTTGTATCTGAATACGGGCTGCACGGGCATGGGCCTGAAGAAAATCCTTGCCACCTTTGACTTCTTGATAATGGAAAACGGCACCGTCCATATCATTTTCTTGTTCTGCCAATCGACCCAAGTAGTAATGAGCGGCACTGGTTTCTTGTTGACTGGCTAATAACTTTTCCAACTCTTGGCGAGCCTGAGGGAGTAAACCGTTCTCCATCAGAATCAAAGCTAAGGATAGCGTCAGTTGACCATTTTCAGGATGTTTAGCGGCAATATTACTAAAAACTGCTTGAGCTTCTTCTACCTTGCCATCCTTTAATAAGGTTCTTGCTAAGGCCAGCTGTAAACGCAGATTGTCGGGCTGTTGTTTTACGCCTTGTTTTAAAACATCTAAACCTTCTGCTAGAGAGTGAACTTCACCGGTCAGTCCTGCTTTCAATAAAATAGCGCTAATATCTTTCGGTTTAATACTCAAGGCTTGGTTGACGGCAACAAGGGCTTGTTGGTGTTGTTTGTCAAAGGTTAATAATTGAGCAATAGCTGTTAATAAGTCTGCATGTTCGGAATATTGTCCACGCAAGCTGTTCATATTAATCAGCAGTTCTTCTCTTATGGGTTCACTTTGCTGTTCGCTTTGCCCTGCCAGATAACTGAAATGTGTTTCTTGCCCTAGTTCTAATAAGCTTTTTTGATGTTCAAAAGCGGATAAAAGATCCCCTTGTTGAATCAAAAGAGTTGAACTGATGCGGTGCGCGTCAATATTATCTGGTGCGCTTTCGCTCCACAGTGCTGCTGCCTCTAATGCAGACTGAGTATCTCCTGCATATTGAGCAATGTAGGTGGCTCGACGTGCTAAGGCTGGTTGCTGTAAACGACTGGCTTGTTCTAAATAAACGTGTAGTGCGTAATCGACTTGGTCTCGTTGACCTGCAATTTCTGCTGCTAATAATGTGGTTACCCCTTCAGCGTCCAAGCCCGTTATTGGGGCGGTTTGCTCAGGGTTTGAGATTGTTGATGGACGATGCTGAGCAGAACGTGCTGTATCGGAAGACGTTTGGCTGAGAGACTGACATCCTGTCAGAAGGAAAAGGCAGCCCAAAATAGGGTAAACAAAACCTCGCATGGTGATTTCCTGAGTCGTGATTTTCTGATCTGAGATGATTCAGAGGAAGATAGGTTTTATATCTTCACTATTTAATGGATTAGCAACTCACTGCATTCAGATTACACAATACACTTTCAGTTCCTTGTTTCATAGAATAAGTGCAGAGACTCAGATTGATCAGTGTCACCTTGTGTCATGCCTCTTTGTGGGTAGAGTGTCAGTCTATCTTAGTTATGCTATTATCCCCGCCTTCTTATATTGACGGGACTTTTTGTCGTTTAGATCCTATGTCTGAGCAACAAAAGGTTGTTAGCTGCCAGATGCGCTAAGTCGCTAGGCTTTGTTTTTGTTCGATTTTTTAAGTTGAACAGCTCAGATCGGAATCGGTACAGATATTCAACCTGCTATGAGCCTGCTTGCATTCGGAATTAATCACAAAACAGCGCCAGTAGAGATTCGCGAACGGGTGGCTTTTACCCCAGAGCAACTCGACGGTGCTTTTCAGCAGCTGAAGCAGCATCCTGGCATCAGCGAAGTCACTGTGGTCTCGACCTGTAACCGCACAGAAATTTATTGTGTGGTTGACGGTGATGAAGCTGCACCTGTGCTTGAATGGATTAGCCAGTTCCATCAATTGGATTTGTCGGATGTGGCTCGTTATAGTTATGAGTATCTAGGAGAGCACGCAGCGCGTCATTTAATGCGGGTATCCTGTGGTCTCGATTCCATGGTATTGGGTGAACCGCAAATCCTGGGGCAAATTAAAGATGCCTTCTTAAATGCTCAGGACAGTGGCTTGGTGGGTCGTGAACTCAATCAGCTGTTTCAGCAATCTTTCTCTGTGGCAAAACAAGTGCGTACTAAAACGGCTATCGGTGAAAACCCGGTATCTGTCGCTTATGCTGCCGTTAATTTAGCGCAACGTATCTTCTCTGATCTGGCCAAAAGTCGTGCCTTATTAATTGGTGCCGGTGAAACCATCGAGTTAGTCGCCCGTCACCTGCGTAATGCCGGTGTGCAAAATATGGTGGTAGCTAACCGTACTCTCGGTCGGGCACAAGCCTTAGCGGAAGAGTTTAATGGTGAAGCGGTTCTGCTGAGTGATATTCCTCATCAGTTGGAAAAAGCCGATATTGTTATTGCCTCAACGGCCAGTCAGTTGCCAATTCTTGGCAAGGGCGCTGTTGAACGAGCCCTTAAGGTCAGAAAACATCAGCCTATCTTTATGGTCGATATCGCTGTCCCTCGTGATATCGAACCTCAAGTGGGTGATTTAGATGATATCTATCTGTACAGTGTTGATGATCTGCGCGAGGTGATTGAAGAGAATATGCGCAGCCGTCAGGAAGCGGCTCAGCAGGCTGAAGAGCTCGTCTTGACCGGTGTGCAGGACTTTATGCAAGCTCGTCGTGCACGGGGTGCGGGACAGATGATCGGTGAGCTGAGACAAAAGACGGAACAGCTACGAGAACAAGAGTTAGAGAAAGCCTTACAACAATTGAAGAATGGTCAGGACCCTGAACAGGTACTCAATCGTTTTGCTCAGTCTCTAACCAATAAAATCCTGCACGAACCTACCGTGGAACTACGTCAAGCTTCAGCTGATAATCGCCATGATCTTTTGGATGCTGCTCGTACCCTGTTTGCTCTGGATTAGCGTCGCTCACTTCTGAATTACCTGGCAGGATCTTTCTCGATTCTGTCTCTGCCAAACTTATACCTAATCATTTACCGCCTAGCGGAAGAGTCATTATGAAACCATCCATTCTAGCCAAACTAGATATATTGAAAGACCGATTTGAGGAATTGCAGGCACTGTTAAGTGATGCAGAGATTATCTCGGATCAAAATAAATTCCGTACCTATTCACAAGAATATTCTGAACTGGAACCTGTCGTGGCTGTTTTTCAGCACTACCAGGGCGTTCAGGAGAATATGGAAGAAGCAGAGTTGATGTTGCAAGACAGTGATCCTGATCTGCGTGATATGGCTCGGGAAGAGATTGAAGCCGGTAAAGATGAGTTAGAAGCTTTAGAGGTGGATCTGCAAAAACTATTGCTGCCGAAAGATCCTAATGATGAGCGTAACGTCTTTTTGGAAGTTCGTGCTGGTACTGGTGGTGATGAGGCTGCTATTTTTGCTGGCGACTTATTCCGCATGTACTCCCGTTTTGCAGAGAAACAGCGCTGGAAAGTGGAAATTATTAGCGAGAATGCCGGTGAGCATGGCGGGTTTAAAGAGATTATTACCCGCATTACCGGTGATCGTGTTTACTCCCAGCTGAAGTTTGAATCCGGTGCTCATCGTGTACAGCGTGTACCGGCGACGGAATCTCAGGGACGTATTCATACCTCTGCTTGTACAGTGGCTATTATGGCTGAAGCGGATGCTGTAGGTGATGTGGATATTAATCCTTCAGATCTGCGTATTGATACCTATCGTTCCTCCGGTGCCGGTGGTCAGCACGTAAATACCACGGATTCTGCGATTCGTATTACTCACTTACCCACAGGTACTGTGGTGGAGTGTCAGGATGAGCGTTCTCAGCATAAGAACAAGGCTAAGGCCATGTCTTTGTTGGTCTCCCGTATTCAACAGGCTGCGGATGATAAAGCTGCACAAGAGCAATCTGATGCTCGCCGTAGCCTTGTCGGTAGTGGTGATCGTTCGGAACGTATTCGTACCTATAATTATCCACAGGGCCGTATCACGGATCACCGTATTAATCTGACGCTTTATAAGCTGAATGAGATTATGGAAGGTGATCTGGGTGAGGTGGTTGATCCTTTGGTTGCTGAGCACCAAGCTGATCAATTAGCAGCTCTGAGTGACTAAATCGATCATGAATGCATTGCCAGATGTTCAGCAGGCTCTAGTCAGAGCCTGTGAGACGCTAAACAAGGCAAAACAGGTTTCTGATACCCTTCGTTTAGATGCCGAGTTGTTACTCGCCCATGTGATGGAAAAGGATCGTACTTGGTTATATACCTGGTCCGATAAAGGTCTGACGCTTGAACAATGGCAGAAGTATCAAGCCTTGATTGCTGAGCGATCTATTGGTCAGCCTGTAGCTTACCTTATGGGTTATCGTGAGTTTTGGGGATTGGAGCTAAAAGTTAGCCCCGATACCTTGATTCCTCGGGCAGATACAGAAACATTGGTTGAGGTGGTTTTGGATCTGCTGCCTCAACCTGAGGCGACTGTGGCTGATTTAGGCACAGGCACAGGCGCTATTGCATTAGCTCTGGCCAGTGAGAAGCCTCATTGGAATATCAGTGCTTGTGATTTTCAGGCCGGTGCCGTGGCTCTAGCAGAAGATAATCGCCAGAGTTTAGGTTTTAACCACGTTAAGGTGTTCCAATCTGATTGGTGTCAGGCGTTAAAGGACAGTCATTATGATCTGATTGTCAGTAATCCTCCTTATATTGAGGCGGCTGACCCTCACTTGAAGCAGGGGGATGTGCGTTTTGAGCCTCTTTCAGCTCTAACATCCGGTGATGATGGTTTAGAGGATATTCGTGTGATCTGTCAGCAAACACGTCTCTGTCTAAAGTCGTCAGGTTGGTTAGTGCTTGAACATGGTTATAATCAGGCTGAATCGGTACAGCAAATTATGCTGGAGCATGGCTTTGAACAAGTTCGAAGTGTGAAGGATCTCGCGGGGCAGGATCGCGTGACTCTGGGTTGCTCCTCTTGATTGATCAGTAAAAAATACTGACTTCATCCGTTTTTTTAGCTGGAATACAGATATATCTGCTGATTCTGAGCAACTAACAATAAAGTATTAGTGTTTTAAACGCTTTGAGCCTTGAAATTTATTAGGGCTTAACGCTAAGCTTAATCAGCAATAATTGCTGGTAGAAAGATAATAACTAGTAAAACACTCTGAATTAATGAGACGTCTCGACCCGTTATGAAACCTTCAAAACCACGCGCACTCGACCGTATCGACCTAAAAATCCTGGCCTGTTTACAGGAAAATGCCCGCATCTCCTATGTAGATTTGGCAAACCAGGTTGGTTTATCTACCACCCCTTGTCTGGAACGTGTCAAACGTCTGGAACGTAACGAGGTTATTAAAGGCTATAAAGCGTTATTGAACCCTAAGTATTTGCGGGCTAATCTGCTGGTATTTGTGGAAATCAGCTTGGAGACTCAATCTTCAGCAGTGTTTGATGAGTTTCGTCGAGCGGTTTCTAAGCAACCTCAGATTCAGGAATGTCACCTAGTTTCTGGTCAATTCGACTATATTCTGAAGTGTCGTATTCCTGAGATGTCTGCTTACCGTCAGCTGTTGGAAGATGTTGTTTTGACTCTGCCGGGTGTAAAGGAATCTAAAAGTTATGTGGTCATGGAAGAGGTTAAAGAAGATGCCTCTATTTATGTGCCAGATCTATCTGAGTTTGATGATAATCAGCTGACCTGATCGTATTAGGTTATCAATAGATCTAAACAAAAGATTTTCCAGCATTTATCAGCCTGAGGTCGGATAGCGGGATACTATCTTGTTGGAAAAGCTTTTGTTTGGATGCTTAGCAGGCTGAATAGCTATCTTGGTCTGCTCGATCAAACCTTGAACTGTATTTGAACTAAACCTTTATTTTAATCAGGCTTAATATTCCCTCTTGTAGTACTGATTCCATCCATCTATTTATATTTATGTGCGGATCCATCAGTATCTCCTTCCCGATAACTCTTTGATAACAGGTAATACAGCGTTATGAATGATCAGCAATTGCTGAGATACAGCCGTCAGATTATGCTGCCTGAAGTAGAGATTGCAGGTCAGCAAAATCTATTAGATGCTCGTGTACTGATCATTGGTATGGGAGGCTTAGGCTCTCCAGTGGCATTATATTTGGCTGCTGCCGGTGTAGGTGCTCTGGTGGTGAGTGACTTTGATGAAGTTGATACCTCTAATCTACAACGACAGATCGCACACGGTGAGGCAGATGTCGGCCGTTTAAAGGTAGATTCCGCTAAAGAAGCGATTAAAGCTATTAACCCTGACTGCCAAGTAATTACCGTACCGGATAAATTAACTGGTGCTCAATTGATGCAGCAGGTGATCCTCAATGATTTAGTAGTGGATTGCAGCGACCGCTTTTCTACCCGTTTCGAGATCAACCGTTATTGTGTTGAGACTAAGACACCTTTGGTATCTGGTGCCGCCATTCAATTCGGTGGTCAGTTAGCTGTTTTTGATGCTCGGCAAGAAGATAGCCCTTGTTACCGTTGTTTGTATGAAGAGAGCGACGATGAGGAGCTACGTTGTGCCGAAAATGGTGTTATAGCGCCCTTGGTAGGTGTTATTGGTAGCATGCAGGCACTAGAAACCATCAAGTTATTATCGGGAGCGGGTGAAACGGCTGTGGGGCGTTTGCTGGCCTTTGATGGTTTAAACAGTCAGTGGCGCAGTATGAAGCTAAGTAAAGATCCTGAGTGCCCGGTTTGTTCCAGCTTGTAACGTCTGATTCACTATGTTTTGAGTGAATAGAAACCACACTCTGTCTCTGATTGTGGTTTCTATATTTATATTTTTTCTTTTGCTGACGTTTAATACCATTCCCGATAAGTTATTCGTGATATCAATCTTCGAGTACACTGAGATTGATTCAGGTTTTCCCCATTTTTCATCTATAAGGAATTATCGGGATTGGTATAACTTTATCTCTTTTTGAAACAAGACTATTTCACTGATGTTATTAGAAGACGGATAGCGTCGGTTGTGGTTCTTCTTTTAGCAGTTTAGCCAAGACCTTTAGCCCTTTTTCCAAATGACTGGCAGACCAAGCACTACTGGACGATAAACGTATGGCTTGAGGGGCTCGGAATTGGGCCACAATAAAGTTGTCTTCCCCTGTTACTTTGACATTCTTCTGATCAGCAGCGGCAATAAACTCACTACTACGCCAAAGCTCTGTTAGTTCTAGCCAAGCATGCAAGCTGTAAGGGTTAGAGCGTAACCCATAGCCTCCAAGGTACTTATCCAATAACTGATTTCTAAGCACCAGTTCCTGCTTTTGTTGCTCCAAAAGCGTTTGTGCTAAACCACTGGATATCCAGCGGCTGGATATTTCGGCCAATAGTGGGCTAGTCATCCAGCAGCTGGCTCGTAGCGCGTTGGCAATTTGTTGTTGTAGATCGGCAGGAGATATTAGCCAGCCGACTCTTAATCCGGCGGCCAGAGTTTTAGAGGCGCTGTTAATGTGAATGACTCTATCCGGTGCTATTTCTGCCAATGGAGCAGGTGCATCTTCCAGTAAATTTGAATTAACCGAATCCTCAATAATCCAAACGTTATAACGACGGGCGACATCGGCTAATGCTTCTCGGCGGCTCTCTGACATGGTTGCTGTGGTAGGGTTTTGCAGTGTGGGTGTGCAGTAAAGTACTCGCGGAGAAAATTGTTTGCAAGCATCCTCGAAGGCCGCAGGGATAACGCCTTCATCATCCATGGCGACAGGCTGTGGTCTCAAATGCAGTTGATGAGTCACTGCCATAAAACCAGGGTAGGTCATCGCCTCTGATAAAATCATATCTCCAGGGCGAGTGAGGGCCAATAATGTCAGCATGATGCCGTGTTGGCCGCCATTGGTAATGGCGATTTGATCGGCGTTACAGTGTAAACCCGTTTGTTTTAACCAGTGTACGGCTTGTTCTCTGTGTTCCGGTAAGCCGATGTCGGGTTGGTAGCCTAACAAGCGATTCATCTGCTTAGGATCTGCCGCCAGCTCAGCCATGGCTGTGCTGAGTACATCGGCCCTATCTTTGGCGACGGGCAGGTTGAGCCTTAAATCAACGGCATTCGGTTCGGCTTCTCCAGGAATGCGAAAGCGTTGCCCTTGGGTGTGTTGAGTCGCAATAAAAGTACCTCGACCAACACGGGCATTTAAAAAGCCTCGTCGTTCAGCTTCTGTATAGGCCCGAGTAATTGTCCCGACAGTAACCCCCACTTTATCTGCCAGTGCTCTATGGGTGGGCAGTCGATCTCCATCATTTAGTTCTCCCGTTTTAATGGCATCAGCCATAGCGTCAGCTATTGCTATATAGCGAGGGCCCTTGTACTGGCTAAGGTCTGGAGTCCACATGATCTGGTCGCTCTATCTGTATTGTCATGATGACAATAAAATTGTTGCTATAATTGTATCTATCTATTTATAGTGACAATCAAAGCGGTGAGGAATTGTATCAATTGTATTGGGACAATTGTCTCTTGTCCAACTGATCAATGACTGGATACTTATCATGATTATAGAGCAAGCAGATATATTCATATTTTCGTTGGAAGGTTTTTATGTGCCTTTAGCGTTATTTATTCTATCAACGGCAGGCACCCCAGGACCTAATAATGTCATTTTGACGGCAACCGGGGCTCAGTTTGGTTATTGGCGTAGTCTACCTGCGGTTTATGGCATTATCTGTGGTTTGGCTTCTCAGATTACTTTGGTCGCTGGTGGGTTAGGACTTATTTTCCAGCAGTGGCCTATCTTACATAGCATATTGAAGTTCTTTGGGGCAGCCTATCTTATTTGGTTGGCTTGGAAAATTTTACGCAGTAAGGGGATGTCCACCAATGAAGGCTCAGCAGAGCCTATTAGCTTTTTTCAAGCTGCACTTTTTCAATACTTAAATCCTAAGGCTTGGGTGATGTCACTTTCTATGGTGTCAGCCTTTTCTATTGCCGGTGAGGTGTATTGGTATTCGGTGCTGCATATTTTGCTGGTGGCTTTTTTGGTGATGAGTTTCACTCAAAATGCTTGGGCTGGTTTTGGTAGTGCCATTGGTCGATTCTTGACTAACGATAAAACTCGAATGCAGTTTAATAGTGTTATGGCGTTACTTACCGCAGGTTCTGTTTATTTTGTTGTGCAATAACCGTTATCTGAGCGAGGAAGGCGTAATGAAAACGATTGGGTTGTTAGGTGGTATGAGCTGGGAATCAACGGTCAGTTATTATAAGGCACTCAATGAGGGTATTAGGGCCCGATTAGGTGGCTTGCACTCGGCCAAGATTTGTTTATACAGTGTGGATTTTTCGCCCATAGAGAAATTACAGCATGCAGGAAATTGGGTGGGAACAGCAGAAATCCTAGTGCAAGGGGCTCAATCTGTAGAGGCTGGTGGTGCAGATTTTTTAATGATTGGCACTAATACCATGCATAAGGTGGCAACTGAGATTGAGCAGGGGATTTCAATCCCTTTGTTGCATATTGCTGATGCGACAGCAGAGAAGTTGTTAGCAGATAAAAAGCAAAAAGTTGGTTTATTAGGCACTCAATTTACCATGCAACAGGACTTCTACAAAGGGCGCTTGCAGAATCGGTATGGCATTGAAGTGATAACCCCTGATAAGGATGATCAAGAGCTGGTGCATAAGGTTATTTATCAGGAATTGTGTCAGGGGATAGTTAATCTTGATTCTCGCCAAGTTTACTTAGATATTATTGCCGGATTGCATGAGCAAGGTGCTCAAGCGGTGATTTTAGGCTGTACTGAAATTGCTTTATTGGTACAGCAACAGGATACGATTGTCCCTTTATACGATACAACGGCAATACATGCCTCGAAAGCAGTAGAGTGGGCGTTAGGTGAGTCTGAATGACCCTTTTTGGGTTTATTGGGATCATTATTGAAAAGAAACGGTATAAATATAGAGGGCGTATTAAGGAGAGAGCACTAAGGGTGACAATGCAATGATTGTCACCTTTTTGAAACCTATAGATAATTATCGCCAACTCCCATGGCAATAATTCGACTAATTTCGGATAAGCTACGGCCTGATTCTTGTCGCCAATGGTTAAAGGCTGATTGGGCTTCTTGCAAGGCTTTTTGGCTGGTTGCTCCCGCAGTAACAATATTATGGGCTTTTAAATAGGCCCATACATCGGAAGAGAAGATAAAAGTATCTTTTCCTAGTTGGCGTAAAGCATAAGGCCCCGTATTCCCGCCAAGACGTTTACCGCGTTTTTTTAACCATAACCATAGACCGACAATATCTTCTTCGGGCCACTGAGCAATAAACTTCGCAAAGCTGCCATGCTCAAATTGAATGTCATAGATCATTTGAGCATTATGCTTGATGGTCATGACTTTGCTGAGATTGCGAATGATTTTGGGATCTTTCGCTTTTTGCTCCCATTGTTCATCGCTTAATAACAAAAGCGTTTGGGGTTCAAAATCAAAGAAATGCTGTTCAAAGTCAGGCCATTTTTGTTCGACTACTCGCCAGACAAAACCTGATTGGAAGATAGATTTAGAGAACTGGGCTAGGTATCGGCTGTCATCTAGGTTTGATAATTCTTGTTTACTGAGAGCGTTAGGCAGTAAGGCTTCTAATGCCTGTTCACTGCCCTTTCTTTCAGCGGCACGCTGGTAGATTTGTTCAAATAATTCCATAGATGGAGGCCTTGCCAAAATAAATTTTGATACTAAATGTTTGGCAGTATAACAAATGATGTTTTTTTATACAGTATGTCGCGATAGGCTTTGTCGTCAACAAGGTGGGCTTTTAATTTATATACACGGATTTACAAAACACTCAGTCAATCAATACCGTTTCGCTAACAACCTGGTTGCGACCATGTTCTTTGGCGTAATAAAGACAATCATCGGCTCGTTTCAGCATGCTGGTATCATTATCGCCAGGTTTGTAGGTTGCAACGCCTAAGCTGCCTGTTTTCTGACCTACTTCGGTAAAATTAAATGCTTCGATCTCCTTTCGCAAATTTTCTGCCAGTATCATTGTTTGTTCAAGATCTGAATGGGTCGCGATAATAAGGAATTCTTCACCGCCAATTCGTCCTAGATAATCAGTGTTTCTAATGTTATTGGTTAATACACTGGAAAGTTCTTTTAAAACCTCATCCCCGGTTAGGTGCCCATAAGTATCATTAACAGATTTAAAATGATCAAGGTCTATCATAATAATAGAGAAGGGGATGTTATATCGTTGAACCTTATTTAGCTCCATCTCAAATAACTCTTCCATTTTAGCTCTATTATAAAGCTGAGTTAATTTGTCTGTGATCGATAATAATTCAATAGCTCTATAATCTTGCTCTAGCTTTTCCGTTAGTAAATTAAACCATTGTACTAGCTCTCCCATTTCGTCAGCGGAGTGTGGTACAAGACGTTTCTCAAAACTGGCTTTACCCTGAGCAAGATCTTTTAATGGGTGAATAACTTTTTGTAGACTTACCTGGGTTGATCTAGCAGCAAAAACAGCAACACTAATAGGAATGAATATTGATATAACACCAATAATAATCCCCACAACGAGCAGCTGGTTTAAGCTATGTATAGTGCTACTCATTAAATTAGCGAAGGTTTTTTGGTGATCACTCTTTGCCTGCCTAAAGCGGCTGACGACAGTGTGATGATAGCTTTCCATTTGTTCGATTAATAAAGTAAGATTATTGGGCGTTTGATCCTGACGAATCATAGCAAGAGAAAGTGTAACCGCATGTTTATAATAAGCTGTAAAGCTTTGCTGCATCGATTGAACCTGTTCTTTAGACACCAAGGCTGGGTGTTGCAATAAAGTATCTAAATTATTTTCAATACGGTTTCGATCAATTTTAGTTTGTTCTACCCACTCTTCTTCACTGGCCAATACAGCATCTTTTAAATTTTTGCTCAAATTGTCGAAAAGAACAAGATTTTCGTTAATAGCAGCCAGAACAGGAAGATAGTCGTCTTGTAGCTGGGTCATGCGAGTATGATTTGATGCATGTTCATTATATGTATAAAGCATATAGATAGTATAAAGCAGCAATCCTACCAGTGGTGCAACCAACATTTTTTGTAGGATGGTGAGGTCTTTCATGCTTTACCTTTTTATTTGATAGCGTCTGGCCTAACATGTTGAACATATTAGCAGGGTTTCCCTTTAGCAAGAAAGAGTCATTGAGGATAGGTGTGATAGGGATCACGACTATAGTCATTGGAGGTCAGGTATGAAGCCTATATTAGCGGCAGGGGTTGCTTTATCTCTATTACAGTCTCTTTCTGTGTCTGCCGCACAAGTGACAGATAGTCTATCTATAACCGGCTTTTTCTCTCTTGATGCAACTTATACGGACAATCCAGGGGCGAATATCCCTCGTCCTCAGGGAAAAGGCTCCGATCTGGATGCTGATGAGGTCAGTTTTGACAGTTCTGTTTATGGTGTCAGAGCGGATTTAGATATCTTTGAAGGTTTAGGCGCTGGATTGCAGGTAATTGGTACTAAGCAAACCGGCACAAGCTTTGATCCTGAGATTGAGTGGGCTTATCTGAAGTATGACTTTTCTAATGATATCTCTATTCGTGCGGGTCAGTTAAAGCTCCCTTTTTTACAGGGGACTGAGCTTCGGTATGTCGGCAATTCTCGTTTGTGGGCGCGGCCTGTTGTTCCTGCTAATGGTGCAGGAGGTTTTGATGATTTTCGTGGTGCTGAGTTATATTACAATACTTATGCTGGTGATTATGATATTCAGCTGCATGCTTCCTACGGTGAACCCGAGCACGGCAACGATTTTATTAAAAATACTCAAGTGGGCTTGGTATCAGCTGAGCTTGATAGCGGTAATGCAAAAGTTCGTCTTGCGGTATTAAATGCTGTATTTGATGTTTACTCTAATGATAATGGCCTATTAGATAAGAGTGCTAATATGCTGATGGGCAGCCTAGAGGGCGAGTATCAGAGAGGGGATTGGGTTGCGAATGCAGGGCTTGTCAGTGGTCAGGCGGATAGCCACCCTGATGAAGATATGGCCTATTTTTCCTTAGGTTATCGTTTTGATCGTTTTACACCATACGTTCTTTATTATCGGAAAGTGATGGATTTTACGTCATTAACTTCTGGTGGAGATAGTGGTAGTGCGGATAGAGGGCTTTTAGGTTCGGCATCTGAATCACCTTCTGGTTCACTCCCTGAGCCGTCTCCAGACTCGACACCTGAGCCGCCTCCTGATCCGGTACCCGAACCTCCGTCTGATATTGAGGAGAGCGAAGATGGCGATAGGGTGGAAAATGCTATCGCCTTAGGGTTTCGCTATGATTTAACGCCACGTTTATCAGTAAAGCTCCAGTGGGATTATCAAAAAGAACATGATAATGCCTATAGTTCTCGACCGGAAAAAATAAAAGAGTCCAATATCTATACCATCGTATTTGAGGGGGTGTTCTAATGCGCTTACTCATAATGCTAATGATGTTGATTTTATGGTCTTGTTCCTGGCAAGTTCGGGCGGATATGGTTGTGGTTGTGGCCAAAACATCGTCCATAACAGAGTTAACAGAAAGAGAAATTAAGCGTTTCTTTTTGGCCAAAACTCGCCGCTTAAGAAATGGTCGTCGCATTCAGCCTATGGAGTTGAGTGGTTCTGACTATAAAGAGCATTTTTATAGACTGGTTGCAGGTAAAAACTTACGGCAATTGAACTCTTATTGGACCACGCTAATTTTTACCGGTAAGGGAAGGCCGCCAAAGAGTATGGATAAAATAGAGGCTTTGGTGACTGAGATCGCTAATAATCCATCTGCAATCACCTACCTACCGGAAGAGTATTTGGATGAGCGATTAAAGGTTGTCTACATCGTACGGTAACGTTTTAGTGAGAAGAATTATTAGGGATGCTAATGATTATCGGGTGTCAAATATGAAGTGGCTATTATCGGCTGGATTAACTTTATCTCTGCTATATCCCCTTGCTGCATCTGCAGGGCAAGTATCGGATAGCTTGTCAGTGACGGGCTTTTTCTCTTTAGATGCAACCTATACCAATAATGCGGAAGCCAGTATTCCTCGTCCGCAGGGTAAAGACTCAGGTTTAGATGAAAATGAGGTGAACTTTGATAGTTCGGTTTATGGTGCCCGCGCTGATCTGGATATCTATTCTGGTTTAGGTGCTAGTTTACAGGTTGTGGGTACGAAGCAAACGGATGACAGTTATGATCCAGAGGTGGAGTGGGCATATCTGAAATATGACTTTGCTAATGATCTCTCTGTTCGTGCGGGTCAATTAAAACTACCTTTCTTAAAGGGGACAGAGCTGCGCTATATCGGTAATGCTCGTCTTTGGGTTAGGCCTATTGTGCCTATTAATGGCGCGGGTGGTTTTGATATTTTTCGTGGGGCGGAAGTTTATTACAACACCTATTACGGTGATTATGATATCCAATTGCATGCTTCTTTAGGTGAGCCTGAGCATGATTTAGATTTTATTCAGGATACTTGGTTAGCTTTAGTTTCTGCTGAGGTGGATAGCGGCGATGGAACAATCCGTTTGTCTCTTCTACAAGCCGGTTTCGATATTTACTCGGAAGATAATGAGTTACTTTACGATAATACCAGTTTAAAAATGGGCAGTTTAGAGGGGGAGTATCAGTGGGATAACTGGGTGACTCATGGGGGAATCGCTACAGGTACCGCTTATAGTCATCCAGATGAATATTTAGCTTATTTTTCACTGGGTTATCGTTTTGATCGCTTTACACCTTATGCGCTGTACTCCCGAAAAGTGATGACTTTTGAATCATTGGCCTTCTTTGGTGAGGCCGATGGTGATCAGCTTAATGAAGAGGGCGGGGATTTTGAGAGTGAATTGTCACCTGAACCGCCGCCGGTTCCTCCAGAGCCCGCTTCCGAATCTGTTGAAGAGCAGGATGGTGAGCGTATCGAAAATACAGTGGCCATCGGTGTGCGTTATGATCTTGCACCTAATCTATCCGTTAAGTTCCAATGGGATTATCAAGAGGTAAATGATAAATCCTGGGTTGGTCAGCCTGATAGAGATATTAAATCTAATATTTATACCATCGTTTTTGAGGGGGTGTTCTAATGCGCTTACTCATACTGATGGTTACGTTTGTTTCTTTTATGGCACTGTCTGTTTCTTTGCAGGTTCGAGCGGAGATGGTGGTGGTTGTTGCTAAAAGCTCATCCATTGCTGAGCTAACAGAAAGAGAGATCAAACGGATATTTCTAGCGAAAACACGTCGGTTAAGAGATGGTCGACGAATTCAGCCCGTAGAGTTGAATGATTCATCTTATAAAGAGCAGTTTTATCGGAAGGTTACTGGTAAAAATCTACGCCAATTAAACTCTTATTGGACGACACTGATCTTTACCGGAAAGGGGAAACCGCCAAGAAAGATGGATAAAAAAGAGGCGTTGTTATCCGAAGTGGCGACAAATCCTTCAGCTATTGCTTACCTACCAGAAGAATATCTAGACGGTCGCTTTAAAGTGATTCATATCGTGCGTTAATGGATCGCTGTTATAGAAGGCCGGTTAGAAATAAAACACCAGTAATTCGTTATGAATTACTGGTGTTTTTATTAGAGCTTAGAAGCGTTACAGGTTCTAGGGGTTAGTAAAGGCCCGGAACAAGCTTAGCTTAGCCTAGTTTTTCTTTTAGTAATTGATTCACCATCTGAGGGTTAGCAGTACCCTTAGAGGCTTTCATTACTTGGCCGACAAAGAAGCCAACCATTTTACCGCGCTTGTCTTCTGGTGCGGCCTGATACTGTTCAACCTGTTGCGGGTTATTTGCCAGTACTTCATCCACAACTGCAGCAATGGCACCGGTATCGGTGACTTGCTTCAGACCTTTGGCTTCGATAATCGCATCGGCACTTTCACCTTCACCTGCCCATAGAGCGGCAAAGACTTGTTTCGCGGCCTTACCATTAATGGTTTTATCGATAATGCGCTTAACCATATCGCCCAGCTGAATAGCAGAAACCGGGCTTTGCTCGATCTCAACACTTTCTTTATTCAGCTGGCCGGATAGCTCGCCCATGACCCAGTTGGCTGCCAGTTTGGCATCGCCACAGCGATCTTTAACCTGTTCAAAGTACTCTGCTGTCGTACGACTGGCAGCCAGCACATTGGCATCGTAAGAGGAAAGCCCCATCTCATCCATAAAGCGCTGCTTTTTCTGCTTAGGCAGTTCTGGCAGTTCTTTACGGATATGTTCGATATAGGCCTCATCCAGCATAACCGGCAGTAGATCTGGACAAGGGAAGTAACGGTAGTCGTTCGCTTCTTCTTTGCTACGCATGGAGCGAGTTTCATTTTTCTCCGGATCGTACAGGCGAGTTTCCTGTACGACACGGCCACCATCTTCAATCAGTTCAATCTGGCGTTCAATCTCGTGATTGATCGCCTTTTCGATAAACTTAAAGGAGTTGATGTTTTTCACTTCACAGCGGGTGCCGTATTTCTCTTCGCCTTTTAAGCGAACGGAAATATTGGCATCGCAGCGCATGGAACCTTCGGCCATATTTCCGTCGGAAATACCCAGATAAGTCACCAGACTATGCATGGACTTAATATAGGCGATAGCCTCTTTTGCTGAGCGCATATCCGGTTCAGATACGATCTCTAGCAGAGGTGTACCGGCACGGTTCAAATCGATACCAGTCATGCCATGGCCGTTTTCATCAAAATAAGCTTCATGCAGGGATTTACCGGCATCTTCTTCTAGATGGGCATGGTGTAAACGAATCTGGCGGATCTTGCCTTCTTCGGGTTCGATCTCAACAATGCCAGGGCCAACGATTGGCAGATCATTCTGCGTCGTCTGGTAGCCTTTTGGCAGATCCGGATAGAAGTAGTTCTTACGTTCAAACACGGACTTAGTCGCAATTTGAGCTTCGACACCTAAACCAAACTTAACAGCCATTTCAACGGCAGTTTCGTTTAGTACCGGAAGAATGCCCGGTAGGCCCAGATCTACGGCACAAGCCTGAGTATTAGGTTCGGAGCCAAATGTAATGCTGGCACCGGAAAAAATCTTAGATTGGGTGGCGAGCTGGACGTGAATCTCCAGCCCGATCACTGCTTCCCATTCCATAGTACTATCCTCGATAAAACAGGGCGGTGAATTACTGATCGGCGCTCGGAGCCAGCTGATGCCAGTTCGTGGCATTCTGGTATTGGTGAGCTGCGTTCAGTAGCTGGGATTCCTGGAAGTGTCCTGCCAGAATCTGCAGTCCAACAGGGCGGTCATTAACCAGACCTGCAGGTACAGAAATACCTGGAAGACCAGCTAGATTAACGGCCAATGTATAAATATCTTCCATGTACATTTGCACCGGATCTTCGGTATTACTACCCAGATCAAAAGCCGGTGTTGGCGTGGTTGGGCCCATAATCAGGTCAACTTCGTTGAAGGCATTCAGGAAGTCTTGCTGGATTAGGCGACGAATACGCTGGGCTTTACGATAGTAAGCATCGTAGTAACCTTCACTCAGAGCATAGGTGCCGACTAAAATGCGACGCTGAACTTCTTTACCAAAACCTTCACCACGAGAGCGCTTGTACAGATCTTCCAGATTAACAGGGTCGTCGCAACGATGGCCAAAACGTACGCCATCATAACGAGACAGGTTGGAAGAGGCTTCTGCTGGTGCAATAACGTAATACGCAGGAATAGCCAGCATGGTGTTTGGTAAGCTAACTTCCTGAACAGTTGCCCCCAGTTTTTCAAATTCTTTGACGGCCGTCATGATGGTATCGCCCATCTCAGCCGATAAACCTTCACCAAAATATTCTTTTGGCAGGCCAATGCGTAGACCGTTCAGAGGTTTGTTCAGGTCGGCAGTATAATCCGGTACGGCTTTTTTCAGAGAAGTGGAGTCTTTAGGATCAAAGCCTGCCATCTCGTTCATCAGCAGTGCACAGTCTTCCGCTGTACGGGCCATAGGGCCGCCTTGATCCAAGCTAGATGCGTAAGCGATCATGCCCCAGCGTGATACACGACCATAGGTTGGTTTCAGGCCTGTAATGCCACAAAGAGCTGCTGGCTGGCGAATAGAACCACCGGTATCTGTGCCTGTTGCTGCTGGTACTAAACGAGCAGCAACTGCAGCGGCAGAACCACCGGAAGAACCACCAGGTACGGCGTTCAGGTTCCATGGGTTTTTCACGGCACCATAGAAGCTATTTTCATTGGAAGAGCCCATCGCGAACTCATCCATATTGGTTTTACCCAAGGAAACCATACCGGCTTTTTTAAAGTTGCTGACGACAGTTGCATCATAGGGTGCAACAAAGTTCGATAGCATTTTTGAGCCGCAAGAGGTCAAAACACCTTCTGTACAGAAAATGTCTTTATGGGCCATAGGAATGCCGGCCAGATTGCCTGCATTACCTGTAGCACGAACCTCATCAGCTGCTTTAGCTTCGGCTAGAGCCTGTTCAGGAGTTACCGTAATAAAGCTGTTGTACTGGCTGTCCAGCTGATCTATACGCTGTAAAAAATGCTGGGTCAGCTCGACGCTGGAAAATTCGCCGTCGGCAAGACCTTTAGCCAGCTCAGCAATTGTCTTGTTGTGCATGGTGGAATAAATCCTTCGCTACCAGTTTGCTGACACTGAAAGCGGCAAGTGCAGATAGAGGTTTCTCTGATACTGAAATCTTGCCGTCTGTGCCCTGTGTGGGAGTCATCTGGTTCTGATTGACCTAAATCATAGGATAATAAATTATTACCTATGGTATTAAGCGTTCAGTAATTTTTAATGCATACCATTTCCGATAGATTATCAGCGAACCAAGGCTTGGGTTCCCTGAGCTTGATTCAAGCTGTCCCCATTTTTTATGAGGCAATATCGGGATCGGTAGCATTATTCAATTACTTTAGGAACCAGGAACAGACCTGCTTCGGTTGCAGGTGCGTTTTGCTGGAAGTGCTCACGCTGATTGCTCTCAGTCACTTCGTCGTGACGAAGGCGTTGAGTAGCGTCCAGTGGGTGAGCCAGCGGTTCAATGTCTCCGGTGTCTACTTCTTGCATTTGATTGACCAGATCTAAGATGCTAGTCAGATTGCGAGTATATTCCGGAATATCAGTTTCTTCGATTTGAAGTCGGGCCAGATGGGCGACCTTTTCAACATCGGATCTTTCTAGAGCCATGTAGCTTCCTGCCCTGATTGAGCCTGTTAGACACAAAAATGTGGTTTAATAGGAAAATAGGCGCACAATTTAACATATTTCCACCCGCCTGACACATTTGTATCTTGCCGTGTGTGGCCGTGGTTGTTAGAGTTCTGCCAGCACAGGGTAAATTGGATTTAGGTGAAAAAAATCACATGTTTAAACGACTCAGAGGTCTGTTTTCCAGCGATCTTTCAATCGATTTGGGTACAGCAAACACTTTGATCTACGTTCGCGGTCGCGGCGTAGTATTGGATGAGCCTTCTGTGGTGGCGATTCGTCATCATGGAAATCAACGCAGCGTTGCTGCGGTAGGCTTGGACGCCAAACGTATGTTGGGTCGTACTCCCGGCAATATTACTGCTATTCGGCCTATGAAAGATGGCGTAATTGCTGACTTTCATGTGACGGAAAAAATGCTGCAGCATTTTATCAATAAAGTGCATGAAAACAGCTTCTTGACCCCAAGCCCACGAGTTTTGGTATGTGTACCCTGCATGTCAACTCAGGTTGAGCGTCGAGCTATTCGCGAATCGGCTATGGGTGCAGGTGCTCGAGAGGTATTTTTGATCGAAGAACCGATGGCGGCTGCCATTGGTGCCGGTTTGCCGGTAGAAGAAGCCAACGGTTCCATGGTGGTTGATATCGGTGGTGGCACCACTGAGATTGCAATCATTTCCCTGAACGGTGTGGTGTATGCCCAGTCTGTTCGCGTGGGCGGCGACCGATTTGATGAGGCGATCGTGGCTTATGTGCGTCGCCACTATGGTAGTCTAATTGGCGAGGCTACTGCAGAGAGAATCAAGGAAGAGATCGGTTGTGCCTATCCTGGTAGTGAGCTGCGTGAGATTGATGTACGTGGTCGAAACCTGGCAGAAGGTATTCCTCGCAGTTTTACCCTAAACTCCAATGAAATCCTCGAAGCCCTTCAGGAGCCTTTATCGGCGATAGTGCAAGCGGTTAAGAGTGCACTGGAGCAGTCACCACCTGAATTGGCTTCTGATATCGCTGAGCGTGGCTTGGTACTCACCGGTGGTGGAGCCTTGTTGCGTGACATTGATAAGCTGATTGCTGATGAAACTGGGCTGCCCGTTATCATTGCTGAAGAGCCATTGACCTGTGTCGCCCGTGGTGGTGGTCGAGCTCTAGAGATGATTGATCAACACACCTTTGATCTGTTATCGACGGAAGGTTAATATTTTAGTCCTTGGTTCATTGTCTAGAAGCCAAAATTTTGGCCTCTATTGCATAAACTAATGGATAATATTTTAGCGCTTGGCGAATAAAGTGAAATGGCGGTTTGAATACCGCCATTTTTTTGTTTACTCTTCCTAAAACTTCTTTCCTATCCTAGCCGTTGCATAGCCAGTTTACAGTGGACATTACCAGTGAAAACAGGAACTTAAGGAGGCTGCAATTAACCCGCTTTTTGTAAAGGGTCCTTCTTTGGGCCTGAGATTGTTGTTGTGCCTTACTTTAGCTCTAGTGCTGATGTTTGCAGACTATCGTTACCAGCATATGGACAGAGTGCGTTCCGTGTTGGCCGTGGCTGTGACACCTTTGCAGTGGGCTGTAGACCTTCCGACTCAGCTATGGTCTTGGGGGGCTACGGTTTTTGCTGATCGCAATGAACTCTTAGATGAAAATGCTCTGTTAAAAGCTCAGGCCTTACAGTTGTCTAGCAAGAACCAGCGCATGGCATATCTAATTGCTGAAAATCTTCGATTAAGAGAGTTGTTAAAAGGACAAAAGCCTTATGAAGATCATTTTTTATTAGGCGAGGTTATTGGTTTAGATTCGGACGCCTTTATTCATCAAGTGCTTATTAATCGTGGGCGTAATGACGGTGTATATGAAGGACAGGCTGTTGTCGATTCTTTGGGTTTGTTAGGGCAAGTCGTTGCAGTCAGTACTTTTACCAGTCGTGTTTTATTGATTGCTGATACTGCCCATGCTGTTCCGGTTTCCGTTAACCGGAATGGTTTTCGAGCGGTTGCTATCGGTTCCGGAGGTATGGATTTATTGCAGTTGACTCATGTACCTGATACTGCGGATATTCGGGAAGGCGATTTATTAGTGACTTCTGGTTTAGGTAATCGCTTTCCTGCAGGCTATCCCGTGGCTAAAGTCAGTCATGTTAAGCATCAGCCTGGTAAGCCTTTTGCCGAAGTGAATGCTAGGCCTTTAGCTAGACTTGAACGTAGTCGTTACGTCTTATTACTTAATCCAGAAACACCTGTTGTTGAATCTGAGCCCGCTGAGTCAGAACCAGAGCAGAAAGAGGGGGCAACGGATCTCTCTTCTAAAAAGAGTAGTTCGCCCGTAGACTCCCAGGATTAACGGCTATGTTATTAATTTTTAGTACCTTTTTATTGGCTTTACTCCTATCTGCCATGCCTTTGCCGGATAGCCTGTTGTGGTTTCAACCGGAATGGGTATTTATGGTATTGATCTATTGGTGTATTGCTCTGCCTCATCGTGTCGGCGTTTTTAGCGGTTTCTTGGTCGGTCTGTGTGTTGATCTGCTTGAAGGTGCGTTATTAGGGCAAAATGCATTGACATGTTCGGCAATCGCCTATTTAGCGCTATTGTTATATCAGAGGTTAAGGAACTACGGTGCTTGGCAGCAAGCAATGATGGTCGGTGTTTTAATTGGTATCAGTCTGATGATCTCTCAATGGATCCAAAATCTGACCAGTGTGGCAGCTGATACCGTAGGTTTTTTACTACCAGCCTTAACCAGTACGGTATTATGGCCTTGGTTTTTTATTGCTATGCGTACCATGCGCCGTCGTTTTCAGATTCGTTAATGATTTGGCTCTTACGTTAAATCATTTAAGTTTTAAAGTAAGAGGTTTTAGACCTCTTGCTGAATACCCTTTTTACCGAGGGTAATCGGAGTATATGTGAACCACCGTATCGATCTTTGTTTAGCTTCTGCTTCTCCTCGTCGTTTGGCTTTGTTGGAACAGCTTGGTCTGGTCTGCCAGCAATACCCGGTTGATTTAGATGAAAGTATTGCCTTGGGTGAATCTGCTACTGATTATGTACTGCGTTTGGCAGAAGAAAAGGCAAGAGCAGGGCAATCCCGTTCAGGGAGTGAACTCCCTGTATTAGGCTCGGATACTTCAGTGGTTTTTCAGGGACAGATTTTAGGTAAACCTAAAAATGAAGCCCATGCGGTTGAAATGTTGATGCAACTCTCTGGTCAAACTCATCAGGTGATGACCGGTGTGGCCGTGTGCCAGGGAGATAGATTGCAGTCTGTCTTGAGTATCACTGAAGTGAAGTTTCGCCCCTTAACTCGGCAGGAGTGCCATGCTTATTGGGTAACGGGAGAGCCTGAAGACAAAGCAGGTGGTTATGCCATTCAGGGAATAGCAGCTATTTTTGTTGAATCTGTATCCGGTAGTTACAGTAATGTAGTGGGTTTACCTTTATTTGAAACCGCTGAACTGTTAAAACAATATGATATTCAAATACTTGAACGTCCATAGTTAGCGTCATCCGTTCAAGTTAGGTCTTTATCGCAGGGGGAAAGGCGATGAGTGAAGAGATTCTAATTAATATTACACCCATGGAAACCCGTGTTGCAGTGGTTGAAAATGGTGTTTTACAGGAAGTTTATATCGAGCGTACCCGCCGTAGAGGTATCGTCGGTAATATTTTTAAAGGCAAAGTTGTACGGGTTTTACCTGGCATGCAGGCTGCCTTTGTCGATATTGGTTTGGAACGAGCGGCATTCATTCATGCGGCAGATGTCGCCCCGGCTAATCGATCCAATGGCTCAGATGTTGAAAGTATCAGTGCCTTATTGCGAGAAGGCCAATCCCTGATTGTTCAGGTAACCAAAGAACCTATTGGCTCGAAAGGCGCTCGTTTAACCACTCATCTCTCTATTCCGTCTCGCTATCTGGTTTATATGCCTCATACGCCTCATACCGGTGTATCTCAGAGAATTGAGGATGAAGAAGAGCGGGAACGTCTAAGAAATATTGTGGAAAACCGTCCAGATGCCGAGACTGGGGATAATCCACAAGGTGGCTTTATTATTCGTACCGCAGCAGAGGGTTATGGTGAGGATGAAATTCAGGCGGATGTACATTTTCTTGAACGTCTCTGGAAATCCGTAGAGCGTCGTTGTAAAGAAGCGAAAGAGCGCACGGTTATTTATGAAGATTTACCGTTATTTATGCGCACCATGCGAGATTTTGTTCGTCCTGAAATTGAAAAAATTCGAATTGATTCACGAGAAAACTTTACCAAGCTAAAAGAGTTTGTTCATGAATTTGTGCCTTCTCTTGAGGCGCGGGTGGAATACTACCCTGGAGAGCGTCCGGTTTTTGATCTATACGGTGTTGAAGATGAGATTCAAAAAGCTCTGGGACGTAAGGTTCAACTGAAGTCTGGTGGTTATCTGGTTGTCGATCAGACTGAGGCCATGACGACCATTGATGTTAATACAGGCGCTTTTGTAGGTCATCGTAACCTAGAAGAGACTATTTTTAAGACCAATTTGGAAGCCGCTACAGCCATTGTTCGTCAGCTACGCTTACGTAACCTTGGTGGTATTATCATTATTGATTTTATCGATATGGAAGATCCTGAGCATCAACGTCAGGTGCTGCGATTATTAGAAAAAAATCTGGAACGAGATCATGCTAAAACTAAGTTAACCGGTGTGACAGAACTGGGTTTGGTTCAGATGACTCGTAAACGGACACGGGAAAGTCTTGAGCAAGTAATGTGTGAGCCTTGTCCAACCTGTGAAGCTCGCGGCACCCTGAAAACGCCTGAAACTGTATGTTACGAAATTTTCCGTGAGATTTTGCGGGAAGAAAGAGCCTATGGTTCAGACACTTATCTTGTGTTGGCTGCTCAGCCGATTGTGGATCGTTTATTGGATGAAGAATCGGCCAGTGTGGCTGATTTGGAGATTTTTATTAAGAAGACCATAAAATTTCAGGTAGAGACGCTCTATAGCCAAGAGCAGTTTGATATCGTGCTACTTTAAACTATCTGTTGACGGTTAATTAGCTGATGTCCCTGCCCCGGCATATTTTAAATCATAGTATTGCTTGGCTGGTGCTGCCTGTGGTGGTGGTGCTGGCAATCTATGTCAGTATTGGCCGTTATTTTTTTCCATTATTGGAAAACTATCGAGAAGATCTTGTTGTTCGCGTTAATGAGCATTTACCGGTAGCCGTTCAAGTCGGTCAATTAAATGGCCAATGGAATCAATTCGATCCTTTTATTCAACTAGCCGATATTAGTATTTTTTCCCACTACCAATCCCTTGATGCTCAAGCGGCTATCGATGTTGAGCATTTCAGCCTAGAGCTGGATAGTTTATCAACCTTTCGTTATCAACAACCCGTCATACGACAAGCCTCTATTCAAGGCGTAACGCTTCGATTGCAGCAGCAGGAAGATCTCTCTTGGATCTTAAAAGGCTGGGAAGATTTTCAAGCAGAGAAGGAAGGTGGTTCTCCCGCTGAACCGGAAAACCAGGGCGTAGCGGAGGCAAGCCGTCAGGCGAGAGAGGACGTAGAACCTTTAGCCCAGTTATTGCAGTTTCTGATGGGGCAACAACATCTGAAAATGGAATATGTTTGGCTAGAATTTTTTGATCATTATGGTCGTCAGTATAGAGCTTTCAGTAATCGTATTGAAGTTTATGATTTAGGTGGGAAGCAGAGGATACAAGGCAGCTTACAATTAGATCCTGCTTCAGCAGAACAAGCCGCTTTTATTATGGAGGTCAGTGGTGACCCCTTTGATCAATCCAGTCTAGAAGTTGATCTATATTTGCAGACAGATCCTCAACCTTTATCAACCTGGCTTGAAAAGATTGAACACCTTTTGCCTATTAATATCCCTAAGCTAAATGCCGGTATTGAATTATGGACACGTTGGAAGGGTGGCAAGCTTATTGAACTTAAGGGAGAGGTTACGGCAAAAGAGTTAGAGATATCCTATGAAGATCGGCCATCGTTTAAGATGGATGATTTCAATGGCTCTATATTTTGGCAGAGAGAAGGGGAGCAGGACTGGCAACTGATCTTAGATCAGTTGAGTTTTAACCTTCAGGGACAAGCCTTTCCTATGCACCAAATGCTGGTTGATTATCAATCGGTTGGTAATAACTGGTTGATGCAGCTAGCTAATCTTAATTTGGCATCGTTAGATGTTGTTCTACAGCAGCTACCTGAGTTGCCTGATGCAGCAATGGATGCTTTAAAGCGCTTGAGCCCTAGTGGTTCACTGAAAAACCTCATGGTGAGCTATTCGGATGCCGAATCCGTTAAGATTCGCTCTGAGTTAGATCGAGTCAGTGTTGAGGCTTACTATGGTGCTCCGGCGTTAAGAAATGTCAGTGGTTATCTGGAAACGACTACGAATAAGGGGCATATCCAATTCCATTCGAATGCATTTCAGATGGATTTCCCAAAGCTATACCGCAAAGGGTGGTCATTTGATCAAGCTCAAGGGCGTGTTGACTGGGAGGTTTCTGATAAAATTCGAGTATTTGGCCAATCATTGGAATTGAAAAAAGATAAGACTGACATTGCTGGTGAGTTTGATCTTTTATTGCATAAAGAATCAGAAAAAGATCTGTTTTATCTGAATATTGGTTTAACGGATATTGAACGTGAGCTCGGTTTTACTTTAATTCCCGATCGCATTGTTAATCCAGAGCTAACCCATTGGCTGAACTCCAGTATTAATAAGGCCAAGGTTACTCAGGGAGGGTTTATTTATGACGGTAGTTTACAGTTTGATGTTACTAAGCCAAGTCGACAAGCATCAACACACTTGATGTTAGATGTCACTGATGGGGAATTGAAGTTTTTACCCCAGTGGCCACAAGTAGAAGCTTTAAAAGCTCGTATCTTGCTAGATGGGACGGAGCTAAGCTCTCAAGTCTACTCTGCCCGTTATTTAGGTAATGATCAGTTATCGGGCCAGGTCAATTTGGTCGATGATGCAGATAGCGGCAGTCGAGTTCAATTGCAGTTGAATGGTCAAGTTGTACCCGAATGGGGTTGGCAGGTCTTTACTCGAACCCCTCTAAAAACACTAATACCCCAATCACTGCATCACTGGCAGTTGTCAGGACCTAAACTAGGATTAAGTACAAATCTTGATTTTCCTATAAATGGGAAGGCCGGGACAGGATGGGTACGGGTCAAAACAAACAGTAATCAGTTATTGATACCAGAGTTGAATACTCCAATTAAGAAGTTACAGGCTCAAGTAGAATATGATCTGAACACTGGTTTAAAAGTTGAGCAGGGCCAGGCAGAGCTTCTATCTGGCAGTAGCCGATTTAATATACAAACGGAGATGAGTAAAGGGATTGTCATTATTGATGGTGAGGGAGCGGTACCTTTACAAGCTCTAAATCAATGGCAACCCATGCCGTTTTCTCCTTGGTTAACGGGGCTTGCCTCTTATAAATATTCTCTAGAACTGGACAAAACCAGTGAGCTCAATTTAACCAGTGATTTGGTTGGCGTTATTGTTGATGTCCCCAAACCTATTGGTAAATTATCCGATGAAAGTATTCCTTTGGTGCTGAATATGCAGTTTTCAGAGGAAAAAAATAAGTTTGATGTTCAATACGGCCAGCGAGTTAATGCCAAGGGCATTTGGCAAGCTGGTGGAAAACATAGTCTAGAGGATAAAGATAATGGTGTTAAAAAATATGCCGCTAATATCTGGTTAGGCGAACTACCTAGAAAAATGCTTGGGCCGAGTCGATTGACTGGGCTGACAGAAATTCACTTTCGTCAAGGTGAGGTTCAGGCTGAACCTTGGGTTGAATTTGCTAAAAAAGAAAAGGCTCGTTACGCCCTGGCTCAGTCTATTGAACTGTCCAGTAATCGAGTAAGTGACAGTCAGAAGATTAAACCCCGTAGTGATCTCCATGGTAATAGGGCTATAAAGACTTCTGTGACTGAAAGTCCTGTAACAACTCGTTTTCACCTTGAAACGGATCGGGTCAACTTCGGTGGTTCTCAGTTCAATGATCTAGTTTTAGATGCAGAACAGAGAAATGCAGAAACTCGGCTGAGGTTTGCTAGTCAACAGGTTGAAGGGCGTGTGGCATTTGGTCATGATTTAGTTAGTATTGAATTGGATCATTTACATTTTGAACAGGCCACGGCTGAACTGGTACCTGAACAAAAGCGTGAAGGTTTGGTTGATCAACTTTTTTTACAGCAATGGCCAGATTTTAATCTGAGAATTAATGAGTTTCAGGTAAACAAAATAGCCGGTGCCAATCTGGATGTTCGCTATCGTACTGAACGTGAGAAGAGGCAGTTAGAATTAAAAAATCTGACACAAAAGAGCGTACATCTCTCGGGAATACTCGATTGGTTGGTTCCTAAGGATAAAGCGCAGCCTACGCAATCTTCATTACTGTTTCAGGTTCTAGGTGGTGACCTGGCTGATGCACAAAAAGCGATTGATACTGAACCTATGATTAGTAGTCAAAAAGCACAGTTAGATGGTCGTTTACGTTGGCAAGGGCTACCCCATGAATTTTCGGCTAATACCTTATCTGGTCAAGTGAATATAGAGTTAGAAAAAGGGGAGTTTGAGCAAGTTGCTTCTGCACCGGCTTTAAAGCTCATTTCTCTATTTAACTTTGAGTCCTTGATTCGACGTTTGCAATTAGATTTCTCTGATTTATCTGGTAAAGGGTTATCCTACGATAAAGTTAGTGGAAAGGTAGCTATATTAAATGGACAAGGGCAACTTACAGAGCCACTAAAAGTCGATGGTTCTGCGACCAAGTTTGAAATGACCGGCAACATTGATTTTGTGAATGAAAACTTTGACCAGCAGCTGATTGTAACCTTACCTGTGGCAGAAACCCTGCCTTTGGCTGCGATTCTTGCTGGAGCACCTCAAATAGGCGGCACGATTTATTTAGCACAGAAAGTTTTAGGTAACCTATTTGATAAATTTACCCGGGCCAGATATAGCGTGACGGGAGCTTGGGATAACCCCAAAATTGAGCTGAAACGCGTTTTTTAGCATAAAAAAGAGAATTATTATGATTGAACAGGTTTCCCAGGAGCTGTTGTTACCCGGCGACCTTGGCCTTGAGCAGTTAGATCATTTTGTCGCTAAGGCGATGGGGCCAGGTATTGATTTTGCTGATCTCTATTTTCAACAATCCATGCATGAAAGCTGGGTTTTGGAAGAAGGTATTGTGAAGGATGCGGCTTATAGTGCTGATCGCGGTGTGGGCGTTCGCTCTATCTCAGGTGAAAAAACAGGTTTTTCGTATAGTGGTGATATTTCTGCATTAGCGATTGAGCAGGCTGCTACAGCAGCCCGTAGTATTGTGCGTCAAGGACAAGAAAAAAGTGTCCAAGCTTTGGGTTCAGTTAATTTCAAACCTTTATATCAAAAAGGTAATCCTATTTTAGCTTTGTCTGCTGATGAGAAGTTAGCCATTCTACAGCAAGCAGATGCGATTGCCCGTGCTGAAGATCCAAGAGTAAAAGAAGTAACCGCTTCCTTGTCTGCTAGTTTTGAGCAGGTGTTGGTGGTGGCCAGTGATGGTACCTTAGCGGCTGATATTCGTCCTTTGGTGCGGGTTAATGTCAGTGTGATTGTTGAGCAGAATGAGCGTAAAGAACGAGGCAGTTCTGGTGCCGGTGGCCGTTATTCTCTGAAAACACTTTTAGATAAAGAGTTAGCAGAATCCGCAGCAAAAGAAGCCGTACGCCAAGCTCTGGTAAACTTAGACGCTGTTGAAGCACCTGCAGGTAATATGCCTGTGGTCTTAGGGCCTGGTTGGCCTGGTGTACTTCTGCATGAAGCGGTAGGACATGGTCTTGAGGGTGATTTCAACCGTAAAGGGAGTTCTGCATTCTCAGGGCGAGTGGGTGAGAAAGTGGCGTCATCACTGTGTACTATTGTGGACGATGGCACTTTGATGGATCGTCGTGGATCTCTATCCGTTGATGATGAGGGGACACCGACTCAGAATACTACGTTGATCGAAAATGGCCGTTTAGTAGGCTATATGCAGGATAAAATGAATGCTCGGTTGATGGGGCAGGCCGTTACGGGTAATGGCCGTCGAGAGTCTTTTGCCCATCTGCCTATGCCGCGTATGACCAATACTTATATGTTGCCTGGTGAACATGAGCCTGAAGAGTTAATCCGTAGTGTTAAACGTGGCATTTATGCGGTGAACTTTGGTGGCGGTCAAGTAGATATTACGTCGGGTAAATTTGTTTTCTCAGCCAATGAAGCCTATTTAATCGAAGATGGAAAAATTACCTCGCCGGTTAAAGGTGCCACTCTGATTGGTAATGGCCCAGAAGCGATGCAGAAAGTCTCTATGGTGGGTAATGATTTAAAACTGGATGACGGTGTAGGTGTTTGCGGTAAGGATGGTCAAAGTGTTCCTGTGGGTGTTGGGCAGCCATCTCTGAAGTTGGATGAGCTGACAGTAGGAGGCACAGGTTCTTGAGTCTGACCGAACAGCGGTTAAAGCGCCAATACCGGAGTGCTGTTAATCAGCCCCCGGTATTGATTAAGCCTGTTGTTACATATCGAAGATTTCACGTAACTTGCGAAAGATCTTACGAGATGATGCAGGAGGCTTTTGTTGACTCTGTTCTTTCTGAGCCGCACGAATCAGCTGGCGTAAAGTCTGACGATCAGTATCAGGCTTTTCAGCAATCAGTTCGTTCAACGCTTTATCGCCCTCAGCAATCAAGCGATCACGCCAATGCTCCAGTTGGTGGAACTGACGATTGTAAGCGTCACTGGTGGTGTCAAATAGAGCGATACGATTGGCAATGGCCTCAATATCGTCTTGTCGACGCATCACCTTACCAACGTATTGCAGATGACGGCGTTTGGCCTCATTGGAACGAATGCGGTGATATTCATCAATGGCCGTATACATCTCATCGGAAAGGGATAGCTTCTGTTGCTGATCTTTATTCAGCTCCAGTACTTTTTTTCCGAGCTCCTGAAGTGCATGCATCTCCCGTTTTATCTGGGTCTTACTGGGCCCTTCGTCAAATTCCTCAAACTCGTCAATTACGTCTTCGCTCATATCATCCACTTGTGCAGTTATCAAACGACTCAAGTTTAACACATTTGCATGGTCTGACCGATACAACTGAAAAAACGATTAGGTAGCCTTATGTCTCAACAGCCATCAAAGGGGATCTCAACAGCCTCTTCACAACAAGAATATAGCGAACAGATGAAAGCTTGGCATAAGCAGTTACCTGCCTGTGCTGAACAAATACTTGAGCAAGCAAAGCTAAAAGGTGCCACTGCAGCAGAAGTGTCTGTTTCTGGTAGTAGTGGTTTATCTGTGAATGCTCGTTTAGGGGAAGTTGAAACCGTTGAATTTAATCAGGATCAAAGTGTTTCCTTAACTTTGTACAGAGGCCAGAAAAAAGGACATGTTTCTGTTACAGATCTAACGGAAAGCGCCTTAAGTAATGCCGTGGATATGGCTCTAGCATTTGCCAACCATACTGCTGAAGATGAATATGCAGGCTTAGCCGATGCGGATCTGATGGCCCAGAATTGGCAAGATCCTGAACTGTATTACCCAAGTGATTTGTCGGTAGATAGTTTAGTTGATCGGGCTTTGGTGTGTGAGGCTGCAGGCCGTAAAGATGAGAGAATCACTAACTCCGATGGTGCCAGTGTGTTTGCAGGGGATCGTACCTCCGTTTATGCTAATAGCCATGGTTTTTTAGGCCAGTTATCCGGTACCCAGTATTCTGCCAGCTGTGTGTTGATCGCAGGTACTGGAGAGCAGATGCAACGTGATTATTGGTATGACAGTCAGCGTCAGTGGTCCCTATTGGCAGCAGCAGAAGGTATTGGAGAAAAAGCAGCAGAACGTACTCTTGCACGTTTGAATCCAGAAAAACTATCCACCCGTAAGGTTCCTGTTGTTTTTGCCGCAGAGATTGCAGCAGGCATAGTCGGGCACTTGATGGGAGCGATTAGTGGCGGCAGTCTATATCGTAATGCTTCATTTTTGAAGGATCGTTTAGGCGAACAAATTTTCCCTAATTTTATCTCTATTTATGAGCAGCCTTATATTAAAGGTGGGGTTGCGAGCTCTCCTTATGATCGTGAAGGCGTGGCTACTCGGGATAATATTTTCGTTAAAGACGGTGTGCTCGCCAGCTATATGTTAGGCAGCTATTCTGCCCGTAAGCTGGGGTTGGCGACAACGGCTAACGCTGGTGGTGCACGTAACCTTCGTATTAGTTCAACCGGCGAGGATTTTGCTGGTATTTTGCAGAAAATGGGTACAGGTCTTTTGGTTACCGAATTGATGGGGCAGGGCTTAAATATGGTCAACGGCGACTATTCTCGTGGCGCTGCTGGTTTTTGGGTCGAAAATGGTGTCATTCAGTACCCTGTACATGAAATTACTATTGCCGGTAATCTGAATGAGATGTTTAAGCAGATCCAAGCGGTGGGTACTGATGTTGATACCCGTGGTAGTAGTCAAAGTGGTTCTATTTTGATTGAAGAGATGATGGTGGCAGGTGCTTAATACTGGCATTCAGGGATGTAAAAGCCGGATGAATTAATCCGGCTTTTTAATACCTGATAGGTTAGTAATATGCTGGAGCTAGAAGATGAGCTGTTAATGGAGGCTTATAAATAAAACACAGTGGCCAAACCTAAAAAGGCCATAAAGCCGATGACATCGGTTACTGTCGTGAGCAAAACACTGCCGGCCAGTGCTGGGTCAATATTCATCCATTTCAGGGCCAGTGGTAAAGCGGCCCCGGCGAGTACTGCAACAATCAGATTGATGACTATCGCAGCGCCAATAATAAAGCCCAGTGTAAGGTCATTAAACCAGAGAACGGCTACGCCAGCGACGACCAGAGCCCATATTGTACCGTTAATGACGCCGACTATAAGTTCCCTATTTAATAGCCAGGGGGTATTACTGGCCGAGATATGACCTAGGGCCATGCCTCGAATGACAACGGTAAGTGTCTGGCTACCTGCAATTCCCCCCATACTGGCGACAATAGGCATCAATACGGCCAAAGCGACAACTTTTTCAATAGTCGCATCAAATATTCCGATAACAGCTGAAGCTAAAAAGGCAGTCAATAGATTAATGCCTAGCCATACGGCCCGACGTTTAGCCGTTAAGAGAACAGGAGAGAAAGTATCCTCATCTTCATCGAGGCCAGCCATGCTCATCAGAGAGTGATCAGCATCTTCTCGAATAACATCAACCACGTCATCAATGGTGATGCGGCCTAGCAGGGTATCTTTTTTATCCACAACGGGTGCGGAGATTAGATCGAATTTTTCAAATAGATTGGCGACTTCATTATCCGGCATATCCGCATTAATAACGATACAATCCGTTTTCATCACTTCCCGTACGGTAATATTTGGATCAGCGACCAATAGGGTTGTAATAGGGAGTACACCGATAAAGTGATCTTTTCGGCTAACAACCAGCAAGGAATCTGTTGAGTCAGGCAAACTTTGGTGACGACGGAGATAACGCATAACCACATCCAGCGTAATATCTGGACGAATAGTAATCGTATCCGTGTTCATCAGGCCGCCAGCAGTATCCTCTGGGTAAGATAGGACTACTTCGACTCGCTGCCTGTCCTGCGTATCCATAGATACCAGAACTTCTTTAATTACGGTGTCCGGAAGTTGCTGTAGAAGATCGGCAATATCATCGGTTTCCAAACCTTCTGTAGCGGTCAGAAACTCTTCCGGCTTCATGCGTTTCAGGTAAATAGCCTGAATATCATCACTAAGGTGTTGTAACACGTCGCCCTGAAACTCTGGGTCAATCATACGCCAGAGAAGATCACGTTCTTTAGGGGGGGACGATTCTAATAAATGAGCGACATCCTGTGCCGGTAAACCACGATTAATCATGCGGCGTACCTGAGAAAAGGCACCAGAATCAATTGCATCGTTTAAGCGTGCAAGAATAGGTAAAGTGTCTTGATTATCGCTGGCCATAACTATCGCTCAACAGTGTTCAGTGGCGTATGTTGCGATAATAACTGGATTTTTTCTTAAATGGCAGTGTTTAGACGGTTTGAGATAGATCAATACTGGCTTGGTCAGTAAGAATAATGCGTCTTAAGATGAAGGGTGTTTTGTATTTAGAGGGCGGCTATATTTCAAACATTCTTATTGTGTTTAAGACCTTTTTGCGAAAAGGTAATTTTGAAGACTTTAGTCGCCAAAGCCATTGGCAAAGAGTGATTTTATAGCTTTTTCTATTTCCATCTCATTTTCGCCGTTTATATCAAAGTACAGTTCTGTACCTTTGGGACTGCTCATCATCATTAAAGCCATCATATTACGACAATCAGCTGTTTTTCCCGTTTCTCTATTGTGTAGAGTGATACTAGCCGTTTGATAGTTTGAGGCTAGCTCAACTAATTTTGATGCAGGCCTAAGATGGAAGCCCTTGGCATTGCAGACAGTGACAGTGAAGCTCAGCATCTTTTAGTCCTTATTTGCTAATCTGAGATCTCGATGCCGAACTAGGGTCTGAGGGTACTGATCCTTGAAACGTTTAGCCAATTGTTCTGCGGTATAAACAGAACGATGTTGACCACCAGTACAACCTATCCCGATAGTAATGTAATTACGACTACTTGCAATAATGCTGGGAAACCACTTATCTAGGAAGCTGGAGATATCCGATAGCATTGCTCGTACGCTAAAATCTTGCTCAAGAAAATCAACAACCTGCTGATCTTGACCAGTATAAGGCCGTAAATGTACTTCCCAGTATGGGTTGGGTAGACAGCGTACATCAAATACAAAATCACAATCGTTAGGTGCGCCGCGCTTAAAACCAAAGGATTGAAACTGAATGGCAACGGCCTTTTGGCTGTTTTCCTGCAGCTGTTGCTTAATGATATCCCTTAAATCGTAGATATTTAAGTTACTGGTGTCGATGCGTAGATCTGCTTGCTCGGCAATCGAATCAAGTAGATGTGCTTCTTGTTCAATGGCTTCGGCCAGAGAGGTTTTTTCTGAAGATAGAGGGTGTTTCCGACGAGTCGCATTAAAGCGATCAATCAAGGTCGCATCATCCGAGTCTAAATAGATGATGCTGGCATTGATACCATCCTGTTGCAATTTATCAAAATGAGGCTGTATACCCTGAGGGTCTGTGACAATATTACGAGCATCAATACTCACAGCAACACGATTATTGCTTGTGGGCAGGTGATTGGGTAATTCGCTCAGTAGTCCAATAGGGAGATTATCGATGGCAAAAAAGCCTAAGTCTTCCAAGACATGTAAGGCGACACTTTTTCCGGCACCCGACCGGCCACTAATAATCACCAGCTTCATGATGAAGGTTCCATTAACTGCATTGATAATATCTAAAACTATTGCACCCAGAGCTGATATAGCTCTTCTGCATTAGGGCTTGCCCGTAATGTACGGCAAAATTCTGGATCAGAAAACTTTTCAGCTAAAGAAGATAAGAGTTGTAGGTGTTCATCATTGGCTTCCTCTGGTACCAATAAGATAAACATCATATCAACAGGTTTTCTATCAATAGCATCAAAATCAATTTTATCTTTCAGTCTAATAAATGTACCAACACTTTCGGTGCAATTACTAATACGGCAATGAGGTACAGCAATACCTTCGCCAATGCCCGTGCTTCCTAAGCGTTCTCTGGCAATAAGTTTATCAAAAACTTCAGTGCTTTCGAGAGAAGGAATTTGTTGGCTAATAAATTTACTGAAAAATTCTAGGAGTCTTTTTTTACTGCCCCCTGGAACTCCGTCAAGAGTTCGCAGGGGCGTAAGAACGGAAATGAGTGGCATGAGATATCAATTATGCTCAAGAGTTAGCGTGCAGCAGCGCCTTGTTTACGTGCTTGGGCCTTCTCTTTATGTTTAATCAGTTGACGATCAATTTTATCGGTTAGGAAATCAATAGAAGCATACATATCTTCTGCTTCGGCTGTTGCATGCAGATCTGCGCCTGCAACATGCAAAGTCGCTTCTGCAATCTGACGTTCCTTTTCTACTTTTAGCGTAACCTGAACATTGGTAATACTATCAACGTGACGTTCTAAACGGGTTACTTTATTGGATACATAGTCACGCAGTGCATCTGTAAGCTCAAGATGTTGACCAGTAATATTTAATTGCATAACGAGCTCCTTACTTGTTTAGCGGTCTGCAATTTGATTGTATCTCTTTTCCTGTATTTGCAAACCTTTTTTTTGTAAAAGGATTTTAAATCAATTTCTTACGTTCGTTAGACGGTGGAATGTTCATAGCTTCACGGTACTTGGCTACGGTGCGTCTTGCAACCTTAATTCCTTGTTCTGCCAGCATATTGGCTAATTTACTGTCACTAAGGGGTTTTCGGGGTGGCTCTTCGGCTATCATCTTTTTAATCATAGCTCGAATTGCAGTGGATGATGCCTCACCGCCAGAAGTTGTGCCCACATGACTGGAAAAAAAGTACTTTAGCTCAAAAATGCCCCGTGGTGTGTGGATATATTTTTGTGTTGTTACCCGGGATATGGTGGATTCATGCATACCTATGGCTTCAGCAATATCATGCAGTACCATTGGCTTCATGCCTTCTTCACCTAATTCTAAGAAGCCTTGTTGGCGCTTAACAATCTCCAAACCTACCTTCAGTAGGGTGTCATTGCGACTGTGCAGGCTTTTTAGGAACCAGCGTGCCTCTTGCAGCTGATTTTTCATAAAGGTGTTGTCAGGGCTGTTATCCGCGCGTTTGATTAAACCAGAATAAGTATTATGGATGCGAATCTTAGGCGCGATATCAGGGTTCAGATCAACTTTCCAGTGATCCTCTTCTTTTGTGACAAACAGATCTGGTGTGACATATTCTGCGTGTTCAGTAGATATGCTGGCGCCGGGTTTTGGGTTTAAGGTACGGATAAGTGCAATAATTTCTTGCAACTCGTTTTCTTTAACCCTTAATTTGCGCATTAACTGAGTAAAGTCACGGCTTCCCAGCATATCGAGGAAGTAGGTGATCAGTTTACGGGTTTTTTCCAAGAAAAAGGGCGTTGTTTCTATGGTATCCAGCTGAATTAACAGGCAGTCCTGTAGGTCACGAGCACCACAGCCAATGGGGTCTAAATGCTGAACATAACCTAACACAGCCTCAATATCTTCCAGCTCCAGTTCGAATTCACTGTTTTGGAAGTGAGATTGTTCTTTTAGGCCGTCCCAAATTTCGTCTAAAGGGGAGTTCAGGTAACCATCAAGATCAATACTGTCGATAAGTGCTTCTGCAATAATCAGATCCTGCATGGGTAAACCGGATAGGTTTAGCTGCCACATTAGGTGATCCTGCAGGGTCTCAGTGACAGTGCCTCTTTGTTCTAGATAATTATTTTCATCGTCTGAAGAACTACTGGATGGTGCGGGCAAACTTTCCTGATAAACCTCATCCCACCCACTATCGACGGGGAGATCTTCAGGTATGGAGTCCTGCCAGTTATCTTCAGCAGTTGCGCTGTATTGCTCCGTATCCTGTTCATTATCCGATGAGGAAGCCGTAGGTTCAGTCTCAGCTTCCTTTTTATCATTACTGCTGTTTTCTGTTTCTTGGGCAGTATTAAATTCATCTTCCAATTCTAACATCGGGTTGGATTCAAGTGCCTCCTGGATCTCCTGTTGCAGATCCAGTGTCGAAAGCTGCAGTAGGCGAATGGCCTGTTGCAGCTGAGGCGTCATGGTCAGGCTCTGACCGATTTTAAGCTGTAATGCCGGTTTCATAGGTTACGGCTTATTCCTGCTAGTGGTTATAACTTGAATTCTTGGCCCAGGTAGACATCTCTGACCTGCTGGTTATTCATGATACCTGTGGCATCACCTTCGGCAATGATATGTCCTTCACTGACGATATAGGCTTTTTCACAAATATCCAAGGTTTCACGTACGTTATGATCGGTAATCAATACCCCGATATTACGTGCTTTTAGCTGTCGAATAATAGACTTAATTTCATTAACTGATATAGGGTCAACACCGGCAAAGGGTTCATCCAGTAATACAAAGGAGGGTTCTGTAGCTAGAGCTCGGGCTATTTCAACCCGTCGTCTTTCTCCACCGGATAGGCTCATCCCCAAACTTTTTCGAATATGGGTGATACTAAATTCGTTTAATAAGCGTTCAAGATGCTCTTTGCGTTGTTTGCCATTTAGATCTTTTCGGGTTTCTAGGATACCTAGAATATTTTTTTCTACGGACAATTTTCTGAAGATCGAGGCTTCTTGGGGCAAATATCCAACGCCTCTCTGGGCTCGACCATGCATCGGTAGAGAGGTTAAATCTTCATTATCGATACTGACTTGTCCTCGATCGGACTTTACTAAGCCGACGATCATATAAAATGAGGTCGTTTTGCCTGCACCATTGGGGCCCAATAGTCCTACAACTTGCCCTTGGGCAACCTCTAGGCTGATATCCTGTACAACTTGGCGTTTTTTATAGCTTTTTGCCAGATGTTCTGCTTTCAGAGTTCTCATTGTGGTGCTTCCTGCTCTTGAGGCTGGGCACCTTGAGGGTAAAGGATAATCTTTACCTGACCCGAAGGTTTGCTATCTGTAGCGGGTCTATCCTGGTTAGTATTCTCACCCCAGGCCTTAATACTGCGACTTTGCAGGTTGTAACGTATGCTGTCACCGGTAAAACGGTCACTGCCATTTTCTACTTCAGCTTGCTCTTTTAGCAATATTTCCTGTTCCGAGGCAAAGTATTCTGCATGCATGGCAAATGCGTGAACCAAAGCAGCTTCTGGATTGGGTTTTTGTTGAATGTGTACGCGTTCTTGTTTGCCGTTGGCTACGACCTTATGAATCTCACCATTTTCCTGCTGATGAATGGTAAGTTGATAAGCCTTAACCTTTAAACTGCCTTGGGTGAGTTGCACCTTTCCTGTATAGGTTGCAATGCGGGTTTCAGGATTAAATTCTGCTTGATTAGCCTGAATATTGATAGGTTGTTGGTTATCGGTTTCTAGCGCAAATGCTGAACTCAAAGCGGAAGCGATCAAAACTACACATAAAAAAAGCAATGTAAATAACCGAGTAAACCGGGCATTACTGAACATAAGATCCCCGCACATTAGCAAGCAGTTTTATTTGATTGGTTTTCAGGTTGGCATGTAGACCGTCTGCCAACATTTTTCCTTGATCTGACTCTAGTCTAACGGGGGCATGGGTATAAGCGATATCCTGAATTAGATCAAAATTAAGGATATCTGTTAGAAGCCTCAATTGACTCTTATTTATTTGACCTAGGTTACTTCTTAAATCTGATTTCCAGACTATAACATTTTGATTTAATTGAAAATGATCTCCATCACCTTCAATTAAAGCGCGCTGACTGCTAGCGTGCCATAAAGGCCGACCCTGCTCATCGTAGGTGATCAGTAAGGGGGCTTCTAGCTGTGTTTGTTGTTCATCCGGAAAATGTAATAAACGTTCCGCCTGGATTGAGCGCACGAGACGGCCATCTTGATCGTAAGTACGGTAGGTGCTGTTCACTGCATAATAGTCCGGCTCAGAAGGCTTATCAGGAACATCAGAAAAGAGATCTATATCTTTTGGACGTTGAGTATCTAATAGATGCACAACAGCACCTAATAGTGTTAGCCCTATAATCCCTAGGACACGTTTTTTTAATCTGGTGCCAAATAACATGAGTTATTAAATGTCCAGCTGTCAATGGTTTAGATTCAAGAAAAAGATCTAAAAATCAAGTAAATAGTAGTCAATGGCATCTTGTAAGGTGCCCTGCGCTTGCATAATTAAGTCGCATATTTCTCGAACAGCACCTTGACCTCCGGCTCTTTGACTACAAAAATCCGCATGTTTTTGCATATATTCCGGTGCATTAGGTACGGTTAAGCCAAAACCTGCGGTTTTGATCGCAGCCAAATCAGGCAGATCATCCCCGCAATAAGCAATTTGTTGCCAGCTCAATTGCTTTTTGTCTTGGATCTCTTTAAGCGCAACCAGTTTGTCTTCACGTCCTTGGTAAAGCGTTTCTATACCCAGTGCTTTTGCCCTTTGGCTTACCATGCTGGAGCGACGGCCGGTAATAATAGCTACTTCGACACCACTGGCTTGTAGCATTTTTATGCCATGACCATCCAAGCTGTTAAAAGCCTTGCTTTCGCTACCATCGGCGTGGAAGTACAAACTACCATCGGTCATAACACCGTCAACATCAAGGGCCAGCAAGCGAATTAAACGCGCTTTATCTAAAGTAGAATCGGAAATCATCATCAGGACCTTTTAAATAACACCGGCGCGTAATAAATCGTGCATATTTAAAGCGCCCGTTGGATTTTGCTTAGAATCGGTGACAAGTAATGCGTTGACCTTCTTCTGTTGCATAATTTCAACAGCTTCTGCAGCCAGTTGTTCTTCTCTAACAGTGATAGGTTCCAGGGTCATCACTTCGTTAACTATGACATTATGGATATCCAATCCTTGATCCAGTGTTCGTCTGAGATCTCCGTCAGTATAGACACCCAGCAAATGATTATCTTGATCCACTACACCAGTCATGCCTAGGCCTTTTCGAGTAATTTCCAGCAGTGCCGTTTGCAGTGGCGTACCGCTTTGAACCAGAGGGAGACGATCACCTGAATGCATGATGTCACAGACTTTTAGCAATAATTTACGGCCTAGACTACCGCCTGGATGAGAAAAAGCAAAATCCTCAGGGCTAAAACCTCTGGCTTCTAATAAGGCTATTGCCAGCGAATCTCCTATCACTAATGCGGCTGTTGTACTGGATGTTGGAGCCAGATCTAGAGGGCAAGCTTCCTGTTTGATATCTATAAACAAGTGGGCGTTAGAAAATTTTGCCAAGCTGGAGCTTGTAGAGCCGGTAATGCTGATAAGAGGGATTGCTAAACGCTTGAGTAGCGGTAATAGAGTGGTTACCTCAGATGTTTCCCCTGAGTTAGATAAAGCAATTACTACGTCACCGCGGGTGATCATACCTAAATCACCATGGCTGGCTTCCCCGGGGTGCACGAAGAAAGAAGGTGTGCCTGTAGAGGCAAGGGTTGCCGCAATTTTATTGCCTATATGACCTGACTTACCCATGCCGGTAACTACGACGCGTCCTTGGCAATTAAGGATTAATTCGCAGGCCGTAATAAAGTTATCATCTAAATGTTTTGCCTGTTGCTTAACCGCATCGGCTTCCATGCGAATGGTCCTTTGAGCGGACTCTATATAAGCGTGCATATAGGCTCCGATTAGGCTAGTGCGGAAAGATAAATAACATACATATAACCGGCATAGATCGCGGCTAATAGGCCACCTTCCATTCGACTAATACTGCCTTTCTTTCGCATTAATACAATCAGCACAGCGAGCAAGAACGTTAGGCCGACCATCGTAGGTAAATCTCGGCTCAGTACATCGCTATCGACTGCTGTGGCGGCAAAAAATCCGGGAACAGGCAGCACTGCGAGTAAGTTGAAAATATTAGAACCGACAATATTGCCCAAGGCAATTTCATGATGGTTTTTCAGGGCGCTGGCAACACTTGCAGCAAGCTCTGGTAAGCTGGTGCCAATTGCGACAATGGTTAAGCCAATGACTAAGTCGCTCACGCCGAAGTGCTGGGCAATATTGACTGCACCCCAAACCAGCATGCGGGAACTAACAATCAGTAATACCAAGCCGATAATAAGCCAAAACCAGGCTTTTTTGCTGTCCATTTCTGGTATGTCTTCTGGATGATCAAACTCACCTTCGCCATCACCTTTAAATAACCATAACAGACTAAGCACGAGGCAGCTGACCAGAATAAAGGAGTCTAGCAGCGTAAGCTCACCGTCCAGTAAAACGGCACCAGCAATTAGGGTGATGCCCAGCAGTAGAGGAATCTCTTTTTTCATCAACTTCATGTTGATAGGTAGAGGGGCAACGATGGCCGTAATACCCAATACCATGGCGATATTGGCGATATTTGACCCTAATGCATTGCCAATGGCTAACCCTGGATTTCCTCCCATAGAGGCTATGGTTGAAACTAAAATTTCTGGGGCCGATGTACCGATTGAGATGATTGTCATGCCAATCAACAGAGGGGACATTCCCATATTTCGAGCAGTGGCTGCGGCTCCGTCAATAAAACGATCCGCGCTCCAGACCAAAAGGCCCAGACCAAAAATAAGTGCTAATGCAGAATAAAGAATCATATCGCTCTTTGTCTATGAGTAAAGTTGGTTGGCAATTAAAGAAGCATCCTTGTTGGAATGCAAGTCTCAGATGCTATTTATTCAGAAAGGTTTCCTTTTCAAGGGATGATTTTAAACCTTTTCCAATATTAACCGAGGATTAACCTAGCCTAAGATATAATGATTAATAAGGATGGCTGCATTTTAGCCTTTACTGGGGTAAAGTGGCGGCTTTGCTGCATTGTCAAGATACACGCCTCGTTATTGATAAAGGGTTTATCATACTTATGCTTGATGCTGATAGTCTGGTCGAGATTAAGGGCCTAACCTTTAAACGTGACCATAGAGCCATTTTTTCGGGCCTTAGTTTACGAATACCTAAAGGTAAAATTACAGCAATTATGGGCCCTAGTGGTACAGGTAAAACCACCCTGTTACGTTTGATTGGTGGTCAACTTAAACCGGATGAAGGGACGATTATTGTTGATAACCATAGTGTTCCTGACATAAGCCGGAAAGAGCTATTTTCTCTTCGACAGCGTATGGGAATGCTATTCCAAAGTGGCGCTCTTTTTTCTGAGTTAACTGTATTTGAAAATGTCGCTTTTCCTATCCGAGTTCATACAAACTTGCCTGAAGATATGATCCGAGACCTCGTGTTGATTAAACTAGAATCTGTTGGTTTGAGAGGGGCTAGAGATTTGATGCCGTCAGAACTCTCTGGAGGTATGAGTCGACGAGTGGCTTTGGCCCGAGCGATTGCTTTAGATCCTGAACTTATGATGTATGACGAACCCTTTGTTGGACAAGATCCAATTACTTTAGGCGTTTTAGTAAAGTTGATTCGTCAACTCAATGATGCTTTACAGATGACCTCAGTACTTGTTTCTCATGATATTGATGAAAGTCTGAGTATTGCGGATCATGTGTGTGTTTTATCTGGTGGTAAGGTGTTGGTAGAAGGCACTCCAGAACAAATATTACAAAGTGAGGAATCTGAAGTTCGACAATTTATTCAGGGTTTGCCGGATGGACCTGTGCCATTTCGTTTCCCTGCAGGTGATTTTGCTCAGGATATTATGGGGCATAACTAGATGTTGGATTTTCTACAGCAAAGAGGCAAGCGTGTCTTAGATATTATTGGGGGGCTAGGTCGTTCTGCTCAGTTATTACTGGCAGCGTTGCTGGGCATAGGCTATGTGCTGAAAAACTTCCGCTTACTGATCAAGCAGATTTATGTCACAGGCGTCCTCTCCATTGCGATTATTAGTGTTTCGGGACTCTTTATTGGCATGGTTCTGGGGCTGCAAGGTTACTCTATATTGGTGGACTTCGGGGCAGAAGAGGCTTTAGGGCAAATGGTTGCTCTTACCTTACTCCGAGAATTAAGTCCGGTTGTGGCTGCCTTGTTATTTGCAGGGCGTGCAGGATCAGCTTTAACGGCAGAAATTGGCTTGATGAAAGCCACTGAGCAGTTGGCCAGTATGGAAATGATCGGGGTTGATCCTGTTAAGCGGGTTATTGCCCCTCGCTTGTATGCAGGTATCATCTCTTTACCCTTGTTGTGCGTTATTTTCAGTGTGATTGGTGTTTGGGGCGGTATGCTGGTCGGTGTCGAGTGGTTGGGCGTTTTTGACGGTTCTTATTGGGGGAATATGCAAGCTTCTGTAAATTTCACCCATGATGTTTTGAATGGTGTTATCAAGAGTATTGCTTTTGCGATAGTGGTGACCTGGATTGCTGTTTTCCAGGGGTATGATTTGGTGCCGACTTCTGAAGGAATCAGTCGAGCCACGACTAAAACTGTAGTGTATGGCTCTTTGGCTGTGCTTGGATTGGACTTTGTTTTGACTGCCTTGATGTTTGGGGATTTCTAATGATGACGACCCGCTGGATAGAGATCAGTGTTGGTGCATTTGTGGTTGCTGCTGGCTTGGCGTTTTTAGTTTTAGCGTTAAAAGTCAGTGGCTTAGATTACAATTCTGATGATAAAAGCACCTATACAGTATATGCACATTTTAACAACGTAGGTGGTTTAAAGCCTAGAGCTAAGGTAACTATGGCTGGTGTGACTATAGGTCGTGTTGCTTCCATTGAAATAGACTCCGAATGGTACGATGCGAAGGTAACATTGAAGATCGATAATAGTATGGCCGACAAGCTCTCGGAAGATACTTCTGCCATGATTTTGACTTCCGGTTTGTTGGGCGAAAATTATATTGGCCTGATCGTTGGTGCTGAGGAAGATATGATCGCTGATGGTGGTGAGATTAAGGATACTCAACCTGCTTTAGTGCTTGAAGATCTGATTGGTAAGTTTTTATCCAGTATGGGTAAAGAATAACGTCTGACGTTGTTTGAAAGCTTGGGATAAATTAAAGATATAACGCTAGCTTAAACTTAGGGTTTATTGAGTGGTGACTGTGTGACGCATAGGATAATAGGACGGCAGGTTCAATGGTTGATGCAGGCTCAACGAGGGATATTGTTAGGGCTGTTAGGTCTGCTGCTACAGGTAACATCTGTTCAGGCTGCTCAGTCCGCGCCTGAGCCTTCTGCAACGCCTAATGAGGTAATTACTCAAACGGCCAACGAGCTATTATCCATTATTGAAGATGCTCGTGAGTATTACGATGAAGATCCCAACCGCTTTTATGGCAAGGTCGAAGCTATTTTGACTCCTGTTGTTGATATGCGTCGATTCTCTGCTGGTGTAATGGCGAAATATTACCGTAAAGCAAGTAAAGAGCAGAGGCGCCGGTTTTTGGCTGTCTTCCAGAACAGTATGATTAGAACCTATGCAAAGGGTTTGCTCGCGTTTTCTAATGAGGAAATTCGAGTATTAGAACCTAAGGCGGCTTCTCGTGATCCCAAGCGTGACAGTGTTGCAATGGAAGTTATCTCGGTGGATGGAACGGTTTATCCTATTCTTTATTCTATGAGGAAGGGCAAGGACAAGCAGTGGCGTATTACTAATGTAACTGTCAATGGCATTAATTTAGGTCTGACTTTCCGCAATCAATTTGATAGTGCCATGCAGGCTCATAACCGAGATGTTGATTATGTTATCGATAATTGGCTAAAGAGTGATACCGCCTCAGTGGTAAAGAAAGATGCAGAGGTTGCTGAGTGAGCGCTGTTTCTGAAATAGCACCGGGTAAGTTGCAGGTGTCAGGTGAGTTGACATTTAATACGGTACTTGCCATACGCCTCCAAGGGGAGGCCTTGATACTTAAAGGGCCTGAGTCCATTGAAGTGGACTTTTCAGGCGTCTCTAATTCTGGCAGTCCAGCAGTTTCATTGATGATGTGTTGGTTAAGAGTAGCCAGCGAATCCGATCGAAAAATCTGTTACACCGGTATGCCTGGTATTTTACAGGGCATCATCGATGTGTCTGGTTTGGCAGAGCATTTCTCTTTGGTTAACGGCCAAAAATAGAAATGAATTCGGGCAAAAATCGCCTTTTGTTCTTATTTCTAATAATATTGCAGCATTAGCTGAACCAGATTCGGAGAGAAAGATGCAAGCCAGTGAATTACAAAAGGTTTTAGAAAGCGCACTGACCGATTGTCAGGTGATTGTTCAGGGTGATGATGGCCGTCATTTTGAAGTAACTGCGATTGGAGAGGTGTTTGCTTCCTTGAATCCGGTGAAAAAACAACAGTATGTTTATTCCGGTCTGAATGAACTGATTGCTTCCGGTGAAGTGCACGCGGTGCAGATCCGTACGTTTACCCCTGACCAGTGGAAAGATGCCGAAAAACTACGTGTCGGTTAAGCGTTTAACTCAGTTACGGATCTAAAATGGATAAACTAATTATTACCGGACATCAGCCGCTGGCGGGTGATATTCGCATTTCCGGTGCTAAAAACTCAGCGTTGCCGATTTTGGCTTCTACGTTGTTGGCTGAAGGGCCAGTGACCATAGGCAATCTACCGCATCTGCATGATATTACCACCATGATTGAATTGTTGGGTGGTATGGGTATTGAGCCTGTTATTGATGAGAAAATGCGGATTGAAGCAGATGCACGTGCCATTCGTAATTGCTATGCACCCTATGATCTAGTTCGTACCATGCGCGCCTCTATCTTGGTTTTGGGGCCTTTACTGGCGCACTTCGGTGAAGCTCAGGTTTCGTTGCCAGGTGGCTGTGCTATCGGTAGTCGCCCGGTTGATCTGCATATTCGTGGTTTAGAAGCGATGGGGGCAGATATTAAAGTAGAAGAAGGCTATATCAAGGCTAAGGTTAATGGTCGTCTTAAAGGCGCTAATATCCTGTTTGATACGGTAACCGTAACGGGGACTGAAAACCTTCTGATGGCAGCTTGTCTAGCAGATGGTAAGACCGTGTTGGAAAATGCGGCTCGTGAGCCAGAAGTAACGGATTTAGCGGAGTGTCTGATTGCCATGGGAGCCAATATTACTGGCCATGGTACAGATACTATTACTGTTGAAGGTGTTGAGAAGCTACACGGTTGTCAGCATAACGTCGTCGCAGATCGTATTGAAACGGGTACCTATTTGGTTGCGGCTGCAGCTTCTCGTGGCAGTATTTTAGTGAAAGACACTCGTGCAGATATTCAGGATGCCGTGCTGTTAAAGCTGGAAGAAGCGGGCGCACATATTGAGACGGGGCCTGATTGGATTCGTTTGGATATGAAAGGCAATCGGCCTAAAGCTGTTAATATCAGAACGGCACCTTATCCTGCATTCCCTACAGATATGCAGGCGCAGTTTGTAGCCATGAATGCGGTTGCAGAAGGCACTTCTACTACGACAGAAACCATCTTTGAAAACCGCTTTATGCACGTGCAAGAAATGTTGCGTATGGGGGCGAAAATTGATGTGCAGGGCAATACCGCCATTATTAATGGTGTAGAACGCTTAAAGGGTGCGCCTGTGATGGCAACTGATCTACGAGCATCTGCAAGTCTTGTTATTGCTGGTTTGGTAGCTGACGGTGATACTACAGTTGATCGTATTTATCATATTGACCGGGGTTACGAGTGCATTGAAGAAAAGATGCAACTTTTAGGTGCTAAGATCCGTCGTGTTCCTCGTTAAACAGGTTTTATAACTATTATGTCTCAAGAGCTGATCATTGCGTTATCTAAAGGACGAATCCTGAATGAAACTTTGCCGTTGTTTGAGCAGGCAGGGATTTATCCTCTGGAAGATGTGCGTAAGAGCCGTAAACTGATTTTTGATACCAATATTGATAACGTAAAGTTAATCATTATTCGGGCCACTGACGTGCCGACCTATGTTGAGTTAGGTGCGGCGGATATGGGCGTTGCGGGTAAAGATGTTTTGATGGAGCATGGTGCCAAAGGTATCTATGAACCTCTGGATCTAAAAATAGCCCGTTGCCGTTTAATGACTGCTGGTATGAAAGATCAGGTGCGTCCAGAAGGCCGCATTCGTGTGGCTACTAAGTTTGTTAATGTCGCGAAGCGTTACTATGCCGAGCAAGGTGTGCAGGTTGATCTGATCAAACTGTACGGCGGTATGGAGTTGGCGCCTATTATGAACTTGGCCGATGAAATTGTTGATATTGTTGATACTGGCAATACACTAAAGGCAAATGGTCTGGAAGCTCGTGAGCATATCGATGCAAACATTAGTACCCGCCTTGTCGTGAGTCAGGGGGCTATGAAAATGAAGCATCGTATGATTCAGCCGATTATAGAACAGCTGGCTGCAGCTGTTGATGCCGCCCAATAAAAAATAAAGATATTTGTCATATTCAGCAAGACTCTTCATCTAGCTTATTTTTATAGGCTGAGATTAGATGGAGTCTTGTTTCCTCAATTGCTAAAAACCGGAAAACCCTATGTCTTCACCTGTTCAAGTAACTCGACTCTCCAGTCGTCAGGCCGATTTTAAACAGCAGCTGGATCAGCTGTTGGCTTGGGAAGCTGTCTCTGATACTGCTGTTAATCAAGCGGTAACGGATATTCTGCATCAGGTTAAGACTCATGGTGATCATAGTGTAATTGAGTTTACCAATCGATTTGATCGTATGGATGTCAGCTCTTTTTCTGAATTGGAAATGTCTCAAGAACGCCTGCAGCAGGCTTTCGATGGTTTGCCTGATGTGCAGCGTGAAGCTTTAGAGTTAGCCGCAGAACGTGTACGTCGATATCACGAGAAGCAGTTACAGGCTTCTTGGAGTTATACGGAAGAAGATGGCACCCTGTTGGGGCAGCAAGTAAAGCCAATGGATCGGGTCGGTATCTATGTGCCGGGTGGTAAGGCATCGTATCCTTCATCTGTCTTAATGAATGCTATTCCAGCTAAGGTTGCTGGAGTAGAGGAAATTATCATGGTTGTGCCAACACCGGATGGTGAGGTAAACGAACTAGTATTGGCAGCGGCTTGCGTGGCTGGTGTTAATCGCGTCTTCACAATCGGTGGTGCTCAAGCGGTTGCAGCTTTAGCTTATGGTACTGAAACTGTGCCAAGAGTGGATAAGATTGTTGGCCCTGGTAATATTTATGTAGCTACTGCTAAGCGTATGGTTTTTGGTGCTGTGGGTATCGATATGATTGCTGGGCCATCTGAAATTTTAGTGGTGTGTGATGGCAAAACAGATCCAGATTGGATTGCTATGGATCTCTTCTCTCAGGCAGAGCATGATGAAGATGCACAGCCTATCTTAGTGAGTTGGGACGAGAGCTTTATTGCGCAGGTTGAAGCCAGTATTGAAAAGCTTATGCCGACTATGGAGCGTGAGCCTATTATTCGTGCGTCTATGAGAGACCGCGCTGCTTTGATTCTGGCTAAGGATTTGGATGATGCCATCGCCATTACCAATCGAGTGGCTCCAGAGCATCTAGAGTTATCCATTGATGACCCAATGGCTGTGGTTGATCAAGTGCGGCATGCTGGCGCTATCTTTATGGGACGTTATACCGCGGAAGCTCTGGGGGATTACTGTGCCGGGCCAAACCACGTCTTACCGACATCGGGTACGGCGCGTTTTTCTTCGCCTTTGGGGGTTTATGATTTCCAAAAGCGCTCTTCATTGATTATGTGTTCTGCTGATGGTGCGTCAGAATTAGGTAAAACGGCTTCTGTTTTGGCTCGTGGTGAAAGTTTGACGGCTCACGCTCGTTCTGCTGAATATCGTATTAAAGATTAGGCTTGGTTTGAGTTGAAAGCAGAGTCTATCTTATTATCTTGAATGAAAAATACCCGCTGGTTTGCGCCGCGGGTATTTTTTGTTCGGATTTTGTCTGGGGTTATCGTCCAGTTTTTGATCCATTTTCTTTATTCGGTCTATTGGCTTGGTGGTACAGGTCGACGGCCAACTTCTGCTGTTAGATCTACCAATTTACCAGTACGGAACACCGTTATCTTAATGCGATCCCCAGGGCGTTTTTGGGCAATCTGGTTCATTGTGATGCGACCGTTCTGTACAGGGATGCCCTCTACTTCGGTGACAATATCTCCGGGCTGCATACCTGCAATGTGTGCAGGACCGTTGCGTAGAAGGCCCGCAATAACAATGCCCCTGCTATTTTTGAAGTTAAATGATCGGGCAAGTTGAGGGGTGAGTTCTTGGACTTCGACACCTAGCCAGCCACGAACAACGCTGCCTTCGCGGATAATATCTACCATAATCTTGCGGGCTAAATTAGACGGAATGGCAAAGCCAATACCCTGGGAGCCTCCGCTTTTACTAAAGATTGCAGTATTGATTCCCAGTAGCTCACCTTTTGGGTTTACTAGGGCGCCCCCTGAATTGCCGGGATTGATTGCTGCATCGGTTTGAATAAAGTCTTCAAAAGTATTAATGCCCAGTTGATCTCGCCCAGTGGCGCTGATAATGCCCATAGTTACGGTTTGACCAACACCAAAAGGATTGCCAATGGCCAGTGCGACATCACCCACTTCAATTCTGTCGGAAGGGGAGATTGTAATAACGGGTAGTTCGTTTAATCGAATGCGTAATACGGCTAAATCGGTTTCTGGGTCAGTGCCTACTACTTTGGCGATGGTTTCACGGCCATCTTTTAGGGCTACTTTAATTTCATCGGCCCCTGTGATGACGTGATTGTTCGTTAAAACATAACCGTCGGTACTGACAATCACTCCAGAGCCTAGGCTGGATTGCATTCTCTGCTGGCGGGGAGCGCCGTTATAGCCAAAATATTGACGAAACGTAGGATCCTTTAGTAAGGGGTGATTGCGTTGCTCAACTATTTTGCTGGTATATATATTGACTACTGCGGGAGCCGCTTGTTTAACGGCACCGGAATAGCTATAAGGACCGCTAAGCTTGGGGGCTTTGTTGTCGGCTTGGGCGGCTTCAATGAAGACAGGCGTATTGTGCTGTTTATCCTGTGATAAGAAGACACCGCTTTGTTGATTGATATACAGGCCTATAATAGCACCTATCATCACTGGCCATGATAGGTAGCGTATGAGCTGTTTCATATAATGCCCTGATATCAATTGAATGTTGAATGCAAATAAAAATAAGTTATAAACAGATATGGTGCCTTATCCGGTAAAATCAAGCCAGTATCCTTACTGTATTGTTTATGTCTAATATTTTAGTTTTGTCCGGCAATATCGGAGTTATAGGAGCGGATATTCTTGTTTAACAGCAATAAAATAATCATCCTTCTTTGAGAGGATCGCTTTAATTACTTACTGGAAATAATATTGGAGTATCTATGAGTGTTGAGCTGTCTCGGATAGTGGCGGAGATAAATACCCTTCTGGAGCCGGAGCAATTTAAAGACTATTGTCCAAACGGCCTACAGGTACAGGGCAAGGAGCAAGTGCTTACCGTTGCGACAGCGGTAACGGCGAGTCAAAATATTGTAGATCAAGCTGTGGTTGCCAATGCAGATGTTTTATTGGTGCATCACGGATATTTCTGGAAGAACGAACCGGAAGCTTTGGTGGGAATGAAGTATCGTCGCATTGCTGCTTTGATCAAGCACGATATTAGCTTATTGGCTTATCATCTGCCTTTAGATGCTCACCCAGAACAAGGTAACAATGTTCAGCTGGCAAAAAGACTGGGTTGGAATATTGATGGTGGTCTTGAAGCTGGAAATCCAAGAAGTATTGGTTTGTTAGGTAAACCAGCTTCTAGTGTTAATTTGTCAGAAATCGTAAGTACTATTCATAGAAAGCTAGGGCGTGAGCCTTTAGTCATCGGTGATAAAAGCCGGGAAATCAAGAAGTTGGCCTGGTGTACCGGTGCGGCACAGGGCATGATCGAGATGGCTGCTGAGGCCGGATGTGATTTGTTTGTCAGTGGAGAGATTTCGGAGAATACGGTGCATGCAGCAAGAGAGTTAGGCATTGCTTATATCTCTGCGGGTCACCATGCTACAGAGCGTTATGGTGTTTTAGCTTTAGGGCAATGGTTAGAGAAACATTTAGGAATTAAGCATATTGCATTGGATGAAGAAAACCCGGTTTAGCAACCGGGTTTTCTATTCTTTATTAAAAGACGTCTAAGGATTGTTGTTAGATCCTTAGGGTTTTTACTAAAGACCTTTAGGGGGTTCTGGATTAGGTTCTTTTTCTAAGCCGAATTCCTCGGATAGTGTGCCCGATGTTTTAGGGGCGTAGTCTCTAGGCGGCTCAGAGGAATTTTCCTTATCTTCTTCCTCATCCTTCTCATCATGTTCTGGTTCACTGCCGTCTAACTTTTTGGTGTTAATTTGTTTTAGCAGGCTGGAGTCATCACAAAAACTATCAGCACCCTGTTGTAGGTGGCTGAACAGATTTTGATAGTTTTTTTCCAGAGTACTTACCAGTTCGTCAGTACGGACAAAGTGTTCGCTGACATTTTCAGATAATTGAACCAGTTCCATCTCTTTTCGATTCATACGATCTTTTAGATCGGAACTGTCGCCCGTGTTCATATTTAATAGATGATAAACCAATGCGCCAGCACCACAGCCAACGATAAAGGTTAAAATAATTAGGGACCAGTCAATATTTGCAGCTTCCACAAGTGGCTCCTTCAAGCATTTATTGAGGCAAAATGCCGTAACGTGCTGATTATTATACAGGCTAACGCCTACTAATGACTAATCGCAATGATGCTTAAATCTTAAAACTAAGGTCGAGGTTTGGGTGTTTGGGGCAGAATAAGTATAATACCCGCCTTATTTTTTCTGCGAACACTGGAAATAGCCCCATGACACCATTAGAGCGCTACAAAAAAGATCTGGAACGGGATGATTTTAGTTTTGACCCGGCTCAGGAGATGGCAGTTAAACATCTTCAGCGCTTATATGATGAGCTGGTGGCTTACACGCCGCCTAAAAATGAAGGTTTTGCCGGTAAATTAAAAGGTCTATTTGGCAAAAAAGAAGAGCCAGAACCTTTGATGGGCTTGTACTTCTGGGGCGGTGTGGGTCGTGGTAAGACTTATTTGGTGGATACTTTTTACGAGAGCTTGCCTTTTGATGAAAAAATGCGGGTGCATTTTCATCGGTTTATGCAGCGTGTCCATGATGATCTGCGAAAATTTGATGGTGAGAAAAACCCGTTAACACTGGTGGCAGAGCAGTTGTCCAAAGAGATTCGGGTGCTTTGCCTAGATGAATTTTTTGTTAAAGATATTACCGATGCCATGATTCTGGCGGGGCTGTTAGGTGAGTTGTTTAAGAACGGTGTTAGTTTGGTGACCACCTCAAATATTGTACCGGATGGTCTTTATGAAAACGGCCTGCAAAGAGCGCGCTTCTTGCCTGCTATTGATCTGTTAAAGAAGCATACTGAAATTGTTAATGTCGATAGTGGTGTGGATTATCGTTTGCGAGCTTTAGAGCAGGCTGAGATCTATCATTATCCATTAGATGCTAGTGCTAATGAAAGCTTGAGTAAGAGCTTCAAAAGTATCGCTTTGGGTGCTGGTCAGGAAAATGTGGCTATTGAGATTAATCATCGTGATATGCAAACACTGCGTTTGCACGATGATGTGGTTTGGTTTGATTTTAATGAATTATGTGATGGCCCTCGTAGTCAAAATGACTATATTGAATTGGCCAAAGAGTTTCATACGGTTTTCTTAAGTGATGTACCGCAAATGAAACGGGATACAGATGATCAGGCACGCCGCTTTATTAATCTGGTGGATGAGTTTTATGATCGAAATGTAAAGCTGATTATTTCAGCAGAGGCAGGGATCTCTGAGCTTTATTTGGGTGGTAACCTGAGTTTTGAATTCGACCGTACGGTTTCGCGTCTACTGGAAATGCAGTCTCATGAATATTTGGCACGAGAGCATCGGCCGTAAAGGCTTTCTCTAGAGAGTGTAGTGATAAGTGGGTTTAGGTATTTTTGAGAGTCCAATTGATTAAAATCATATTTCCTCATTGATTAATTGAAATTGGACTTAACTTTGTGTTTACAAGTCGCTATAATTCGCGCTCCTTTTTTAAGGCTATGAACGTTGCAACGGATCTGCAACCAATAAAAATAGGCAACTGGTCCATCGGGACGGGAATGAATCTCAGATCGTAAGACCGCTATAGGCTATTGAAAAAATGAAAACTTTTAGTGCAAAACCAGAATCAGTCAAACGCGACTGGTATGTTGTTGATGCAACAGGTCTGACCCTGGGTCGTATGGCTACTGAGCTGGCTCGTCGCCTGCGTGGTAAGCATAAAGCGGAATACACTCCGCACGTTGATACTGGTGACTACATTGTTATCATTAACGCTGAAAAAATTCAGGTTACTGGTAACAAAGCAAAAGGCAAGATGTACTACCGTCACACTGGTTATATCGGTGGTATTAAGTCTATGTCTTTTGAGCAGATGATTGATCATGCTCCTGAGCGTGTTATTCAGCTGGCCGTTAAAGGCATGCTTCCAAAGGGCCCTCTGGGTCGTGCGATGCAATCCAAGCTGAAAGTATATGCGGGTGAAACTCATCCACATGCAGCACAACAGCCTCAAGAACTGAAACTTTAATAGGAAGATCAAGATGTCTGTAACTCAGTATTATGGTACCGGTCGTCGTAAGACCTCTGCAGCTCGTGTATTCCTGCGTGCAGGTTCTGGCGTAATTACCGTTAACGGTAAGCCTTTAGAAGAATACTTTGGCCGTATGACGGCTCGCATCATCGTACGTCAGCCTCTGGTTCTGACTGAAAATGATGAAAAATTCGACGTAAACGTGACTGTAAAAGGCGGCGGTGATTTCGGTCAAGCCGGCGCAATTCGTCACGGCGTTACTCGTGCTCTGATGGAGTATGATGAGACATTACGTGGTGCTCTACGTGAAGCGGGTTATGTAACTCGTGATGCTCGTAAAGTTGAGCGTAAGAAAGTGGGTCTGCGTAAAGCACGTAAACGTCCACAGTTCTCCAAGCGTTAATACGCTTACAAACCTTATTTGGTTTGTACAAAAAACGCTCAGGCAATTTCTGTGTCTGGGCGTTTTTTTTGCCTAGAATATGTGTTGCTTTTTGTCTTGCGACTAAATGTCATGCAACTAAGGCATTATTTTTACAAGGTTATATTTCCTTGTGTTGCTGGGCGTATTTTTTTACTATTTGTGCCATTTATTTTCCGTGAAAAATGACAACAGGTTAAGTTACTTTTAATAAGTTGCATAACCCTTTGAAATTTAACGGGTTGGTTGATGGGAGAGACCTTACGATGAGTAATGACGGCGTAAACAAGGGGCGGCGCCGTTTCCTTCTCGGCGCGACAACTGCAGTTAGTGCAGTGGGCGTTGTGGGGGTAGCGGTTCCCTTTGTTGCATCCTGGAATCCTAGTGCGAAAGCACGGGCGGCAGGCGCTCCGGTTAGAGCTGATATTTCTAAGCTTCAACCGGGCCAACAAATGACAGTTGAGTGGCGTGGAAAACCTGTATGGGTTGTTTATCGTACACCTGAAATGCAAGCTAATATCGAGAAGTTAAACGATAAAGTGGCAGATCCTCAGTCGGATGTGCCTCAGCAGCCTGTATATGTAAAAGGTGTTCTGCGTTCACTTAAGCCTGAATACGCAGTAATGATCGGTATTTGTACTCACCTGGGTTGTTCGCCAACCTACCGTCCAGAAGTTGCTCCGGCAGATCTGGGTACGGACTGGTTGGGTGGCTTCTTCTGTCCTTGTCATGGTTCTCGTTTTGATCTGGCTGGCCGTGTTTACAAGAGCGTACCTGCTCCTGTTAACCTAGAAGTACCGCCGTACAAATACGAGGCTGATACAGTGATTGTTATCGGTGTTGATCAGGAGGGCGCATAATGGCTGGTAGTCGCAATAAAGGAAATCCTGGCCTAATGGGCTGGATTGACGATCGTTTCCCGGCGACAGCTTTGTGGGAAGATCATCTGAGCAAATACTATGCACCAAAGAACTTTAATTTTTGGTACTTCTTTGGCTCTTTAGCTCTGTTAATGTTGGTTAACCAGATCCTGACCGGTATCTGGCTGACCATGAGCTTTAACCCAAGTGCAGAAGGTGCCTTTGCCTCCCTAGAATACATCATGCGTGATGTGGAATATGGCTGGTTACTGCGTTATATGCACTCCACAGGGGCTTCTGCGTTCTTCGTGGTTGTTTACCTGCATATGTTCCGTGGACTGATGTACGGTTCGTACAAGGCGCCTCGTGAGCTGATTTGGATCTTCGGTATGGCCATCTACTTGGCGCTGATGGCAGAAGCCTTTATGGGTTACCTGCTGCCATGGGGTCAGATGTCTTACTGGGGTGCACAGGTAATTATCTCTCTGTTTACTGCCATTCCTGTGATTGGTGCTGACCTGTCTCAGTGGGTGCGTGGTGATTATCTGATCTCGGGTATTACCCTGAACCGTTTCTTCGCACTGCATGTTATTGCATTGCCAATCGTGCTGCTTGCTCTGGTTGTTCTGCATATCATTGCACTGCATGAAGTCGGTTCTAACAACCCAGACGGTAACGATATTAAGAAACATAAGGATGAGAACGGTGTTCCGCTAGACGGCATTCCATTCCACCCGTACTACACTCTGAAAGATCTTGTGGGTATAGCGGTCTTCCTGTTTGTTTTCTGTGCCATTATTTTCTATGCACCGGCGATGGGTGGCTACTTCATTGAAGCGCCAAACTTTGAGCCTGCGAACGCACTGAAAACACCGGATCATATTGCGCCAGTATGGTACTTCACGCCTTTCTATGCCATGTTGCGTGCGATTAACTTCTCGCTATTTGGTCTGGATGCGAAGTTCCTGGGTGTGATTGTGATGGGGGCTGCGATTGCGATCCTGTTTGTCCTGCCTTGGCTGGATAAGAGTCCTGTACGTTCTATGCGTTACAAGGGCATGATCAGTAAGTTGTTCCTAGTTGCATTTGCTATCAGTTTTGTGATTCTAGGTGTGTTGGGTGTGTTGCCTTCTACTCCGGGTCGCACTATCTTGGCTCAGGTGACAACAGCGATCTACTTCGCATACTTCATCTTGATGCCTTGGTACACTAAGTTCGAATCCACTAAACCAGTGCCAGAGAGGGTGACAGGCTAATGAAAAAGCAACTGATTGCACTGATTTTAGCGCTGGTTCCTTTTATGGCACTGGCCGCAGGTGGCGGTAACGTTCATCTGGATAAAATGCAGCCTGATCTATATGACAAGGCTTCTTTGCAGAACGGCGCTAAGCTGTTTATGAACTACTGCATGGGTTGTCACTCTGCTCAGTATCAGCGTTTTGCTCGTACTGCAGAGGATCTGGGTATTCCTCAGGATGTTATTGAAGAGAACCTGATCTTTAGTAGCTCCCTGAAGTATAACGATCAGATGCGTATTTCTATGCAGAAAGAAGATGCTGCTGTTTGGTTTGGCGCAGCGCCTCCAGATCTGAGTCTAGAGACTCGTCTGCGTGGTACTGACTGGGTTTATACCTACCTGCGTAGCTTCTACGCGGACGATAGTCGTCCTTGGGGTGTTAACAACGCAGTATTTAAAGACGTAGGTATGCCTAACGTAATGGCATCTCTGCAAGGTATTCAGGAAAAAGTATGTGATCCAAATACTCATAAAGCGGATCTTGATCCTCTTTCTGGTAAGCAATTTGGTGAAAGCTGCCTGAAGATCACAAAAGAAGGTTCTATGAGTAAGGCTGAGTTTGATCGTGCAATGTACGATCTAACAAACTTCCTTGCTTATGTTGGTGAGCCTTCTAAGCTGCAGAGTAATGCTATGGCGCCTTGGGTGCTAGGCTTTATTGTGCTGCTCTTCATCATGTTCTACTTGCTGAAGAAAGAGTACTGGCGCGATATTCATTAATCGTTAGCCTTCGTATAGAGAGCGTGCAACCCTTTGTGGTTGCGCGCTTTTTTTGCTCTTAGAGCAAAGATATGCTTTTATATTGGCCTTCAAATTTTTATTAGGGGTAATACCATGGGTGTAGCAGCCAAGCGGTCCTCGATGACTTTTTACTCCAACGGCGAAGATCACTACAGCCATCGTGTGCGTATTGTACTGGCTGAAAAGGGTGTTGCTGTTGATATTTTGGATTGTACCGAGGGTAATAAGCCTTCCGAACTGGCCGATATCAATCCGTATAACAGCCTGCCAACACTGGTTGATCGTGAGCTGGTACTGTATGAATCAAATGTGATGATGGAATATTTGGATGAGCGTTTTCCGCATCCGCCATTATTGCCTGTTTATCCTGTAGCGCGAGCACAAAGTCGCTTATGGATGTTCCGTATTCAGCGTGAGTGGTGTACTCATGTGGATATTATTACTGCGGCTAAAGACGAGAAGTCTGTTGAGAAAGCCCGTAAGGAATTAAAAGAAGGTTTAATTGGGATTAGTCCAATTTTTGACGAAATGCCGTTCTTTATGAATGAAGAATTTACTATCGTCGATTGCTGTATTGCTCCAATTTTATGGCGTCTTCCTGCATTGGGTATTGATCTGTCTGATAAACAGGTTCAACCGTTGTTGACCTACATGGAAGAGCGTTTATTTAGTCGTGAAGCGTTTCAGGCGAGTCTGTCTGAAGCTGAGCGCGAAATGCGTCTGTAACTCTGGAACAAATATGTCATCAAGTCGTCCTTATCTGATTCGTGCTCTTTATGAGTGGCTGGCAGATAATTCTTTGACACCCTATATTGCGGTTGATGCCACGATAGAGGGTGTGATGGTTCCGACACAGCATGTGCATGACGGACAGATTGTGCTGAATATCGCTATGTCTGCCGTACGTGATCTGGATATCTCCAATGAGGCGGTCACATTTTCCGCTCGTTTTGGAGGTGTGCCGCAGCATGTCTATGTGCCTGTAATGGCTGTAATGGCGATCTATGCCAGTGAGAATGCTCAGGGCATGGCATTTGGTCAGGAGCCGGGTGTTTCTGATCCGGAGCCAGAGCCAGATGGGCCGCCAGAAGGTGGTGATAAAGTAATATTGCAGCCTGTAAAAGAAGAGAGTAAGCCTAAGCGGCCGTCTCTGAAGGTGGTTAAGTAATAACAAAAAAGGCGCTGTTACAGCGCCTTTTTTGTGTTTTTATTTTATGAAGATTATCTGGCCTAGTAGGCTTCGTCATCCATTCCGCCAAATAGCTGATAGTCGATTAAGTCACATAAGCTGTGTATGGCTAATAGATGGATTTCCTGGATGCGGCAGGCCTGTTTGGCTGGAGCTCTGATTTCAAAGTCTTCACTACTGAGTAGTGAGGCTACATCTCCGCCATCGCCACCGGTAAGTGCTATAACGGTCATGCCTCGCTCGTGAGCGGCCTGTACAGCTTGTACCACATTATTGGACTTGCTACTGGAGGTGATGACTAGAAGAATATCCCCCGGCTGACCCAATGCTCTAATCTGTTTGGAGAATATTTCGTTAAAGCTTGAGTTGTTTGAGATGGCGGTTAACGTGGATGTGTCCGTTGAAATGGCCATGGCCGGCAGGCTAGGGCGGTCTCTTTCGTGGCGGTCTAGCATTTCTGACGCAAAGTGTTGGGCTAGGGAAGCGGAGCCACCGTTGCCGCAGCTGAGAATTTTATTATCATTGATCAGGCTGTTAACCATCAGGCTGCTAGCGTGCTCCAACATGGGAGGCAGAGTCTCACTAGCGGTAGCCTGAAAATCAATACTGCTGTGAAAATTGGCAATAATTCGGTCTTGAAGGTCCATAATATGCTTTCTACGCGCTAATTGCTGATTGCAGCCATTCAATTGATCTGGCTGAGTCAGCAGTTTTTGCAGTAATTGAAATAACATCAATGCGCCACGGCTGACTTGTGGGATATCTTTGATTGTACAGGAAGGCGGCGCGGATTAAACGCTGCTGTTTGCTATAGGTGATGCTCTCTAAAGCGCTGCCATAGCGATTACTTTTTCGATAGCGAACTTCTACAAAAACTCGAGTTTGTTTATCTTGCATTATCAAGTCAATCTCTCCGCCTTTAAAGCGAACATTGCGTGCTTGGAAGTTAAGCCCTTGTTGTTCTAGATATCGCAGTGCTTCGCTTTCAGCTTCCATGCCTGTCTGATACGACGTCCTTGTCATTGTATTGCCTTAAGACTTTGGTGTGTTTAAGTGGTGTCGCATCACAGGTAGACCTTCAACAAACGTAGCCCATTGTAGTTGGCGTTGAATAGTTCGATTGTTGCGAAGTGATAAAGCACCTGTTGCACCATAAACTTTGCTGCCCGATATAGCTTCTAGCATACGCAGGCGGCCTGCGAGTTGTAGTGCGTCAGTGCCCATGGCAAAGAGACGGCCGTAGCGATCTGTTTCAATAGGCCATGCTTTGTCGATGCTGAGTTTTAAGCCTGCTTGTGACTCCAGAAACCAAGGGATATCACAGAAATTAATACCGTTGAGGTCTTGGTCGCGCTCAGGGTTTGTTTTGCCGTTATAAAGGTGAGATGTAGCATATACAGGCAGATCTCCGGCGTAATAGAAGGCTAGAGCTGGTTTGACTTGGCGGGCAGTACCTGAGGTGGCAACCATAAATAACATGTCGATATCTTGGCGTCTTCGGGCTTCAAACTCGACTTTTTTCCCCATCAATTGCCTGATTTTTTTCCAACGCTGCTCACTTTTGTCAATTTCAAGCATCTCTTTGATGCTAAGGCCTAGATTGGTTTTTGAGTTGTAGCTGGTAGAGCTTGCAATGCTACCGCCCTGCTTTTTCCAATCGCTCTTAAAGGCGGTTAGTGCGCGGCTGCCCCAGCTACTGGAAGGTGTTAATGTGAGTGCAAGTTTTTTGCCATCTTGCCATGCTGTTATCGCTGCCTGGCTGGCTTCATCTTCCGGTGAAATAGCGTACTGGAACAGGTCTTTATTATTGCTGTGTCCTTGAGTGCCGTAGTTAAGGGCTAAAGTAGGCAAGGGTAGCTGGCTGCGCTGTTGTAGTTGAGTGACTTTATTTTTGGCTAGAGGGCCAACAGCTACTTCTGCCCCCGCTGCTTTTGCAGCTTGATAGAGTTGATTCAAGCTGAGCTTATTACTATCGAAGAAGCTTAGCTTTGGTGTGGCTGCATTCAATGTTTTTGCATTGAGGGTGGCAGCCATTAAGCCGTCGCGAATTGCATTACCTGCTCTAGACAGTTTTCCTGATTGAGGCAGGAAAATAGCGATATGTTGAATGGGGTTGCGACTTATGTCGTCTAAAAATGCCATATCTCTAGGTAGAGAGAGTGCGGCAGGGTGGTCATGCCATTGGTCAAGCCAGCGGTTCAGCTCTAGGGTAAACTGGTCTAAATTAATCGCAGCTTCTTTGCGAACTCGGGCAAGGTCAAACCAGCCGCGCATTTCGTTATTAACTTCTTCTTCAAGTAATAAGCGAATATCATCCAGAGTAATATTTAATATATTGACCCATAGAGCTTCATGAGCTCTTTGTTGATTTTCGCCAATTTGCTGTTGGGAAAGCTGTAAATATTCACGAGCACTGGCCTCGTAGTAGCCTAGTTTACTGTAAGCTTGGGCTCTGTATTGTGTTAGTTGCAGCTGCTCACTGGGACTTAGGCGATCATAGATGAGATTGCCGGTGTTGTTGAGAGCAATCAGTGCTTGCCAGCCTTCACCGCTGTTTAAGCTAAGTTTTGAGGTTAGGAAAACAAAGCGTTTTTGCTGTTCAAGGGGCAGGTTGTAGGCATGGATTTTTGCCAGAAGTCGCAAAGCTGCTTCTGCTTTGCCTTCCTGTGCTAAAATCTCTGCCGCTTTGAATCGATAAACTTGAGCCTGCTCGGTGCTGCTTTGTTCCGCAAGGGCTAACAGCTCATCATAAGTCAAGGCGCGTGCCGGCTGACTTTTTTCTTGTGGCTCGGTCTTGGTTGATTGCTCGGGTTTGGTAGCGGGGCCGCTACAGGCGCTAAGTAAAACAATAATAGAACCTGTTAATAACAGATTAAGCTGCTGCTTCAAACGGCGAGACAAGTTGGTAAACTGCAGGTTATTGGCAGGCATAATTAAACTCTTTCTTAAGAACAATTCATACTAAATAACACAGGCTTATAGGATGTCCGAAGCAGTATTGTACGTGGTTGCTACGCCGATTGGTAATCTTGCTGATATTTCTGAGCGTGCTTTGAAGGTTTTGCGCTCCGTTGATTTGATTGCGGCTGAAGATACTCGGCATACGCGCCAGTTATTGATGCACTTTGTTATCAATAAACCTTTGTTTTCGGTGCATGATCATAATGAGCATCAAAGGGTAGAAAAGGTATTGCAGGAGCTGGCGAACGGTCAGTCAATCGCGCTGGTGTCTGATGCAGGTACGCCGTTAATCTCTGATCCAGGTTTTGTTGTGGTGCAGGCAGTACGTAAAGCGGGCTATCCCGTTGTCCCGGTACCCGGTGCTTGTGCCATGGTGGCTGCTTTATCTGCGGCAGGCTTGCCGACGGATCGTTTTTGTTTTGAAGGCTTTTTACCGGCTAAAAGCAGTGGTCGTAAAAAACAATTAAAAACGGTGATCAAAGAAACTCGCACCTTGGTGTTTTATGAGTCTCCCCATCGTGTATTAGATAGTCTGAAGGATATGGCTGAGGTCTTAGGCGATGAAAGAGAGATCACTCTGGCCCGTGAGTTGACTAAAACCTTTGAGACTTTCTTGACAGGTAGTCTAGCGGAGGTTATTCGGCAGGTAGAGCAGGATGCAAATCAACAACGAGGTGAATTTGTTTTAGTGGTTGCCGGTGCTGCGCCTGAGGATGATGCTGAAGCGCAAGAAATAGCGGCTATTGATGTGCTGAAGGTGCTTTTAACTGAGTTGCCGGTTAAGCAAGCGGCAGCGCTAGCGGCGAAAATTACTGGGCAAAAAAAGAATGCGCTTTACCAGCAGGCTCTTAGTTTACAAAGCGGTAAATAAGGTGTGCGTTATTGCTTTATGAAAGCCTTAGTAAAAATTCGCTGGCTGTAAGTAAAAACAGGTTGTTTGTCGGCGATGATCCTTATATCCTAGCCGGCTTGGAGTTGGCCAGGCAGTCGCTGCCTTTATCGCTTGCGGTAAAGGGAGAGGAAAGTCCGGGCTCCATAGGGCAGAGTGCCAGGTAACCCCTGGGGGGCGTGAGCCTACGGAAAGTGCAGCAGAGAGTAGACCGCCGATGACCCTCTTGTAGGGAACAGGTAAGGCTGAAAGGGTGCGGTAAGAGCGCACCGCGCGACTGGTAACAGTTCGTGGCATGGTAAACCCCACTCGGAGCAAGACCAAATAGGAACCCTACAGGTGCGGCCCGCACTGGGTTCGGGTAGGTTGCTTGAGGTCTGCGGTGACGTAGATCCTAGAGGAATGACTGTCCTCGACAGAACCCGGCTTATCGGCCAACTTCATCATCATTCTACCGTCCCCTGCAATAGCAGGGGCAGGTCCGCTTAAACGCAAATCAAAGATTCAGTACTCATCATGACAGAAGCTTTTCAACACCTGACCGTTTTGTTGAATGAAGCCGTTGAGGCTTTAGTTCAGACTCCATCTGGCACTTATGTTGATGGTACTTTTGGTCGGGGCGGACACTCCCGAGCTATTCTGCAGCAACTGGATGATCAGGGACGCTTAATTGGTGTCGATAAAGATCCTTTGGCTTTAGCAGAGGCCCGTACGCTAGAGCAGGAAGAGAGTCGGTTTAATATTTTTCAAGGTTCATTTGCGGATCTAGAGTCATATGCGCAGACTTCTGATGTTGTGGGTAAATTAGACGGTATACTTCTGGATTTGGGGGTTTCTTCTCCTCAGTTGGATGATCCTGAGCGTGGCTTTAGCTTTATGAATGATGGTCCGCTGGATATGCGGATGGATCCTAATAGTGGAGAATCTGCAGCAGATTGGGTTAATAGTGCTTCTGAGGCCGAGATTATCCGTGTTTTGAAGGATTATGGTGAAGAGCGTTTTGCCCGACGTATGGCTCGGGCTATTATTGCAGAGCGTCAAGAAGAACCGATTACTCGTACCGCACGTTTGGCGCATATTGTAAAAGAAGCGAATCCTGCTTGGGAAAAAGGCAAACACCCAGCGACACGTGCTTTTCAGGGCATTCGTATTCATATCAACCGTGAGTTAGCGGATTTAGAGATTTGTTTGGAAAAATCTCTGGATCTATTAAAGCCAGGTGGTCGTTTAGTCGTAATCAGTTTCCACTCTTTGGAAGACCGCATTGTTAAACGCTTTATGCGTGATATGGCTAAAGGGGATACTCATCTGCCTAAAGGCATCCCTTTTACTCAGGAGCAGTTGAATATTCGTCTGAAACTGGTGGGTAAAGCCATTAAGCCTTCTAAAGAAGAAGTGAACCATAATCCACGGTCGCGCAGTGCTGTTATGCGAGTGGCAAGTAAGCTATAAGTGGGTTATTCCATCAGAACTTACGGATAAAAAGCAGAGAAGAGCATGAGCCAGGGGGCAAGTTATAAAGGTGCGACACCTAGGCAGTCAGAACAATTGCCATCAAGGGCTAATCGGTTAAAAGCAGAAGTTTTGCTACTGTTGCCTAAAAAACTACCTTTCTCTGGTTGGCTGTTTTTAGGGTTAACCTTATTAACATTGTTCTCTTCTTTGTTTGTTGTTTTTGCTGCTTATGAAAACCGTTTGGCTTATGCCGAGCTGCGTAAACTTGAGCAGCAGCAAATTCAATATGAAGTTGAATGGGGGCAGTTACTGCTTGAGCGTAGTACGTTAGCCTCACCTAACCGTATCGAAAAAATCGCCCGTGAATCTCTTCAGATGCAGGTTGTCTCTCCTAAGCAAGTCAAGGTTGTCCAATGAGAGAAAAACCTAATCACGCCATTATTGGTTTCCGTTACCCTATCGCTTTATTTGTCCTCTTGCTAGCAGGCTTGTTGCTGGCAGGGCGTATGATTCAATTGCATATTTCTGATCGTGATTTCTTGCAGGAACAAGGGGATGCTCGAAGTGTTCGTATTGATTCTATTCCCGGCTATCGGGGGATGATTACGGATCGCAATGGTGAACCTCTGGCAGTTAGTACTCCGGTGACCACTGTATGGGCAAACCCTAAACATCTATCGGCAAATGAAGAGCAGTTAAAAGAACTCGCACTACGACTATCGACGCCTTATACCAGTCTAAAAGCCAAATTAGAACGAGCTAAAGGTAAAGGGTTTATCTATTTAAAGCGGCATATGATACCGGCCGAGGCAGAAAAGGTCTTTGATCTTAAGATTAATGGTATCTACGCCCAGCATGAATATAAACGCTATTATCCGGCCCATGAGATGGCTGCTCACTTGGTCGGCTTTAATAATATTGATGATAGTGGTCAGGAAGGCATTGAGTTAGCCTTTGATAAAACCTTAACCGGTATACCGGGTCAAAAGAAAGTTTTAAAAGATCGTCGTGGCTTGGTTTTTCGGGATCTTCAGGTTATTGAACCTCCTCAGCCAGGTAAGGACTTAAAGCTGACCATTGATCTAAAGCTTCAGTTTATGGCGTACCGAGAGTTAAAAGCAGCAGTGGATCAGCATAATGCGAAAACGGGTGCTGTTGTGATGCTTGATGCCAAAACCGGCGAAGTATTGGCGATGGTGAATCAGCCTTCTTTTAACCCTAATGATAGATCTAAGTTGAATGTGGCGGCGACTAAAAATCGCGCCTTGATTGATCTCTTTGAGCCGGGTTCTACGATTAAACCCCTTACTGTTGCTGCAGCCATTGCTAGCGGCAAGTATAAAGCTGACGATATTATTAATACTTCCCCTGGGTATATGCGTCTTGGTTCCCAGACTATTCGTGATTTTCGAAATTACGGCATGTTAAGCATGACGGGGCTCATTACTAAATCCAGTAACGTTGGTGTTGGACGTATTGCCCTATCTATGGCAGAGGATACGGTCGCCAATTTCTTGCTGCAGTTAGGGCTTGGTCAAAGTACAGGGACTGGCTTTCCTAGTGAAGGGGTTGGGACTCTTGTTATTCCCCGTGCTCGTGAGAAGGCAAGAATTGCGACTATGGCTTATGGCTATGGTATTGCCGTTACTTCATTGCAATTGGCTCAGGCCTATCAAGTGCTGGCTAATAATGGTTTGAAAAAACATGTGCGTATTCTGAAAGATGTCGATGGCCTGCCTGATGAGCAGGTGATGCCGGAATCTACCGCTCAAGCTGTCTTGGAAATGATGGAGACAGTTACTCAGCCTGGGGGGACTGGAACACGGGCTGCTGTTAGCGGTTATCGTGTCGCAGGTAAAACAGGAACGGTGCATAAGATTAGTAGCTCTGGCGGTTATGATTATGAATATATGGCAATCTTTGCAGGTGTAGCTCCTGTCTCTGATCCCCGTATTGTGACCATTATTTGGGTTGATAGTCCGTCCGGTCAGGAGTATCACGGTGGTGAAGTAGCAGCCCCTATTTATCGCCGTATCACAGGTAATGCTCTGAGATATCTAAATGTTACACCGGATAATATTCAAGAGGAGAACTAGACGATGTCTGATGCTTACTTACAACAGATATCTCGTTCTCTGGTAGATCTATTTCCTGACCTTATCCTGCCTCAGGTTTTAACTGGACGGGTGAGACTGGATTCTCGTCAGGTGCAAGTTGGGGATCTGTTTATCGCTTTGCAAGGCAGTCAGCTGGACGGTCGTCGATTTATTGACTCTGCTATTAAGCAAGGTGCTGGCTTGGTTTTGGTTGAGTCTGAGAAAAATGCTTTTTCCTACCGTGATGCTTCTTCTACCGAAATCCCTATTGTTGAGTTAGCTGATTTAAGAGCTTTGTTGGGGAGTTGGTTATTTATAGCAGGAGGCATTAATCCTGATGCTTTTAATCTTATTGGCATTACAGGTACGAACGGTAAGACTTCTGTTAGCCATTATATTGCTCAGTTATTAACTCAGCTAAAACAGCAAACGGCTGTGATTGGCACTGTAGGTATTGGTGCTTTAGATGATCTTCACGCTGCGACTCATACCACGCCGGATATTGTGAGTTTGCATCGTACTCTGGCTGATTTGTATCAACAAGGGTTTACCTATCAGGCGATGGAGGTGTCCTCTCATGCTTTGGATCAGCAGCGGACGGCAGGAGCACCTTTTAGGGCAGCTGTTTTTACTAACCTAAGTCGAGACCACTTGGATTATCATGGTTCTATGGAGGCTTATGGTGAGGCCAAGCTTAGGTTGTTTACATCGGATAACTTGGCCCTATCTATTGTAAATCTTGATGATGATTTTTCTAATCAAATATTATCCAGCCAAACTGCGCAACAGTGTTTTACCTATAGCTTGAGTAACCCTAAGGCAGACCTGTATTGTCATCAGATTCAGGCTGTCTCAAACGGTTTTCAGATAGAGCTTAATGGACGTTGGGGCAAGCGAATTCTTGTCCTGCCGTTATTGGGTGATTTTAATATTGCTAACATCCTTGCTGCGTTATTAACCCTGCTGGGGCTGGGCTTTGATTTTGATAGGTTGCTAAAAATAGCCGAAAGTATTTGCTCTGTTCCAGGGCGTATGCAATTGGTGTTCTCTACAGATGCCCCTCTTGTTATTGTGGATTATGCTCACACACCTGATGCTTTAGAAAATGCATTGCAGGCGATACAGCTGCATATTAAAGGAAAGCTTTGGTGTGTTTTTGGTTGCGGTGGTGATCGAGATGTTGGTAAGCGACCTTTAATGGCTGAAGTTGCTGAAAGGCTATCTGATAACGTGGTGATTACCAGTGATAACCCTCGTTCAGAAGTACCAGAATTGATTATTGAGCAGGTTTGCCAAGGGCTAAGTAACAAGCCGGCCAGAGTTGAAGTGGATCGTCAGCAGGCTATTTTACAGACGGTGTTGCAAGCAGGGGCGGAAGATGTGGTATTAGTTGCTGGTAAAGGCCATGAAACCTATCAAGAAATATCAGGTGTGCGTTATTCCTTTGATGATGTAGAGCAGGCTCGACTGGCTCAAAACGCTTATATCCACCAACTGGGAGTACGTGATGATTAATTCTATTTCTTTGATAGAGTTACAGCAACAGTTTGGCGGTAAGCTGATTAATGGTGATGCGTGTTTTCAGCGTTTGGTGATTGATTCTCGTCAAGTACAGGCGAATGATCTTTTTGTGGCCATTAAAGGTGAGCGCTTTGATAGTCATCAGTTTATTCCGCAAGTAATCGCTTCAGGTGCTGGGGCTCTGGTTGTCAGTCAGCCACAAGATAGCCCATTGCCCCAATGGTTGGTACCTGATACTCAAATTGCTTTGGGGCAGATTGCACAATTTAATCGACAGCGTTTTAAAGGACCGACCGTAGCCATTACAGGTAATAGTGGTAAAACCACGGTTAAAGAGATGTTGGGCTGTATTTTATCCCTTTCTGGTCAACCTTTAATTACTCAAGGAAATTTTAATAACGAGATAGGCGTGCCTTTGACGTTGTTGCGTCTAGAGCAGGAGCATACTTCTGCGATTATTGAGCTAGGTGCCAATCATTTAGGTGAGATTGCTTATACCACAGAGTTAACCCAACCAGATATTGGTGTGGTGATGAATGTGACAGGGGCACATCTAGGAGAGTTTGGCTCTATTGCCAATATTGCACAGGCCAAAGGAGAGTTAATACAGGGGTTATCAAAAAAAGGGCTTGCGGTGATTAATGCTGATGATGCATTTGCTGGTGATTGGTGCAAGCTAGCCGGAGATCGATCCGTTGTTTTATACGGTATTCACTCTAGAGAGTCCTCTTTCTCTCGTAAATACCCTTTGGTTTATGCTGAAGACCTGAAAATAGCCGAGACGGGCTATGGTTTTACTCTCTGTTTGCCTGGATCTAAGAGTGAGCTTTCAACGGCTGTAGATGCAGATGCAGATGCAGATGTAAGAGCAGAATCCCGAGTTAAAGTGCAGCTTAATGTACCTGCGAAACATAATGTATCGAATGCTTTAGCTGCGGCATCTGCAGCTTATGCCCTAGGTATTCAAGCCGAGCAAATTGCTTCTGGTTTGGCACTTTTTTCTGGTGTTAGTGGCCGTCTGCAGGTGATAAAAGGTTTAGGGGGTGCGACTGTGTTAAACGACAGTTACAATGCCAACCCGGGTTCTGTCAGAGCAGCCATTGATACTTTGATGGACTTTAACGGTAAAACTTATTTAGTCTTGGGTGATATTGGTGAGCTTGGCGATAGTAGTTTATCTGCTCACGCTGAACTTGGACGGTATGCCAAGCAAGCAGGTGTTGATCAACTTTACACTGTTGGGGACTTTAGTGAGCAGGCGGCACTCTCCTTTGGTGCAGGCGCGATTCATTGGCCTGATCAACAATCATTAATAGATGCTTTAAAACAACAGCTACAAGTAAATACTACGGTTCTGGTCAAAGGGTCTCGTAGTGCTGCTATGGAACTTGTAGCCGAACAGTTAAAGTTTACGCAATAAAAACGATAATTTAGGATTTAATTAGCCGATGCTTCTGATTCTCGCAGACTGGCTTGCCCAGTATTACAGCCCTTTTGCAGTTTTTAGTTACTTAACCTTAAGGGCTATTCTGGGTGTTTTGACGGCTTTAGCTTTCTCCCTTATTTTAGGGCCAGTTATGATCCGCAAATTGGTCGAGGCGCAAATTGGCCAAGCAGTGAGAACGGATGGTCCCCAAAGCCATTTAAGTAAGAGCGGTACGCCGACTATGGGCGGTGCCTTGATTATCAGTGCCATTGCAATCAGTACCTTATTATGGGCTGACCTGAGTAACCGTTATGTTTGGGTGGTACTTCTGGTTACTCTGCTGTTTGGTGCTGTGGGTTGGGTTGATGATTATCGTAAGGTCATGGAGAAAAACTCTCGCGGCTTGCCTGGAAAGTGGAAGTATTTTTGGCAATCTGTAGCAGGTTTGGGGGCTGCGATATTTCTTTATACAACTGCGCCAACAGAAGCAGAAACTTCATTGATTATCCCGTTCTTTAAGGATTTTTCTTGGGAAATGGGAATCTTCTTTGTTGTGCTGACCTATTTCGTTATTGTTGGTACCAGTAATGCGGTTAATTTAACCGATGGTTTGGACGGTCTTGCTATTCTGCCTACGGTTCTCGTGGGTTCGGCATTAGGTGTGTTTGCTTATCTATCCGGTAATCTACAGTTTGCCGATTATTTAAATATTCCCTATATCGAGGGTTCCGGTGAACTGGTGGTCTTCTGTGCCACTATCGCTGGCGCAGGTTTAGGCTTTCTTTGGTTTAATACTTATCCTGCTCAAGTATTTATGGGGGATGTAGGAGCGTTGGCGTTAGGGGCTGCTTTAGGTGTTGTGGCTGTGATTGTACGCCAAGAGATTGTTTTGTTTATTATGGGTGGGGTTTTCGTTATGGAAACTGTATCCGTTATTTTACAAGTGAGCTCCTACAAACTCACGGGTCGTCGTATTTTCAGAATGGCACCGATTCACCATCACTTTGAACTTCAAGGTTGGCCTGAGCCTCGTGTAATCGTCCGATTTTGGATTATTACGGTAGTATTGGTTTTGATTGGCTTGGCGACTTTGAAATTGCGTTAAAGTGAAGCCCCTTAAATAGGGGCTCGCGTAAATGAATTAAGTGCTGTTATAACCATATTCGAGTCATTAACAGCATTAGGCTAACTGTGATTGATGTTGCATAAGCACCGTTAAGTAGAGGACAAACAATTGCCACACTCAGTAATTATAGGTTTGGGTCAGACAGGATTGTCCTGTGCCCGTTTTCTACAAAAAAAAGGTGTGACTTTTGCTGTTGCTGATACTCGTTTTAAGCCACCAATGTTGGAGGCTTTTGAAGCTGAGTTTCCGGATGCTGATATTTGGCTGGGGCCTTTAGATACAGAGCAGTTATGTGAAGTGCAGGAACTGGTTGTCAGTCCTGGTATCGCGATTAGTGAGCCTGCAATTACAGAAGCGATGCACCATGGTATTTCTGTCATAGGGGATATTGAGTTGTTTGCCCGTGAGGCAGAGGCTCCCATTATTGCGATTACCGGTTCTAATGCCAAAAGTACGGTGACCTCCTTGGTCGGACTTATGGCTGAAAAGGCCGGTCTTGAGGTCGGGGTTGGCGGTAATATTGGTCTGGCAGCCTTGGACCTTCTGGAGCAAGGTGAAAAACAGCTTTATATTTTAGAGCTATCTTCTTTCCAACTGGAAACGACCCATTCTTTAAAAGCTAATGTTGCGGCTGTTTTGAATATTAGCCCCGATCATATGGATCGCTATCCCGATCTACTGGAATACGGCTTAGCTAAGCAGCGCATTTATGCCGGATGCAATTATGCTATTGCCAATCGGGCCGATGATGCCACTTTACCAGTACATGGCTATAAAAAAGATTTAGTCAGTTTTGGCTTGGATCAACCGGAGCAAGGGCAGTTTGGTCTTCTATCCGAGGCTGGGGAGGAGTATTTAGCCTTAGGCCGTGAAAAACTGATTGCCGTCAGTGATATTAGTTTAACCGGGAGGCATGGTCAGGAAAACGCTTTGGCTGCTTTAGCGTTGGGACAGAGTGCAGGCTTGCCTTTATCTGCTATGTTGCGTGCGTTACAAGAGTTCAATGGTTTACCTCATCGTTGTCAACCTGTGGCAGAAATTGCTGGAGTGCAGTTTATTAATGACTCCAAAGGAACAAATGTTGGCGCCACCGTAGCTGCTTTAAATGGCTTAGGAGCCAGCCAAGAAGGGCAGATTATTTTAATTGCCGGTGGTGATGGCAAAGGAGCAGAATTCTCCGAGTTAACGCACCCATTGCAAGAGTATGCTAGTGCTGTGGTGCTAATTGGCCGTGATGCTTGTTTGATTGAGGATATTGTGCCTGAAAATGTACGAACTGCTCAGGCTGAAAGTATGATGGATGCGGTGAGTACCGCTCAAGCTTTAGCCCATGAAGGGGATATCGTTCTATTGTCTCCAGCCTGTGCCAGCTTTGATATGTTTGCTAGCTATGTCGCTCGTGGTGATGCCTTTGTAAATTCCGTGCAGGAGTTAGGCTGTGTCGGGTGATAACGCCTCTTCTGATAATGGTCGGATTGCACGATTTAAGCTTTTAATGGCGGATAAATTAGCTCCTTTTGCTTCGGCCATGAACCTGCCTTATGTGAACCGTGAGATGACTCGGCATTTGGATGGCTGGCTGCTATTTTCGGCTATTTTCCTATTATGTCTCGGTTGGCTAATGGTGACCTCCGCTTCCATGGAAATTGCCGGTAGTCGTTATGGTAACCCCTTCTTTTTTAGCATGCGTCACGGTATTTACGTTCTGATGGGCTTAGGCTTAGGCTTTACAGTGCTATTAGTGCCTATGCGTTGGTGGTATGACAATAGCTTTGTTTTGTTGTTGTTAGCCTTCTTGCTTTTGTTAGCGGTTTTAGTGCCTGGCATTGGTCGCGAGGTCAATGGTAGTTCCCGCTGGATCTCTTTAGGAATTGTAAATCTGCAGGCCTCAGAATTGGCCAAGCTCTTTATGATGGTCTATCTGGCGGGGTATTTGGTACGTCGTCTAGATGAAGTGCGAGAAAAATGGTCCGGATTTATTAAGCCGTTAGCGGTAATGGTTTTTATGGGGCTATTGCTTATTATGGAACCGGATTACGGCGCTACCGTCGTTATCTTGGGAAGTATGCTAGGTATGCTGTTCTTATCTGGTGTCGGCATGAAGCGCTTTTTATTGCTGTTGGTCGCGACGGTTGGCTTGGCGGGCTCTATTGCATTGATGCAACCCTACCGAATGAAGCGTTTAACCACCTACTTTGATCCTTGGGCTGCACAGTTTGATTCCGGTTATCAGTTGACGCAGGCTTTGATTGCGTTTGGCCGAGGCGGCTGGAGTGGTCTTGGTTTAGGGAATAGTGTCCAGAAACTATTTTATTTACCCGAGGCTCATACTGACTTTGTTTTTGCTATTTTGGCAGAGGAGTTGGGTTTAATTGGCGCTTTGTTAACGCTCTGTGTCTACGGGTTATTGATCTATCGCATGACCAATATTGCCAAGCGAGCGGGAGAAACAGGTTTACTATTTCATTGTTATACCTGTTTTGGTTTAGCTCTAGTGATCTCTGCTCAAGTTTTTATCAATATCGGGGTAAATACAGGGCTATTGCCCACAAAAGGGCTGACACTGCCTTTTATGAGTTATGGTGGCAGTAGTTTATTGATCAGTTGTGTTATGGTGGCCATCGCTTTGCGCATTGACCAGGAAACACGCTATACCTTAGAGAAAAAAGCCAATCAGATCGAGAAAAAACGAGCAGAATATGCCAGTCGACGCGAATAAGAAAAATACAGAGATCGATCCTGTGGAAACAGACTCTATTGCTGGACAGGGCAAGGAGTATAAGAAGTATCCTGGGAAAAAAGTTTTGATGATGGCTGGTGGTACTGGCGGTCATGTTATTCCTGCGTTGTCTTTGGCAAAAGACTTTCAGTCGAAGGGATTGTCCGTTGAGTGGCTGGGAAGTCCTCAGGGGATTGAGAATCGTCTGGTGCCTGAAGCGAATATCACTTTACATCATATTGATGTGGTTGGACTTAGGGGGAAAGGGCTTGTGAGAAAGCTTTTGGCTCCTTGGTTAATCCTAAAAGCTGTTTTACAAGCTAAGTCTATTCTGCAAACTTATCGACCTGATTTTGTGGTGGGGTTAGGTGGTTTTGCCAGTGGCCCTGGTGGATTAGCAGCAAAGTTATTGGGTATTCCTCTCTTTATTCATGAGCAAAATGCAGTGGCTGGGATGACCAATCGCTGGCTCAGTAAGTTTGCTCGAATCACCTTCGCAGCATTTCCAGATGCTTTTAAACAAATAAAGGCAGTGGTAACAGGCAATCCAGTACGTGATAGCTTGTTTGAAATCTCTGATAAGGAACAGGTGAAATCCCCGTTCAAACTTTTGGTTGTAGGTGGCAGCTTGGGTGCTCAGGCTATCAACGAATGTTTACCAAATGCTTTGGCTAAAATGCCGGTTGAGCTGCAGCCTCAAGTAAGGCATCAGTCTGGGCGAGGGAAATTAGAGTCAACCTGTCATAGTTACCAGCAAGCCGGCACCAAAGCTGATGTGGTCGAGTTTATTGATGATATGCACAGTGCTTTTGAGTGGGCCGATATTGTTTTGTGTCGTGCTGGAGCATTAACCGTTTCTGAGCTGGCAGCTGCAGGGCGTGCTTCAATTTTAGTGCCTTTGCCGATAGCCGTTGATGATCATCAAACCGCAAATGCTCGCTTTTTGGTTAACGAAGAGGCGGGTATTTTACTGCCTCAAAAAGAGATGGATCAGGCATCATTGGCACAATTGTTAACGGAATTGGCCGATGCACCAGAAAAAATAAAACAGATGGGTAACAATGCCCGTCGGGCCGCTCGGCCTCAAGCAACCCGAGAAGTTGTAGATCAGTGTTTGGAGACTCGTTTTGGCTGAAGAAAAAATAGGTTATCAGGTACCCGAAATGCGCCGTATTCGTAGAATCCACTTCGTGGGTATTGGCGGCGTGGGAATGTGTGGTATCGCCGAGGTACTACTGAATCAAGGGTATAATATCTCAGGTTCAGACCTGAAAAACTCAGCCAGTGTTCAGCGTCTCGTTTCCTTAGGTGCGGAAGTATTTATTGGACACGATGAAAGTAATGTATTGGGTGCTGATGTTATTGTTGTTTCCACTGCAATTAATACAGATAACCCTGAAATAGCTTATGCTGTTAACCATCGAATCCCTATTGTTCGTCGGGCAGAGATGCTAGCCGAGTTGATGCGTTTTCGTCATGGTATCGCTGTGGCAGGAACCCATGGAAAAACCACGACGACCAGTGTTATGGCAACCGTCTTGGCTGAAGGGGAATTAGACCCGACCTTTGTTATTGGTGGGCGACTAAACAGCGCAGGTAGTAATGCTCGTCTAGGGGAGAGTCGCTATCTTGTTGCTGAAGCAGATGAGAGCGATGCCTCTTTTCTGCATTTGCAGCCTATGGTGGCAATTGTTACTAATATCGATGCAGACCATATGTCCACCTATGGTGGTGATTTTGGCAAGTTGAAACAAACCTTTATTGATTTTTTGCACAACTTGCCATTTTATGGTTTAGCTGTTGTATGTATTGATGATTCTGTTGTTCGAGAGCTTTTGCCAAAAATCAGTCGTCCAACTTTGACTTATGGTTTTAGTGAAGATGCTGATTATCGTATTGATAACTTTAGTCAGGATGGTCAAAAAATTCGCTTTACCGCTCGTCGACCAGAACCTTTGCAGGATTTGGACGTTGAGTTGAATATGCCGGGTAAACATAACGCTTTAAATGCGATGGCCACGATTGTTGTTGCCTCTGACGAGGGCGTGAGTGATGAGGCTATTTGTGGCGGTTTATCTAAGTTTGACGGTGTGGGTCGTCGCTTTCAGGTATTAGGTCAGCTAGAGCATCCTCAAGGTGAGGCTATGCTAGTGGATGACTATGGGCATCATCCTCGGGAAGTCGAAGTAACGATTAATGCTGTGCGTAGTGGCTGGCCGGATAAGCGTTTGGTGATGGTGTATCAGCCACACCGTTTTAGCCGTACCCGAGATCTCTACGAAGACTTTGTTCAGGTATTATCAGGAGTTGATAAATTACTTCTAATGGAAGTCTATGCCGCTGGTGAGGATCCTATACCAGGTGCTGACGGTCGTGCATTAAGCCGCAGTATTCGTGAACGCGGTCAGGTTGAACCTGTTTTTATACCGGAAAAAACAGAGCTGAAGACAATTCTTAGATCAGTGTTGCAAGATGGTGATATTCTTTTATTGCAAGGAGCAGGAGATATCGGCGGTTTGGCATCAGACCTAGGTATTAGTGGCCTTAAGGAATCTGAGGGTGGGGTGTAATATGCGTGTAGCGGTTTTGTATGGTGGTACATCTGCTGAACGGGAAGTATCTTTAAAAAGTGGACAAGCGGTGATCAATGCTTTGAAAAGCATTGATGTTGACGTTTTAGCCATTGATGTCAAAGATAATTGGCTGGCTCAATTGAAAAATAGTACCTTCGACATTGCTTTTTTAGCTTTGCATGGCCGAGGTGGCGAAGATGGTACGATTCAGGGGTTGCTAGATTGCTTACAAATCCCTTATACGGGGAGTGGCGTTTTAGGTTCTGCTTTGGCCATGGATAAGGTAAGAACTAAACAAGTATGGCAAACGGTAGGCTTACCTACGCCTCGTTATGTATGGGTTACTGCGGATACTGATTTAGAACAAGTTTGGCAAGATCTGCAAGGACCCTTGATGGTTAAGCCCGTCCATGAAGGTTCCAGCATAGGTTTGTCAAAAGTTGAAAAACTGTCAGAGCTACAAGAAGCTGTAGCCAAAGCGGCTGCACTGGATAGCTGTGTTTTTGTTGAGCAGTGGATGACAGGTAAGGAATTCACCGTTACGATTTTGGATGGAAAGGCGCTACCCGTTATTGGGTTGGAAACACACCATCAATTTTATGATTATGAAGCAAAGTATTTAGTGGATGATACCTGCTATCTACTGCCTTGCGGATTAGCACCTGAACAAGAGAAGGAATTACAGCAGTTAGCTATTGAAGCCTTCAATAGTGCCGCCTGTCAGGATTGGGGGCGAGTTGATATTATGTTGGATGGAAATGAACGTCCTCAACTCTTGGAAGTAAACACGCTTCCAGGGATGACGGATCATAGTCTAGTACCTATGTCTGCTAAAGCTGCGGGTTATAGTTTTCCTGAACTAATTATTGCTATTATCGAGGCTGCGCAAAAGCGTTATGCTAATAACTAAGTGTTTTAGCAGGAGCTGCTAAGTTGAGTAGAAGTATTATTCGGCTGGATTGGCTTAACCCTTTGGTTTTGACTCTGTTATTTGTTGTAATAGCTGCTGGTTACAAATTCCTACAGCCACTTTCACAATGGCCCGTGAGTGATGTGCGTGTACAGGGTAAACTGGAGTACACAAACCCTAAAGCGTTACAATATGCTTTAGCAAAAACTTTGGCGCCGGGTTTCATTGCAGCAGACTTGATCGAAGTTGAGAAAACGGTTGAACAGTTGCCATGGGTGCAGTCGGCAAAAGCGTCAAGAGTTTGGCCTGAACAGTTGGAATTACAGCTGGTTGAGAAAAGACCCGTTGCAAATTGGTTGCAAAATGGGCTGTTGGATTCTAATCTATTGCCCTTTTTTCCGATAACGTCTGTAAATTTTTCTCATTTACCTAAGTTGGCAGGGCCGGCTGGTAGTGAAAAAAAGGTTTGGCGGTTGTATCGAGAATTATATAAAGAGTTATCTGTACTGAGTTTAGAGCCGGATGTTTTATCTTTGGCTGGGCATGGGGCTTGGTCCGTGCATATAAAAAATGGTCCTTGGGTTTTATTAGGAAAGGACTACAGACAGCAAAAAATAGCGCGTTTGAAACGAGCTTATAGCAATTTATCCGAACGTTGGTCAGAGGTTCGGCTAATTGATCTTCGATATCCGAACGGTTTTGCTGTTGAATGGAAGCAATAGAATTTATAATCTAACGGCAATGATTGGTTTTTCTTTAGTTTTTTGTATTTAGTCTTGAGGAGTATGCCCGGCTTATGGCAGCAGATTTGACAAACAACAATATGGTTGTCGGGCTTGATATCGGAACATCAAAAGTTGTTGCAATTGTAGGTCACCTTCTTCAAGACGGTGATATTGAGGTCGTGGGTATTGGTTCACATCCTTCACGGGGACTGAAAAAAGGCGTCGTGATCAATATTGAATCTACCGTTCAATCGATTAAACGTGCGATTGAAGAAGCTGAACTGATGGCTGGCTGTAATATTCATTCGGTATACGTAGGTATTGCCGGAAGTCATATCCGTAGTCAGAACTCTCATGGTGTTGTCGGAACGACAAACCGGGAGGTGACTCAGTCCGATATGGATCGCGTTATCGAAACGGCACAAGCGGTAACGATTCCAGCAGATCAAAAGATTATTCATCTGTTACCTCAAGAATATGCTATTGATGAACATGAAGGTATTAAAGAGCCTTTAGGTATGTCTGGTGTGCGTTTGGAAGCCAAAGTGCACCTTGTTACTGCTGCCGTTAATGCGATTCAAAATATCGCTAAATGTGTTGGCCGTTGCGGTCTGGAAGTTGACGGCGTTATTTTGGAGCAACTTGCATCTAGTTATGCGGTATTAAGTGAAGATGAAAAAGATCTTGGTGTCTGTTTAATTGATATCGGTGGTGGTACAACCGATATTGCTATCTTTACTGAAGGTGCCATTAAACATACTGCAGTAATACCGATTGCTGGTGATCAGGTCACTAATGATATTGCGATGGCATTGCGTACACCAACTCAGAATGCAGAAGAGATAAAGATTAAATATGCTTGTGCGCTGACCCAGTTGGCTAGTGAAGAGCATGTTTTTCAGGTACCGAGTGTTGGTGATCGTGAACCACAGGAACTTTCGCGTCAGCGCTTGGCTGAAGTGGTTGAGCCGCGTTATGATGAACTGTTTACGCTGGTGCGGGATGAAATTCGTCGCAGTGGCTTTGAAGATTTAATTCCAGCAGGTGTCGTCTTTACGGGCGGAACATCCAAAATGGAAGGTGTTGCGCAACTTGCAGAAGAGATTTTTCATATGCAAGTGAGAATTGCATCACCAAGTAATATTAAGGGATTATCCGATGTAGTTGGTAATCCTATATACTCAACCGGTGTTGGTCTATTGGTCTATGGCCTAGATAACAGCGATTTAACAACAACGACTTCTCGCGCTACTTATGTCGAGGAGCAACAACCCGCTTCTGCTGTAAAAGCAAGCCATACTCATCACGTTGATGATGATACCGGTGTGGTTGACAAGATCAGAAGCTGGTTTAAGGGTAACTTCTGACCGAGCTGCATTAAGTGCGTTTGAGGAGACTGGAAAATGTTTGAAATTTTAGATAATGCAGCGAATGCTAATGCTGTCATCAAGGTTGTTGGTGTCGGCGGCGGCGGTGGTAATGCGGTTACTCACATGCTTCGACATAATGTTGAAGGTGTTGATTTTATTGTTGCCAATACCGATGCTCAGGCGTTAAAAAAAGTAGAAGCAAAAAGCATTCTACAATTGGGCAGTGAGCTTACAAAAGGTTTGGGTGCGGGGGCGAATCCAGAAGTTGGTCGTCAAGCTGCTCTGGAAGATCGTGAGCGTATTGCTGAACTGCTATCAGGTTCTGATATGGTTTTCATTGCTGCTGGCATGGGAGGTGGTACTGGTACCGGTGGTGCTCCCGTGATCGCTGAAGTGGCTCGTGAGCTAGGTATTCTGACGGTGGCAGTCGTAACGAAGCCTTTTCCGTTTGAAGGCCGTAAGCGCATGAAAATCGCAAATGAAGGCATTGATGCTTTATTTGAACATGTTGATTCTTTAATCACCATTCCTAACGAGAAATTGCTAACTGCGCTTGGAAAAAATACCAGTCTTCTACAAGCGTTTGGTGCCGCAAATGATGTTTTGTTAGGTGCTGTTCAAGGTATCGCTGATCTGATTACTCGTCCGGGTATGATTAACGTCGATTTTGCTGATGTACGTACCGTGATGTCTGAAAAAGGCATGGCTATGATGGGTACAGGTTCATCCAGTGGTGAAAACCGTGCTCTTGAAGCGACAGAAAAAGCCATTCGAAGTCCTCTGTTAGAAGATATCGATCTAAGAGATGCTCGTGGTATTCTGGTTAATATCTCTGCAGGTTCAGATTTCTCTATCGGTGAGTTTACTGCTGTAGGTGACTTATTAGACGAGTTCTCTTCTGAACGTTCAACAGTAGTGATTGGTACGTCTATCGATCCTGAGATGAATGAAAATGATGAAGTGAAGGTCACGGTTGTTGCAGCAGGTTTAGGCCCTGATATGGGGCGTATGGTTAAGCCTGAGGAAGAAGCAGTTGTTGTTGAGGAGAAAAAAGTAGAAGCTCCTCGCACTGCTGCTCCTAGTCCTAGCCCTGCGGCTACAGAAGCAAAACAATCCGTAGCGCCGACTGATTATACTAAACTTGATCGTCAACCTGCTATTAACCGCAAGTCTCAAGAAGCAGCGGCTATGAAAAAACAGGCAGAGAGCAAGTCGGATATGGATTATCTAGATATACCGGCCTTTTTAAGACGTCAGGCTGATTAAATTAATTTTTTGTGACGCATTTAGTATTAAAGTGACACAAACCTGATGGTTGTCAGCCCTTGGTTTTTGATATCATTAGGATAAACCATCTAGAACGAAAGAAGCAGGCATGATTAAACAGCGGACATTAAAAAATACCATTCGTGCAACTGGCGTCGGCCTTCATTCCGGTGAAAAAGTATATTTGACCCTGCGTCCTGCTACTGTTGATACGGGCATTGTTTTCCGCCGTACGGATCTTGATCCAATGGTAGAGATCAAAGCTACTGCAACAAATGTCAGTGAAACCACGTTATCCACAACAATAAGTCAGGGTGATGTAAAAGTTGGCACCGTTGAGCATTTGCTGTCTGCTTTGGCTGGTTTAGGTATCGATAATCTTTACGTGGAAGTCAGTGCTGCAGAAGTACCTATTATGGATGGTAGCTCTGGCCCATTTGTGTTTTTGATTCAATCGGCCGGTATTTGCGAGCAGGAAAAAGCAAAACGCTTTATCCGAATTAAAGCACCGGTTGAGGTTAGTGAAGGGGATAAGCAAGCGAGCTTTTTACCTTATGATGGTTTTAAGGTGTCATTTGGTATTAACTTCGATCATCCTGTTTTCAGTAATCAAAAACAAGATATTACTATCGACTTTTCTAGTACTTCCTTTGTTAAAGAAGTGAGTAGGGCTCGGACATTTGGCTTTATGCAGGATATCGAGTTTTTGCGTTCTAAAAATTTAGCTCTAGGTGGTAGCATGGATAATGCTATCGTTGTAGATGAATACAGTATTTTGAATGAAGATGGCTTACGCTACGAAGATGAATTTGTTCGTCACAAAGTGTTGGATGCTATTGGTGATTTTTACTTGCTAGGTCATGGATTGATTGGTGAGTTCCGTGGTTATAAATCTGGCCATGGTTTGAATAATAAGCTGCTTCGAGAGTTGTTAGAGCGTCCTGAATGCTATGAAATAATTACTTTTGAGGAAGTGGATACTTCACCTATCTCTTATATGAAGCCCGCTGCTGCTGTATAACGAATATATAGAATAAATGATATCTAATAAGCCTCTGATTTCAGGGGCTTTTTTGTATCTATTTGGGTGTTCATGTTAGGTATTAGAAGCCCTGATGCTGAATCTGATAGCATCGAAGAGTGCCCGGTTAATGACTTATCAGGGAGGATATTTTTATGTTTATAACTAGCCTTCGGATGAGTATTTAACCCCTTTTACTAAATAATTTTGCTCTTAGGGCGATAGATATATTATAAGGGCAGGGTTTAGTCTACGGGTTTTTGGATATGACTGGCTAAGTTGAGTAAGGCTGTTTTCAGGCCTTTATCATGGCAATGAGACGCCGTTTCTTCGATGGTATCGGCAATAAACTGGCTTCTTGATAGTTCGGGCTTTGGATGTGGCTCAGTTTGTTTTCGAATAGGCCTTACTTTTACGCTAAGCTTTTCAATATTAGCCCAAGCGTAGCGTTGGTTTATTTGATTAAGCAAAGGCTTTTGCAGCAGCCTTAGTCGAGTTAATAAGGCTGCAGAGCGAACATGGAGTACCAGTTCGGTGCGATTGATATTGGCAACTTGGCATTGAGAGCTCAAGTTTTTGGGTAAAAAACTGTCAATTTCATTATTGAGCTTCTGTAAAAATTCACTTTTTCGGAATAGTTTACCTAGAGGGCTATTTTCTTTGTGAATTATGTCATTAAGCCGTTTTGTCGAGCGTGATGTTCGCATATACTGTGCCTGGCCGTGGGTCAAGTGAAAAATGTATTTAATATACGGAAATGATTTCTAAGGTTGGCTTGATGAATATCGTAGTTTTGAATGATAAGCATACAGAATCTAAACACCTGAAGATATCAGGTTGGGCTGTTGTATTGCTGGTTGCGGTATTTATTTTAGCACCCCTAGGGTTCGGTGGCGTGGGATTATATCTGACGCTCAATAAAGCGGATCCAGTATTAACGGATGAGTCTGCTCGTCAATGGTTAGACGATATGCGGGGGCAGAAGGCTGAAATTGAACGTTTGCGTCAGCATTCTCAAGAACAGCTTGATGCATTAACAGTTCGGATTGCAGAATTACAAGCACGTTTGGTACGTTTGGATGCTTTGGGTAAGCGTTTAACTCATATTGCAGATTTAGATGAAGGTGAGTTTGATTTTGATCGAACGCCTCCTGTAGGTGGCCCTGAGGCAAACGAGTTAGGGGTGACCGTAGAAGTTGATGATTTTATTGGCACTATAGATGAGCTGTCCCGCACCATTGATGATAGAGAGCAGCAGCTTGAAGTGATCGAGGCGTTACTAGGCAGTCGAAAAATTCAAAATGATGTTTTTATCGCTGGCCGTCCTATCAGAAAAGGTTGGTTATCCTCTAAATATGGTAAGCGAACGGATCCCTTTACTGGCCGTGTTGCTTGGCATGAAGGGGTAGATTTTGCCGGAAAGGATGGCTCTGATGTCATTGCTGTTGCGGCGGGTGTCGTGACTTGGTCTGGCCCAAGGTATGGATATGGTCTTCTCGTTGAGGTGGATCATGGAGCTGGTTATACCACGCGTTATGCCCACAATAAAAAAGCGTTAGTTAAAGCTGGCGATATTGTAGGTAAAGGACAAACTCTCTCTTTAATGGGGAGTAGTGGGAGATCCACAGGACCTCATGTGCATTATGAGGTTCGCTATAAGGGACGAGCGATGAATCCCTCTAAGTTTATTTACCGGGCAAGCCGGTAAAAACCCCTCCTGAATCATTTCTGCCCGCATGAGTACGTGTTACTATGCGGGCAGAATTTTATTACTTTTCCTAGCCTTAACGTCATTCAGGCGTTCTTACTTTCTGAAGAGACATCATGGTTGCATCTTTATTAAAAAAAATTATTGGCAGTAAAAATGACCGTGAGTTGAAGCGGTTGGGCAAGATTGTTCGTAAGATAAATAGCTTAGAAGATCAAATTAAAGCGTTATCTGATGGAGATCTCCAGGCAAAAACACTAGAGTTCAGAGACAAATTAGCCAAAGGGTCAACTCTGGATAGCCTATTACCTGAAGCCTTTGCGGTATGTCGTGAGGCGAGTTCTCGTGTCATGGGAATGCGTCATTTTGACGTTCAGCTTATAGGTGGTATGGCATTAAACGGCGGTAAAATCGCTGAGATGCGTACTGGTGAAGGTAAAACCCTAGTTGCCACATTAGCTGTTTACCTAAATGGTTTATCCGCTAAAGGCGTGCATGTTGTAACGGTGAATGATTACTTGGCACGTCGTGATGCTGAGTGGATGCGTCCTCTGTATGAATACCTAGGTTTAACTGTCGGTGTTTCTGTTCCAGGTATGATGCCAGAAGAGAAACGTGCGGCTTATGCTTGTGATATTACCTATGGTACTAACAACGAGTTTGGTTTTGATTACTTACGTGACAATATGGCTTTCAGTTTGGAAGACCGAGTTCAGCGTGAGTTAAACTTTGCTGTAGTGGATGAAGTGGATTCCATCCTTATCGATGAAGCTCGTACTCCTCTGATTATTTCTGGTGCTGTTGAAGACAATACTGAGATGTATCGCACCGTCAATAAGCTAATTCCATTATTGGAAGAGGGTGAGGAGGGTGAAGAGGGCGCTACCACAGGTCACTTCATTAAGGATGAGAAACAGCGTACGGTTGATCTAACAGAAGATGGTCACCAATTTGTTGAAGAGCTGTTAAATAAAGAAGGCCTTCTGCCTGAGGGCGAAAGTCTTTACTCTCCGAGCAATTTAAGTTTATTGCATCATATCAATGCGGGGCTTCGTGCTCATAATCTCTTCCAAAGAGATGTGCATTATCTGGTGCAAAATAGTGAAATTGTTATTGTTGATGAGCACACTGGTCGTTCTATGGCCGGTCGTCGTTGGTCTGAAGGTTTACACCAAGCCGTTGAGGCAAAAGAGGGTGTCAATATTCAGAATGAAAGCCAAACCCTGGCTTCAACCACCTTTCAGAACTATTTCCGTCTATACAACAAACTGTCAGGTATGACAGGTACTGCTGATACAGAAGCTTTTGAATTCCGTCAGATTTACACTTTGGATGTGGTTGTTATTCCAACCAATAAAAAAGTACTGCGTGAAGATCGAAATGATCTGATCTATCTGACAATGGAAGAAAAATTCGCTGCGGTTATTAAAGATGTAAAACATGAAATGGAGCAAGAGCGCCCAGTGTTGGTGGGTACTGCGTCTATTGAAGCATCTGAGTATGTGAGTAGTTTGCTGAAAAAAGCTGGTGTTAAGCATAACGTTTTGAATGCTAAGCAACATGCCAGCGAGGCTGAGGTTATTGCTCAGGCGGGTCGTGCCGGTGCCGTAACGATTGCAACAAATATGGCCGGTCGTGGTACGGATATCGTATTGGGTGGTAAATGGGAGCCTGAAGTTGAGGCTTTGGACAACCCAAGTGAAGAGCAAGTTGCTAAAATCAAAGCGGCATGGCAAGAACGTCATGATGCCGTATTAGCGGCGGGTGGTTTACACGTAGTGGGTTCCGAGCGTCATGAATCCCGTCGTATTGATAACCAGTTACGGGGGCGTTCTGGTCGTCAAGGCGACCCAGGTTCTACTCGTTTCTTCTTATCTCTAGAAGATGACTTGATGCGCTTGTTTGCTTCTGATCGTGTACGTGGCTTTATGCAAGCTTTGGGCATGGAAGAAGGTGAAGCGATTGAGCATCGCATGGTATCCAATGCCATTGAAAAGGCTCAGCGCAAAGTAGAAGGCCGTAACTTTGATATTCGTAAGCAGTTGTTGGAATACGATGATGTCGCCAATGACCAGCGTACCGTTGTTTATCAACAGCGTGATGAAGTTCTGAATTCAGAAACTTTATCAGAGATGATTAACTCCATTCGTGCCGATGTTTTAAACGATGCCGTTAATGATTTTATCCCACCGCAAAGTATGCCTGAGCAATGGAATGTTGCGGGTCTGGAGCATCATCTTGAAAGTGAGTTGGCATTGACGCTACCTGTTCAGCAGTGGTTGGACGAAGATCAAAGCCTCTATGAAGAATCTTTGCGAGAGAAACTGCTTGCTGAGTTGACTGAAGTTTATCGAGCGAAAGAAGAACATGTGGGTGAGTCCACAATTCGTCAGTTCGAGAAACAAGTGCTTCTTCAAGTTCTGGATACCCGCTGGAAAGAACACCTAGCGGCAATGGATCACCTGCGTCAAGGTATTCACTTACGGGGCTATGCACAGAAAAACCCTAAGCAGGAATACAAGCGTGAGTCTTTTGAGCTCTTCCAAGACATGCTGTCCAATATCAAGCAGGATGTTATTCGTATTCTGAGCCATGTACAGGTTCAGCAAGAGGAAGAGGTAGAAGAGATGGAGCGCCGCCGTCGTGAGGCGGAAGCGGCTCAACAGTACAGCTACCAGCATGCAGAGAGCAGTGGTATGCAAGGTGATGAGCAACCCACCGCTGAGGCAAGTGATGAACTTCATGCTCAACCTTTTGTTCGCGAAGAGCGCAAGGTTGGCCGTAATGAGCCTTGTCCTTGTGGTTCTGGTAAAAAGTACAAGCAGTGTCACGGTAAACTAAGTTAAGTCATATTTAACTGATTAGGGCCTTAATGATGAAGCTGAGTTATTCTTTGCTTTTTTATTAAGGCCTAAGTTTATTAGGGCTTATGATTTTAGGCCCTGAATTTTTTAAGGAGTGTGGTCATGGCTGTCGGCCCATCGGAGTTACCTGTTTTTCCTAATATCAATGGTGTACGTTTAGGCGTTGCTTGTGCGGGCATTAAAAAAGCGGATCGCAAAGATGTTGTTGTGATTGAGTGTCCGGAAGGGGCCAGTGTAGCTGGTGTTTTCACTAAAAATGCTTTTTGTGCAGCACCTGTTATCGTGGCGAAAGAACATCTGGCTCAAACCACACCGCGATACTTGTTAGTGAATACTGGTAATGCCAATGCAGGTACTGGGGAGCAGGGTTATCAGGCTGCACTACGCTGCTGTCAGTCTTTGGCTAAAGAGCTGAATATTTCTAGTGAACAAATCTTGCCTTTTTCCACAGGTGTTATTGGTGAGCCATTACCTGTAGAAAAAATTGAAGCCGTTTTAGCTGATGCTGTAGCCGATTTGGCTATGGATAATTGGGCGAGTGCTGCTGAAGGTATTTTGACCACAGATACCCGTCCTAAAGGCGCGGTAGCTCAGATTGAAATTAATGGTCAGACGGTTTCTATCAGCGGTATCTCTAAAGGTTCTGGCATGATTCAGCCGAATATGGCGACTATGTTGGGCTATGTGGCAACAGATGCTGATATTGAGCCTGGCTTATTGCATGAATTACTGACCATCAGCAGTAATCGTTCGTTTAACCGTATTACGGTAGATAGCGATACCTCGACCAATGACGCTTGTATCTTAATTGCAACAGGGTCATCTGCTGCTATTAAACAGGATGATAAAGCTAGTATTGCTGTTTTTCAGCAGGCTCTAGATGATGTTATGCGTGAACTGGCCCATGCTATTGTTAGAGATGGTGAGGGCGCTACCAAATTTGTTGAAATCACGGTAGAAAATGCGCTGAGTGAATCTGATGCGGTTGAGATTGCTTTTACCGTGGCGCATTCTCCTTTGGTTAAAACAGCTTTGTTTGCTAGTGATGCTAACTGGGGGCGTATTCTCGCCGCAGTTGGTCGTGCCAAGATTGAGCAGCTGGATGTTAATAAAATAAATATCTGGCTGGATGATGTACAAATTGTGAAAAATGGTGGTCGTAACCCTGATTATACGGAAGCAGCAGGTGCGGCAGTGATGGCTCAGGAGAATATTCGTATCCTGATCGATTTAGCTGTTGGTGGCAAAACGGATACGGTTTGGACAACCGATCTGTCTCACGATTATGTCAGTATTAATGCCGATTACCGGAGCTGATAGCCTGTCTATTAGCTGTTTTATACCTCTTCCGATAGCTTCTGGTATGTTGAGATAACAGGAGATGACGTTAAGCTTTGGTGATCAAGGTTTATCTTTCATATTTATCGGAATTGGTATTACTTCTGTTTGTCAATTCTAGGTGTCTTCATGCCCAAACTGCTTCATGTCGCTGCTGCTGTAATAACCAATGATAATGGTGAAATTCTTCTTGCCCGTCGACCGGCAACGGTTGATCAAGGTGGTCTTTGGGAGTTTCCTGGTGGTAAATTAGCGCCATATGAAACGGGGCGTCAGGCTTTAGCCCGAGAATTAAATGAAGAAGTTGGTATTGATATTCAATCGGCTTCTCCACTGATTCGTATTCACCATCAATATCCTGAACGTTCGGTCTTATTGGATGTCTGGTCGGTGGATCAGTTTTCTGGTGAAGCTTATGGGCGTGAAGGGCAAGCGGTTCGATGGGTGAAGCCTGAGGAGTTAAACCAGTATAGTTTTCCTGAGGCTAACAAAGCGATTTTGAAGGCGCTGACATTACCGGATTATTATATGATTACAGGCACGGCTGAAGATGAAGCATCTTGGTTGTCAAAGCTCTCTGGTGCTTTAGATTCTGGTGTACAGCTGATACAGCTACGGGCACACGAATTAAGTGAGGCCGATTATATTAAGCGAGCAGAGCAGGCATTGGCGTTAACTCGACAGGCCGGTGCACGTTTAATTCTTAATGCCGATCCTTCTATGTTAGGAAAAGTGGATGCTGACGGTATTCACTTAACGACTGAACGCCTTTCTCTTCACTCTCAGCGCCCCATTCCTAATAATAAATTTTTATCCTGTGCTTGTCATAATGCGTCTCAACTTAAGATGGCAGAAGCTTTACAGGCAGACTTGGCAACCCTGAGTCCTGTACAAGAAACAGAGAGTCACCCTGGGGTGAGTGGTATTGGTTGGCAAAAATTTAATGATCTGATCGAAAAGGTCTCCATTCCTGTTTATGCCCTAGGAGGTCTGGGGCGTATGGATATTCGCAAAGCGAAGGGATTAGGCGGACAAGGCGTTGCGGGCATTAGGGCATTTTGGTTGCAGGATCAAGTTTAGTTTTATTCTGATATTGCTTGTTATACCAATCCCGATAACTCCTTATAGATGAAAAATAAGGAAAAGACGGATCAATCTAAGTGTATTTGCAGGTCGTTATCATTAACAATTTATCGGGAATGGTATTATAGTCGGTACGGATGATGAAAAAGCCGGTGATACTTGATGGTATCACCGGCTTTTTTATAACCCTATTTTTATATTCATGGCTTAATTGGTAGATTAATACCAATCCCGATAATTCCCTATAGATGAAAAATAAGGAAAAACGGATCACTCTGGGTGTATTCGAAGGCTGTTATCATTAACAACTTATCGGGAATGGTATAGGCCAGTGGTATCCCGTCCTTTCTGTTCCCTCTTATATGATAAAAAGGGAATAGTTTAATAATCTCTTGGTAGCTGTTCCATTAGATCGCTACTGGCTTCGTCCATGGCGGATTCTCCAGCAATCTTGTGCTTTTCACTGGCCCATTCACCTAGGTCAATGAGGCGGCAACGATCGCTGCAAAAGGGGCGATGTGGACTTTCATTATTCCATGGCACTTTCTTTTTACAGGTAGGGCAATCTACCGTTAAGGTTTTTTCAGTCATATATGCGCTATCGAGTTTAACTATTTGAATTCGTGGGTGTTGAGCCAGTTATATACCTAAACAAAAATATTCCTAGGCTATTAGCCAGAGAAATTGGTGCTTCCTATAAGAAATTTTTTGTTTAGCTGTCCATGCTAGTGTCTTTTGCCTGGGATAGATAGTCCCGGTGATACTCATCGCAGGCCCGTTGTAAATGGTTGATATCCTTGTCGTTAACAATAATATCATCTGCTCGTTGCTGCCGCTCAGCACGGCTCATCTGCGCTTTGATAATAGCTTCTACCTGCTCCATCGAATTGTTATCCCGCTGACAGGTACGTGTCATCTGTATCGTTTCAGGCACATCGATCAGTAGATTACGTTGAGTGAGTTGATTCTGATCGCTTTCAAAAAGTAGCGGTGATACCAGCATAGCGTAGTCACTACTGGCCTGTTGTAGTTGTAGAACGATTTCGTCACGTATGGCTGGATGTGTCACTGATTCTAACCATTGGCGCTCTTCTGGTGTCTTAAATACTATTTGGCGTAACCAAGGGCGATTCAGGGTATTGTCGTCATTGATTACCTCTGAACCAAAGTGTTGCAAGATTTCTTGCCAGACTTGAGTGTGAGGTTCAACCACCTGACGAGCCACCACGTCGGCATCAACAATAGTAACGCCCAAGGAGTGAAAGTAATCAGATGCGGCTGTTTTGCCAGAGCCGATGCCACCGGTTAGACCGATTATCAGGGGGGCTTTTTTTGTCATTATATTTTGAGGTTATAAGTTCTACTTGGGTTTAAATGATTAAGTGGAATAGATACATTGATCTTATAGCTAAGAATTAAAAAAGCTATCGCTATAAAAAGAGAGTATTCATTACCTGTTGAATATCATCAGGGAAGTATAAGGCCAGCCAACCGGCAATAGCCAGAGCTGGGCCAAAAGGCATAGCCTGCCCTGCCTGCAACTTCCCGCTTAGACGTAATCCCAACGCTAGGGTAAGCCCTGATAAGGCACTGATCAACATAATGGGAGGTAACATTATCCAACCAGCCCAAGCACCTAGCGCGGCTAATAGTTTGAAGTCACCATAACCCATACCCTCTTTTCCAGTGGCGAGTTTAAATAACCAATAGATACTCCATAAGCTAAGGTACCCCGCAACGACTCCCCACAGATAAAGGTTTAGGTTTTGTTCTGACTGTAAACTATGGAAAATTAATCCTGCCCATAGCAGCGGTAGTGTCAATATATCTGGCAATAATTGGGTTTGTAGGTCAATCACCAATAATGCAAGCAGGATGAGGCTAACGGCAAAATAAACCAGTGCGGTTAGGCTAACTCCAAAGGTAAGAGCAGATACTACTGCAAGCACGCCCCCTAATAATTCTACTAAGGGGTAGCGAATAGGAATGGCATCATGACAATGACGGCAGCGACCCTTTAAGAGAAGGTAGCTGATAAGAGGAATATTGTCGTATGGTGCTATCTTATGTTGGCATTTTGGACAATGGGATCCTGGCCAAGCAATATTGAAGTGTTGATTATCATCCGTATCATTGTCTTTTTCACTGACTTGATTGTCGACTGAACTGAACGTCATTGTCGTTTCTGTTGCCTGTCTAGTCTCTACAGCTTGGTTGAAATAGAGGTGTTCTTTTTGCCAGCTCCGTTGCAGCATAATAGGAATGCGATAAATGACTACATTGAGAAAACTACCGAATAATAGACCACTAATAGCAATCAGTAGTAATAATATGCCTTGAGGTTCGATCATTATAATCCTTAAAACAGGCTACCCATTTGAAAAATTGGCAGATACATTGCCAGTACCATGCCACCCACCATAATGCCTAAAATCGACATAACCATGGGCTCCATCAGTGTTGTCATACCTTCAACGGCATCATCCACTTCTTGTTCGTAAAATTCAGCGACTTTATCCAGCATGGTATCCAAAGAACCTGATTCTTCTCCAATAGCGATCATTTGCGTCACCATAGCGGGGAATTTATGGGTGGTTTTTAAGGCAAAGTTTAATTGTTGGCCTGTAGCAATACTATCCCTCACTTGGAATACCGCTCGAGTATAGACACGGTTCCCCGTCGCTCCTGCCGAAGAAGCTAATGATTCTACCAGAGGTACGCCAGCTGAAAATGATGTTGCCAGTGTTCGTGTAAAACGGGCGATAGCAGATTTCTTAATAATACCGCCAATAACAGGAAGCTTTAGGCTGATCGCATCTATTTTGTAGGCTATTTTTTCTGATTTGTTATAGGCGCTGATTAAAGCCAGAGGAAAGCTAACCAGCAAGGTAATAATGATCCACCAGTAGTTCTCTACAAAGACGGACATATCGATAACGACTTGGGTAACCGTCGGCAGCTCGGCATTGAAGCCCTTAAAAAGAGATTCAAACTGGGGGACGACTTTTAATAGAAGAATAAGCATCACGACTAAGCCGATGGTTAATACAGAAATAGGGTAGTAAAGCGCTTTTTTCATTTTGGCTTTTAAGCGATCCGTTTTCTCTTTATAGATAGCAACCCTATCCAGCATGACTTCTAAAGCCCCGGCGTGTTCTCCTGCCTCCACTAAATTACAAAATAGTTTATCAAAATATTTTCCCTGTTTGCGTAACCCCATACTGAGCATATTTCCATCGGCTACTTCATTTCTAATAGTGACGATCACTTTTTGCATGGCGGGGTTTTCTAAGCCTTCAGCCACAATATTTAGAGACTGAACAATAGGAACACCTGCTCGTATCATGGTCGAGAGCTGACGTGTAAACAGAGTGATGTCTTTAGTGGTAACCTGTTTTTCACCAATACCAAAGGGAGGGCGGGTTTTTCGTCGAACCTTGTTTGGAGTAATACCTTGCCTACGTAATTGGGCCTTGGCTAGGTTGAGGCTGAGAGCTTGCAGTTCCCCTTTTTGTTTTTCTCCTTTGGCATCGGTACCATCCCAAGAGAAAAGATGGAATTGCTGTTTATTTGGATCATCCATTTTGGCCATTTATCGTTTCCTTATACCAATCCCGATAAGTTATTGGTCAGTTAGGTTCCTGTAATGTCAGGTATCAATACAGCCCTCTAGCCTCCAATATATAAGGAATTATCGGGAATGGTGCTATCTAATCCTGAGTGACTCGATTGATCTCTGTCAGGCTGGTCACTCCTGATAAGGCTTTTTCAAGACCGGATAGCCTTAAGCTATTAAAGCCTTCTTTTCTAGCTTGTTGGGCAATTTCAATGGAGTTAGCATTATCCATAATTAAACGTGTAATTGTTGGGGTAACAGGCATAACTTCATAGATGCCTACACGCCCTTTATAACCTTGATTGCAGGCTTCACATCCGACGGGGTCGTAAAGCTGAGCATTCTGTAAATGCCGTTCTTTAACACCCTCTTGTTTCAGGAAGTCTAGAGGCAGTTCAGCTGGTTTTTTACACTGTGAGCAAAGCTTGCGAGCCAAACGCTGAGCAATAATCAGGCTTACCGAAGTAGCAATGTTAAACGCCGGGATACCCATGTTATTGAGTCGAGTCAGCGTTTCTGCTGCACTATTAGTATGCAGTGTTGACATGACTAGGTGTCCGGTTTGTGCTGCTTTAATGGCTATCTCAGCCGTTTCCAAGTCTCGAACTTCACCAACCATCACTACATCAGGGTCTTGACGTAAAAAAGCCCTTAAAGCAGCCGCAAAGTCCAAACCAACCTTGGTATTCACATTAACCTGATTAATACCCTCCAGATTGATTTCTACAGGATCTTCTGCGGTGGAAATATTACGCTCTGTGGTATTGAGAATATTAATGCCCGTATACAGAGTCACCGTTTTACCGCTACCGGTGGGGCCGGTCACAAGTATCATGCCCTGAGGTTGTGCTAAGGCGTGTTCATATTGTTCTTTTTGTATCGGTGAAAAACCTAACTCACCGATACCTATCTGAGCAGCACTGGAGTCCAGTACCCGTAATACGACCTTTTCTCCCCATAAGGTCGGTAAGGTATTGACACGGAAGTCAATGGTGCGGGTTTTTGATACTTTTAATTTAATACTGCCATCTTGGGGGACTCGGCGTTCTGATATGTCGAGGTGAGCCATAACCTTTAAGCGACTGGTAATGCGATGGCGTAAATTAAAAGGAGGTTTAAGGGCTTCATGGAGCAGGCCATCCGTGCGATAGCGAATACGGAACTTACGTTCGTAAGGTTCTAGGTGAATATCCGATGAGCCCATTTTGATGGCATCTAATAAAATCTTATTCACGAATTTAACAATGGGGGCATCATCAGTGCCAGAGGTGCTACTGGCGGCAATCTCCTGTTCTTGATCGTCTTCACTGATTTCTAGGCTGTCGAGCTCATCATCTTCTAGTTTAGCAAGAGCCTCTTCATCGCCTTCTAAGTAGGCTTCAACGGCTTTATTGAGTTGGTCATAGGGTACAAGAACCGCTTCTGTGTTGAGCCCCGTTTGGAATTGAATCTCATCCACAGCGGTAAGATTTGTCGGGTTGGCAATAGCCAAAAAGAGCTTACTGCCGCGGCGAAAGAGAGGCAGTGCCATATGGTGGCGAATTAGCTTTTCACTGACTAGGTCTTTAGGCAGATGTTCTCGATCAAAAGCGGCTAGATCTAGAAAGGGAACACCAAATTCACGTGCTGCGGCTAAAGCTAAAGCTTTTGAGGGAACCTTATTGTGGGTAGCGGCATACTGCAGAAAAGATACATCCAGTTTCTGAGCTTCCTGATGAGCTAGAACGGCATCTGCTTGGCTTAATATGCCTTCCTGGATCAGTCGTTGTGCAATGCCTTCTAGTGCCACTCGAACCGCCTTATCGAAATAAAATTAAGCAAATACTCTAATTGATTTAATTAAAGTGATGCTAAGCGCTTAATGTGTTATTGACTTTTTTTTCAGAGTCTTGGTTATAACTATTGTAACAGCTAGTATCAGGGCCTACACTCAACGAAAATTAATGTAGAAAAGTATTTTTACTCTTTTTCTCAGAATTGGCTCATACTTTTTTACAGGTCTAATAACATTCAAGGAGAATTATCATGAAAAGGCAAGTTATGAAAAAACAGCAGGGTTTTACCCTGATTGAATTACTTATTGTTGTTGCCATTATTGGTATTTTGGCTGCAGTGGCGGTGCCTCAGTATCAGGATTATGTGCAAGAGTCACGTGAATCTGAAGCTCACTCGATTGCCGAAGGTTATAAAACAGCTATCGGTATTTGTCGGTCTCGTACAAGCGCATTTACGGGCTGTGATGCCGGTACAAATGATATCCCTGCAGCAATTACCACTGGCTCATTTGTGAATTTGGATACGTTAGCTGTTGAGGACGGCATTATTGATATCGCTATGACGGCAGCGGCTGGTAGTGGTGCTTTTTGTTATACTCCGACGACAGTAGGTGGTGCTACTCGCTGGACAGTAGCGGAAGCTGCTTGTCCATAAATAGTTTTATAGGATATAAGTATGCAACAACATTTGGCTAAATTATCCCGTTATCACCGTTGGGCTACAGAGAAACTCTTTGACTCTGTGGCTTTGTTAACGGAAGAGCAGTATCGGCAGGAGCGAGGGTTATTTTTTGGCAGTGTCCATGGCACGCTAAACCATTTGTTGCTGGTGGATCAGCTTTGGTTATCCCGTATTGATGGAGAACCTTACCCCGTCAGTGATCTATCCCATGAGATCGAGACAGAAGCTAAGTCTTTAGAAACCGCATTGTTAAATCAATGTGATCTGTGGTTTAAGACCTGTGCGGCGATGACAGATCGACGTTTAACCCAGATGGTTAAGTACCGTAATACGGCGGGTGAAGCGAGTCGTATCAAGGCTGATGATCTTTTGATGCATGTGTTTAATCATGGTACTCATCACCGGGGGCAGATTTCTGCTGTTTTAGTGGAGTTTGGTGTACCCGTGCCAGAGATGGACTATTATTATTTCGTTCAAAAATAAGCTTTGTTCGGACGTAATTTTGTTCAAAATAGAGACGTTGCTTTAGAAACGTCTGATAGCTTCTTGATAATTCGTTATGTAAGTCCTAAAAAAGGCAGAGTCTTAATGACTCTGCCTTTTTGTTTTTCTGGCGCTGGATTCTAAAAAGATCGTTCTGGTGAACCTTATCTTTTTTCATTCACTCGCTAATTAGTACAGCGCTTGCTCTTCGTCCATCACTTCTTTCAGAACTTCCAGAAACAGACGATCTGCATCAGAAAAATCTTCTGGATCATCTGGGATCTTTACGCTGGTTAGGCTGCTGATTTCTTGTGCCATGGCAACGCGGGCTTCTTGTGTGCCGTAGTGCTTACGAGCAACATCTAATGCAGCAGGAACAATCGCTGGGTCTTGCAGTAGTTTCTTAATAAATTGGCGTAACTCGTTAATAATTCGAGTTTGATTGATTTCGTTTGCGGTGCTCATAATGGCTCCTTAATGGAATTCGCTGATTTATTGTAATTTTTCTATCAGAATCAGGCCGGTTGCAAGCGTTAGTTGCAGATATTTACAGTTTTTTGCCTTTTGCTATACCGGGCGATTATTAAGATGACGAAATTATATAAGCTGATAACAGGTTTAAGTAGTTGTTTTTTCCAATTTCTCTATCTAATTGTAGCTTATTTATCTAGTGATCATGATTTGCTTGTTCTGCCGGTTGCCACAGACGAAGCGCTCCAAGCCAAGTATTATTCTGAAGTGCTTGTCTAAGCTTGTCTTCTGTTAGCTGCTCAGGGAGCCTATCCGAGAGATAGAGGTCGATATCAACGCGGTTATTAAGGTAATGCAAAACGATTTGAGAGGATTCCGGTTTGAAGGCTAGAGGCTCCCATGCTTGCTGAAGTTCTTTTATTAACTCTTCCCTGAGAGGTAATAGGCTTTCTAAAGGCGGTGAGGGCTGATCTGAATCGTCTTCGGCATCAATATGGAAGGTGATATCGGAAACATCTTCATGGAATTCTCTGAGCATACCGGCAACCTTTACACCAATTTGATGGCCTTCAGAAACGCTAATCTTAGGATTAACCTGTAGGTGAATATCCATAAAAACTTGTGAACCCATTTTACGGGTACGTAAGCTGTGAACATCTCGTACCCCTTCGATCGTCAGGGCCTGAGTACGCAGGCGTTGAGTATCTTCTTCCGGTAAGGCGGTATCCACAAGTTCTTTCAGGCTGTCACTCATTAACTTCCAGCCGATATGGGCGACCATGATACCGACAACTAGAGCAGCCGCTTGATCCAACCAATGTATGCCTAACATGGCTCCGCCAATGCCGATGAGTACCACAATGGAAGAGAGTGCATCACTACGGCTATGCCAAGCATTGGCAACCAGTAAATCTGATTTAATTTTTTTTGCAATGTGCAGGGTATAACGGAAAATCCATTCCTTACTGAATATGGATATTCCTGCTACGACAAGGGCTGGCCAGGTTGGGATTTTCAGTTCGGTAGGGTTAATCAGTCGGATTAAGCTGTCGTAGGTAATAGCGCCTGCTACAGCTATAAGTAAGCTACCTAAAACCAGAGTGCCAAGGGTTTCGTATCTCGCATGGCCGTAGGGGTGTTCTTTATCGGGTGCTTGACGACCAAAATGGGTAACGACCAGAACCATGGCATCGGTTAATAGATCGGAGAGAGAATGGATGCCATCAGCAATTAAGGCGTGAGAGTTACTGAGCCAACCAACAACTATTTTGGCTAAACCCAGTGCAGCATCGAGTGCTGCACCTATTAAGGTCACTTTATGAGCTTCACGAGTATGTTGATGCTGCATGAGCTGCCTCTGCTTGGGAGTCTCTCAGTTGCCTGGGATCTCTTATTGTGAGATTAACCCTCGGCTATTTAGAATCGGATTGGCATACATTTTTAAAATATAGGGTCTATATGCTTCAGGATAGCTGTTCAGACGCTCAGTGAAGGCTGTGCGTTTAGCATCACTGATTTGAGGTTTGCCACTTAAGTGTTCATGGCCGCCCAGCATGTCTAATGCGATCCAGTTGGAATCATAAAACTGATAGTTGTCATAGATGGCTTGATCGATCTTTTTCGCGACAGCGCCAGCATCTTCTAAGTCACCGGATAAAGGTGCTGAAAAATGTACGTGAACTTGCCCTTTATTATCAGAGATGCCATTCACAATACTTTTAATATCTTCAAACTCAGGTTTGTTATATTCCCCTTCTGTTGCAATCGTATGAAGTTCTTTAGCTTTGAGCTCGTCACAGGGATCGTATTCATAAGAAATTGTGACCGGGACAATATTCAACTCTTTCATTACATCAGAAAAGCTTGGGCCATCTTTTTTCTTTTTTCGACTCATAAAAAACATTTTGATGATAGCAGGATCGGTATAATCGATGCCGTCTTTGGCACGACCCTCTTTCTGGGCGATCCATACAGAATGTTTTTCTTCTAACAGGGAGTGGTTGATGTAGCCGGAAAGCTCTGTCAGTGACTTCATCATCTCACGAATACCCTTGGCAGAGCGTTTAACGATAAAGCTTTTATTTAAACGCATCAGATCGCTAACATAGGGTTTTTGCAGCAGGTTATCGCCAATGGCGATACGCACAGTGCTGGCGCCATTAAGATAGAGGGCATAGTTAACAAATGCCGGGTCCATAGCAATATCTCGATGATTGGCGATAAATAGATAAGGCTTATCCATATCCAGTTGATCCAGACCCGAAACGCTGAAGCCGTCGGTGGATGTCTTGATCATTCTGTCCATATAAGCGGCAATCTGTGATTGAAAATCATAGACGTTTTTAATACCGGAGAACTGATTCTTTAGTTTACGACGGATGAGAGGACGTAAGAGAAAACCTAAGCTTTTGTGAACCTGAGGGAAACGAAACTGACATATGGCTTCTATCAGCTCGGGATGAGTAATAATACGCTGGATAACATTATGAGCCTCATGGTCATAATAGGGGCGAATCTCTTTGAACTGATCGGTGTCCGTTGTGGTCATGCTTAGGGTTGTCCGGTAGTTAGCTAGGATCTGCTGATTCGTCTCGTTGTTGATTTGATTGATCATCAGATCCTGTAAAAATTATACGCTCGATTTTCGGCTTAAATTGTCTAAAAAAGTATCTTTCAGCCGTATTTTAATAAAAGCGATGTTTTTAGAGAGGATAACTGCCTCTAGCTGGGTTTGTGTTGTCCGCCCAGCCATTCAATCAAGGCCAGCAGGAAGCGCTGTAGTTCCAGGGACATCAGGGTAAAGTCAGCATCAAGACGAGTCATAGGGTCTTCGTCGGCGTAGCTGTCTTGAGCTTCATCCAGCAGATCATCACCAAAGCGTAGTCGCTTGATACTCATATCTTCACACAGGATGCATTGAACCCTTTCTTGCCAATTGATGGCCAATTTAACCACCTGTTTTCCTGCCTCGACATGGGATAACACATCATCGGCGTCCAGCTCTTGTTGTTTACAGCGAATGACGCTGCCTTCATCTAGATCTGACCGTAACTCGCATTGACCATCAAGCTCTAAACCCGCAGGGCGACTGCTGATATCGTTTAACCATTGGGTCATTTGAATACTGGGGCTCACTTCAGTATTGAGAGGAAGAACCGGTAGTGAGCCTAAAGTTTGGCGTAATAGATCCAAAAACTCTTCGGCTTTATTACTGCTGGCTGCATCAACGATGACCCACTGATTGGCAAGATCAACGTAGCCCCAAGTGTAGCTAGACTTCACAAAGGCTCTAGGGGTGAACTCTGTCAGAATATCTTCTTTAATGGTGAGCTTTTCTTTCCGGCCAACCTTACGGTGATCCTTTGCTTCTAGCTCTTCAACCCGCTCTTTAAGTGTTTCGTTAACAACGGCAGCAGGAATCACTTTTTCCTGACGGCGCAGGCATAAAAGAATTTTATTGTTGCTGCTGTGTAGAAGTTGATCTGAGGTGGCTGCCGGGAAAACCCAGCCCAAACGATAGGTCTCAATGCTCTTGCAAGGCGAAAAACGGAACTCGGCGAGTTTGTCCTGCAGTTGTTCGGTGTCCAGAGATAGGGGGGTGCTGAGCTGAAACACCTGAAGATTTTTAAACCACATCGATCAAATATCCGTAACAATTGGGTGACATATTATCCAATAAAGTGTGTCGACTAGCCAGTTGTAGCGTTCATTGGTTGAAAATAACACTCTGTAACAAAAAAGAATCAAGCCCAGTCTACAGGCTTAGCCTGCTGTAGAGGATAGATCGTTTCAGATGAAACATTACTGTCATAAATATGACAGATAACTGTCATTTTTCTTTGGCATGGTGCCTTTCAAATAAAACTATTTAATCTTCGGCCGGTTTGTCTGGTCAGGTGAATGAAAGGCTCACTCTATTATGAAAATTACTACGGTCACACGCGCAACCTCTGTTGTATTGGTGTTGATTGCGGTATCTCTAGCCGCCACCTTACTATGGGGGCTGGATCGTCTAAACAGTGCCTTTTCTGCAACTCAAGCATATTCCCAGCTTAAAGAAGAAGTGGCTATTGATTTGCGCAGAACTATCGAAAGCTATCTGGTGACAGGTAACGCTCTAGAATTAAGTGCAGCAGAGCAGAAGATTACGCTGCTGACAGAGCGGCATTTGGCAAACTTACCTCACAATGTCTCTTCCTCTATTCAGCCTCCTTTGGAGGCGTTAAAGGATGGCCTGATAGGCAAGTTTCGCGGGGCGGGTAAGTTAGCGGGCAATCAGAAAGGCCTCCTATTGCAGGCAGAAAAAGAGATAGCAGACAGCCTGGATACTATTCGAGATTATGCCAATGATGGTCAGAGTCATAATCCTCAAGCTTCTTATCAGTACTTGCAGCAGCTGCATGATGTTTCTCTAGGATTGATGCAGATTAAGTATCTACGTGAGCAGTATATGGATACTGCGAATAGCAGTTACCGAAACTCTCTGTTGGATCAGGTGGCCGTATTAGAACAACAATCATCTGCTTTAGCCGTATTGCCTAAATTAAATGTCTTCGCCGAAAAAGAGGAAGACGATATGCAGGCCATGATGGGGTGGAGTGATGATGAAGAGGAAAGCCCAAGTGTCGATAAAGGCGAAGAATTGATCTCAGCACTTAGTAGCCTTGTTCGCCGTTACCCTAATGAATTGGAGAATACCCTTAATAATATCTCTACAGGTACCGCCAGTCGCCAGGCAGTTAATGGTCTCATTAACGATCTGGAAAATAGTATTTTAGAAGGTCAGGCAAATGTGATTCGCCATAGGGCTGAGTTAGAAGAACAGGTAAAACTGATCTTTATTAGCTATGTGGGGCTGATTGTGGTGATGGCATTTATCCTTCATCTATTTTTGAATCAAGTGGTAGTGAAAGCCTTAAAGCAGTTGGCTGAGGCCATTAATGGTTTGATTAGTGGCGGTGAGATGGAGGTCATTAAAATCAGTAATGAGAACAGTGAAACGGGACAGATTGCCCGTAGTTTCAATCATATGATTGAGACGATGCAGAATCAAAAACAGGAAAAGTATACTCAGCTGTCTCAGATTACAGACTCTTTAGAGGTGGTTTTAACGGATATCGACACCATCAGTCGTGCAGCTAATGACACTCGTGATTATATCTCTAAATCCCATGGTTTTACGGATGAGCTAACCCGTTTGGCCAATGATGTTGATGCCAGCTCCACTCAGGTAGAAAGTTTTGCCCGTGAGACGGCCAGTTTTATGGTTAACAGTCAAACCAGTGCCCGCAATGTTGAGCGAGCCAGCCAGCAAGCTATTGATACGCTGGATAGTGGTCATAAATCTTTGGATGAACTGGTTACTGCAGTCGATGAAGTGACCAGTATTCTGGATGTGATTAGTGGTATTTCAGAACAGACCAATTTGCTGGCACTCAATGCCGCCATCGAATCAGCCCGTGCCGGTGAGCATGGTCGTGGTTTTGCCGTGGTGGCGGATGAAGTACGTAATCTCTCCATGGAAACTCAAAGCTCAGTATCTAAAATTGGTTTGATTCTGGATCAACTAAAAAATGCTTCAACGGATCTCAAGCATAATATGACGGATATCTCCGATGCGGCTCAAGAGCAAAAAGAAGCGGCCACTTATCTGCTAGATATGTCTAAAACAGTACAGGAGCATTCTGATAAGGCGGCGGACTTTGCTCAGCAAGGAGCAGAGGTTTCACGGAATCAGGTGGGGCAGGTTGAGGTCTTTATTCGTTCAATGGAAGAGATGGAGCTGCAAGCTCAACAGGCAGAGGATGTTATTTTATCTGTACAGACAGAGGTGCATGAAAAAGTACTGTGGATTTCCAATGCTCTGGGGGTTTCCCGAGATAAAAAGGAATTGCTGTTATAGGACAGATTTGATCTGCTCAACGGATCTTCGGTTTAGAAAAAAGCGCCTTGATAGCCTCAAGGCGCTTTTTGCTTTTTATTGAGAAGAGAATCAAGGGGCTGGTATAACTCAGGGTGATATTTTCAAAAATCTAATCACTTGATTTTCTGATGCTTTTATTAAATTTAAACTATAAATGGCAGGGAACACTGATTCTCTCAGTCTTCGCTAGCTAAATTGCTGGATAGGGTCATAAAAGAGTATAATCGGGAGAATTTTTCAGACGAGTGTTGCGCACTGGGTTGCAACGCAGTGTTGCCGATAAAGGATTCCGATACTCATGGGTGAATTTGCCAAAGAAATTCTGCCAGTCAACATCGAAGACGAACTGAAGCAGTCGTACCTTGATTACGCCATGAGCGTGATCGTAGGTCGGGCGCTACCGGATGTCCGTGACGGCCTTAAACCTGTTCACCGCCGTGTATTATTTGCTATGCACGAGCTGGGTAATGATTGGAACAAAGCTTATAAAAAATCTGCCCGTGTGGTAGGTGACGTAATCGGTAAATATCACCCTCATGGTGATAGTGCAGTTTATGACACTATCGTACGTATGGCGCAGCCTTTCTCCATGCGTCATATGCTAGTTGATGGTCAAGGTAACTTTGGTTCCATTGATGGCGATAATGCAGCAGCAATGCGTTATACCGAAGTCCGTATGGCGCGTATCTCCCATGAGATGCTGGCGGATTTGGAAAAAGAAACCGTTGATTTTGTTGATAACTACGACGGTACAGAACAAATTCCTGAGGTTATGCCAACCCGTGTGCCTAACCTATTGGTGAATGGTTCCTCGGGTATTGCAGTGGGTATGGCCACGAATATCCCTCCTCATAACTTGACCGAAGTGATTAACGGTTGTTTGGCTCTGTTGGATAACAGTGAGTTGACCGTTGATGAACTGATGGAGTTTATTCCTGGCCCAGATCTGCCGACGGCGGCTATTATCAATGGTCGTAAAGGGATTCTTGAGGCTTATCGTACCGGTCGTGGTCGTATCTATATGCGTGCTCGTCACCATATTGAGCGGGATGATAAAGCGAATAAAGAAACCATTATCATCACCGAGATTCCTTACCAGCTGAATAAAGCCCGTGTGATCGAAAAAATCGCCGAGTTGGTAAAAGACAAAAAAATCGAAGGTATCTCTGAGCTACGTGATGAATCAGATAAAGACGGCCTGCGGGTGGTTATCGAACTGAAACGTGGTGAATCTGGCGATGTAGTGATTAATAATCTCTTCTCTCAGACTCAGTTGGAAAGTGTTTTTGGTATCAATATTGTTGCCCTGGAAAATGGTCAGCCAAAAATTCTGAATCTGAAGCAGCTATTAGAAGCCTTCCTGCGTCACCGTCGTGAGGTGGTGACCCGTCGTACGGTATTTGAACTGCGTAAAGCTCGTGAACGTGGTCATTTATTGGAAGGTTTAGCCATTGCCCTGGCTAATATCGATCCTGTTATTGAACTGATTCGCACCTCTCCATCCGCTTCTGAAGCAAAAGAAAAGTTGATTGCAGGTATCTGGCAGCCCGGTAATGTTGTTGCCATGCTGGAGCGTGCGGGTGCAGATTCTTGTCGTCCTGATGAACTGGCTCCTGAGTTTGGCTTTAATGATGGTGAATACCGTCTTTCTCCAGCACAGGCACAAGCGATTCTTGAGCTGCGTTTACATCGCTTAACCGGCCTTGAGCATGAAAAACTGCTGAAAGAATACCAAGAGATTCTGGGTAAGATTGCTGAATTAGCCGATATTTTGGCTGATTCAGAAAAACTGCTGCAAGTGATTCGCGAAGAGATGCAGGCGATCCGTGAGCAATACGGTGAAGAGCGTCGTACCGAAATCATTAGTAGCCGTCTTGATCTGACCATGGAAGACCTGATTAACGAAGAAGATATGGTTGTTACTATCTCTCGTACAGGTTATGCCAAGTCTCAACCTTTAAGTGATTACCGTGCACAGCGCCGAGGTGGTCGTGGTAAGTCAGCCACCGCCATGAAAGATGAGGATGTGATTGATCATCTGTTGGTAACGTCTACTCATGATACGCTTCTGCTGTTCAGTAACCGCGGTAAAGTGTATTGGCTGAAGGTATACGAGTTGCCGCAGGCGGGTCGTGGTTCTCGTGGTCGTCCTATGGTTAACCTTCTGCCATTGGAAGAAGGTGAGCAGATCAGTGCTCTGCTGCCATTGCCTCGTTACAACAAGTCTGACGATGAAGTGGAGTCTAACGAGTCTGATGATGCGGTTATCGAAGGTGATGTTGTTGATGCTGAGGGTGATGCAGAAGCAGAAGCGACAGGTAGTGAAGAAAAAGCATTAGAAGAAAATTATGTTCTGATGGCAACCGCTCAGGGTACGGTGAAGAAAACGGCTTTGAGCCAGTTCTCTCGTCCTCGTAGCAGTGGTCTTATTGCTCTGGATATTAGCGAAGGAGATCGTTTGATTGGTGCTGCTATCACAAATGGTAGTAATCATGTGATGCTGCTAAGCAGTGCCGGTAAGATGATCCGCTTTGAGGAAGAAAAAGTTCGGGCTATGGGCCGTACGGCTCGTGGTGTACGTGGTATGAAACTGCCAGAAGGCGCAGAAGTGATCTCATTGATCATTCCTCAAACCAATGTGGTTGAAGGGGATGACGAAGAAGCAGTAGATGTTGTTGATAGCACCACTGAAGCAGTTGTTGATGCCGCGTCCGATGAACAGGCACAGGATGTTATTGAAGATCAGGAAGTGTATATCCTAACCGCTTCTGAAAATGGCTTCGGTAAACGCACTTGTCTCACTGCCTTCCCTGTTAAGGGTCGTGGTGGTCAGGGTGTGATTGCGATGCAAACCAGTGATCGTAATGGTCAATTAGTATCAGCTATTCAGGTCAGTAGCCAAGATGAAATGATGCTGATTACCGATCAGGGCACTCTGGTACGTACGCGCGTTGCAGAAGTGTCTGTGTCTGGTCGTAATACTCAGGGTGTTACTCTGATTCGTCTGTCTGAAGGTGAGCAGCTAGTAACGGCTGTTCGGGTGGATGAGCCTGAGGTGGATGAGCTTGATGAAAGTGCGTTAGACGAAAATGGTGAAACGCCTGTACTGGATGCCGATGGCAATCCTGTACAGAGTGAGGCACCGAATAGCGATGAAGACGGTCTGGTTGGAGATGAACCAGAACCGGATGCATCGGCAGAACCGACGGATGAAGATACCGACGGTCAATAATAAAAAACAGGGGCCTTGGGCCCCTGTTTTGTTTGTTATGCATGGCTGGCCTTAATAAGGCTTATTTTATGCTTTGTTCCTAGGAACTGGCTAACAGAGGATCAAAAAGAAGCCTCGCTTCTTGTGTGAGAACATCGATGACACGTAAATACAATTTTTGTGCAGGTCCTGCGGCTTTACCCGAAGCTGTTTTATTAAGAGCTCAAGCGGAGATGCCAGACTGGCATGGCCAAGGTCTATCCGTAATGGAGATGAGCCACCGCAGTAAAGAGTTTGTTGCTATTGCTGAAAAGGCAGAACAGGATCTACGTGATCTGCTGAATGTGCCTGCAAACTACAAGGTATTGTTTATGCAGGGCGGCGCTAGCAGCCAGTTTGCGATGGTGCCTTTAAACCTGTTGGGTAATGGTGGTTCGGCTAATTACATAAAAACCGGTGTCTGGGGCAAAAAGGCCATCGCTGAAGGTAAGCGTTTTGGCTCCCTACACATTGCGGCTAGCTCGGAAGCGATCAACTTTACCTCCGTCCCTGCACAGAATGAAATTGCTCTGTCTGATGATGCGGCTTATCTGCATTTTACTAGCAATGAGACCATTGGTGGTTTGCAGTTTGACTATCTGCCAGAGGTGGGTGACCTGCCTTTGGTTTGTGATATGTCTTCGGATATTTTATCTGGTCCAATGAATGTCAGTGACTACGGGCTGATCTATGCAGGGGCTCAGAAAAATATCGGCCCTGCGGGTTTAACTCTGGTGATTATTCGTGATGATCTGCTGGATCAGGCAATGGCGCAAACACCGTCGATGATGAGCTACCGTGTGGCAGCGGATAACGGTTCTATGTATAACACGCCACCGACTTATGCTTGGTATCTGTCTGGATTAGTGTTTGAGTGGTTAAAAGATGATATCGGCGGTTTGGATAAAATGGCTGAGATCAATAACCGTAAAGCCAGCAAGCTGTATGCTGCCATTGATAACAGTGCTTTTTACGGCAATCCTATTGCTTTGGCTAACCGTTCACAAATGAACGTGCCTTTTACCCTAGCTGATGCGGCGTTGGATAAAGTCTTCCTGCAGGAAGCAGAGCAAAATGGTTTGTTAAATCTGGCCGGTCACCGCTCTGTAGGTGGTATGCGTGCCAGCATTTATAATGCTGTGCCTGAACAAGCAGTGGATGCCTTAATCGCCTTTATGGCTGACTTTGAACAACGTCACGGGTAACAGAGATGACTGAAGCAGAACAGTTACTGGTTCTTCGGGATCAGATTGATAGCATTGATCAACAGATACAAATCCTGATCAATCAGCGCGCTCAATGTGCGCAAAAAGTGGCAGAAGTAAAACAAGCGTCGGGTCAGAAAGATATTCAGTTTTATCGTCCAGAGCGTGAGGCCCAGGTGTTACGTCGAGTAATGGAGCGCAATGAAGGTCCGTTATCCGATGAAGAAATGGCCCGTCTATTTCGTGAAATCATGTCTGCTTGTTTGGCCTTAGAAGAGCCCGTTAAGGTGGCGTTTTTGGGCCCAGAGGGTACGTTTACCCAGGAAGCGGCTCTGAAACACTTTGGTCACTCTGCCGTGGCCGAGCCCATGGCGTCTATTGATGATGTTTTCCGTGAAGTGGAAGCAGGTGCTGCCGCTTATGGTGTGGTGCCCGTAGAGAATTCTACCGAAGGTGTTATCAGTCATACGTTAGATAGCTTTATCGAATCTTCTTTAAAGGTTTCAGGTGAAGTGGTTTTGCGCATTCATCAGTACCTGTTGGTGGGTGAAAATACCCGTCGAGATAAGATCTCTCGTATCTATTCCCATTCTTCCTCTTTGGCTCAATGCCGTAAGTGGTTGGATCAGCATTATCCGGGTGCCGAGCGTATTGCCGTAAGCAGTAATGCCGAGGCGGCTCGCTTGGTCAAAGGCGAATGGCACTCCGCAGCGATTGCTGGTGATATGGCGTCTCAGCTCTATGGGCTAGAAAAGATTGCTGACAAGATTGAGGATCAGCCGGACAATTCCACCCGCTTTTTGATTATTGGTAATCAAGAGGTATTGGGCAGCGGTGAAGATAAAACCTCTTTGATGGTGGCCACGCGTAATCAGCCCGGCGCTCTGCATGATCTGCTGGAGCCTTTCCATCGTCATAATATCGATTTGACTCGGGTTGAAACCCGTCCGTCAAAAGTTGGCGCTTGGAGTTATGTCTTCTTTATCGATTTTGCCGGACATTCGGATGATGACAACGTGCAATCCGCTCTGAAGGATGTGGAGCAAAGGGTGTCTGATATCAAGATATTGGGTTCCTATCCAAAGGGTGTGCTGTAATCACTCTCGTTTGGCGGTAATCTTAATGTAATACACCGAACGGGAGGCTTAGCCTCCCGTTTTTCCTGTTCAGACGGTATGTTTATCAGAGGGATAAGGGTAGTAACCCTTTAGTCTCTTAGTCATTGAAAGCTAGCAGCTAAGGAAAATATAGCCGATAGCTAACAGATAATAATAAGGCGGAAATCATTATGGCATGTGACTACATTGAATTGGCTAACAAAGGTGTTCAGGGTTTGCAGCCTTATCAGCCGGGTAAACCGGTCGAAGAGCTGGAGCGAGAGCTGGGTATCAGTGATATTGTCAAATTGGCCAGTAATGAAAACCCATTAGGCCCAAGCCCTAAAGCATTGGCAGCAATTCAAACGGTACTGCCCGAATTGACGCGATACCCTGATGGCAATGGTTTCCGTTTAAAAACGGCCTTGGCAGAGAAGCTAGGTGTGGGCACGGATCAAATCACACTGGGTAACGGTTCCAATGATGTGTTGGAGCTGATTGCACGCTCCTATCTGACCGCTCATAGTGCTTCCATGTATTCTCAGCATGCTTTTGCTGTCTATCCTATTGTCACTCAAGCCATTGGTGCTCAGCATATTGCGGTACCGGCAAAGGATTGGGGCCATGATCTGGAAGCAATGGCAGCAGCCATTACCGATAAAACACGTGTTATCTTCATTGCTAATCCCAATAACCCAACAGGAACTTGGCTGACAGAAACTGAAGTCCGTACCTTTTTGGATCAGGTACCTGAGCGGATTGTGGTAGTGCTGGATGAGGCCTATACGGAATATGTTGATCAGCCGGATTTCCCTGATGGCATTCGTTTGCTAAAGGATTATCCAAATCTGGTCGTGACTCGCACCTTCTCTAAAGCTTTTGGCTTGGCAGGCTTGCGCATTGGTTATAGTGTCAGCCATCCTCAAGTCGCCGATATTTTGAATCGTATTCGTCAGCCATTTAATGCCAATATAATGGCTCAGGAAGCGGCCATTGCAGCACTGGATGATGACGGTTATCTGCAGCAAAGTGTTGAATTGAATGCTGAAGGTATGGGTTATTTTGAAGCAGAATTTAAACGCTTAGGATTGGAGTATATTCCATCTGTAGGTAACTTTATCTCTGTGGATGTGGCTCAACCTGCTGCGCCTGTAGATCAGGCGTTATTGCAGGAAGGTGTTATTGTTCGCTCGGTTGCGCCTTATCAGATGCCAAATCATCTGCGTGTTTCCATTGGTACGATGGATGAAAACCGTCGATTTATTCAGGCGTTGGAAAAGGTTTTGGGAGCTATGACGGGTGAGCAAAGTTAATATATCAACTCAAGATTCTTTACCGGTTCGCTCTGACATATCTTCTGCAGATATTAAAGAAGAGGGTAGTCGGCAGGAAATCGCTAAGATTCAAAATACTTTGATTATTGGTTTGGGGCTTATCGGTGGCTCCTTAGCTCTAGCCCTGAAAAAGGTTGGATTGGGCGGTAATGTCATTGGCTGTGATCGAGATCAGGACGAGGTCGATCTGGCGATTAAAATGGGCATGATCGATCAAGGGTCTACCCGTGCTGAAGACTGGATTGAGCAGGCCGATTTAATCGTTATCTCAGTACCTGTGATTGCCATGGAATCGGTTATGGAGCAGATCCAGCCCTTGCTAAGGCCGGATACCTTGATTACCGATGTGGGCAGTAGTAAGGGCTCCGTGCTGGCTTCAGCAGAAAAAGTTTGGGGGCAGCTACCGGGTAACTTTGTTTTGGGACACCCTATTGCTGGCTCGGAAAAAAGCGGTGTGGCGGCGGCTTTGGTGGATCTATACCAAAAACACAAGGTCATTATTACGCCTGCGGCGCACAACCCCGCCGCTGCAGTGCAGTGCATTGTCCAGATGTGGCAAGCCTGTGGTGCTGAAGTGTTGAATATGGAGATTCCCCGTCATGATGAAGTCTTGGCGGCCACAAGCCATCTGCCTCATCTATTGGCTTTTTCTTTGGTGGATACCCTAGCGAAACAAGATGAGAGTCTAGAGATTTTTCGTTATGCCGCAGGTGGTTTTAGGGATTTTACTCGTATTGCAGGCAGTGATCCTGTTATGTGGCGAGATATCTCTACCGCTAATAAACCGGCGATTCTGCAGGCATTAACGGAGTTTGAACAGGGGCTGGCAACCCTAAGATCTGCCATTGAACAATCAGACAGTGATACCATGTTAGGTATCTTTACTCGTGCAAAATCTGCGCGAGAACATTTTACAAGAATTCTGGAAAACTCGGCTTATATCCCTATGCAAAATAAATTGATTCATTACCGCACAGCTCCAGGTAAAGCGTTGTCAGGCCGACTGCGTGTCCCTGGGGATAAATCTATTTCTCACCGTTCTATTATGTTGGGTTCTTTAGCTGAAGGCACTACTAATATTACAGGCTTCTTGGAAGGTGAAGACAGCTTAGCAACCTTGCAAGCGTTCCGTGATATGGGCGTGGTGATTGAGGGGCCTCATCAGGGTGACGTGACGGTTCACGGTGTGGGTTTGCACGGTTTGAAAAAACCAGCAGGGCCACTATATGTGGGCAATTCAGGCACATCTATGCGTTTATTGGCCGGTTTGATGGCAGGTCAAGCCTTTGATGTGGAATTAACAGGTGATGCTTCTCTGACTAAGCGTCCTATGGAGCGTGTGGCTAAACCTTTACGTGAGATGGGCGCGGTTGTTGAGACGGCTGAAGGTGGTCGTCCGCCGATGTTAATCAAAGGTGGTCAGCCTCTAAAGGGCATCAATTACGAGATGCCTATGGCCAGTGCGCAGGTAAAATCCTGTGTTTTGCTGGCTGGGTTATATGCAGACGGTGAGACTCAAACCACAGAGCCTGCACCGACCCGTGATCACACTGAGCGTATGCTGACAGGTTTTGGTTACCCTGTGGCTCGCGATGGTGCCAAAGCCAGTTTGCAAGGCGGTGGTACGCTGACAGCCAGTGATATTGATGTACCTTCGGATATCTCTTCTGCGGCCTTCTTTATGGTGGCAGGTTCCATTGCGAAAGATTCTGATATCACTATCGAGCATGTGGGTCTAAACCCAACCCGTGTGGGTGTGATCAATATCCTGCGTTTGATGGGTGCTGATATCACACTGGAAAATGAGCGCGAAGTAGGCGGCGAACCCGTTGCGGACATCCGTGTCCGTTCAGCTCAGTTAAAAGGGATTGATATTCCTGAAGATCAAGTGCCTTTGGCTATTGATGAATTCCCTGTGCTGTTTGTTGCTGCGGCCTGTGCAGAAGGTGTGACCCGTCTGCATGGAGCAGAAGAGCTGCGAGTAAAAGAGAGTGATCGCATTCAGGTAATGGCCGACGGCCTGTTAGCTCTGGGCATTGATTGCACTGTACATGATGATGGTATGGATGTTGTGGGCGGTACTATCAATAGTGGTTCTGTACACAGTCGAGACGATCATCGTATTGCTATGGCCTTTGCCGTTGCGTCGTTACGGGCGGAAGGTGAGATCTTTATCGAAGATTGCGCCAATGTTGCTACATCTTTCCCAAGCTTTATCGATCTGGCCAACGGTGCTGGTTTTAATCTAACGGTCGAAGAAGCGTAGTTTTCCTTTCTTGATAGTTTTCTGCATATTTTGCTTGTTAAGGAATATGCAGAAGACTCATATCTGTCAATTACAGACGATAGTTTGTATTTTCAAGCTATGATTATAGGGCTGGATTTTATAGTGATTCCTGTTATTACACTGGATGGGCCGGGCGGTGCCGGTAAAGGAACGATTAGTCAAATTATTGCCGGTAAACTGGGTTGGCATCTGTTAGACAGTGGTGCACTTTATCGTTTAACGGCTTTGGCAGCTGAGCGTCATGGTGTCGCTTTTGATGATGAAGCGGCTTTAGCGAATGTCGCCCGTCAATTGGATGTGGCTTTTCTTCCTGGGGAAGAAAATGAGCCAGTGCGTGTGATGCTTGAAGGCGAAGAGGTCTCTAAAGATATTCGTACTGAGAGTTGTGGCAATAAAGCCTCTAAAGTAGCGGCTCTCAATGCAGTACGTGATGCTTTATTGCAACGGCAAAAAGATTTTCGTCAGGCTCCAGGTGTGGTGGCTGATGGCCGCGATATGGGTACAGTGGTTTTTACCGATGCACCGTTAAAGGTTTATCTTACTGCTAGCGCGGAAGAACGTGCAAATAGACGTGTAAAACAGTTGCAAGACAAAGGGCTTGATGTTAAATTCCAAGCCATTTTAAGCGAGATACAAACTCGCGACGAGCGTGATATGAATCGAGCAGTGGCGCCTTTGAAGCCTGCTGACGATGCAATTACGTTGGATACGACAGAGATGTCTATTCCAGAAGTAGTGCAATACATCATTGATTTGGCTGGGGCTCGCGCTCTGGTCTAATTTTTTATTGTCTATTTCTGGCGCGCACTTAGCAGGGTGTCATAGGGAATGATCGTCCTTTAACTGATAAACGATCATTGCCTGAACCAGTGCTAACACCGTTAAGTGCATATTAAACGAAGCCCGTATTTGCTGGTGATACGGAGACTGCGGAGAAGCAATTACCATACGGTACTGTCAGTTACAGATACCGGTTATTGTGTATCCCTAACAAGTTGATCACGTAGGAAAAATAATGAGCGAATTAAGCTTTGCTGAAATGTTTGAACAGAGCCTTCAAGAAGTTAACATGGAGCCTGGTGCCATTGTTACTGCAACCGTTATCGATATCGATGGCGATTGGGTAACCGTACACGCTGGCCTGAAATCTGAAGGTGTGATCCCACGCTCTCAGTTTGTTAATGAAGGTGAAGAGTTTACTTTAGCAATTGGCGACGACGTACAAGTTGCTCTAGAAGCAGTAGAAGATGGTTTCGGTGAAACGCGTCTGTCTCGCGAAAAAGCGAAACGTGCTGAGTCTTGGAAAGGTCTGGAAAAAGCCTTCGAAGAGAATGAAATCGTTAAAGGTGTGATCAACGGTAAAGTTAAAGGCGGCTTCACAGTTGACGTTCATAACATCCGTGCATTCCTACCTGGTTCTCTGGTTGATGTACGTCCTGTACGTGACACGACTCACCTGGAAGGCAAAGAGCTAGACTTCCGCGTAATCAAGCTGGATCCTAAGCGTAACAACGTTGTTGTTTCTCGTCGTGCGGTTCTGGAAGCTGAAAACTCTGCAGAACGCGAGCAGCTGCTGGCTAACCTGCAAGAAGGTCAAGAAGTTAAGGGTATCGTTAAGAACCTGACCGACTACGGTGCATTCGTAGATCTGGGCGGTGTTGACGGCCTGCTGCACATCACTGATATGGCTTGGAAGCGTATTAAGCACCCAAGTGAAATCGTAAACGTTGGTGATGAGATCCTGGTTAAAGTACTTAAGTTTGACCGTGAGCGTAACCGCGTTTCTCTAGGTCTGAAGCAACTGGGTGAAGATCCATGGGTGAACATCATTTCCCGTTACCCAGAAAGCACTAAAGTTAAGGCTCGTGTAACGAACCTGACTGACTACGGTTGCTTTGCTGAGCTGGAAGAAGGTGTTGAAGGTCTGGTTCACGTTTCTGAAATGGACTGGACTAACAAAAACATCCACCCTTCTAAAGTTGTTCAAGTGGGCGACGAAGTTGAAGTTATGGTACTGGATATCGACGAAGAACGTCGTCGTATCTCTCTGGGTATCAAGCAGTGCACTCCTAACCCATGGGAAGAGTTCTCTGGTAAGTTCAACAAGAACGATAAAGTTACTGGTTCTATCAAGTCTATCACTGACTTCGGTATCTTCATCGGTCTGGACGGCGGCATTGATGGTCTGGTTCACCTGTCTGATATCTCTTGGAACGAAGCGGGCGAAGAAGCAGTTCGTAAGTACAAGAAAGGTGATGAGCTAGAAACTATCATCCTGTCTATCGATCCTGAGCGTGAGCGTATCTCTCTGGGTATCAAGCAGCTGGATAGCGATCCGTTTGCTGAGTACGTGTCTGAAAATGACAAGGGTACTCTGGTAACTGGTAAAGTTATCGCTGTAGACGCTAAAGAAGCGACTATCGAGCTGATCCCTGATGTAACTGCTACTCTGAAAGCGTCTGAAATCAGCCGTGACAAAGTAGAAGATGCACGCAACGTTCTTAACGAAGGTGATGAAGTTGAAGCTAAGATCGTTAGCGTTGACCGTAAGAACCGCGTTATCAACCTGTCTGTGAAAGCGAAAGACGCAGCTGACGAAAAAGCAGCTCTGGCTAAAGTTCGTTCACAGGAAGTTGAAGCTGCAGGTCCAACCACAATTGGTGACCTGATCAAGCAACAACTGGAAGGTAACAGCTAAGATTGTTTTAGCTTAAGCTTTCAAAAAGCCACCGCTTAGCGGTGGCTTTTTTTTGCCTGTAGTTTGGCTACTCGTAATCTTTGCTAAGCCGCTTAATAATGCCGTGCAGTAGGCTGAGTTCGAATTTTTTCGGTAAATTGCGCTGGAAATAAGCTCTTAACTTACCAAAGGTCACATCCTTAGGCTTGCCCTTAAAGTACTCTGCTTTCTCCAGAGACTCTTCCATACGGTTAAAGAAAAAATCCATCTCTTTAGTCGTCGGTAGCTCGGATTGACCGGGTACAGGGTTAAACTCCGTCAGGCTTTTCTGATACAGCTCATAAGCGATAATCTGTACGGCGGAAGCCATATTCAGGATTGAGTAATCTGGATTGGCTGGAATAAAAACGTGACGATTACAGCTCTGATACTCTTCTGCCGTTAAACCGCTTCGCTCCCGGCCAAAAACAATGGCTATTTCATCGTCTTCCGGCTGCTCTGATACAAAGGTTGCACACTCTGGAGGTGTCATTGCAGGTACCTGATGAGAGCGTGGACGAGCGCTGGTGGCGACTACGTAAGTGCAATCATTAATCGCTTCATCCAGAGAAGAGGTCACAATGGCCTGATCTAGAATATCCTCAGCCCCTGCTGCCATAGCTGAAGCCTCTGCGTGAGGGAATTCATTGGGTGAAACCAGATAGAGCTTGGTAAGCCCCATAACCTTCATGGCACGAGCGGCAGAACCGATATTGCCTGGATGGTAGGTGTTTACTAATACAATACGAACTCGATTCAGCATAGTCAGATATCAGTCAGGTTAAGAATTTGGTGTAAAGGTCAAAAAAATGGCATAAAAAAGCCCCGCCATTATAGGCAGGGCTTTTGGCTTAGAGAAGTATTCAGTGCTGAATACCTCTTAAGCAGGCTTTATGAGCCGGGGAAATGAATTACATCATTCCGCCCATGCCGCCCATGCCACCCATACCGCCCATGCCGCCCATATCAGGCATAGCAGCACCTTTGTCGTCAGCTGCGTCTGTGATCATCGCTTCAGTGGTGATCATCAGGCCAGCAACAGAAGAAGCAGCTTGCAGAGAAGAACGGGTTACTTTAGCTGGATCAAGAATACCCATCTCGATCATGTCGCCGTATACGCCGTTTGCAGCGTTATAACCGTAGTTACCTTCGCCGTTACGAACTGTAGCTACAACGACAGAACCTTCTTCGCCTGCGTTACCAACGATCTGGCGTAGAGGAGCTTCCATTGCACGGAATGCCAGCTCGATACCGACGTTCTGATCGTGGTTTTCACCTTCCAGGCCTTGAACTGTGTTCAGAGCACGAATCAGTGCAACACCGCCGCCAGGGACTACGCCTTCTTCTACTGCTGCGCGTGTTGCATGCAGAGCATCTTCAACACGTGCTTTTTTCTCTTTCATTTCCATTTCAGTGGCTGCGCCCACTTTGATTACCGCAACACCGCCAGCCAGTTTGGCTACACGTTCTTGCAGTTTCTCAGTGTCGTAGTCAGAAGTGGTTTCTTCCATTTGAGCGCGGATTTGAGCAACGCGAGCTTCGATATCAGCTGCTTGGCCCACACCATCGATAATAGTGGTGTTTTCTTTGCTCATGGTGATGCGCTTAGCATTACCCAGGTGTTCAACACCTGCAGTTTCCAGGCTCAGGCCTACTTCTTCAGAAATTACAGTACCGCCCGTCAGAGTAGCGATATCTTGCAGCATCGCTTTACGACGATCACCAAAACCAGGGGCTTTAGTGGCTGCAACTTTAACGATACCGCGCATGGAGTTAACAACCAGAGTTGCCAGTGCTTCACCTTCGATATCTTCAGCGATGATAACCAGTGGCTTACCGGCTTTAGCAACGCCTTCCAGAACTGGCAACAGTTCACGGATGTTAGAGATTTTCTTATCAACCAGCAGGATCAGAGGCTCGTCCAGTTCAACGCTCATCTTATCTTGGTTAGTTACAAAGTATGGAGATAGGTAACCACGGTCAAACTGCATACCTTCAACAACTTCCAGCTCGTCGTCAAAACCACGGCCTTCGTCTACAGTGATAACGCCTTCTTTACCTACTTTTTCCATTGCTTCAGCAATGATGTTACCAACGGTTGCATCAGAGTTAGCAGAGATAGTGCCTACTTGAGCGATTGCCTTTGAATCTGCGCAAGGAACGGCCATTTTTTGCAGTTCAGCAACAACAGCAGTGGTTGCTTTGTCGATGCCGCGCTTAAGATCCATTGGGTTCATGCCGGCAGCAACGGACTTCAGACCTTCTGTAACGATTGCTTGTGCTAGAACTGTTGCAGTTGTAGTACCGTCACCGGCAACGTCATTGGCTTTAGAAGCAACTTCTTTAACCATTTGCGCGCCCATGTTTTCGAACTTATCTTTTAGTTCGATCTCTTTAGCAACGGTAACGCCATCTTTAGTGATCAGTGGAGCACCAAAAGATTTGTCCAGAACAACGTTACGACCTTTAGGGCCCAAAGTCGCTTTAACGGCGTTAGCCAGAGTGTTTACACCGGTCAGCATCAGCTGACGTGCGTCATTACCAAACAATACATCTTTAGCCATTTTGAAAAATCCTGTTTATAAGTTAGTGTCTGTTTTGATCGGAAAACTGAAATTAAGCTTCCAGTACCGCGAAGATTTCACTTTCGCTCATGATTAGCAGCTCTTCACCGTCAATTTTTACGGTGTTGTTACCGGCATACTGACCAAACAGGACTTTGTCACCTACTTTAACGCTCATCGCCTGAACTTCACCTGAGTTCAGTACACGGCCTTCACCTACAGCAACAATTTCACCTTGGTTAGGCTTTTCTGTTGCAGAGCCTGGCAGAACAATACCGCTCGCCGTAGTGGTTTCTTCTTCCTGGCGGCGAATTACAACGCGGTCATGCAAAGGACGGATGTTCATTCTCAACTATCTCCTAAAAAGATCGTTTGCTTTCAATCTTTAATGTCGGGGTATTCCCGATGTTTTTGTAATGCCGATCATGCTACGCATAAAGGCTTAATACTAGTGTCTAGATATAGTGGGGACACCACTTATAAATTCAACGTCTGAGCGTTATTTTTTTCGCTCAAACTCACCATCAATCACATCGCCAGATTGTTCGCTCTTAGGGCTAACGTGTCGTTGATGAATATCGGCCTCAGGCTGATGAGCTTCATAGGTCTCGTAACCCGCTGGATTAGACCTATGGATAGGGGCTACTGAAATATTTTTCAAGACTTTCGATAGAATAAAATTACGAGTGCCCGGTAATAAACAAGCAAAACCAAAAGCATCGGTAACAAAGCCGGGTGTCAGCAATAGTGCACCACCGACGGCCAATACAATACCGCCTGCCATCTCTTTGGCAGGGATCTGGCCTTGGTTTAATTTCCAGTTTGCTTGGTTCAGCATGGCAACACCTTGTTTTTTAAGCAGGGATATACCGATAGCTGCGGTGAGGATGACCAAGCCGATGGTGCTTAAGGCTCCGATCTGTTCTCCCACCTTGATCAGTACCAGCATTTCTATCAGCGGTACTGCAATAAAAAAAAGTAGAAACTTATTCATGAGTTTAGATTCCTGTGACTACAGAAATGATACATGGGGACTGGCGACAATTTTTCAACCTACGATTTTGTTTTAAACATGGGGTTCGCATGTGCAAAAAAATGGGTTATATTGCAATGCACAATGTCTAAGAGCGACACATAAATAAAACAATACGTTTGAAAAATACCTAGGGGGTAATCATGGATTTGCAAGATAAAGTAGTTGTAGTAACCGGTGGTGGTCAAGGTCTGGGTCGTCAAATGGCTCTACGTCTGGCAGCTAAAGGTGCTAAGTTGGCACTGGTTGATCTGAATCAGGAAAAACTGGATGAGACTATTGATCTGGTTAAAGAAGCTGGTTCAGAAGCAAAAAGCTATATTGCTAACGTAGCAGATGAAGCCCAGGTGGAAGACACTTTTGCTAAGATTGCAAATGACTTTGGTCGTTTGGATGCTCTGATTAATAATGCCGGTATCACTCGTGACGGCCTGTTTATCAAAGCTAAAGAAGGCAAAGTTGTACAGAAGATGAGCCTAGAGCATTGGCAGCAGGTTATTGATGTTAACCTGACAGGTGTTTTCCTGTGTGCTCGTGAAGCGGCTTCCCAGATGATTGAGCGCAATATTCAAGGCGTAATCATCAATATCTCCAGTATTTCTCGTTCTGGCAACCTGGGGCAGACTAACTACACTGCCGCTAAGTCTGGTGTTGCTAGTATGGCGGTTACTTGGGCAAAAGAATTGTCTCGTTATGGTATCCGTGTGGGCGCTATTGCACCTGGTTTTATCGAAACTGATATGACTGCGGGCATGAAACCAGAAGCACTGGAAAAAGTATGTTCTGTTATCCCTATGAAGCGTTTGGGTTTACCAGATGAGATTGCTCATTCTGTTGAGTATATTCTGGAAAATGATTACTTCACTGGTCGTGTGATCGAGTGTGATGGTGGTCTGCGCATCTAAATATAATGAATTGATACCACTTCTGATAATTTTATCTACAGAAGCACTGGTGGCTTAAACCGGGTTTTTGTATAGCTTATCGGGATTGATCTCATTATATTGCAAAGGGAAGGTTTTATAGCCTTCCCTTTTTTATTGTTTATTTTTAAGTGCAGTGGGGCAGCGTTATAAACGCAGGGCGTTAATAGCTTAACCTTGCTTTGTTTGTTTCGACAATCTTCAGGCTGACACCCTTCACTTGAGTCAGTGCTTCAATGCTCTTGAAAGCACCATTCTCCTTTCGAAACGCAATAATTCTTTGGGCTTTCTTTTTACCAATACCTTTTAGTAAGCGGAGCTCCGTTTCTCCTGCTTTGTTGATATTGATCGTTTGTCCTATCTTTGCTTTTTGTTGATTTTGACTTACTGACTGAGCTTTTTCGGTCTTAGGTTCCGTTTGCCCTGCGTGGGCGGGGAGTGCCAGTAGGTTGATCAGGATTAAAGCGGCAAATAGTCTTTTCAGAATAGAGCTGTGGGTGTGCATATTCCTTTCCTCTGCTTAATTTGGCCGTCATTGGCTGACATTAACCATAGTAAATAAAGGGATATTTACTCTTAGACTTTGGCTTAGAGACGCTAGTTGGCCGACTTATGCTGTCCGTTACATCGCTATCCCCATTTCTTTGCGTATTTCTGGGTCGTGATAGCGGTGATTATCTACTCTTATTATTTTGATTGGAGATGTAACTCTTGTCTCTGTGGGCTTATAATGCTCCAGCACTAAATTGAGGATCATTTTATATGTCACTGCCCCCAGAAAACCCGATTGTCGTCGCGCTTGATTATGCGGATGCCCGACAGGCATTAACCTTTGTTGATCAATTAGAACCTGGCCGTTGTCAGTTAAAGGTAGGCAAGGAATTGTTTACTCGTTCGGGCCCATCTATTGTTGAGACTCTGACTAAGAGGGGCTTTAAGGTATTTCTGGATCTGAAATTTCATGATATTCCCAATACGACGGCACAGGCGGTATTAGCTGCTGCGGATAGTGGTGCTTGGATGGTGAATGTTCATGCTTCAGGCGGTCGACCTATGATGGAGGAATCTATCAAGCGTCTACGGGATAATGGCCATGATACTTTATTGATTGCTGTTACTGTTTTAACCAGTATGAATGAAGCTGAGCTAAGAGAGACGGGTGTCAATGCAACTCCGGCTGAGCAGGTGTTGAATTTAGCAACCTTGACTGAGCAGGCTGGCTTAGATGGTGTCGTTTGCTCCGCCCAAGAGGCTGTTATGCTGCGTCAGGCATTATCGAAAGACTTTAAACTAGTAACTCCAGGTATTCGTCCATCATTTGCGGAAAAAGGGGACCAGCAACGTATTGTAACCCCTGGTCAAGCGTTAAAAGATGGTAGTGACTATTTAGTGATAGGGCGTCCGATTACTCGTGCTGAAAATCCTATGGAAGCTTTAGAGTTGATTGAAAAAGAGATTGCACTGGCGCGTAGCTAAAGCCATTCTCATGATTCGGTTACCATGATCGTGGTCGTATTAATTTAAAGCGTCGTCAGGTCGTATACTGCCCCAGCTGCGGCATTTGGGGCATTGCCATATCTCGGCTTGACGGCTCTTAAAACCGCATTGTAAGCAGCGTAATATATGATTACTTTGCTCATGTCTAAATAACATCTGTTCTAGGGTTTCCAGTCGATGTTTTAAAACCCCAGGTGTGAGTTGTTCTGCTAGATGTTGTAATGTCGTCGCAGCTAAAAAGGGTGAGCTTAATTGCTTGTCTTTTATCAGCGCTTCAAGGTATTCAATTGCAGCCTGTAAGCCTTTTTCTTGATTAAGTATCTGCGCCTTTAAGTTGATAGCGGTACGACTAGGGAAGGCTGATATGGCTTTGTCCAATAAATCATGCATTTCACGTTCGTTTAACTGATCGTTTATTTTGGGCAGAACCATGGAGTAATAACGAGGATCTTGTTCTGGGATTCTTAATAAAATCGAACGACCTTTGCGGATATTGTTGTTCTTAAACTCCAGTTCAGCACTGACCCAGTTAGCGCGAATACACTGAGGATCGTTATACAGAGCTTGCTTTAAGAGCTTTTTAGCTTGGCTAAAATCAGCTCGGCTGATGAGTTGTTCCGCTTGTTCACAATAATAATGAGCAACGGCTGTTTTCTGTTTAGGTTGTTCTTTTAATAATCGCCCCGAGCTGATTGAAATCGCTTTTTGCCACTCTTTTTCCTGTTCGTAAATTTTAATCAGTAATTGGTGGCTCTGTTGCTGTATCTCTAAAGATAAAGCATCCGATAATTCCACTAATAAGCGTTCCGCACGATCAAATAATCCGGCAGCTAAAAAATCTCTGGCTAATTCCAGTTGCACTTGTTGTGTCAATTCTTTGCCAAGAGAGGGGCGGGCAAATAGATTTTGATGTAATCGAATCGCTTTATCTGTTTCCCCTTTACTACGGAATAGATTACCCATGGCTATATGGGTATCTATGGTTTCCGGATTAATTTCTAAGACTCGCATAAAGGTTTCAATGGCTTGATCCTGTTGATCGTTTAACAGATAGCTCAGGCCGGTGAAATAATCTTTATTCAGTTGCGACGTCGTTGTCTTAGGTGGGATGTTCTTGCGCCTGAAAGGACGACGACCTAGAAACCAACCAATAGCGATAGCGGAGATAAGAGTTGCTAATAAAAGCAGCTCATTCATTCTCGGTATCCTTTAGCCCAGCAATACGCAGGGAGTCTAATTCTTTTTGTGCCAGCTTTAGAGCACGTTCCGCTCTTACTTGACTGGCTTTTAATTTGACATAGGTACTTAGAGATAATAACCAGCCTGCTAAGAACCCCATGACTAAGCTTGCAAGGATCAATAATGAGATATTGATCTCAGGTAACTGAAGAACAATAAGGTCAATCGAGTAGGCCGCTGTATTATGTGACGAAAATAACAAACCTACGACCATGAGTACCAAGACTATGGCCAGAAAAATACCACCTTTAATCCAACGCATCTTAATTCCTGTTTGCTGTTACGGACTTGGCTAAATTATGCCAGTAATCCACAGGAATCTCATCTGCCGGATGCAGGGATCTGTTAACAGTATCGATTTATAATCAATCGCGAAGCTTTTTAGCTTCATCAACCTGTTCGCGTAGTTCTTTACCGGGTTTGAAGTGAGGGACAAATTTACCGGTTAGATCTACGGATTCACCCGTTTTAGGGTTACGGCCCAGTCTAGGCTCTCGATAGTGCAGAGAGAAACTGCCAAAGCCACGAATTTCAACGCGTCCACCTGTAGCAAGGGTATCGGTGATCTGTTCAAGAAGGATGCGTACAGCTGCTTCAACTTCTTTAGCGGATAATTCTGGCTGTTTAAGTGTTATCTGTTCGATCAATTCTGATTTAGTCATACCTGTTTCCTGCTTATGTACTTGTTGTTCTTTTCTAGCTGAATTAGGAAATAATATTAAGGATATTCCTGTATTAAACAAAAGGTTAGTGAAAAATCAATGGAAAAAAACAGTTTTTTGTTTTTTATCATCCGTCTAACCCTATTGGGGAATTCATTCTGAGCGCGTTATACTGTGGAAATCTTGAATAATTCAGCCTTGGATAAGTACCCTAAATGAGTGTAGATGAAGATGTAAAGCGCCTGCAATGGCAGAGCCGTCGAGGTATGTGGGAACTGGATTTAATGTTAGTGCCTTTTGTTCGGGATTGCTTCAAAGATCTTGATGAGGCGGATCGAATTAAATACGAAAAGCTGCTTGAGTGTGAAGATCAGGATCTGTTTGTCTGGCTGATGCAACGTGAGCTGCCAGAGGAATCAGAACATAAGGATATGGTCGATAAGATTATTGCTTATGCCGAAGCCGCTAATTTATCTAACTTTAAAAGCCTCTAAGATTCTTTATGGCTGGTTTATTACCAGCCATCTCCTTCCGTGGTGTGTGATCGCTTATTTTTCTTGGTCGATCGCTTTGGCTTTGCTTCCCGTTTTTTTATACCTATTTTTTTCGAGTATTAAATCTTTAAAACCTAATTCTAATCGTTGGGTGAGCACGATTCACTTACAAGAAAGTGGCGATTGGTTTTTAACCAGACCTGGCCAGAAACCCGTTAGAGCTTTTTTGTATCGTTGGACTGTCTTTCAGAGCTATTGGATACAATTAACCTTTTTGGATCAAAAGGGGCGAGAGTCTATCGTTTATATTTTTTCAGATAGTACGGATGCAGAAAGCCGCAGACAACTGCGGCTTTGGTTACGTTGTTGTGGTTAATCCTACTTGAAAATCCATTTGGCTTAAAAGCTATCTGGTTTAAAAGTTACCTAGTTTAAAAACTACCACTGATCTGGGGTTAATACGGTATTACGTGGATCGCTACTGGCTTCTGGGTAATCTAAAGTAAAGTGTAGTCCTCTACTTTCTTTTCGCATTAACGCTGAACGAATAATAAGATCGGCAACTAGGGATAGGTTTCTCAACTCGATAAGATCGCCCGATACCTCATAGTTTGAATAATACTCTTCGATTTCATTGTTCAGCATATCAATACGGTGTTTAGCCCGTTGCAGGCGTTTGTTTGTACGAACAATGCCGACGTAATCCCACATAAAGCGACGCAGTTCATCCCAGTTATGGGAGATAACAACATCTTCATCAGAGTCTGTTACTTGGCTTTCATCCCAAGCAGGGGCGTCTGGAGGCTCAGGCGTACTATCCAATAACTGTAAAATATCCTCTGCGGCAGATTCTGCGTACACCAAACACTCTAAAAGAGAATTACTGGCCATGCGATTGGCGCCATGTAAACCCGTAAAGCTGGCTTCACCAATAGCATATAAGTTGGGCAGATCTGTTCGTCCTTTGGTATCGACCATAACGCCACCACAAGTGTAGTGAGCCGCAGGTACTACAGGAATAGGATCTTGGGTGATGTCGATGCCATACTCTAAGCAGCGTTCATAAACCGTAGGGAAATGTTGAATAATAAACTCTGGCTCTTTATGGCTGATGTCCAGATAAACACAGTCACTGCCTAAGCGTTTCATCTCATGGTCAATGGCGCGAGCAACGACATCTCTTGGAGCCAATTCTGCTCGTTTATCAAAACGAGGCATAAAGCGGCTGCCATCGGGTAGCAGCAGGTGAGCACCTTCGCCTCTTAGGGCTTCTGTGATCAAAAAAGATTTAGCTTGAGGATGATACAGGCAGGTTGGGTGGAATTGGTTGAATTCCATATTGGCCACGCGACAGCCTGAACGCCAAGCCATAGCAATACCATCGCCGGATGAGCCGTCAGGGTTACTGGTGTAAAGATACACCTTGCTGGCACCACCGGTCGCAAGGATGACAAAACGGGCTTTAAACACATCGACATGTTCAGTTTTACAATCAAGAACATAGGCTCCGACACAGCCATGGCCCGGGACATCCAGTTTTCTTCGAGTAATCAGGTCAACGGCCATTCTATGGGGATAAATGGTGATATTTTCTTTTTGTTGAGCCTGTTCTATCAGGGTGGAGGACACTGCTAGGCCAGTAGCATCTGCCGCATGAATAATACGACGGTGACTGTGACCACCTTCCCGTGTCAGATGGTAGGGCTGATCACTATTATCTTCATGATTAGGTGTGAAAGGGACGCCCTGCTCAATCAGCCAATCGATGCTGTCTTTACCGTTTTCTACAGTAAAGCGTACGGCGTCCTGATCGCATAGGTCGCCACCGGCCACTAAAGTATCGCCGACATGGGATTCAACACTATCATCGGTATCGAGAACGGCAGCAATACCGCCTTGAGCCCAACGTGTGGAGCCATCATCCAGTGTTGTTTTACTAAGAACTGCGACTTGGCAATGATCGGCGAGTTTTATTGCCAAAGAAAGGCCTGCTGCGCCACTGCCAATAACAAGCACATCGTGCTGAAAAACTTGACTCATATTACTGTGCTTCCAACCCGATCGATTAAAAAACAAATTATGTCTGCACTTCTGCTGAACCTTTAGCGTAAGCCTGAGTCATAAGTGCAGTTGAGTTTGGCATGAGATGGTAGATAAAAAATAGCCGGCAGACAAACTTGCTTGTTCTACCTAGGTATTATTATTTTTCTAAAAGGCAGATTTTTACCCTATTGTTGCGCTATAAAAGCGTTAGAACATGAATTTTTCTTAAAAGAAACCAGTACACCTCATGTGTATCGTATTCTAAAATAAGAGAAAACTCTTGTTTAGTGATGTAAGTAGAGAAGTAAATATAATTATTTATAACTATTGGCAAAAGAAGTCTTTTGCTTTGTGCTTTTTTTAAGCGCATTGAGGTTGAGAGATGACGAAGGAAACCGATCAGCAGCTGGTTGAACGTGTTCAGTCAGGCGATAAACGTGCGTTTGATATGTTGGTACGAAAGTATCAGCACAAAATTGCTGCTTTGGTCAGTCGGTATATACAGGACTCCCATGAGGTTTTAGATGTTACTCAGGAAGCCTTTATTAAAGCTTATCGAGCCATAGGTAACTTTCGTGCCGAGAGTGCTTTTTATACCTGGCTATACCGAATCGCGATCAATACAGCAAAAAATCATATTGTTTCCAGGGGCCGGAGGCCTCCGGGTACGGATATTGATTATGATGATGCTGAAATTTTGAACAATGATGGGCGTTTAAATGATAACGCCTCACCGGATAAGCGGCTGGAAAGGGATGAACTTGAAGCCACTGTTTATCAGGCCATCAGTGCGTTACCGGATGAACTGAGAACGGCTATCACCTTAAGGGAGATGGACGGTATGAGTTATGAAGATATCGCTCAGGTCATGCAGTGCCCGGTGGGGACTGTACGTTCAAGAATTTTTCGGGCAAGGGAAGCTGTTGATAAAGAAATCAAACGGCTATTTTCTCCTGAGCTAATGGCTCAGTAATAATTGTTATGTTCAATGAATTGAGCGTTGATTAATTGAACACAGTAATCGAGGTAAGCCATGAGTGATCAAATTCGCCAGTCGCTTTCAAATCTGATGGATAATGAAGCGGATGAGCTAGAGCTGCGCCGTGTGCTGAAAGCCTGTGATGAGCAGGATGATGTTGCAGACAGTTGGCATCGCTATCACCTGATGCGCAGTGTTATGCACAAAGAGTTAGAACAACCACAGCTGATTGATATTTCCAGTCGCATATCTGAGGCACTGGAAAATGAACCCGCACCAGAGATGGATCAGCCTATCGTCGCTGGCTTGAAAAAAGCGGTTAACACGTTAGGTGGCGGTTGGTTTGCAAAAGGAGCGATTGCTGCCTCAGTTGCAGCGGCAGTGGTCTTCTTTATGCCGGTTCCTGATTCGGGGCAATCGACTTTAGTGGCTGATCAACAGGTGAGCAGTTATCAGCAAAACTTACCTAGTCGTGGTTTGCAACAAAGTCCTATTGGTGTGCAAAGGGTAAGTGCCGGCGCTGCTACGAATCAAGAAGGTTATCTTCTGGTTGATAATCAGAAACTGAAGCAAGAACAGCTCATACGAGGGTATCTGATGCAGCATTCAGAATATGTTGCAGCAAATGGAACCCATGGCATGATGCCAATGGCTCGGGTTGCGGGTTATCAGGCGGGTCAGTAATACCCTAGAAGATAAGGCAATATGATGGTTTTTGCTATGCGTAGATGTTTAACCCTAGGTGTCGCACTTTGGGCTCTTTTTTTAGTGCCTGTCAGTCAGGCGGCAACGGCCGATCAGTGGCTGGTCCGCTTTGTGGAGGCGATGCACAGCTATCATTACAACGGTGTTCTGGTTTATTCCCGAGAAGGGCAGCTGGATACCGTTGAGCTCAGTCATGATGTCAGTGAATCAGGTGAAGAAGCCCGGCTGAGTTATCTTGATGGTTTGCCCCGTGAATTTTTGCAACACGGAGATCAAATTACTCAGAAAATATCCGGTGAAACGGTGGCCAGTGAGCGTATTCACGGGCGTAATCCATCAGGGCGTTTTTCCGGTGATCTCTCGCAACTGAAAAAGTACTATCAAGTTCAGTTGAAAGGTCAGAGCCGGGTCGTTGGGCGTCCTTCCATGATATTGGAAATTACCCCTAGGGATAATCAGCGTCTAGGCTATCGGTTGTGGTTAGATCAGGAATCAGGCTTGTTGTTAAAGTCTGTGACCCTAGATCCACTATCCCGAGAGTTGGAAACCTTTCAATTTACCTCTTTTACTTTTACTGAGCGTGATCAACCGTTAAAAAAAGATCATGTACAAGAAGAAGCGTTACCAGAGGTGGATTTACCTTGGTTGCCGGAAGGTTTTGAAGTTTACATGGTAAAAGAGTCCGTTCCTGTGGCGGAAAATCATTTGGCGAATATGTTTAGTTTGTCTGATGGCGTCAGTACGTTCTCAGTGTTTATGGAACCCTTGCGTTCGGATTCTCTGAAAGAAGGTATCCATCAGTATGGGGCTACTGTCGTTGTGGTACGCACGGTTCAGCGCAATAACGTTGCTCAAGTGGTTACTGTGGTCGGAGAAATTCCACTGCATACGGCACGCAAGGTTGCTGCGGCTTTCTAATGGGAGTAACGTCCCGTCTTCGAAAAATTGTGCCTGTATTTGCTGCCGGATGAGTAAGTGCCTGGGGTCTGAGTGAGGAAACCAAGTAATGTTGGAAGAGCAGGGGCTTGTCGTCGATGTGGATGATCAGGGCATATGGGTAGAGACCTGTCGTCAATCGGCTTGTCAAAGTTGTTCGGCGAAGAGTAGTTGTGGTCACTCTCTACTTGGCAAGATCAGTAAAGGGCAAACGCAACGCTTTTTAGTGCGTACAGAACTCACCCTGCAAGTAGGAGATCAGGTTGTATTAGGCTTGGGTGAGGGGGCTTTTTTACGAGGTTCTGCTTTGCTTTATCTTTTACCTTTGCTCAGCATGATGTTTTTTACACTTGTGGGGGAGCAGTTAATAGGCGAAGAATCTAATCTTAGTCTATTGATGGCGGTTATAGGTTTGGGTTTAGGTTTCGCTTATGTGCGTTGGTATAGCCAAAAACATCGCAATAATCCTGATTATCAACCCGTAGTTTTAAGACAGTTACCGACGCCTGTGTCCGCAGGCGGTTCAGATTTAATTGCCCGTTCAAATTCTGGGCATTCGCGTTAATAAACGGAGATTTGTATGAAGCATACATACAGCAATCTGTCGCAATGGTTATGCGGATTTATTTTAATTATATGTTCCAGTCTCAGTATGGCTGCAAACCTGCCTGATTTTACTGAGTTGGTTGAAGATGCGGCACCGGCTGTGGTCAATATCAGTACGGTTAAAAGTAATAATGGTCAGGGTAAAACGCCTTTGTCAGGTATCGATAAAGAGAATTTACCCGAGATCTTTCGCCACTTTTTTGATGGCCGAGAAGGTTCTCCTCAGCAGCAACCTCAGCAATCATTGGGTTCGGGTTTCATTATTTCCAAAGACGGTTATATCTTAACCAATAATCACGTTGTGGCTGGTGCGGATAAGATTATTGTTCGTCTTTCAGATCGTAGGGAGATGGAAGCGCAACTTGTTGGATCGGATCGTCGTACGGATCTGGCACTGCTTAAGGTTGATGCCAATAAACTTCCTGTGGTTGAGCTAGGTGATTCCAGTAAGCTCAAAGCGGGTGAATGGGTTTTGGCCATAGGTTCTCCTTTTGGTTTTGATTACTCGGTCACTGCTGGCATTGTCAGTGCTGTGGGACGTTCTTTGCCTAATGAGAATTATGTGCCTTTTATTCAGACCGATGTGGCCATTAATCCAGGCAACTCAGGGGGCCCTCTGTTTAACTTGGATGGAGACGTAATCGGTATTAACTCTCAAATTTATACCCGTTCGGGTGGTTTTATGGGGTTGTCTTTTGCGATCCCTATTGATGTCGCCATGAATGTTGCGGATCAGCTAAAAGACAAAGGACGTGTTGCTCGCGGTTGGTTGGGTGTTTTAATTCAGGAAGTGAATCGTGATCTAGCGGAATCTTTCGGTTTGAGAAAGCCTATGGGTGCCCTAGTGGTTCAGGTATCTAAAGAAGGGCCGGCGGGTAAAGGCGGTATTCAGGAAGGGGATATTATTCTGGAGTTTAACGGCATTGAAATTTTCCGTTCTGGAGAGTTGCCGCCGTTGGTGGGACAAGTGCACCCTGGGGAGTCTGTTAGAGTTGACGTTTTACGGGGTGGGAAAAATGTAACCTTGACCATCGTAATTGAAGAATTACCCGATAAAAAACGCCCTACAAGTGCCGTGAAAAAAGCACCTGCTGTTGATCGTTTAGGTTTGCTGGTACAAGACCTTAATCCAGAAATGAAACAACGTTGGGATGTTGATCATGGCGTTTTAATTACAGAAGTTAAACCCGGTAGTGCGGCTAAATCTGGCCTGAAACGAAGAGATCTGATTACCATGATTAATGGTGTTCAAATCACGAATGCGAAGGAGTATCAGCGAGTACTGGATACTCTGGAAGCGGGTTCTTCAGTGCCTCTGCGAGTTGTACGTAAGGGTGTTGCGACCTTTATTCCGTTAAAAGTGGAATAGCGGTTAGGAAATTAAAGGCATCAATGCTATCGGTAGTCTTTAGAAAAGAGCTGGAAAGCACAAAAAAGAGCCGTGTTCTCTGTTGATGGGTATTCAATATCGATCAACAGGGAACAAAAGATTATTTCCAAAAAGACTAACATAGCGTCAGCATGCTGAATCATGTAGACTCTGCACCTGCTTTTGGGAGCCATTTCGCGGCAGTTACCTATCTTCGGTGAAAAAAATACTGTGAGTCGTTTAAGTCATATCCGTAATTTCTCGATTATTGCCCATATTGATCATGGCAAATCAACGCTAGCCGACCGTTTTATTCAGACCTGTGAGGGTTTGAGTAAACGTGAAATGGCTGCTCAGGTTTTAGATTCTATGGATCTGGAACGTGAGCGTGGTATTACTATTAAAGCGCAAAGTGTAACTTTGAATTACACAGCCAAAGACGGTATTACCTACCAGCTAAACTTTATTGATACTCCAGGGCACGTGGATTTTTCCTATGAGGTATCCCGTTCTCTAGCAGCCTGTGAAGGGGCCTTGCTAGTTGTCGATGCCGCTCAAGGGGTTGAAGCTCAATCGGTAGCCAATTGCTATACCGCTATTGAGCAGGACTTGGAAGTTGTTCCTGTCTTGAACAAGATGGATTTGCCACAGGCAGAGCCCGATCGTGTCGCTCAGGAAATTGAAGATATCATCGGTATTGATGCCACTGATGCGGTACGTTGTAGTGCCAAATCAGGATTAGGCATTGAAGATGTACTTGAGGATTTGATAGAAAAAATCCCAGCACCAGAGGGTGATCCAGATAACCCTCTACAAGCGCTGATTATTGATTCTTGGTTTGATAACTATTTAGGTATTGTTTCCTTAATCCGAGTGGTCGAAGGCACCGTACGTAAAGGTGATAAAATCCTGCTGAAATCCACAGGCAAAGCTTGGGGGGTTGATCAGGTGGGTATCTTTACCCCGAAACGTACATCTACCGGTATTTTAAAAGCCGGTGAAGTAGGTTTCCTTGTAGCGGGTATTAAAGACATTCAGGGTGCGCCTGTGGGTGATACCATCGTGGCGGCTAAAGTGCCGGATACAGGGATATTGCCGGGTTTTCAGAAAATTAAACCTCAGGTTTATGCCGGTTTATTCCCGGTAAGCTCTGACGATTACGAAGATTTTCGTAATGCCCTAGAAAAACTGACACTGAATGATGCGTCCTTGTTTTATGAACCAGAAAGCAGTGATGCATTGGGCTTTGGTTTCCGCTGTGGTTTCCTTGGCTTATTGCATATGGAGATTATTCAGGAACGCTTAGAGCGTGAATACGATCTGGATCTAATCACCACGGCACCAACGGTAATTTTTGAAGTTTTACTGAAAACACAAGATGTGATTCAAGTGGACAGTCCGGCGAAATTGCCTGATCCATCCAATGTTGAAGAGATGCGCGAACCGATTGCCCGAGTTAATATCTTGGTACCTCAGGATATGCTGGGTAACGTGATTGGCTTGTGTGTTGAGAAACGTGGTGTACAGCTTGATATGCAATTTGTAGGTCGTCAGGTTCAGTTAATCTACGATATCCCTATGAACGAAGTGGTGTTGGACTTCTTTGACCGCCTGAAGTCTGTGAGCCGGGGTTTTGCATCACTGGATTATAGCTTTGATCGTTTTCAAGCGGCTGATCTTGCCCGTTTGGATATTTTGATCAACGGTGATCGAGTGGATGCGCTTGCTTGTATTGTGCATAAAGATCAAGTGCGCAGTAAAGGCATGGGCTTGACCGAGAAGATGAAAGAGATTATCCCTCGGCAGATGTTTGATGTGGCGATTCAAGCTGCATTGGGTTCTCAGGTTGTCGCTCGACAGACGGTTAAAGCTCTGCGGAAAAATGTAACGGCCAAATGTTATGGTGGTGATATCAGCCGTAAGAAAAAGCTGTTGCAGAAGCAGAAAGAAGGTAAAAAACGTATGAAGCAAGTAGGTAGTGTGGAAATTCCACAGGATGCCTTCCTTGCGGTACTGAAAGTGGATAATTAATTATGGAAATGGATTTTGCATTACTGTTAGTGATCGCTGTAGGCGTAACGGGTGTTGGCTATGCAGCTGATGCTTTGTTCTTCCGTGCAAAGCGTAAACGGGCAGTGAGCAATTATCTAAAAGGCGACCAGCGCTCAGCGCTGGATGCCGAAATAGTGGATAAATTGGAAAAAGAGCCTCTGTGGGCAGAATACTCCCGCTCTTTTTTCCCGGTTCTACTTTTGGTACTTGTACTGCGCTCATTTTTGGTTGAGCCATTTCAAATTCCAAGCGGTTCTATGTTGCCGACACTTAAGATTGGCGACTTTATTTTGGTTAACAAATTTACTTATGGTTTGCGTCTTCCTGTAGGTAATACCAAGGTGGTGGAACTGAATGAGCCTGAACGTGGCGATGTTATGGTCTTTCGTTTCCCAGAAGATAAACGTTTAAACTTTATCAAACGGGTGGTGGGATTACCGGGTGATCGTCTACGCTATGAAAATAAGGTTCTGTATATCAATGGTGAACCAATATCTCAGACATTTGTTGCCGCGTTACCCGCAGGACGTCCTGAGAGGAAACTATTGAAAGAGTCTTTAGGTGCCGTAGAACATGAGATCTACAATAGCCTAGAGCCCGGACAGAATATGCGTGATATTGTCGTGCCGGAAGGTCATTACTTTGTCATGGGAGATAACCGGGATCATAGTAACGACAGTCGTTACTGGGGGTTTGTACCGGAAACCTTGATAGTGGGTAAAGCCTTTGCGGTGTGGATGCACTGGGAAGGTTGGAGTAGCCTTCCCGGCTTCTCAGATGTCCGCTTGATAAACTGAATAGAATAAAAACTGAATACTTGTATACCGGCCCAATGGGCCGGTTTGACTTTTTCTGCGATAGAAAAAAAGAACGGATCAGCGTGAAAGTAAATTTAAATAAACTCTGCAAAAAGCTGGGTTACACCTTCGATAATATTGATCATTTGAAATTGGCGCTGACTCATCGGAGTTTTGGCGGACGTAACAACGAACGCCTAGAATTTCTAGGTGACTCCATTGTTAACTTTGTGATTGCCGAAGCGCTGTATCATCAGTTTACCGAAGCAAGAGAGGGGCAGCTTAGCCGCTTAAGAGCGCGTTTAGTGAAAGGGGTTACCCTAGCTGAATTGGCGCGAGAATTTGAACTGGGTGATTACTTGCAGTTGGGTTCTGGTGAACTGAAAAGCGGTGGTTATCGCCGTGATTCAATCCTAGCGGATGCTATGGAAGCGGTTATCGGGGCTATCTACAGTGATGCTGGCATGGAAGTCTGCCGTGAACGCATCATGGTTTGGTATGACAGCCGTTTAAAGGATCTGAATCTGAGTGATACTCAAAAAGACCCTAAAACCTTGCTTCAAGAACACTTACAGTCCCGTCAGCAGGCGTTACCAAAGTATGAAGTTATTTCGGTAGAAGGCGAAGCTCATGATCAGACATTCACGGTTGAATGCGAAGTGGTCATGCTGGAGCAAAAAACAGTCGGTGTTGGCAGCAGTCGCCGCAATGCCGAACAGCAGGCCGCACAGGAAGCCCTGCAAACCTTGAATGTTAAGAAGTGAGTAGCAATAGAATGAGTGATCAGATCAGCCGTTGTGGTTTTGTGGCGATTGTAGGCCGACCTAATGTGGGCAAATCCACCCTGATGAATCATATTCTGGGGCAAAAGCTGAGTATTACTTCTCGTCGCCCACAAACGACCCGTCATCAGGTTGTTGGGATTAAGACGGACGATCAAGTGCAGGTGGTATACGTTGATACGCCGGGCATGCATAAGTTAGAAAAAGATCGTAATAAGGCGATTAACCGCTATATGAACCAAGCGGCTAGTAGCGCTTTAAAAGATGTCGATCTGGTAATCTTTATTGTTGATCGCCTACGTTGGACTGATGAAGACGAAGCGGTATTAGAAAAACTGAAGAATGTGCGCTGTCCTGTCATTCTAGCCATCAATAAAATGGATCGTTTAGAAGAGAAGGAAGCTTTGCTACCGTATCTGGAGCAGATGGCTGAGAAACACAATTTTGACAGTATCATGCCGATCTCTGCACAGCATGGCCATAACCTAGATCAACTTGAGCAGTGTGTCAGTGGTCATATGCCTGAGTCTTTCCATTATTACCCGGATGATCAGGTAACGGATCGTTCAGAGCGTTTTTTAGCGGCTGAGCTGGTACGTGAAAAAATCATGCGCCAACTAGGTGATGAGATTCCTTATCAGGTGACGGTTGAGATTGAAGAGTTCTCTGAAGATGATGGCATGCTGTTTATTGGTGCTTTGATCCTAGTAGAACGTGATGGTCAAAAGCGTATTATCATTGGTGAAAAGGGCACTCGCATTAAGCAGATTGGCCAGGAAGCCCGTTTGGATATGGAACGTGCTTTTGGCGCTAAAATTATGCTAAATCTTTGGGTGAAGGTTAAAGGCGGTTGGTCTGATGATGAGCGAGCGCTGAAAAGTCTGGGCTATTCAGATCTTTAATCGTTCGATTTCTAAAGCTTAGTCTTTAAAAAATCTAGCCCTTAAAACGTAGTCCTTAAAAATATTGCTTTTAACAAGCCGGATTATTAAATAATAGTCTAAAGAGTTTTATATATTTTCGGGCGTGGAGCCCGAAAATATCAAAGTAAAATAAAATGCCTGCGCTAGTCGAATGTCAACCAGCCTATGTGCTGCATACCCGCCCCTATAAAGAAACCAGTGCTTTGGTATCTTTGTTTACCTTGGATCATGGCCGTATTGATGGTGTTGCTCGTGGAGTACGCCAGAAAAAAAGCCGTAATCGAGCCTTGCTGCAACCGATGCAACCCTTGCATATATCTTGGCGCGGTAGCAGCAGTCTGAAAAATCTATTTGATATTGAAGCCTGTGGTGCGTTACCGCTTTTAGGTGGTCGTGCTTTAAGCTGCGTACTCTATGCTAATGAATTGCTTAATCGCTTATTATTACCGCAAGAAGCAGCCCCGGAATTGTTTCGGGAATACGCTCTACTCTTAGCGCAGCTACAACAGCCGGAACAATTACAGCCCTCCTTGCGCAGTTTTGAATGGCGGTTATTGCAGTCTCTGGGTTACCCCATACTCTTTCAGGAGTATAGTGGAGCGCCGCTACAAGCGGATAAGCTTTATCGTTACCATTGGCAATCAGGATTTCATCCTGAGAAACAAGGTTTTTCAGGTCAGGCACTTTTGGCAATCGGTCAAGGTGAATGGCATGAACAAGCCCATCTTAAAGTGGCAAAACAATTGAGTCGTACTGCTTTACAGCCTTTGCTTGGTAGTAAACCATTACTGTCTCGACAGCTATTTCACAGTATTCCTCGAACCGGGGGTACTGAATTGAAAACAGAACAACAGGCTAGCAAACTTTAAGCGCTGGCGATTGAAACTGGAGTTAAAACTGATGTCTGCAACACGTCTGCAACTGGGTGTAAATATTGATCATATTGCGACACTGCGTCAGGCCCGAGGTACACGTTATCCGGATCCTGTACAGGCTGCAATTTTAGCTGAAGAAGCCGGTGCTGACGGCATTACATTGCACTTGAGAGAAGATCGTCGTCATATTCAAGAGCGTGATGTCGAACTGATTAAACAGGTTATGCAAACCCGTATGAACCTGGAAATGGCTGTGACAGATGAGATGATCGCCTTTGCTGAAGAGATTCGTCCTGAGCATATCTGCCTAGTACCAGAAAAGCGTGAAGAGCTAACCACGGAAGGCGGTTTAGACGTTGTGGGTCAGTTTGAGCGTATTGCGGATGCTTGTAAGCGTTTGGCTGCAATAGGCTGTGAAGTCTCTCTATTTATTGATGCAGATCCAGCGCAAATAGAAGCGGCTGCGACAATTGCACCGGTTATTGAACTGCATACTGGACAATATGCGGACGCAGAAACCGTTGAAGAGCAGGAAAAAGAGCTAGAAATTATCAAGCAGGGTGTGAAAATCGGACTGAAAAATGGTCTGATTGTTAATGCAGGTCACGGATTGCATTACCACAACATCGAGCCTATTGCGGCGATCCCTGGAATTTATGAGCTAAATATTGGTCACTCGATTATTGCCCGTGCTTTATTTGTGGGCTTGAAAGAAGCTGTAGCAGAGATGAAGCAAATCATGTTAGCGGCTCAGCCTCGTTAAAACCGTAATAAAAGAGAGATGTCTTAAGAGATGATTTTGGGTATAGGTACAGATCTGGCGGTAGTAGAGCGTATTGAAAGGGCTCTTGAGCGGCACGGGGATCGTTTTGCTCGTCGGATTTTGACTGAACCCGAATTGGAGCGTTTTTTAAAGCATCCTCAGCAAACCAGCTTTCTTGCCAAGCGCTTTGCTGCCAAAGAGGCGGCAGCAAAAGCGATTGGCACGGGCATAGGGGCTATCAGTTGGCAGGATCTAGAGATTCGCTCAGCAGAAAGCGGTGCCCCTAAATTAGTGCTATTAGGGGCAGCGGCAGAGCGTTATCAGCAGTATGAGCACTTAGCTTGCCACTTATCTATCTCGGATGACGGTGGTTTAGCGCAAGCTTTTGTGGTGCTAGAAGCTCTCTAGCCTCTTTAACCCCTCTAACCTCAATACGCATGGTGTTATTGGGAGCGAGATTAAAGGCTATAACACTGAATATAATGAGTGTTATCAGCTGTCGCTTTTCTGCAATAACTCCTGCTCTCGACGCCAAGTTTCTAGCTTTTCCAACTCTTGATACAAGGTCTGTAGCGTACCCTGTGCTGCGACCAACTGATTCATTTTTAATTGGGTCTCTAGTGTCTCTGTTGTCAGTGCCAATCTAGGTACACCGCAGTAACGTGTTGCACCATGTAGATGGTGTACAGCATGGATCATTTCTTCGATATCATTGCCATGAAAAGCATCATGAAGAGCATTTCGGCTATCCGGAATACTTTGTACAAGCATATCCAGCATCTCTCGTGCTAAAGAAGGTTTACCTCCTGCCAGTTTAATGCCTAACTCCATATCAACGACATCATCGTCTGTTTGACGTGTTTGATTCTCTTCGCTTACCAGATTTGATGTTGGCAAGAGGCGCGGGCTAAATCCTGTCCAATGGCGAATCAGTTTAGCTAACTTCTGTTCATCGAAAGGTTTAGTGAGTAAGTCGTTTAAGCCGGCTTGTAGGAATTTATTCCCCTCTTCGGGTAGGGCGTGGGCTGTTAGAGCGATAATGGGTAGATCTTCAAAGAAGGGGCTTAAATTGCGAATACGGCGCGTTGCTTCTAAGCCGTCCATATCCGGCATTTGAATATCCATAAGAATAAGATCCGGACGCTCACTTAATGCCATCTCAATCGCTTTTTTGCCGCTATGGGCTTGAACGACATTAAGACCGTACTCATTGAGTAAGCTTGTGGCTAATAATAAATTGGCCGCATTATCGTCAACAACCAAAATAGTGGGTGCTGAGGCCATCTGTTTACTGTGATAGTTTTTATCCGGTGTTGGCGAAAAAGTGTTAGTCGTCTTGCTTTTAGACGGTGCGGGATTTTTCGTTATACTGCCATGGGGAGCGATATGACCGGCTGAAGCAGAGGTATTTGTTTCTTGAGTACTTCTGTTGTCCGTATTGCTCTGGTCTCTTATCGATAGATCTGGAGCATGTTTTAAGCCGATATGATTGGGTTGAAAGCGTTTATTGTCCGGCTGTTGTTGTAAGATGTTTTCGATAGCATCTTGTAGGTGTTCTAAACTAGTCGGTTTAGTATCCACTCTATGAATTCCAGCGCTCATATAGCGAGTAATCAGATCAGCGTCGCTACTGCCAAGAAGTACTAGAACTGGAATATTTTCTGCTAATTTGTTGGCAAGGGCTAAAGTTGATCGGCTGCTGGCTTCCTGCGCATTGAAAGCTAATATAGCAAGATCGGCTTTAGTTTGTTCAGCATTAATATTGTCCAAGCTGTTATGACAGGTTACATCTAAACCAAACAAGCCTAGCTGATGGCTAAGAGCGGTTTGATTGAGTGAGTGGCTCTCAACGAGTAGAGTCTTGAGGCCCTTAAAGCGAGCGTAGGTTTGTATTTCATGGCTATCGGGGCTTAGAGGGGTACGTATGGTAAACCAAAAACTGGAGCCTTGGCCGATATCACTTTCGAGTCCAATTTCTCCCCCCATTAATTCCACTAAGCGTTGACAGATTACGAGCCCCAAACCTGTGCCACCAAATTGACGGGTCTGGCTTGGATCAGCCTGAGTAAAGGCGCTAAATAGATTAGCTTGTTGTTCTTGGGTGATTCCAATCCCCGTATCGGTAACGCTGATACGGATTAAGAGTTCGTCGTTGTGTTCCTGTTCGACCATTACTCGTACAACAACTTCGCCATGTTCTGTAAACTTAACGGCATTACTGACAAGATTGGTTAAGACTTGTTTTAAACGTAGGGGATCGCTGATGAGGTGTACTGGCACATCATCGTAGATCATAGAGACTAACTCTAATTGTTTACGATGAACCTCTGGCGCAAGCAGTGTGATGGATTCATCCATCAAGTCTCTTAAGTTAAAAGGGATTGATTCCACTTCTAGCTTTTGTGCCTCAATTTTAGAGAAATCCAGAATATCATTGATAATGGCCAAAAGGCTCCCTGAGGCATTATGTATATTGCTTAAGTATTCATTTTGTCGAGGGTTTAATGGCGTACGTCTTAATAGATTACAAAAACCGGCAATACCATTTAATGGTGTACGAATCTCATGACTCATATTGGCCAGGAATTCTGATTTGATACGGTTGGCTTCTTCGGCTTTTTTCCGCGACAGATCCAGCTCGATACTTTGAGTTTCCATGGTCTCCATGGTCTCTTCCAGCTCTTCTGTTGTTTGCTTGATACTGTCTTGTAGCTCTTTACGTCGAATAGCGATATTTTCGCTAAGGTGATTCATATCGGTGCCCAGTTGCTTTAACTCTGGACAGCCCAATTCTTGAGCCCTATGGTCATAGTCCCCCGATGCAATGGCCCTTAATGTATCGCTAAGATCTTGAATAGGTAGAACAAACTGCCGACTGATACGCAAAGCTATAATCAAGGTAATAATTAGCAGTGTTAACACTGCGATCCAGTTCAATATCACATCGTAAATGGTCTCTAGGCGCGTCTGGCTAAGGTTTACCTCAATTTCCAACCAACCAGCAATGTTTTGGGTCTGTACTTCCATGGGAAGAAACTGGGGCATCATTCTGGCGTTAGCAGGGGGGCTTAAACGAGGTTGCTCAGGCTCTGTTGGAAAAGGTGAATAGAGAGGGTGAATAATACGTAAAGTCGCATCGGAATATCGGATTAGGGGCTGATTTTGTAATCTATGGTTGGCATTGCTAACCGGGTACATACTCGGTCCACCATGCAGAATATTACCCTTGTCTTTATTATGTATAGATACGGCTCGGATCTCAGATTCTTGTAGGAGCTTGTCCATTATTTGGCGCATCTGTTCAAGATCGCCACGTTCAATACTATAAGCCAGAGGCACACTAACTTGGCGAGCGAGAGCCTCCCCCTTCTGCATTAGGTTTTTTTCTAATAGGGCGTAATAATTTAAAAACAGATGGGTGCTTAAGATAAGAGCCGTCAGCATGGCGGGTAGCAGGGCAAGAAAAAGTATTTTGTTGCGTAGAGGCCAATCGTTCATGCTATTACCTGATCTTGTGGTTAAGCTTGGATTATCAAGATTACTTATTTAATTTTTATGATGATCATTATACTGAGGTATCTGCTTACGCCTAGGCTGTTTTTGTATGTAGTTATAAGGAAATAGCAAAGCATTCTTTGGCTTATATGCGAGAATACCCCATATAAACAGTCAGATAATTGACCGGTCAAAGAATTTTAACGTATTGACTGATCTGCATTTACTTTTTTGAGAGTCGTTATGTCCCGTATTCAAGACGAATTTTCTGAGTATCCGACCATTGAAGCCTTTGTTGGTCAAACGCCTCTGGTACGTTTGCAGCGCTTGGCTAATGATACTTCCTCTGTCGTACTGGCTAAACTGGAAGGGAATAACCCTGCTGGGTCAGTCAAAGACCGCCCTGCCCTGAGCATGATTAATCTGGCCGAAAGCCGTGGAGATATTCAGCCCGGTGATACGTTGATTGAAGCGACCAGTGGTAACACTGGCATTGCATTGGCCATGGCCGCAGCCATTAAGGGGTATAAGATGGTTCTGATTATGCCTGACAATATGAGTGCGGAACGCAAAGCATCCATGGCGGCTTATGGTGCAGAACTGATTACGGTGAGTAAAGAAGAAGGTATGGAAGCGGCGCGAGATCTGGCGTTACAGATGCATGCTGACGGCAAGGGTAAAGTGCTGAATCAGTTTGGTAACCCAGATAACCCTGAGGCCCACTATCAGACGACTGGGCCTGAAATTTGGCAACAAACCGGCGGTAAGATTACTCACTTTGTCAGCTCTATGGGCACTACGGGTACCATTATGGGGGTTTCCCGTTACCTGAAAGAGCAGAACCCTGATATCCAAATCATTGGCTTACAGCCCAGTGAAGGTGCCAGTATCCCAGGGATACGCCGTTGGCCAGAAGAATATCTACCGACTATTTTTGAAGCAGATCGAGTGGATCGTGTGGTTGATATCGATCAGATCTCCGCTGAAGAGACTATGAAAGCCTTAGCCAAAGAGGAAGGTATTTTTGCAGGTGTTTCTTCTGGTGGTGCGATTGCGGGTGCATTGAAAATAGCCAAAGAAACAGAAAATGCGGTTGTTGTGGCTATTATTTGTGATCGTGGTGATCGCTATTTATCCACAGGAGTTTTCAACGAATAAGGTAGGGGCCTTTGCAATACATACCGCAGATTCATATTTATGTAATCTCTCTGTAAATTTTTCCAGTGCTTTTGTCCCTCCACTGGACATGTTCAGATTAACCGCTATCATCTGCCGCCAACAATAGATCCATACGACACAGTTCTAAATTGATTAATTTATGACTGTGTCAGGGTTTTATCCAGCTATTAGACTGTATTCATTTTTTAAGTCTTATCCAGTGCTTAACTTTTTCTGATACAGATTAAGGGGACAACGTGCCAGAACTCTATATTGAACGCCAAAGCCACGACGGACGCGGTATTGCGCGACAAAAGGGAAAAACCACCTTTGTAGAAGGTGCTCTGGTAGGTGAAACCGTTCAAGCACGGATTACCAAAACTCATCGACGTTTTGATGAAGCGATCTGCGAAGAAATTCTAACGGCGAGCCCAGAGCGTATCGAACCGCCTTGTGAATACTATGCCAAGTGTGGTGGTTGTAGTTTACAGCACCTAGGGTTGGAGCAGCAGCGTCAGGTGAAAAGTGATGCCTTGGTGGATCAGTTACAACGTTTTGGCAAAATTGAGCATATCCCACTGCAAGCACCGTTATTGGATGAAAGCTGGGGCTATCGCAGAAAAGCGCGTTTAGGCGTTAAATGGAACCGTCATGGGGATCTGATTATTGGTTTTAGAGAAAAAGCCTCGCCACATCTCACACCGATTCAACATTGTGCCGTATTAATTCCTCAGTTATCTGAACTGATTCCGTCATTATATGGGCTGATTCCTCAGTTAGAGTCTAAGAAAACCATTGGTCATCTAGAACTGGCTCAAGGGGATGAAGGCTGCGCTATTGTAGTGCGTCATCTAAAAAATCTATCCCATCATGATTTAACTTTGTGGCAAAACTGGGCGCAAACACAAAATACCCGGCTATATTTCCAGCAGGGTAAAGCAGAAACACTGATCTCTCCAGATAGTGAAAGTGCTGAAGAACTGCATTACCAGATTAATGACTTGAAACTGGCCTTTTTGCCCAATGACTTTGTTCAAGTTAATCCTGCTATCAACCGAAAGATGGTGGCTCAGGCTCTAGAATGGTTGGCGCCAGAGGCAGGAGATAGAGTATTAGATCTTTTTGCAGGCTTTGGTAATTTCAGTTTACCCGTGGCAGAAAAGGCTGGATCAGTAGTGGGTATTGAAGGCGAACGAGCCCTGGTTAAGCGAGCACAAGATAATGCTTTGGCCAATGGCATAAAAAATGCTGAATTCCATCGAGCGGATCTGAGTCAGTCTTTTAAAGATCTGGCTTGGGCCCGTGAGCGTTATAATCTGTTGATCTTGGACCCTCCACGCACGGGAGCCCAAAATATTTGCCAACAGATTAAGCTATTTGGGGCTGAGCGGTTAGTTTATGTTTCCTGTAATCCCTCGACCTTAGCGCGAGACAGTGCCATTTTAGTACAAGAAGGTTATCAGTTAGAGAAGACCTGTATTATGGATATGTTTCCACATACGACCCATGTGGAATCGATGGCACTGTTCATTCGCAGGTAGAATAGATCGCTTTTTGACAATCATGCTCATCCCAATAGTGTTTCATTGGCGAGAAAGAAGCACTGGAATCGACTTTATATTGACGAGACGTTGGTTCAAATTATTACTTCTTTGACCGGGTATGAGTAAAAGACCAATAACAAGAAACTGAATTTTTCACAGGCAGAATCATGGTAAAAGTACGCGAAGATCAGCCCATCAATCCTGATGGTAGCGTTAATATCTCCGGTTGGTTAATCCGTCTTCAGGATGACGTCGCATTGACGCACCCTGAACGAGTTGAGGCAGCTTGTGAGCTAGCCCAACGATTGGAGCTTGATGCTGCCAGTAATAGCGAAAATGCATGGTCAGCCTCGGGCTCCAGCAGTTTTCGTACCGGTCTGGAAATGGCTGATATTCTCGGTGAGCTGCAGATGGACGAAGACACCTTGATTGCAGCGATACTTTACCGAGCGATACGAGAAGAACAGATTAAGCTGTCTGAGGTTGAAGAACAGTTTGGTGCTACGGTGAGTAAATTGATTCACGGTGTCACGGAGATGGCCGCTATTAGCCAGATCCAGATGCCAGAAGACGGCACTGTTTTTGGTCAGAATAAAAGTCAGCTAGAAAATCTGCGTAAGATGTTAGTCACCATGATTGATGATGTGCGAGTAGCACTGATCAAACTGGCGGAGCGTACCTGCGCGATTCGAGAAGTGAAAAAAGCCCCCCGTGACAAGCGATTGCGAGTGGCGCGAGAAGTGTTTGAGATCTATGCCCCTCTGGCCCATCGCTTAGGCATCGGTTATATCAAGTGGGAGTTAGAAGATCTCTCTTTTCGGTATCTGGAAGAGGATCAGTATAAAAGCATTGCTCGCCTGTTATCAGAAAAACGTTTGGATCGTACGGAATACATCGCCAAGGTGCTTGACCTATTAAGAGGCAAGTTAGAAGCAGAAGGTATAGAACCTGAGGTCAATGGTCGGGCCAAGCATATCTATAGCATCTGGCGCAAAATGCAGCGTAAGAATATTGAATTCTCAGAAGTCTACGATGTGCGTGCGGTACGGATATTGGTACCTAATGTTAAAGACTGTTATACCGCCTTGGGTGTGATTCATGGTGAGTGGCATCATATCCCCCATGAATTTGATGATTATATCGCTACGCCAAAAGAGAATGGCTACCGCTCCCTACATACCGCTGTTGTCGGGCCGGAAGGTAAAGTTTTAGAAGTACAGATCCGTACTCATGATATGCACGAAGAAGCGGAACTGGGCGTTTGTGCTCATTGGTTATATAAGGGCACAGATACCAATCAGACCAGTGACAGTTACGAAGAAAAAATCGCTTGGTTGCGTCAGGTACTGGAATGGCATGAAGAAGTGGGCGATGCCAATGGTCTGCGTGAAGAGCTGCGTAATGATGTGGCACCGGATCGTATTTACATCTTCACACCTGATGGTCACGTAGTGGATCTTCCCCATGATGCCACACCGGTGGATTTTGCCTATAGAGTGCATACCGAAGTAGGCCATCGCTGTCGTGGTGCTAAGGTCAATGGTCGTATTGTGCCTTTAACCTATCACCTTAAAACCGGTGATCAAGTTGAGGTACTGACCTCAGAAAATACTCGCCCGAGCCGGGACTGGTTAAATCCTGCGCTGGGTTATGCTCTGACATCCCGTACCCGAGCCAAGATTCAGAGCTGGTTTAAGCTACAAGACAGAGATCAGAATATTGTCGAAGGCCGCCAACAGCTGGAGAAAGAGTTTAAACAGCTGGGGCTGAGTGGTCTGGACCTGGCTAAGTTGGCCAAAGCGGTCAACTACAATTCTAACGAAGATATGTATGCAGCCATTGGTGCCGGTGATCTGCGTACCGGGCAGGTACTCAGTGTTGCTCAGAATCTGTTTGGTGAAACGGATGACGAGGAGCAACTTGAAAAACTGTTAATGCATCGCCGGTATCATCAGGGCAGTAAAAATGCCGATGATATTACGATCTTTGGTGTGGGTAATCTGATGACACAGATCGCCAAGTGTTGTCACCCTGTACCGGGGGATGACATTGTGGGTTATATCACGGTAGGTCGTGGCGTTTCTATTCACCGTCAAGATTGCGGCAATGCCTTACAGCTGACCACTGAAGATCCTCATCGTATGATTAATGTGGAATGGGGCGAAAAAACTCAGCATATGTATTCCGTGGACGTACGGGTACGTGCTTGGGATCGTTCTGGTTTATTGCGGGATATTATGTCCGTATTGGCTAACGAAAAGGTTAACGTTCTTTCTGTAAACACTCTGACGGATAAAAAAGAGAATCAGGCGAATATTCTGATTACTCTGGAGGTTGAAGGGCTGCAGGTATTGGGCCGAGTGTTGAACAGAACGGAGCAGCTACCGAACATTCTGGAAGTGCAGCGTTTTTCTGAAAAACGCTCCAGTTAGTTGCTCTGAGTGTGGTTCTTAAAACGGTTATCATCGAAGGTGGTAGCCGTTTTTTTATGTTCTCTTATTCTACCGGTAATACCATTCCCGATAAATTGTTAATGATAACGACCTGCGAACACACTTAGATTGATCAGTCTTTTCCTTATTTTTCATCTATAAGGAGTTATCGGGATTGGTATAACTCAAGGGTTCTTAAAAATCCGGGTAGACTTCATTCTTCCTATCGATAAATAAAATCGACCCAGATAAGCGATTGAGTAGAGTGAGAGCCTGATTTCTTCAGGCTCTATCTTGTCTCCATATTCTCTCCATAAGAAAACGTTAAACATATGATTAGAGAGTATCTATAAGATAGCACTTATGAATAAGTACCTATAAAAGGCTCGATCTAAAGACTGATGGTGTAGCTCAGCATGGCGCTAACCGGTGCGCCGTAACCGATATTGCTTTTACCTGTACCACCACCGGTTGCACCGATGTAATAGCTTTCATCCAGTACGTTATTCAGATTGAGCTGAACCTTATGTTGTCCGGTTTGATATGAAGCCATCATATCGACCACGGAGTAGGCATCCAGAGTAGCTGCTTCGTTTGATACGGTTCGATCCGAAACATAACGTGCCCCCCCAGCAAAGGTCCAGTTCAGATCCGGTGAGTAGCTAGACCAGACCGAGAAGGTTTGTTCCGGTACATCGTTTGGTCGTAGGCCGGAGTCTTTGTTTTCTGCATCCAGTAAGCTCAGGCCAGTGACCAGTTGCCATCTTGGTGTAATCGCACCGCGCATTTCCAGCTCGATACCTTGATGACGCTGTTTGTTGATATCCGTTACGATGCCATCTGCATCGGTATCGGGTGTTTCTTTATTGATTCGGAATAGAGAAGAGCTTAACTGTAGCCGTTTGTCCATCAGCTCCAATTTAAACCCTACCTCTTGTAATTCACTTTCCTGTAACGCCTGTTTGCTGGGTGAGGTATAGATACCTGCCCAAGGGACTTGGTAGGAACGGCCCCAGCTAGCGTATAAATTTAAATCATCATTGGCCTGATACACTGCGGCAAGACGTGGACTAACCTCTGATTGTTCGAAAGAAACAGTCGAACCCCCAGCTTTTCGGCTGGTTTCTATGCTGTCATATCTGAGCCCTGCGATAAGTTGCAGATCCTGGTTCAGACGGTAGATATCCTGCAGATAGACAGAGCGGCTGTTAACTTTATTATCGCTACTGGTGGCAGGATCGATGGTGGGGTTATCCTGAGCAGAGGTATCTGGATTATCCAAATCAGTGAGCTCTAGGGAGAGATTCCCCATGGCAAAAGTCCGCTCCATAGTGGCCATTTCTGCGCCAATCAGCCATTGATGGGCACCCTGTTCACCGGTTAACTCACTTTGGAAGCCATAATCATTTTGAGGATCGTAGTGGAAGGTGCGGATGAAACGATCCACTTGGTTATCATTGACGCCCTTAATACGGGTACCGGACTGGGTAATATCGATGGTGCTGTAATAGAGTTTATTTTTCAGAACCAGCTTGTCTGTTAACTGAGACTCAGATGCCAGAGTGGTGCGAAGGGTTTTATTGTTCTGGCTATCACTGGCACTGCCATAAAAACGACTGCGCTCAGTATCGATAGGTTTTCCATCGATAGAAGGGACACCACGATAGGGCATCTGGTCTTGCTCTAGGTATTCCAAGTCTAGATCTATGGTATTGGCTGCATTAATCTTCCAACGTAGGCTAGGAGCAATAAACAGCGTATTGCCGTCAACGTGATCAACAAAAGAATCCTGTTGTTTATACTCTAAATTAATACGTCCATTGACGTTGTCACTGAGCTGATCGCCCACATCTGCAGAGATCCCACCATGATTAAAGCTTCCGGCGCTGAGTGTCAGTTCTGTAATCGGTTTACCATCGGCTTGCTTGGTGACTAGATTAACCAGACCACCCGCTGATCCTCGGCCATAAAGCGCTCCTGCGACTCCTTTAATAACCTCAACCCGTTCAACATTAGCCATGCTGCGAAAACCTTGGTTACCTCCGGCGTCACGCAGACCATTACGGTAAATATCATACATGGCTTCAAAGCCACGAATGCTGAATTGATCTCGGGAGCCTTCACCCAATGTCAGCCCTATACCGGGAATATGTTTCACAGCATCGTTTAGTTGCATGACTCCGCGCTCATCCAGTTCCTGTTCGGTGACGATGGAAATAGATTGCGGTGTATCTTGCCAACTGAGAGGAATTTTCAGACCGGATTGGTTATTGGAGTAGCTGGCCTGTTGTCCGGTAATGGTTACAACATCCGATTGTTCCTGCTCAGCGGCCAGAGCTTGGCTGCTTAGGGCGCACGCTATGGCAAATGCCAATGGCCGAATGCTGTTCTGTTGCTTCAGTGTTGAAACCTTAGCTGAGTTTTGTACCGGAAAGGTGATTTTGTTGGCTGTAAAACAGTGCATTGATGATGCCTCCCGTAAAAGTTGAGGGCATCATATTGGATTGGCGCCAATATGTAAATGCAATTGATAATGATTGTTATTAGCTGGATTTATGTGTTCATAGGTAGATATTCTGTTTCTCTTGCGCGCTTCCAGCCGGTTAGATGCAGGTATATCAGGTGCTCAAGACGTAGTAAGTCTTTGTTTCTTAATGCTTCTACCATGGCAAAGTGTTCCTGGCAGGCTCTTTCTGAGTCATTGGCTTGATGCCAGCCTGGATTGCTAACCCTGAGCCCTTTCTCTCGCAGTGAGCGGATTTCTGCTGCTAGGAAGGGGTTATTGCAAAAGTCATAAAAATGCTTATGAAACAAAAAGTTACTTTCTATTAGTAGTCGTGTATTACCGCTCTGTAATGAATTACGAAAATCAATGGCATGGGCTTCTAATTGGGTTAACCCGTCATCAGTGATATGTTGCATGACCTTTTTACAAGCGCCTTGCTCCAGCAGTAAACGGGTTTCTGTGATGAGATCTCTTTCCTCGGCACTGTGTTCTTTTATCTTGTGACCTTTGTAGGGCACATGCTCCAGCTGACCACGCTGAGTGAGTAGTTCTAAAACCTGACGTACGGTAAAGCGATTGACCTCTAAGCGTTGTTCTAGCTCGTTTTGCCGTAGAAAAGCGCCGGTTTTCCAGCAGTTGGTCATAATATCGTGTTGCAATAGGTTGGCTAGTTGCTCTACTCGCTCCTGAGTTGACGATTTTTCTGTCATCAGTTCCCTCCGATACATTAAGGTGAAATTGAGATGAGAATGTTATCAAATTGGCGCCAATAATGCCTGTTTAATGTAGACTAAGCTGGGTTTAGGGCCCTGAAATCTACGCAGAAAAGCGGGTTATGCTGTTGCCGCCCGAGTTTACAGGTTGTTTGTATTTATTGCAGAAGTTAATGTAAACAATTAGCATTAAGCTTTGTTTTTGCTTCAAGGATGTAAGATGTTGCTTCGTCGGGAATATTTATTGGTTCTCTGTGTGCTGTTCAGTCTACTGTTGTCCTGTCTCCTACTACCTGATTTCGCGCAGGCTAGAACCCTAGCCGATGCTGGTGATGGCCTTGACCTGAGTGCTGTTCAGGAGCCAAAAAGAGTGGTGGTTTTGGAGTACTCTTTTCTGGATGCCGTTGTACTGTCAGGCATTAGTCCAGTCGGCATTGCCGATGATAATAAGCCTGAATTGATTTTACCCTCGCTTCGTCAGCAACTGTCTGATTATCAGTCTGTAGGTTTACGGGGCCAGCCTAACTTAGAAACGATTGCCAGTTTAAAACCCGATCTGATTATTGCTGATAAGCTGCGTCATAGTGCTATTTATGATGAATTGAAACACATTGCTCCCACTCTTTTACTGCTCAGCTATGGTGCAGAATATCAAGATCTCTTAAAGGACGCTGATACGATAGGGCAAGCTCTTGGCCGTTCTAAACAGATGCAGCAACGCTTGCAACAGCATCAAAGCAATATGGATGACTTATCCGAACAATTAAAAAGCTCGGAGCGTTTACTATTTGCTGTGGCCAGTGAACGGGGCGTTACTGTGCATGCCAGTCGTGCTTTTGCCAGCGGAGTTATGCAACGTCTTGGTTTGAAGGTTGCAGTACCTGCAGGGGATGACAGAGCTTATATGAAGGTGAGCTTTGAACAGCTGGCCAGTATGAACCCGGATTGGTTATTTATAGGTGATTATAATGCGGATCAGGGTGGTGCGGATATTCTGAAACGATGGCAAGCTCATCCCTTATGGCCTATGTTGACCATTGCTAAGAAAAAACAGTTATTACTGGTAGATCCCAGTATTTGGTCACTGGGGCGAGGAGTATATGCTGCAGAACAGCTAGCACAGGACTTATTGACCAGTGGTATGCTTGATCGTCAGACGTTACAAGCTCGCTCGGCGCAGACGTTAGTGCAGTAATAATTTGATGATAACCGTTTCTTTGTCTAAGCAGATTGTCCTATCACTATTCTCTATTGTTGCTTTATTGGCCGGAATTGCAGCGGCAGCGATAGGTGCTTCAACCTTTACCCTGACCTTAACTGATTTTGCTAGTGCCGTCTTTGGTGATGCCTCCTCTTTAGCATCACAGTTAATACTGACGGTACGCTTACCTAGAATATTGGTCGCAGCAGTGGCTGGTGCAGCACTGGCTATGGCAGGGGCTTTAATGCAGGGCATTACGCGTAACCCTTTAGCTTCACCGGCATTGTTTGGTATTAATGCTGGTGCCGCTTGTTTGCTGGTATTGACACAAACAGGACTGGTGGCCTGGTTATCAGGTCTACCGCTAATACTGGTTACAGCATTGGGGGCGGCTTTATCTGGTGCTTTAGTGTTGATGTTGGGCGGTGGAATTTCAGGACGTATTCATCCGGTACGTGTGGTATTGGCCGGTGTTGCCGTTACGGCATTATTAATGGCTTTAACCCGAACCCTATTGATTCTAGATGAACAAGCCCAGGCTGTACTCGACTGGTTGGCCGGTTCGTTAACGGATGTTGGCTGGGATCAATGGCACCAGCTATGGCCCTGGGTATTTGCCGCGGGTTTATTGTCCTTATTGATGGCGCAATCCATGAACCTCCTCGCTTTAGGAGAAGAGATGGCTTCAGGATTAGGTCTGTCACCGTTGAAGATACGTTTACAGGTTTCGGCTCTGGTGATTGTATTAGCCGCTTCTGTGGTTGCGGTAACGGGTCCTATCGCCTTTGTGGGGTTATTAGTTCCCCATCTGGCCCGACGTTTAGTGGGGGCTGATCATAGAATCTTATTGCCAATATCGGCTTTATTAGGCGCAACCCTGATGGTTTGGGCGGATTTGGTCTCCCGTTGGTTGGTTTTTCCTTCTGAAACTCCCGTAGGGTTGGTTACCGCTTTATTGGGTGCGCCCTGTTTTCTCTGGTTAACCAGTCGGGAGCAGCACTGATGTATCCTCGTCTGACATTTATTTTCTTACCTTTGATACTCGTCTGTGTGGCGATCAGTGGCGTGTTACTGGGTTCTCTGAATCTAACTTTAGCTATTGCAAGTGATCACCACATTCTTACGAATCTGCGCTTATCTCGGGTATTGGTGGCTTTATTAGCCGGTGCAGGTCTGGGGTTGTCTGGTGCTTTGATTCAAGGTGTCGTGCGTAACCCCTTGGCCTCACCGGACTTAATAGGTGTTACGGCAGGGGCAGGTTTGGCAGCTACTGGTCTACTGCTTATTTTTCCTGAGATAGCCTTTGCTTGGTTAATCCCTGCAGCGATTGTCGGAGCCTTATCGGCAATGGCTCTGATGTTATGGCTGGTGCGGGATCGCAGCTTAAACCCGACCCGTTTAGTTCTGGTGGGTATTGCTTTGAGTGCTTGGTTGGGGGCATTAACGGACTGGTTATTAGTGAGTCATCCGCAGCAGGTAAATGCTGCTCTGGTATGGCTAACGGGTAGTTTATGGGGGCGGGGCTGGACTCATGTTTGGATTTTATTGCCCTGGTTATTGGTATTGTTGCCTGTGACGCTGTTATTAGCTTTACGGCTGGATCTGCTGGCTCTGGGAGATGAGGCGGCAGAAGGTTTGGGCAGTAACGTTGAGCGTACTCGCAAACTGGCCCTACTGTTATCTGTGGCATTGGCTGCCGTCAGTGTCGCTGTTTGTGGTGCTATCAGTTTTGTCGGTTTGGTATCGCCTCATCTGGCTCGGTTGCTAGTAGGCGGTGCTCACCGCCGTTTATTACCGGTAGCGGCTATGATAGGGGCTTTGTTGGTGCTGGTGGCGGATATTTTAGCGCGAACTATTGCTCCGCCCATTGAATTACCGGCCGGTGTACTGACCTCGCTTATTGGAGCGCCCTATTTTCTCTTTTTATTAACGCGATATAGAGGCTGGTAATGAGCTATTTATCTATTGAACAGCTCAGCGTGAGCTATGGCGATAAAAGGATTTTGCAGGATCTGAACCTAGAGATCCCACAGGGGAAAATTACCGCCCTGATTGGCCCTAATGGTTGTGGTAAATCGACCTTGTTGAAATCGATTGCTCGTATATTAAAGCCAGAAAAGGGGCAAGTGCTCTTGCAGGGAGAAGACCTGCATCAACTGGATACCCGTGCTGTTGCTCGTAAACTAGCTCTATTACCGCAAGCACCCATTACACCGGAAGGGGTGACGATTGCTGAACTGGTCGGTTATGGCCGTGCACCCTGGGGATCTCGTTGGGGGCGGTTAACCGAGCAGGATCAGCAGATTGTTTGCCAGTCACTACAGCAAGTGGGCTTGCAGGACCTGGCTGATCGACCGGCTACCGCTTTGTCGGGAGGTCAGCGTCAACGGGCTTGGATTGCCATGATACTGGCGCAAAAAACAGATCTGGTTCTGCTGGATGAACCCACCACTTGGTTAGATATATCCCATCAGATAGAGCTGTTAAAACTGATGCGTGAATTGAATCAAGGGGGAAAAACCATTGTGGTAGTCTTACACGATCTGAATCAGGCGGCCCGTTATTGTGATGAGTTGGTCGTATTAAAACAGGGACAGTTACAACATCAGGGCACACCTGAACGAGTATTGACTCAACAGCTGTTGCAAGAAGTGTTTGATCTGGAGGCACAGATCCACCCCGATCCTGTGGCCGGAACACCGGCTCTGGTGCCGGTATAGCTTCATTGATCGTTTGATGGCATTAAGCTTTTAATTTATCTGCTTTACTAGAAGGGGCTGTCGTTAGCATAATGGCGGCCGTTTTTTAGTAAAAGAATATCAAGGAAGAGCTGTATGTCTGCATCCGGTTACGAAGAGCGTTATAATGTTGTTGTCAGTGGTGTAGTACTTGATGGCTTTGAACTTCAGCATGTCAAAGAATCATTTTCCAAGTTATTTTCATTAGCAGAAGATAAAACGGATCAGATTTTTAGCAAAGGCAATGTGGTTATTAAAAAAGATGTGGCTGAAAATGTTGCTAATCAGTTTATAAGCAAGCTTGAAAGTATTGGTGCCGCTGCTCACTTATTGCCAATTTCTAATCAACAGCCCCTTAATCAAAGTGCTTCTATCCCACCAAGCCCGACTCAATCCCAGCCTATAAATATTACAAAAGAGATACCGTCAAAGGACTTCATAGCTGAAGAGTCTTCTGATGAGTCAAACAAGCGCCTTAAGGAAAATATTGCCGCGGCCATGCTAGCCGAAGAATCTCCAATATCTTCTGATCAAACGTCTTATACCCCTCAATCTTCGACAGAGGCCAAAGAAAAAATTGCAGCGGCCATGTCTGCAGAAAATAGCGCCCTACCATTTTCCTTTTATGGCAATGGCTCTGAATATTTTCGTATTTGGATCGTTAATATTTTATTGACTATAGTGACCCTGGGAATCTATAGCGCTTGGGCTAAAGTACGTAATGCACAATACTTTTACGGTCATACAGAGGTTGCTAATAGCCGCTTTGCCTATCTTGCTAATCCGTTAACCATTCTTAAGGGGAGGATTATCGCGGTCGTTATTTTTGCTATTTATTCCGTAGTATCTAACCTCTATCCGACCGTCGGTATTGGTTTAGGTTTACTATTTACAGCAGTCTTACCATGGGTGGCCATTCGTTCACTTCGATTTAATCGACGTATGACAGCGTGGCGTAATATTCGCTTTGGTTTTGATGGCACGCTTTGGCCTGCTATTCAGGTATTTCTTTTATGGCCGTTAGCAGGAATCTTAACGCTAGGTTTATTGATGCCTCTGGCAATGTATAAGCAGAGACAATTTATTATCGATAATACCCGTTACGGTACCGCAAAGTTTAATCTGGTTCCCTGTTATAAAAAGTTCTATATGATCTACATTGCTGCGGGAGGCGTTTTTCTGGCAGCTCTACTGATAGGTGGGGGATTGAATTTAATAACTCCTGTACTGACCGGTATTACCTCCATGGTCGCATACCTTTATTTAATGACCTTTATCTCTGTTCGCTCTACTAATCTGACGTATAACAACACGGTCTTGCATGAAGGGAGTTTTAGCTTCCATAGCAATTGGCGTGATATGTCTTATTTAAAGATGGTTGTGATTAATAGCTTGTTGACCCTGCTGACATTGGGTTTTTATCTTCCGTGGGCAAAAGTAAGGGTGGCGCATTACAGCGCGGATCATTTGGTATTGAACACTCATGCTGATCTGGATGGGTTTATTGCTGCTGAAGAAGATAATATTTCAGCTTTGGGCGAGGAACTGGGCGATGTATTTGATATGGATGTTGGTTTCTAGCTTGGCTTTATAGTTTTGGATTTATAGCAGCCTCCATATAGCTAAAAATACTCCCATAGGATGGAGAACAGAATAGATGCAGCAGTTTGTGGGTCAATGGTATGACGGGCGAGGTTCTAGTAAAACCGATGTCCGTTTAGAGCTGGATGATAATGGCTTATTTTGTGTTTTTGATCAGCACGATAATGTTTTATTGCATCAAATGAATCAGCAATCCATTACGGTATCTTCTCGGTTAGCAAATAGCCCTCGTTATCTGAATTTTCCCGACGGACAGTCCGTTGAAACCTTGGATAATGATGCAGTAGATCAATGGATTAGGGCATATCGGCCGGGCATGCTTTCAGGTTTGGTGCATCGTTTAGAGTCTAATCTGAGCTTTGTTGCACTGACACTGTTGCTCGTTGTGCTTATGGTATGGGGAACCGCGCAATACGGTGTCCCAGCTGTATCTCAGTCTATTGCTAAGGCACTACCGGCAGAGCTTTTGGATCAGTCGTCAAAAGAAACGCTCATGCTGTTGGAGCAAAAACTGTTGGCGCCTAGTCAGCTAACGGATGAGCGTCAGCAAGCATTACGTCAGCACTTTTCTGAAGCGATTGCGAGCCATCAAGATTTGCGGATTCAAGTGGATTTTCGCAGTAGTAGTTTGATGGGGCCTAATGCTTTTGCCCTACCTAATGGTCAGATTATTTTTACTGATGAGATTGTTGCTCTAGCAGCTCACGACGATGAATTGTTAGCGATCTTGGGTCATGAAATTGGTCATGTAAAACATAAACATAGCTTAAGGCGCTTAGTACAAAACTCCCTGTATATTTTTATTCTAGCCATGATGACAGGAGATATGTCCGGTAACTCAGAGTTAGTCCTAACCTTGCCGGTACTCTTGGCGGAGCTGGCCTATTCCCGAGGTTACGAAGAAGAAGCGGATCATTATGCTCTAGAGTTTCTTAATGCTAGAAACATTCCAACACATCGTTTCAGTGATCTGATGTTAAGGCTAGAAGCCAACCAGAGTGAAAAAGATAAGACTGAGGATAAACAACAGATTACAGATGATAATAGCGATGGTCTTGAGTGGCGTCGTTATTTATCAACACACCCAATGACTAAAGATCGGGTAGAATCCTTTCAATAAATAATTGGAATGGGTATGAATTTTTATTTATAAGGGTGGTGTATGAGGGATCTATCATTAGATAATTTAAAATTTATATTAATTGCTCTGGTAGTTGTAGGCCATACTATTGAGCCTTTAATGGGTAAGTATGATTGGTTGAAACCTATCTATATCTACATATACCTATTTCATATGCCAATGTTTGCTTATGTTTCAGGTGTGATGTCTTCAAAAAAACTTGATGATGTGATGGTGTATAATCTTGTGGGTAGGTTGATTATTCCATACGTATCATTAGAGTTAGCCTATTCTGTCTTCGACTTTTATATCTTTTCTAGAGATTCATTTGCTATCTCTCCATTAGTACCGTACTGGATACTATGGTATCTGTTTAGTCTCATTTTATGGAGGGTGTTGTTGCCTGTTTTTGCACAGTTTAAATACCCTATTATGCTATCTCTTTTAGCTGGTTTTGCTAGTGGTGTAAATGATTATGGCTATAACCTGTCATTTTCCAGAACCTTTGTGTTTTTCCCCTTCTTCTTAGTTGGGCATTATAAACACTCAATAATTATGAGGAAAATAAAAGAAAATAGTGTTAGCAGGTTAATTGGGTTTAGCATTATGGCTTTAATTTTCATCGCCGTTTCAGTTGCTTTTGATAGTAAGGGCTTTGATGTTAGATGGTTATATGGCAGCTGGTCATATTCAAGCTTAGGTTCTGACTGGATACAAGGGGTGGTGATCCGGGGTTATATTTATATATTAGCGATTATTCTTGGGCTTTCATTACTAACAATGGTGCAAAAAGAGAAATATTTTTACACAAAATATGGTAAGGACTCATTGTATGTATATGTGTCGCATGGCTTTGTAATGAAAGGAATGTTGGCATTAGGAGTATATTCTTACATTGATAGTGGATGGCAAGTGATTGTTTTAATTCTGGTATCACTAATACTCTTGCCGATTTTAAGTTCACACTATTCGAAACTAATTGCAGATAATATAATGAACCCTCTAGGAAAGCTGTCTAATAATGGAGTTGCAGGATTATTGTTGGTTAAAAAGCTGCATCGTTAAATACTCATTAATCGTACTTAGGTTGTGGAAGTTAAACTCCTTAAGGAGAGATAAGCATGAATGCTATGATTTAAGATGAATTGTTCTTAGATATAGAATTAGAGGGATTTTACTACTGATATTCCCGCAATAAAACAAACTCCACCCGGCGATTACGGGTGGAGTTTACGATTGAGTGCAGAGAAAAACACAGTGTCTTAAGCGTTAGCAGGGTTGCTACTAACGCTTAAATATATAACTTAGAACGCCATATCCAGTTCGACAAAGGCGGTGGCAGGTGCGCCTGCACTGATACCGGCACCATAAGGCTGATCCGGGCCACTCAGGGTGTAGTAATCCTTGTTAAACAGATTCTTCACGCCAAAAGAGACCTTGCTGGCTTTTGCACCTTCAGAGATCTGATAGCTGGCGCGAGCTGTCCAGATAACAAACCCCGGCAGTTTGCCACGATAGTAGGTATTGTTGACGACGGTCAGTTCATTGGTATTTTCATTGTCCGCATGCTGGGAGGACTGGCCGTAAGCGTCTAGGTTATAACGCCATTTGTCCTGTTGCAGCTCAACCCCTACATTGCCGACGACGTTGGAGTAATAGGGCAGTTCATTACCCTTAACATCACCTTCTTTAAATTCTGCTTGGGTATAGGCTAGGTTGCCGTATACGTTGATGGCTTGATTGATATCATAGGCGGCACCCAATTCGATACCATAGTGCTGGGTTTCACCCTTGTTTACGTGGTGGCCTAGGTCATCACTCCACTGCAGTTTATTGTCGAAGTCGATATTAAACAGCGTGATTTCAGCATTTAAGCCATTGTTTTTATAACGGGCACCCAGTTCAACCGTTTTGGCAATTTCTGGCTCTAGGTCGTTATCGGTATTGTCCGATAACTGCAGATGCTGCAGAGTACCAAAGGAGGTGCTGTAGTTACTGAACAGAGTTAATGCCGGTGATGCCATATAGCTGGCACTTAAAGACGGCAGTACTTCGGTATAGCTTTCTTCGTTACGGAAATCATTGGGGTTATTTTTACGGATCAGACTATCCCGGTAAACTTCCACATTTTCGATACGCACACCCGGTGTGATCTCCCAAGCCCCAAAGCCGATACGGTCATCAATAAAGGCCGCATGTGCTGTGGTGCCTGCTTTGTCTTCACTGCGTAAAATACCTTCGATAGATTTAGGTGCATCCCCTGCTGCAAAGTTATTCCAGCGATAACGGGTCAGATCTGCTTCTTCTTTTACAAAGCGATAACCGACAGACAGCTCATGTTGCGTATCCCCTGCTTCAAACAGCTGACTGTAGCGAGGTTCTATGCCAAAGACATCGTATTCACGACCCCATTCGTCATAACGCTGACGGGAATCTGGGTTAAATTGTAGACCATATAGACGGTAGGTATTAGAAGAAAAAGCCTGAATTTCAAACTCTTGGCTGTCGCTGAGTTCGTTGGTATAGCGAATACGGCCCTCGGTACGATCACCTTCAAAGTGGTTGTAGTCGTAACGGGATTGATAAGGATCTTGTTTAAACTGCTCTTCGTTTAAGCCTCCAGCAATATCGGTTTTGGCTTTAAAATAACGTAGGTGGCCTTCTAGGCTTTCACTATCGGATAACCAGGTTTCGGCTTTTAACATCAGGTCGTTGATATTTTCATCGGAATTTTCCCGGAAACTATCGCCGTGGCTACCGGAATAGATCAGAGCCAAACCTGTATCTTCGCTGATCTGACCACCAAAAAAGGCATTAACCTGACCTAGGGTGCCATCCTTGCCATCATCAATGGCCGTCTCACCCCGTAGCTTTATACGGGTGGTTGTCTCTTCTGGAATATCCGGTGTCACAAAGTTGATCACACCGCCCACATTTTGTGGGCCGTAACGCACGGCACTCCCGCCTTTAACTACATCAATAGCGGCCAAATTACCCAGGCTGATAGGAGCAATAGACAGTTGTGGCTGACCATAAGGTGCGAAGGACAGTGGCATGCCATCAATCAGAATAGTGGACTTTTCTGAGAAGCGAGATTTCAGACCACGGACACCGACACTCAGAGCATGATTCGCACCATAACTTTCAGCAGGAACACGTACTTGCATACCCGGTATTTTTCGAAAAGCTTCGGTTAGAGATACTGCCCCAACCTTTTCAATGTCTTCCTGCGTTAACTGGTGGCGGGAGCCTGGAAAGTTTTGCAGGCTACGGCTGTCAGTATTGGATAACCAGTTACCCACAATCACCACATCTTCTGCTTCCTCTCGTGCCATAGAAAGCGGAGTGCTTTTGGCGCTTAGGATTAAACGGTTACCGGAACCGATTTTATAAGCAAAACCGCTGTTCTGTAGTAGAGAGTTTAATGCCTGTTCGACATTCATTTGGCCCCGTAGTGGTTTAGCCTGTTTGGATTGTAGCTGTCCCGGTTGCAATAGGATGACTAAACCTGCCTGTTCAGCCAGATCAGTAATGGAACGATCCAGTGTTTGTCCAGGAATATTCCAGCTTAGGCTCTGCTGTAATACGCTTGGGTTGCTTTGTGCCTGAGCGGTAGAAATGCCCGTGATTGCCACGGCAGAGCAGAGCAAACCTACTGCCAGGGTTTTATTATACATCCGATTATGATGTTGTTTAATGGCAGCCTGTAGGGCATTGAAACACGGAAGGGTCATCCGGCGCTCCTGTTATAGTATTAATGGTTTATCTTGAAATGCAAATTCAAAAGATAATATTTATCATTTTCAACACTATTAAGACGTCAGTAGAGAGAAAGACCCAACCCCAAAAAATAAAAAAATTAATGCAATAAAATCAACTGGTCAGAAAACCGGATCAGTTTGACCGCAAGTGTTGTTTCCAAAACAGTCAAAGTAGTTTCTAGATCATTCAGAGGTAAAATCCCTTTGATGGGCTTATTGGCCAACGCGGGGTTTACTAATTTCAGTGTGACTGGGTATTGACGATTCAACCGAGTCAGTACATCGATCAGAGGCATATTATCCAAGCGCAACAGACCACGCTTCCAATCTGGTAAATAAAGGCTGTGCCCCTGACTGCGCTGAGTTCCTTCTGAATCATGCCAAAGTACTCGTTCACCTGCCCGTAGAATTAGGCTTTTTTGAGTGGCTAATTCCAGTTTCAGCTTGCCTTCAGTCAGAGTGGTTTCGATGCCCTCATCGAGATATTTAATATTAAAGGCGGTGCCAATGGCTTGGGCCGAAACATCTTGAGCAATTACCTGAAAAGGGCGTTCGGAATCGGAGGCTACTTCAAAAAATGCTTCGCCATATAATAGTTCTACGGTTCGACTTGTTTCACTGAAGTGAATATTGACTCCGGATTGGCCATTAATATGCAGAATACTGCCATCGCTGAGGGTTCTTGTTTGTTGCTGGGCAATACCCGTGGCAATATCAGGTTGTAGCCAGATATGCTTAGGTAAAGTCAGAACAGTTAGTAGTACTAAGCTTAAAAAAGCAGCGCTCAAGGCTATTGGTTTACTGACAACGTGGCGCTTGGGGGGGATTTTCTCAAGAGTTGAGGTGGTCTGGTTTAGAGTGTTTTGTTGAACGGCTTTTTGTCTTTCTTCTGTTTGCAGTTCACAGGTCGCAGCGTCTATCTCCTGCCAGAGTAATACGGCTTCCAAATAACAGGCTTCATGTTTTTCATCCTCGTCCAGCCAGTGCTGAAATTCAGCCAGTAGCTGCTCATTTTCAGGATTCTCCTGTAAATGCAGTAACCATTGATTGGCTTGTTCAAGCATTTTCTCTTGGAGAGCGTTAGATGAATGGGTATGGGTTGTCATATTCTAATGTCCACCTGAAGTTAGCGCGCTACGGCAGTGTTGTAGTGCGGTTTTCAGGTGCTTTTCCACCATAGTTTGTGAGATGGCCATCTCTCTGGCTACTTCCTTTAGAGTCATTTCTTTAAACTTAGCCAACATTAAGGCTTCTTTTGCCCGTGGTGGTAACTGTTGAATGGCGTGTTTCAGTTGTTGATTCTGCCGTGCACTGACAACCAGTTCCAGTTGTTCTGGTGTTGGATCAATTACTTCCGCACAAGCATCTTCTGTTTCCAATAAGGGTTGCTTTTTCTGCTGTCGGAAATAATCCATCGCCAGATTACTTGCGGTCTTCATCAGAAAAGGGCGGGGTTGGCGTATCATGCCTATGGCGGGAACTTTGGACAAACGGACAAAGGTATCTTGTAGTAGCTCTTCTGCAATGCTGTGATTTTTTACCAAGGATAACAGGTGTTGCATCACCTCCTGACGATAATCCTGATACATCTGTTCCAGAACTGCTTTTTGTTGTTTGGCTAATGAAGGGCTGGGGGTTGTGCGGGTTTCCCTTCCTTCAAGTAATGACATAGATGGGGCGTAAACCGTCTTATCCATGTAGTGAGCTCAAGTGATTTGTATGTAATGATAATTGTTATCAATAATATCATTTGAACGTGTTCTCGGATATGAGAATTAAGTTAAGTTTGTCTTTGCCTGTAACATTATGAAATATAAGATTTTTTTCATTACTAGATATCTGTTATCAAGATTTTAAAGTCTTGTGATACTTTTGTGAGGAAGTTATTCAGTTAAAGGGCGAAAGTTAAGCCAGTCCCAACCGTTACTTCGGTTGCCAATGATTCACTGGTTTGCTCTCACAACTGAATGCCCTGAAAGGAATGACATCATGACTCAATTTCTACGCCCTACCTTACTGAGTGCCATGCTGCTAGGTGCCAGTATGACGACCCAAGCGGCCGATATTACTGTTGATGTAACCAATCTGACTCGGGGCATTTATTTTACCCCTCTACTGGTGGGTGCCCACGCACCGGCCAATATGTTGTTCACTTCAGGTGAAGCCGCTAGCAGTAACTTGCAGGCTATGGCAGAAGGCGGTGATATCTCAGGTTTAAGCGCTGACTTAAGTGCTGCTGGCGCCGTGGTTATGGAAAATCCTGCAGCAGGTTTGTTAGCACCGGGTAGCAGTACGTCTACTAGTTTAAATACCGATGCCAATCCTGATAATACTCACCTTTCTATTGTGGGCATGATGCTACCAACCAATGATGGTTTTGTGGCTATGAATAGTATGGCGATTCCTACTACTCCAGGCACTTATACCTATAACGTGAATGCCTATGATGCAGGAACGGAAGCCAACAATGAACTACGAGGTAGCGGTGCTCCCGGTGAAGCCGGTTTCCCTGCTCCTGGACCAATTGATACCGCTGCGGGCAGTAACGGTACAGGTGTTGCGGCTACTGTCGAAGGTTATGTGCATATTCATCGTAATGTCTTAGGGGATACGGATGCAAACGGTGGCAGCAGTGATATCGATTCTGTTGTTCACCGTTGGTTGAATCCTGTCGCTCGTGTTGTGATCACTGTCAACTAGAGGCCTGACTGATGAATAGTTCATTAAATACGTTAGCAAAAGGCTTTTTGTTAGTTTCTATGGCGGGGGCTTTAGTGGCCTGCGGCGATAGTGATAATGATAGCAGTAGTAACAATAACAGCGCAGAAGCGGATCGTAGCTTTGAGGTGAAAGTCACCAACTTAACCGCAGGACAGCCATTATCGCCTACCGCCTTAGTGGTGCATACTTCGGGATATCACGTATTCTCTGTCGGATCAGCTGCTTCTGAAGCCTTAGAAAAACTAGCTGAAGGCGGTGATAACAGTGATTTAATCACAGCGGCCGATGCGGATAGCCATGTTTTATCCACAACCAGCGCAGCAGGTGCATTAGCCCCTGGTGGTAGTGAGACCTTTACCCTAATGGTCGAAGGAGAGATGGTGAGTGGTGCTCTATTGAGTACAGTGAGTATGCTGGTGAATACCAATGATGCTATCACCGCTTTGAATGGCGTTATGCTGGAAGATCTAGGAGCGGGGGAGAGTATCAGCTTCAATACCCTAAGCTATGATACTGGAACGGAAGCCAATACTGAGACCGCTGCAACCATTCCAGGCCCGGCCGGTGGTGGTGAAGGTTTTAATGCTACTCGGGATGATCTGTCCGATATGGTCAGCATGCACTCCGGTGTGGTGAGCGCTGATGATGGCTTAACCGGTTCCGCTTTGAGTGAAATGCATCGCTGGGATAATCCTGTTACACAAATCACGATTACTCGTACTCATTAATCGGGTATTAGTGTGAAATGGGAGTTTATGCCGACGGCTTAAACTCCTATAACCCCAGTGGAATGTCATATAGGAGTATGGACGTCGATAAAAAGAGTGCATCGGTTACGTTGTTGAGTGCGTATCTATCCTAAGCTGCAACTATCAAACCTCAATATCGAGTCATCTGTAAGGTTGTCTTATGTCTGATAACATTTCGCCACAAAACCTCTCCACCGATCCCGAACGGGAAGCCCGCAGGATTCTTGTGGTTGAAGATGATCCTGATATTGCCAGCTTAATCCAAATGCACTTGAAAGATCAGTATCAAACGGTGCAGGTAGCAGGGGACGGATTAGTGGGTTATCAGCTAGCCAGTGAACATTACTGGGATCTTATCGTTTTGGATCTGCGTCTACCGGGTAAAGATGGTTTACAGCTCTGCCGACAGCTGCGTAGTGAGCAAAACTATGTACCGGTTTTAATGCTGACCAGTAAATCCAGTGAGTTGGATCGGGTGTTAGGGCTTGAGTCCGGTGCGGATGATTATGTGACAAAGCCTTTTAGTGTGATTGAATTACTGGCACGTATTCGAGCTATTTTCCGTCGTATGGATGTCAGCCTGCGCCAACCGGAGCAGAAAGTGTCAGCTAGTACGGAAGAGATTATCTATTCACCGGATAAAAGTATTGAGCTAGACAGTCAACGCCATAAAGTCACCAAAAATGGTCAGGAACTAGATCTGACAGCGAAAGAATTTACGCTGTTAAGCTATTTTTTGCATAACCCCGGTAATGTTTTCTCCCGAGCCCACCTTTTGAACTGTGTCTGGGGTTATGGCCACGAAGGTTATGAGCATACTGTTAACTCCCATATCAATCGTCTTAGAGCCAAAATCGAAGATAATCCCACCAAACCTAAGTTGATCACAACGGTTTGGGGTGTGGGTTACAAGCTAATCTGATTCGCTCTGTTTAATCCTCCCGATGATCAGGAGACCTCCTGTGTTTAACAGCCTATATACTCGTTTGAGTGCCGTCTTTTTACTGCTCGTGGTGTTATTAGCGGCCAGCTTTTTATTTCTTTCTCAGTGGATGAGCGAAAAATACAGCCAAGAAATTATGCAGCGTTTAAATCAACCGGTGGCTATGTACGTGGCAGGGCAGAAACCCTTAATGCTAAATGGTGCCGTGGATGAAAAAGCCATGGATGATTTGGCCGCACGGGCGATGATCTTAAACCCCAGTCTGGAGATCTATATTCTGGATCGTCAGGGACGTATTTTAAGTCATCGCTTGGCACCTGATTCCGTACAGTTGGATGTTGTTGATATAGAGCCTCTAGAAAGTTATTTAAATAATTCTCGCCCTTTTCCTATTTTAGGGGATGACCCTCGCCAACCGGATAAAGCCAATACTTTCTCTGTTTTTCCTTTGAATGGCTCAGACACTCAAGGGGGTAATGATGATCAGCCCATGGGTTATGTTTATGCCATTATTGGTGGCCAGCTGTATCAAGAATTGCGTACATCGGTTATGGACAGCTATGTAATGCAGATGGGCGGTTTAATGATCTTGGGGAGCGTTCTGCTCGCGGCAATCGTCGGCTGTATCTTATTCTTTTTTCTAACCCGTCGATTGACCCAATTACGTAAAAACGTCAGTGATTTTGACCTTAATAATCCTTCGACTAACGCCTTGACCGGAGATCTTTTAAATCAGCCAAGCCAAGATAAATCCCCTGACGCTGAAGGAATAGCATCTCCTCAATCTTCTGAAAAAGGAGATGAAGTTGAACAACTGAATGAAACCTTTCAACAGATGGCGCGACATATCGCTCAGCAGTTTGAATCATTACGTACCTTGGATGAGAATCGCCGTGAGCTGATTGCCAATGTTTCTCATGATCTTCGTACGCCTCTGGCGGCGATGCAGGGCTATATTGAAACCTTGATTATAAAAAATGCCTCCTTAAATGAAGCAGAACGTCAGGAATACCTGACCATCGCTCATAAACACAGTCAACGTTTGGGGCAATTAGTTAAGGAATTATTTGAACTGGCGCGCTTAGAGGCCGGAGGTATAGAGCCAAACCTAGAGCCATTTTCTCTGTTAGAGCTGGTGCATGATTGTGTGCAGGAGTTTGGTTTAGCGGCAGAGAAAAAGCAGATCCGTTTGAATATCCATCACGAGGAAGAAGACTGTTTTGTGGTGGCCGATATTGCTTTGATTCATCGGGTACTGCAAAACCTGATTGATAATGCCATACGACATACCCCAATAAATGGGCAGGTAGATATCAGGGTTGATCGAGATATTCAGAATGCCTTAATAGAAGTCTCCGATACAGGAAAAGGCATTCAAACCCATGAAATCCCCTATATTTTTGAGCGTTTCTATCAATCTCAGCAACAAGAACCCGCAGAGAAAATTGGCACAGGCTTAGGTTTAGCCATCGTGAAACGTATTCTAGAACTGCATAAAACAGGGATTGATGTGCAGAGCCAACTTAATCAAGGCACCTCTTTTATTTTTGCCTTACCGCAATATAGCGTAAAGCTAAACGGATAGAGCTTAGAGAGGCATTTAAGGTTAACTGGGAAGATCTCAATGAATAATACTCCCCTGGATCGATAATTTCTGTTTATAGGGATAAAATTAGAGAGTCGATCCATTTTTGTGTGAATTTTGGAGCTAGGTTGTGAGTATTATTGTTTATCGGGGTTATGCCGCTGAAGTTGATTTTGATTCTGAAAAGGGTTGTTTGGCTGGCAAGGTAACAGGGATCGATCAAGAGATATTTTTTTATGGGGCTGGCCTCTCCGAGCTAAAAGTAGAGTTTCATAAAGCTGTGGATAGCTATCTTTTGGGTCAGAATCAGAAGGAAGAAAAGGGGGGGAATAAGGGGTAATAAAGAGCTTTTGATCCTTATGTAAACCTTGTTGAAACTTATACAGCAGAGCCCTAAGAAATAAAAAGGCCAGAACCTCGTAAAAGGTCTGACCCTCAAATCTATAGAATACTCGGTGTACGTCTACACCGAGCATCTTCTAGACAGTTACAGTTTTTAGATAGTTACAGTAATGGATCCTCCGATAACCCCATCAAGCCAAGCAGGGTGGTACTGGTACCATCTGCAAAGTTAATGTTCTCCACTTGATAGTTTTCGTCCGCGTATGCATCAACCATGGTCATTTGATCAGAGGACTGCACACCTTCGTTCCAAATCTGTAATACCAGATCATCGCCGTTAGTGATTAGTTTAAGATCAGATGCGGCAATACCTTCTCCGAACTGAATAATATCGTCACCACCAGTATCCATGATGGTATCGGTCTCATCGCCGCGATTAAAGACATAGATATCTGTCTTTGTTGAGCCGATAAAGTCATCGTAGCCGGTGTAGCCATAGAAGATGTTTTCATGATTCTCCATACCGGTGAAATCACCGTGAGAACGGCTTGTAGTATCGTGCCATTCAATGGCGTAGTCACTAAGCGCGATCACACTCTCATCACTGAATACTAGGTCTTCGAATAGGAAGTTGGTATCCAGTACTGCATTGATGAGGGTATGGCTATTAACCACTACATCATCTTGCTCCAACTGCAGAACTAGGTTATTACCGGATTGCGTCAGACGGATATCGTCTTGAGTAATACCTGCCTCTATACGAATGTGGTCACGGACACCCTCTTCATCGAAATCGTGCAGGGTGTCATTGCCACTGTCATAACCCAGTACGACAGTATCAGCACCGGTACCTGCGTAGACGGTGTCGTAACCTTCCTGAGCATCAATCACATCATCCTGATCCGTACCGTAGACAGAATTGCCATTCTTAGTACCGTACAGAGTCCCTTGTTCACTGATGATATCCGCCACTTGGTATTCTGAACCGTCATGCAGGCGCAGGGTTTCCACAAAGGCTTTGTCATCAATGCGGGCATTGTTGATGGTGATGTAATCGTTCATCTCAACACCGTCTTGCAGCACAGCAACAACGATCGCGTCACCATTACGGGCAATCAGGATATCGTCACGAGTAATGCCTTCACCGAACTGAATGACATCGATGCCACCGGTATCGGTGATGGTATCGACCTCATCGCCACGATTAAAGACATAGGTATCGGTTTTGGTTGAGCCGATAAAGTCATCGTAGCCGGTGTAACCGTAGAAGGTATTTTCATGATCTTCTAGGCCAGTGAAGTCACCGTGAGAACGGCTTGTAGTATCGTGCCATTCAATGGCGAAATCACTAAGCGCGACCACCGTACCGTCACTGAATTCCAAATCCTCAAACAGGAAGTTGGTATCCAGTGCACCGTTAGTCAGGGTATGACTACCGATGACAATATCATCCTGTTCTAACTTCAGAATCAGGTTGTTACCGGATTGCGTCAGGCGGATATCATCCTGAGATATACCCTCTTCCAAGCGGATGCGGTCACGAACACCTTCTTCATCGATATCGTGCAGGGTGTTATTACCACTGTCGAGACCCAATATCACAGTATCAGCACCGGTACCCGCGTAAACCGTATCGGTCGCTTCCTGAGCATCAATCACATCATCCTGATCCGTACCGTAAACAGAATTACCGTTCTTAGTACCGTACAGAGTCCCTTGTTCACTGATGATATCCGCCACTTGGTATTCTGAACCGTCATGCAGGCGCAGGGTTTCCACAAAAGCTTTGTCATCAATGCGGGCATTGTTGATGGTGATGTAATCGTTCATCTCAACACCGTCTTGCAGCACAGCAACAACAATCGCGTCACCGTTACGGGCGATCAGGATATCGTCACGGGTGATGCCTTCACCGAACTGAATGACATCAAGGCCACCGGTATCGGTGATCGTCTCTGATCCATCGCCTCTATTATAGGTATAGGTATCTGCGGGACCATCTAAAGGGTCCTGTACACTAATAAGATTAGAGAGTTGATTCTCGCTTCCATCATTTAGTCGCAGGGTTTCTACAAAAGCAGAGCTATTGATATTGGCATTGTTGATCGTAATTTTATCACTGGTTGCTACTCCATCTTGTAGTAGAGTGATAAGGATATTATCTCCATCAGCAATAACTTCTAAGTCTCCAAAGCTGATGTCTTCTCCAAATTGGATAGAGTCAATTCCTCCTGTATCCGTGATAGTATCGCTGCCATCGCCACGGTTAAAGACATAGATATCGGTTTTAGTCGAGCCGTTCAGAGTATCGTTACCTTCCTTACTAAAGAAGATATTTTCATGGTTCTCTAAACCAGTATATGCACGCCCGTAACCATCGCCGTGCCATTCAACGGCAAAG
>JAKZRG010000016.1:0-58326 GCA_047518265.1 Oceanospirillum sp.
AAGTGGTGGAAATTTTAAGCAGCTAAACAAATTTTTCTCATATTTCCATTCAAGAGTAACGGAGCATTCGGCCATTACCATCCGCAAACGGATGAATAGATTCAAATTCATAATGGAAAACCGCGTAAAGAAAAGGCGCACAAATCAAAATATCGCAAAACCCAGTAAAAACCCTAGTTTTATTGCGGTCAATAATAGTAGATAATGCCGCGCGAAATTCTTAGAGACAGGGATTTTGAGTAACTGAAAACGGAGTTCATTTTTACATACCTAAGCACCTAAACAATATAAAAATTATATCAAGGTGTAGCAGAGCCCACACAAAGGCAGACATATGAGATTTAAATCTACTCTTTTCTCCCCAGAATCCATCCAGAAAAAAATATCTATTATTCAATTGCAATAAAGATGACTTATCTCGCTTGATAAAATATTGCCAATATATTTTTCGTTATTGAAACCAAGAAAAATACATTTAGCCCTTTTACAAAAAAATGCCTGGAATAATATGTTTAGTTTAATTTCTTCATTTATCGATAAAACCCTGCGCTTGTTTGGTGCAAAAACATTAAACAGCCAGTTTTCGCTTTCCTATGCGCTAATTTTCCTCTTAGCTTTATCTTCCGGCATATCCTTATATTTAAGCATGAGCATCAACCCGCAGACCCTGAATATGGCGGGTCGCCAGCGTATGCTAAGTCAAAAAATTGCCAAAGAAGCCATGCAAGTAGCTGCTGGAATTGAAAATCAAACCAGTCTGCGAAAAACAATGCAACTGTTTGAGAACTCTCATAGGGATATCATTCAGGGTAACCCTTCTCTGAATATGAACCCAGTTGAAGACCCTCAGGTTCAGGCTCAAATGCAAAAAGTAGAAACACTGTGGGCCGCTTATAAATCAACCATCAACCGCTATATCGAAAAACCAACCATAGAACTCAACAAAAAAATCCAACAACAATCTGCAGCGACCTTAAAAGAGATGAATCATGCAGTAGGCATGATGACTACGGCTGCGGAGACCATTGCCAAAAACCAGTTAATGCTGGCATTTACCTGCATTATTATTATCGTTTTTATCGTTATTATGGGGCGTATTTTCGGCCTTAAACAGCTGATGGATAATATTGAGCGCTTGCAGAAAAGGCTGTCGTGTTTATCTCAGGGCGATTTCACCCATCGTTTTACGGTGACCCATACCGATAATGAAGTAGGTCAAATGTTTGCTTCCTATAACAATATGGTTGAACAGGTCAGCGCACTCGTCAATAACGCCAGCCAGGCAGCAAAACGTACTTCAGAGTTCAGTAAAAGCGTGGTCGAAGCTACACGTAATGTTGAAACTGGTGTTGGTCGCCAATACACGGATATTGATCAGGTAGCAGCGGCCATGAATGAGATGAGTGCGACCGTTGGTGAAGTGGCTAACAATGCGATTCAAGCCTCTAAAGCCGCACGTACTGCAGATAGCAAAGCAAAATCAGGTATGGGTACGGTAACTAAAGCTGTGAATCAGATGCAAAACATGGTTGGCCAGCTAAATGATACCTCTACTGTGCTTGATCATCTTGAAGAGGATTCTTCATCGATCGGCAGAGTACTTGAGGTGATTATTGGTATTGCAGAGCAAACTAATCTGTTAGCGCTTAACGCGGCCATTGAAGCGGCCCGAGCAGGGGAGCAAGGGCGCGGGTTTGCCGTGGTAGCCGATGAAGTACGCACACTGGCACAACGTACTCAAGAATCCACAGAAGAAATTCGCTCCATTATTGAACAACTTCAAGGACGTGCCAAGAATGCCGTTATTTCCATGAAACAAAGTTCTGAACTGGCTTCAGACAGTGTTCAACAGGCCGAGCAAGCCTCTGAGGCCCTGCAACAAATTGCCAGTGCCGTTGATACCATCAGTTCCATGAATACCATGATTGCCGCCGCGGCTGAACAGCAGAATCAAGTGGCAGAAAGCGTCGACCAAAGAATTACCAGTATCTCCGATATCGCCGGAAAAACCCGTACCGATACCACAGATGTGGTTAAAGCCACGGAACAGATTGAAAATGAAGTGTATAACTTGGAACAGATGATTAATCGCTTTAAAACTCACTGATCCCAAGTCATAGGTGCAGCGCTGGCCTGTTGCCAGCACTGCTTTATTCACCTCTTCTCTGGCTTAATACTCAATCACTTAGCATAAGGCCAGAGAAGTGGCGGGATTATCTGGGATAAACCCGACTAGTCCATCTCAAGTTCAATCAAAGCGCATCCGCTACCAGTGCCACTTCCATAGGTTCGGGGATTCCTTTACGAACATACTTGGCAATGATGCCACCCACTACCACTACGGCAATCACAGTAGAAGTCAGCGCTAACATTAATAAAGGCCCATAACCATCCGCAATGATCATCCCCGCAACAGCCGGGCCGACCATTGAGCTTAAGGCAAAAGCTGCTGGAATTAGCATAATGGCGCGCCCCTGCGGATCAAGACGAGCCACTGTCGCGGTCTGATAAACACAGCCCCAAGTAAAACCCACTTCCCAGATCCAAGCACCTAAGGCAAAGCTGATAAAACCGTCGGCTTTCCACAACAAAGCCAAACCGGCTAATACCACGGCCAAAACAACCACATAAGGTAAGCGCATCCCTAAGCGATCACCCACTATGGCGATGGCAAAGGCGGCTACACCACCTAGTAGTTTTAATACCGCAAAAACAGTCCCCAACTCAGCCGGGGCCAGTTCCAGACTATTACCCATACGCTCAAGAAATGCCCATAGGGCAATATTGCCTGCGCCAAAAATGAAAAATACGATTAATGCCACCCAAGCGATGCCTGGTAGGCGTAGCTGCTCCCGCAGTCCCGGCTGACGCTCTTGCATAGAACTACCTTTAGGCAAGGCAGAAGCACTTAAGCTCAACACTAGGATAATCGCAATCAAGGCAATGGCCGTGCCTTGATAACCGTAATGCACCGTGACATAAGCGGGTAAAACAAATAGCACCAGAGCAGTCACTCCTAACTCAATACCTTGGCGCAATCCCAATGCCCGCTCTTTATTGGGCATTTCCCCCATAATTCGCAAACCCAAACAGGTCATCAGTGCAGAAAAGAAACCGACGATGGCCCATAACGGCATCTGCAGTTCAATGGGAGCCGTCGAAGACAACAGCAAAGCACTGGCCGCCGCTAATGCCGAAAGCACCGTCAGAAAACGCCAGGAGATCAGATCCATGATAAAAACAGCGGTCAAAGTTCCCATCAGAAAACCGGCAAAACACGCTGATCCCAGAAAACCGGTTTCCTGGGGCGTTAAGCTAAAACTGTCCGCCAATGAACCCAGTAAGATAGGCAGTGAATTAAAAGGTAAACCGCCAATGGTCGAGGCAAAACTGGCCGCGATCATAATGGCAAAGGTTTGACGTCCTGTTAGTGTCATGTGTGCAGCCCTATTCATATCATCATTATTATTTTCAACGGATAGCATCTGTTGCTGAATCCATTCTAGAACTGAGCGAGAGAGCAACATCCTTTGTTTGGACTAGGGAGGAATAAGTTCAATAGGAATAGGTCGATATGGGAAAAATAAAAGACAAAAAACATCAGTTCTCAAAACAACGGTAATAAAAACAACCACAATAAAAAACCCGGCTATCAAACCGGGTATTTGTTAATAACTACTATACAATATCGGGATAAGCGCTTAACTCAATCGTTACTCATCATCCGTATGCCCCAGTGCTGCCACACTGTTCAGGAAGATACGTACCAGTTCCGTCTGACGACGTACGCCAGTTTTGGAGAAGATCGCACGTAAATGAGCACGGGCGGTATTACGGCGAATATTCAACGCTTCTGCTGCTTCCTCCAATGACAAACCATTGGCTAGCTGTAATGACAATGCGGTTTCTGCGGGGGTTAAACCAAACAGTTTTTTCGCCACATCGCTACTGGCTTGAGATTTACCTACAGCATCTCGGATATAGACAACGGCTTGCGACTGCCCTTTACCTTCCGCCCAGCCTTGGCTTGGAATAACCTCAATAACCACCCCCAGGTTCACTTCACCGGAAGGACGCGTAATCGACATGGCCTCTGGTAATGTTTCCGCTTGCTGCTGCTGCGATCGGGAAAAGGTTTCTTTAATTAAACGTCGCAGTTCACGGTTATCACTAGGATAGAAGGCCTCTAAACGGCCCCCGACAACTTTCAAGCCATCTCCACTGTCCAGAATCTGACGAGCAAATAAATTCTGTTCCAGTATCTGACCATTCTCATCAATCAATAATGTAGCAATAGACAGACGGCCAATGGCCTGAGAATACAGTGACCCTAAAGACTCACTGCGATCAATCTGGTTGTGTATATTCAGTGCTCTGCGCATATGCGGCAATAGGTACTGACAGAGTTCCTTATTTTCTTTAGTGAAGGCAGGGTCATTCTCACCACGGGTGATGCGGAAACGTAAATTACCGGAATCACGTGTAGAGATATCGACGGCCATCACATGATAAACATCGTTAGGTGCACACCAGTGCTGACGGTAGCCACTTCCTCGCCATTCATCCTCACTCATAAGGTCTTCAACCGTAAAGACTTTATCAACGGGTTGATTAGAAAACGGTGTTAAAGTGTGCTTGTAGGGCAGGTACTGTACACTTCCCTTACCACTAAGCTGACCTCCCACGGCCACCATTAGACCTTGATCATCTTCATCATCCTGATTCGGCGCTTTCAGGATCAGGGTAACGTAGTTAGCATTAAACCAACCCCGAAGACGTTCCAGCGGAACAGACCAGCTAGTGCTGTCTTGGGCTGCATCATATAATTCACTGAGCAATTGATCATATTGCTCCAGTTCAAGATTAATCGGTGCCACAATTAAGCCCCTATTATTATTGTCATATTTGGATCGTAACCGATACTGCGTACTACATAGGTTGTTTTTATATTCTTAGTCTTTATAACCGAATATTTAGAGCATATTCTCTAGAGTAATATACTATTCAAGACAACATATGTCCCCTAAATGCAGCATCGAAAATGTTATAAACTTGTAACCGCCTCTGTCTAACTTATTAATTTTTATAGATATTAGACTACCCCCTTTTAATAAAGGGCAGTCCATATTTAAGTTTTCACAGAGGCTGTCTGTCTTGATTTCAAATAATTATCGATTCCCAATAACCCGTGATTTTCGGTAGTTCGTATTTTATAAACCGGATGTCAGCTCAGGGACGGCGGTAAATAGATCACTCTCTAAACCATAGTCGGCAATCTGGAAAATAGGCGCATCCGGGTCTTTATTAATGGCAACAATGACCTTGGAATCGCTCATACCGGCCAAATGTTGGATAGCACCAGAGATACCCACTGCAATATAAAGCTCGGGAGCTACAATTTTACCGGTTTGCCCCACCTGATAATCATTGGGCACAAAACCCGCATCCACAGCGGCACGAGAAGCGCCTAATGCTGCACCTAATTTATCCGCCAGAGGCTCAAGCAACTGATGATAGTTATCACCACTGCCCAGCCCACGGCCACCGGAAACAATAATAGGCGCTGAACCTAATACCGGACGATCTGACTTGCTCAATTCGCGACCGACTAAGCGGGATAACCCTTGATCAGCAGACACATCTGCAATAACACATTCAGAATCCCCTGAAAGCTCCACTTTATCAAAAGCGGTCGGACGAATCGTTAGCACCTGTACCGGCTCTTGGGACTCTACCGTCAACATAACATTACCGGCATAGATAGGGCGTACATATTTGCCAACCCCATTGATTTCAGTAACGTCAGAGACCTGAGCAACATCCAGTAAAGCGGCAACCCGTGGTGCCAGATTTTTACCAAAGCTTGAGCTCGGCGCCAGTACCGCAGCAAAACCTTCGTTCTGCACTAGATCAACCACCAGCTGAGTCAGGTTTTCAGCTAACTGATCAGCATAGTGTGCCGCTTCAACACGGATAACCTTGCTGATGTGACTCACTTTAGCCGCTTCATCGATCACACTTTGGCACTGATCACCGGCCACAAGAAACTCAATATCGCCACCCAGCTCAGTGGCCGCTTTAACAACATTTAAAGTGACAGGAGCCAGCTGCTGATTATCGTGTTCTGCAATTACTAATGTTTTCATCATGATCTCCCCTTAGATAACTCGTGCTTCTTGGCTTAGCTTTTCGATCAGTTCTGCAACATCAGCCACCATCACACCACCCGAACGTTCAGCAGGTGCGGCATAACGCACCGCCTTCAGGCGTGGCGCTGTGTCTACACCCAGCTCATCAATGGCAATCACATCCAGGGGTTTACGCTTGGCTTTCATAATATTGGGCAAAGAAGCATAACGAGGTTCGTTCAAACGTAAATCACTGGTCACTACCACAGGCATTTTCAACTGCAGAGTTTCCAAGCCACCGTCAATTTCACGGGTTACCAGTGCAGAATCACCGTCAAACTTCAGTTCAGATGCAAATGTGCCCTGAGCCCAGCCCAACAGAGCAGCCAGCATCTGACCGGTCTGGTTGGAGTCATCATCAATGGCCTGCTTACCACAGATCACCAGTTGTGGAGCTTCTTTTTCAACAATAGCCTTTAAGGTTTTAGCCACTGCCAGAGGCTCCAGCGCCACATCTGTATCCACCTGAATGGCACGATCGGCACCTACGGCCAGTGAGGCACGCAGTGTTTCTTGGCAGGCCTTAGGACCACAGCTGACCACAACCACTTCCGTGGCAACACCGGACTCTTTCAGACGCACCGCTTCTTCAACTGCGATCTCATCAAAAGGGTTGATCGACATTTTGACATTGTTCAGATCCACATCGCTTTCGTCCGATTTAACACGCACTTTCACGTTGTAATCAATCACCCGTTTTACCGGTACCAGTACTTTCATATCTGTGTCCTCAAATCTATTTCAATCCAATCTAGATGCTAAATCTAAGCTTTTGGGTAATCGTTGTAGCCCTTGTCCCCTGGGGTATACAGAGTATCGCGATCAAAACCGGACAAAGGCAGCCCCTGACGAATTCTGTTGACCAAATCCGGGTTGGCAATAAAGTGACGGGCAAAAGAAACGGCACTCCCGCGACCTTCACTGATCGCTTCTCCGGCAGATTCAGGATCAAAGTCATCATTCAAAATAATGGCACCTTTAAAATGCGCTTTAGCCAAAGTAAAGGCATCGATCCGACGGGCTTCATCTTTAGAATAGGGCGCGCGCATTACATGCAGATAAGCCAGACCTAAAGGTGCTACTTGGCGCAGCAGCTCTACGTGGCTTGCCACCGGATTATCATCCTTAGTGTCATTAAAGCGGTTACCAGGATTCATCCTCAGACCGACACGGCCCGCACCTAATACTTCAGACATAGCTTGCAGACATTCAAAAGCAAAACGGGCACGACCTGCGGCATCACCACCGTACTGATCCGTACGCAGGTTCGTGTTAGAGCACAAAAACTGCATAGGCAGATAACCACTGGTGCAGTGCAGCTCAACACCATCAAAACCGGCTTTTTCGGCATTTATAGCCGCTTGGCGATGCTCTTCGACTACGGCTTGCACGTCTTCTGTGCTCAAGGCTCGTGGCATATCAAAGGGCTGCATACCCGCAGCATCTGTATACACTTCACCTCTTGCCTGCAAAGCAGAAGGTGCCACACTTTCAATACCTGCTGGTTTGATTTTACTGCTGCCAATACGACCGGCATGCATAATCTGCAGCACAATTTTGCCACCCTTGGTATGCACGGCATCGGTGACTTTTCGCCATGCATCAATATGCGCTTGAGTTTCAATACCCGGCTGACGGCAATAGGCTTGACCGGTCACACTGGGCCAGGTGCCTTCTGCAACAATCAAGCCCGCCTCTGCACGGTCGGCATAATGCTGAACCATGGCATCCGTCACCAGACCATCACTATCCGCACGGTTACGGGTCATTGGCGCCATCACCACACGGTTGGCCAACGAAATATCACCTAACTGTAAAGGCTCCAGCAAAGCGGCTTGTGCTTCTGTGGTTGCATTAATATTTGTATTGATATCATTCATAACAGAGACCTCAATCCATCGCCGTAATCAGTACCGCCGAGCGACCACCATCCACAGGCAAGGTTGCCCCTGTGATATAGGCCGCATCATCACTGGCCAGGAATTTAATGGCGCTGGCCAGTTCTTCCGGTTGGCCTACACGACCCATTGGAATCAGCTTTTCGGTATTACGACGGGATTTTTCATCATCCAACATGCCCGCAGTCGCCGGTGTTTCAACCACGGCAGGAATCACAACGTTTACGCGAATGCCATCCAAGGCACCTTCAGCCGCAGCGGCACGAGAGAAGTTAATCACCGCGGCTTTTGAGGCAGAATAACCGGACATCCAAGCGGTACCCAGCTCACCACAGATAGACGCCAGATTGATGATTGAGCCGCCATTTGCCTTCATCAGTTTCATAGCCGTACGGGTGCCCCAGAAAGTGCCGTCCACTGAGGTACTAAAGTTGGCATGCCAATCTTCGGTAGACATCTCTTCAATGCTGCCCCAGGTAAAAGCCATCGCGTTATTCACTAAAATATCCAGCTGACCATAACGTTTGGCCACATCTTCTAACGCGCCAACAAACTCAGCTTCTTTACTGACATCCGCCACAACCGCTTCAGCATTGCCTCCTAGCTCTTTAATGCGATCAACCACTTCTGACAACGGCCCTTGACGGCGACCACAGATCACTACACGAGCACCCTCTTTTGCAAAACGCTCTGCTGTCGCAGCACCAATACCGCTACCGCCACCTGTGATAAATGCCACTTTATCCTGTAAACCTGCTTGCATGTGTCGTCTCCTGTTATTGACCTGTTACGTCATTTTTATCTTTATTTTCTTGCCTTCTTGGCAGAACAGAATTTGTTAGTTTCAGAGTAAAAGAGACACCTATGACTGCCATCGTCCATAAAGACTAAACAGTCATAAACCGCTATTAGACCTGAAGAGATCAAATCGAAAGTGGAGACAGAAAATTGAGGATCAAAGAGTCAAATATCAAAGGGCAGAACAGTAAAAAGCCCGGCAGGAAAACCTGCCAGGCTTGGATAAAACATATGATAAAAATCGAGCCGCTCAATCTATCTCAAATATCAAACGACACCAGCTATCAAGTGACATAGGTATCAAACCATCAGGTATAACGTAGCTTAACCTTTGAGGTCATAGGCACAGCCTGACAGGTTAATGTCAGCGATCGCGACAAATCACGTTCGTCCAGTACATCATTGACCAGCAGCTTAACTTCGCCCTCTTTTACCTCACACTGGCAAGAGGCACACATACCCACTTCACAGGAATAAGGTAACTCAAGACCGGCTTTTTCTGCTGCCTTCAGTACCGTTTCATTACCGGCGCAATCAATTTCGTAGACCTGGCCATCCAGTTCAATGGTTACTTGCGCACTATCAACACCTGCGCCTTCTGGTGATTCTGCTGCAGACTGCTCAAGAGCCGCCGCCATTGCGGCGTCCCGCTCTTCTTCATCCGGCAGCGAAATAAAACGCTCCACATGAACACGTCCTGCAGGCATACCGAGCTGTTCAAGCACAGCTTCCATAGCATCCATAAAAGGGCCGGGACCACAGATAAAGGCCTGCGCATCGATCATAGGTTCGGCCAAGCGCTTGAGTAATTGACGGGAAGGAATACCCTGTACCGAATCCAGTAGATGAATAATCTCTAAACGATCCGGGTATTGTGCTGCCAGAGACTTCAAGGACTCCCGAAAGATCACCGAGTTTTCATCTCTATTAGCATAGATCAGTCGTATGCGCCCCTGACCTTTCTCTAAGACAGAGCGCATAATGGAGTAAACCGGTGTCACACCACTGCCGCCGCCACAAAGCAAAAAATCACCGTCAAAGGAAGCAGGTACAAAGACTCCTGCCGGTTGCATCACGTCTATGCGGTCACCGGGTTTTACCTGATCACAAATCCAGTTTGAACCACGACCACCCTCTACCCGTTTAATCGTCACCTGCAATGTTGAATCCTGACCTGTCTCTATATTAGAGCCAAGAGCAGGACTGCTCGACATGGAATAACAACGCAGTAGATGTCGCCCCTGCCAAGGTAAACGCAATGTCAAAAACTGACCCGGACGATAACGATAGGCTTCCGCCAACTCAGCAGGTACATCAAATACCAGAGAACGAGCGTCATGGGTTTCATCAATCACCGCTTTAACGGTTAAATTATGATAACGAGATGCAGACATCAGCATATCCTCCGACTTTTACACAAGTAGAACGCCAAGCCAAAAGGTCAATAAGATTTATAAAACACAACACTTTTGGCTCGCTAAACAAAAGCGCTTATTAAACAAATGGATCTGCGTTAGGCAGGCCTAACATGACAGAACCATGAGCACGGATATAGGCGTCAGCATTGTTGGCAATATGACCACGGGCCTGATGAATATCACGGAAAATACGCTCAATAGGATTTGCCTTGTACAGACCTGCTGCCGCACAAGCCCGCAGTAGCTCACTGACTCGTTCAGCACACAGTTTAGAAACCAGAGATGACTGAGCACGCTGCAGCAAACGCTCTTCAACAGTCATCTGATCACCGGTATGTGCACACTCAACAATGCGAGCATAGTTACGGAACAACACCAACTTCAACTGGTCGCTGGCCACAATAGCTTCGGTCACCGCCATTTGTGCATTAGGATCTTCTGCGGTTTTAGCCCCATGTTTACCCACATGCTCTGCAGAACGTTCGCGGAATTCTTTAACCGCACCGTCCAGAGCACCAATACAGGCAGACGATACCGCACGCTGAAATACCTGGGTAAACGGAACGCGGTATAACCAACCAGGATTTGTTTCACGGCCCAGACAACCTTCATCCGTGTGATTATTGGTTTTATGGGTGCGGTGAGAAGGCACAAACGCACCTTCAACAATAATATCGTGACTGCCCGTACCACGCAGACCGTGTACATCCCAATTCTTTTCGATACGGTAATCCGATTTAGGCAATAAGAAAGTGGTGTGCTCCATTTCGCCAGAACCGTCTTCTTTAGGTACTAGAGCACCTAGGAAGATCCACTCACAATGCTCAGAACCACTGGAATAACCCCAGCGACCAGAGAAGTTGTAACCCCCCTCCACTTTTTCTACTTTACCCACGGGCATATAGGTAGAAGCGATTAGCGTACTGGTATCCTTACTCCAGATATCCTGTTGTGCCTGCTCAGGGAATAGAGCCAACTGCCAGTTGTGTACAGCGATAACACCATAGATCCAAGCTGTAGACATACAGCCTTCAGCCAGTGCCATCTGTATACGGTAAAATACACGAGGGTCTAACTCATAACCGCCCCAACGCTTAGGCTGCAGCGCACGGAACAAACCCGCTTCCATCATTTCGTTGACAGACTCACGAGGGACAATACCCTGTTCGTCTGTGGTCTGTGCACGCTCAAGCAAACGTGGTGCTAATTCTTTTGCTGCAGCCAGCAAAGCAATCGCTTCCGGTGTCATGTATTCCTCAGAAGCAACCTCTGGAACAATATTATCTGTCAGCACGCCCATATTATGAGTCCTCTCAATTTTTGTTGTAGTTATCAACTGCCGCACCTATTGCTTTCTGTGCGGGTTAATCGTCTTACCTAGTGACAAAGCCGGTTGCTGAAAGTTAGTGAAAGCACAACCGATCTCGGACACTGCTGAGATTTCCACAGCTAGGAAAGTCACTCATCGTCAATACGGACTAAGCGTATTTTCTGCTCCCCCTCATTACAGGTTGTTATTGATCCAGCTCATTTTCTGTCCTTTTCTGCAGCAATCTGAACCTAGCCCGTTTGGACGATGCCACTTTTGAGCGTTGTGACAGTATGACCCCAAGCTCTCAGTAACAAACAACAACAATACACAGTGCTTGCAGGTGATCTAGAGCCTTCAGGCCTGAGATATAAAGGGGACGTGTCATGCGAGCATCCTTAGGAATCGCACTATCACTGATCGTGGCTGCCGCCGGGGTCTTTTCGTTTTCACACCGGGAGACTGATCCTTTAGCGGATAACCAAATCCCGGTAGAAAACATGAACCTGACCAGTATTACCCGTACTGCTGCAGGCTTAATCACAGCCGGTGAACTTGGACATATCCTTATCTCCCGAGATGAGGGAAAAAGCTGGAAGAAATCTGAACTATCCCATCAACGTTATGCCTTAATTACCCAAATTTATTTCTCCACTCAGACCATGGGTTTAGCTATTGGTCATGAAGGCTGGATCTTGCGCACAACTGATGGTGGACAAACCTGGAAAGAAGTGGCTTTCAGTCCTGAAAACAGTGAACCCTTGATGAGTGTGACCCAGTTTCCATCCGGTGTTTGGATGGCCGTGGGGGCTTTTGGCAAGATGATGATCTCTTATGATGGCGGTCTAACTTGGAAGGCAATGCCACCACCGGGCGGTACTGACTGGCACTTAAATGAACTAATCCCAGCCATGGATCAAAGCGCCTGGTTATTAGTGGGCGAAGCAGGCACGGTTTTACGTTCCAGTAATAATGGTCAATCCTGGGAAAAAATCCCTGAATTTTACAGCGGTTCCTTCTACGGCGGGCTACATCTGGGCGATGAGAATTGGCTGATCTATGGCATGCGCGGCAATATTTATCTCAGCGAAGATAACGGTTCCAACTGGCAAAAATCCAACTTTGATCTTCCTATCTCTATGTTTACTCATAAACGCTTAGATAATGGCCATCTGCTCTTAGGTGGTCAGGGCGGCATGGTGCTATCCAGCCAGGATAATGGTCGCAACTTCTCACTAGTACATCGAAGCGGACGAGTTTCTTTAACCGGTATGGAATACCTAGCATCCGGTAAGTTACTACTTAGCAGTGATCAAGGTCTACAACTGGCCGATCTTTCAGATTCTTTTATTAAAAGCAGTCCTATTCAAAGCCGTCACTCTGGAGCTCAGTAATGTCTCAGATTCCCCCTAATATATCGCCGCCGGAGCAACCAGCCTTGAGCCGAAGCCAGAGCTTGGTCAACAGTATTGCTCGCATTTTGATCAAAGGACGTAAACCTTTTGGTTTTCTGTTTCTGCTCATGACCATTTTGTTTAGCGTCTCCGCTCTGCAAACCCGGTTTGATCCTGGTTTCACCAAACTGATTCCATTAAAGCATGATTATATGCAAGCCTTTCTGGAGCACTCCGCTAAATTTACCGGTACCAACCGAGTGATGATCAGCCTTGAGTGGAAAGGTGAAGGAGATGTCTACAACGCGGACTATCTGGCCAGTTTGAAAAAAGCTCATGATGAGATCTTTTTTACCCCAGGTGTTAACCGGGCCAGCGTGCGTTCAATCTTCTCACCAGAAGTACGTTATATCGAGATCACCGAATTTGGCTTTATGGGTGACGTTGTCATTCCCGCCCGATTTACTGCCGACGACGAAGGTCTTGGTCAGGTACGCTCCAATATCGCCAAATCCGGTCAGGTGGGCAATCTGGTTTCTAACGATCTGAAGTCAGCCATGGTTCAGGCGGAATTGCTGGAAGCGGATCCAGAAACCGGACAAAAGACCGATTACGCGGCGGTCGCCAAACACCTGGAAAAAATTCGCAGCGAACTGGCTAACGAAAATATCAATATCCAAATTATCGGCTTTGCAAAAGTCATGGGCGATGTAATGGATGGCCTAACCACCGTGATGATGTTTTTTATCATCTCGTTTGTCATCACCATGTTACTGCTTTGGCTGTACTCTCGTTCTTTAAAGCTGACTTTGCTGGCCATTACTGTAGCCCTGCTACCGGTTGTCTGGTTACTGGGTCTGCTACCGGGTATTGGCTATGGTATCGACCCTATGTCGGTATTGGTGCCCTTCCTGATTTTCTCCATTGGTGTCTCCCACGCAGTACAGATGACCAATGCCTGGAAGCAAGATGTATTAGCCGGTATGACGGCGGAAGCCGCCGCCGAAAGTGCCTTTCGTAAACTGGCTATTCCCGGCACCGTGGCTCTATTGGCGAATGCCTTAGGTTTTATGGTCATCATGGTGATCGATATCCCTATGGTGCATGAGCTTGGCGTCACCGCCTGCTTAGGTGTCGCCATGATGATTATCACTAACAAGATGTTTATGCCGATTATTCTTTCCCACCTAAAACTGGAAAAGATGGCTCTGACAGATAACGACGAAAGCCACGAAAAACACAAAACCTGGTGGGCGATTTCTGCTCTGGTCAACCCCAAACCGGCTCTGATCAGCTTAACCATTATGTTACTGCTATTAGCCGTAGGTACCTGGCAATCCCGCTCACTGCTAACCGGCGATATCGGCAGCGGCGTACCAGAACTGCGTGAGGATTCTCGTTATAACCAAGATAACGCTCAGATTATCCGTGACTATTCTATTGGTATGGATGTTCTGTCTGTGTATGTTGAAACGGAAAATACCGCAGAAGCTTGTCTAAACTGGGAAATCATGAACGCTGTGGATCGTTTTGACTTCCATATGCGCGGTGTCGACGGCGTACAATCTGTCAGTACCGTCGCCGGTTTAGCCAAACTCTATGTCTCCGGTAATAACGAAGGCAACCCACGCTGGCGCACCCTGCAGCGTTCAGAAGCAGCCCTGGTAGCCGGTGCTCATGCCGCTAACCCAGAGCAAGGCCTAAATGATGACCGCTGTAAAACCATTAACGTCATGATTTACCTAAACGACCACCAGAACGCGACACTGAAACACGTGACCGGTGAGATCAAAGCCTTTATCAGCACCTTAGATGTAGAAAACGCCACCTTCCGTCTAGCCGGTGGTAACGCCGGTGTGGCAGCAGCCACTAACCAAGCGGTAGAAAAAGCCGAAGCGCAAATGCTGATCTCCATCTTTGGCGCCATCACCCTATTGTGCTGGTTAACCTTCCGCTCTTGGCGTGGAGTGCTGTGTGTGGTTGTCCCGTTAATGCTGGTCTGTATCCTATGTAACGCCCTGATGGCAATCCTAGGTATTGGTCTGAAAGTGGCCACCTTACCGGTCATCGCTTTGGGTGTTGGTGTAGGAGTGGATTACGGCATCTATATCTATGAACGTATGCAACATGCCTTGGAGGAAGGTCAAAGTCTACGGGATGCCTTCTACGAAGCCATGTGGCAGCGTGGTACCGCCGCAGTGTTTACCGCCGTTACCATGTCTATCGGTGTGGGCACTTGGGCCTTCTCCGCTCTGAAATTCCAAGCAGATATGGGTATTCTGCTGGCCTTTATGTTCCTGGTAAATGTACTGGGTGCTATCTTCCTACTGCCTGCTCTAGCTTGCTGGTTGGGCGTGAAACCAGTGGAGAAGAAAGCAACGTTTGACAGTAATAAAACGGATAAGAAGGAAAAACAAACCGCTTAAGGGGTTAGGCTGTTTGATAAAAAAACCGGGACCTAGTGTCCCGGTTTTTTTGTTTCTAATGTGTTATACCATTCTCGATAATTTCTTATTTGATTGAAAGCTAGATGTTTGGGGAAAACTAGGGAGGGAGGGAGGGAGCTACCTCGACTAATACCAATCCTTAAAAATTATTCTGTAAGTTGAAAAAATGTAAGGCGCCTTCTAACAATAATTGAGATGGGTGTCGGATGAATCCTTTTGTATATAAGAAACTTATCGGGAGACTAAATCCAAAACATCCACCAATAGTTTAGTGTTGATTTGATTATTTTTGTGGAAAGCCATTGCACACCTTCTGCCGCTAAATCTGTACCACTGTTCGCCAAAATCACAAAGGTTCTGTCATGTTCAGGAATAATCATGGTATGGCTGTAAAAGCTACCGGCGCTACCATCAAAAGTGATCATAGGGGTACCCCAGTCATCCAGATTCGTGACCCCCATGGCCAACTGCGGATAGGCGTAATGGATCTGATTAAAGCTTTCTGCCGATAATGGTGTTTCCAAACCTCTGGCGCCATGCAAGTGAAGTTGAGCATATTTAGCTAAATCTGTAACGGACATATAAGTACCGCCAGCAGGTGCAATCACATGAGGTAGTTGATAAGGGCCATCGGCTGTCAGAGGGATCAAAGCCCTATCTTTTTTCCTGACACCGCTTGCCTCAGCATCAACATTGGTTTTGAGACTAGCTTTTGTGCTGGCCACAACATTTGTACCGCTATCCGTATTGGACTGTCCTTTATTTATAATATCTAAGCTTTGTTGCCATACTCCGTAGATTCCCTGCTGATTAAACACATGCCCATAAACATAACGGTTATCATCGGACTGAGGCCAACCAAACCCCAGATTTATGCCATAACGTTGTGACATCGTATTTTGCACTAACAAGCGCCAATCTTGACCACTCGCCTGCTCCAGCATAGCCACAACCAGTAACGGACTGGCATTAGAATAAGCCGAGGTAAAACCATCACCTTCCCGATCAACTTCGGACTTTTGTGCTAAAACGTATTGGATAAAAGCAGAGGGATCATCAGGTATCGAATGTCCTATTTGCGCAATTGTTTTCCAACTGGAGAAGGTCTGAATGCCAGCCCGCATGGAAAGCAGCTGCTTGAGAGTAATCTCACTGTAAGCGGGATCGGCCTGAGTCTTATATTGCGGAAGCAGTTGAAAAAACGGTGTATCCCAACGGATTTTGCCTTGCTCAACTAAAGTAGCCGCGACCAAAGCCAGAATAGATTTAGTCGTGGAGCCAATATGAAAATTATCCTCCAGTGATGCCTTATCCTGGCTCCTTGCCCTACGCTCACCCTGTATCGCCTGAATCAGTGGCTGTTGCGAATCTATGACCACCACTGCCAACGCCGGAATCTGATATTTTTCTCTGGCTTGTTTAATCCATTTATTAACTTTATCTTCGCTCAAACTATCTGCAGCAGCCGTTAAACTAAACACCATTAATCCCAGTATTATGCCCCATAAACCTATTCCATGTACTTTCATGAAAATCCCTTCCCAACAAGAGTTTCATCCAGCTTAAAAGCTTTGGGGTAAAGGGCAGGTTAATATCAGATAAATATTCCGGGTATCTCGCACTGTGTTTGAAAGGCTCCGTTATGCCCATCAGTAAAATCAGTCAGAGCTATTTAGCTGGAATATAAAAAGCCACTTGAGTTCCCTCAAATGGCTTTCTGTTTTCTTATCCGCCGATTATCAGGCCTTAACCAGATCCGGCACCTTATCTTTCCAAGGTATTGCCTCTTCAAGCTGTGCAGCTAGATTTAGCAACTTAGCCTCCCCGGCAAAAGGGCCTGCAAACTGTACGCCGATGGGTAATCCCTGCTTATTCCAATGCAGCGGTACTGACATCGCCGGTAGACCGGTCATATTAAACAGAGAGGTAATTGGAGATGCTTTCAGGATCACTTTAACAAAGTCCTGAAATGGCTGATTCAGATTTAGTTCACCAATTTTAGGTGGTGGTGCAACGGTCACTGGACTCAATAACAGATCGTAGTCCGTAAAGAATCGATCAAAGATCTGTCCACCTTTATCAAAAGCCGCACGTGCCGCATACACCTGCTCTGAAGTATATGTCTTTGCATTCTGCAAGTGCATCCAGTCGATGGCCTCAAACTCATCTTCACGGGCAGCACGACCTAGCTTCTCTTCCCTTTGACGTACGGTACGTAACAGGCCTGTGGAAGTGGTTACTCCCATGCCTTTAAACATAGCTTCCAGTGGCAATTCTGGTGCAGCTTCGATGACATCGTGTCCCAGATCTGTCAGTAACTGAATCGTTTTATCCAGCGCTTCTCGGCAATCCGGGTGAACCGGATAACCAAAGGGATGTTGATCCATAACAGCAATACGCAGTCTCTTCGGCGGTGTTGCCAAAGCACCAACAAAATCCTCTTTAAGCAGAATCAGGCGTGAGCCCGGCTCTGCCCCTTGGCTTAACTGTAGTAATAGAGCACTGTCCCGAACACTGCGAGTAACCGTATTGTGTACGGATAATCCCATCCAGCCTTCTATGTTATCTGGCCCTGAGGGTACACGACCACGACTGGGTTTCAGGCCAAATAAGCCACAATGGGAAGCTGGAATTCGGATGGAGCCGCCACCGTCACTGGCATGAGCAGCCGGCAGGATACGGGCCGCAACGGCAGCGGCTGAGCCACCGGATGAACCGCCTGTGCTGTATTCCAGGTTCCACGGATTCAGTGTATTACCATGAAGGCTGGATTCAGTGGTGGCGGTTTGGCCAAACTCGGGACTGGTGAGCTTGGCAAGAATATTCAAGCCTGCGGTTTGATAACGATCAACCAACGTTGAGTTATGATCCGCTACGGCATCTTTAAAAAAGCGACAACCATTGGTGGTAATCGTGCCTTTCATCTTTACCGAAAGATCTTTTAGCGCAAATGGCACACCTTGCAGGGGTGCCTGTGACATCTGTTCCTGTCGAGCAGCCTTACTCAAATGGCTTTGTAATGCTGCTCGTTCGCGGGCTGGTTCAAAATGCCCTACGGCTACCGCATTGATGGCCGATCGTGTATTAAAACGGGCGACAGCCGCGTCGACCAACTCCAAAGGCGTAACCTCTCCAGCTTTAAGCAGACGAGCCATATCGGTCACATCCAACGTGTCATACTCAGGTAAGGGCAATGGCCATTTTTCCGCAGCCATCACACTTAGAGGCATACCCACCATGGAAGCACTTGCGGCAAGGCCACCCACCAAACCAGTGGTCTTTAAAAAATCTCTCTTGGATTGATCAACGCTGCTCATCGTTAACTACCCCATACTTTCTGGGCAGGTACTGCGCCTTCGATCAGCTGTTTAACAGCGGCACTCAGTTCTTCTGGCTGCCAGCGGTCGCCTTTGTCGATGCCGTTGGTGGAACGCCAGCCATCACAGATGGAGATTTTGCCACCTTCAGATTCAAACACTTTACCGGTAACGTCTTGTGATTCTTCTGCCGCTAACCATGCCAGCAGGGAAGAAACATTTTCCGGTGCCCAGTAATCAAAGCTACCGTCTTCAGGTTTCGCCATACGAGTTGCCATCGCTTCAACAGCAGTCGTCATACCGGTACGTGCGGCTGGAGCTACTGAATTAGCGGTAATACCGTAACGGCCCAGTTCTGCGGCTTGGTTTAGGGTCAGTGCTGCGATACCCGCTTTTGCGGCAGCATAGTTGGACTGACCGATAGAACCTTGCAGACCAGCACCTGAAGTGGTGTTGATGATACGGGCATTAACCGCTTTACCGGCTTTGGCCTGATCACGCCAGTAATGTACGGCATGGGAAGTGATGCAGAAGTGACCTTTCAGGTGTACAGACATAATGGTGTCCCACTCGGCTTCTGTCATAGAAGCAAACATACGGTCACGGTTTACACCGGCGTTGTTCAGGACTACATTCAGATCACCAAAAGCATCAATGGCTTGCTTAACCGCTAGGGCGCTGTCTTCGTAGTTAGTGATATCCGAGGTATTAACGATGGCTTTACCGCCTGCGGCAATAATCTCATCCACTACCGCTTGTGCTGCGGCTTGGTTGATATCGTTAACCACAACGGCACAACCGTTCTCGGCAAATACTTTTGCGTGAGCGGCACCCAGACCACCACCCGCACCGGTAATAATTGCAACGCGACCTTCTAAAATAGCCATATATCTCCCCTTAACCCAATCTTTCAATCCCCTGCAACGAAGTTGCAGAAATCCGTATTCAATACCACTGCAACTAAGCTACAGAAGCCAGGATCATCCTAAACGCTCAATAATCGTTACGTTCGCCTGACCACCGCCTTCGCACATGGTTTGCAGGCCGTATCGGCCTCCAGTACGCTCCAGTTCGTGCAGCAAACCTGTCATCAGGCGTGCGCCTGTGGCACCCAGTGGATGACCCAGTGCGATAGCACCGCCGTTAACGTTGGTTTTTTCATGGCTGTAACCGGTCTCTTTCAACCAGGCCATGACAACAGAAGCAAAGGCCTCGTTGATCTCTACCAGATCAATCTCATCCAACGACATACCGGCTTTTTTCAGTGCCGCTTCAGTGGCTGGAATAGGTGCCGTCAGGTGCCAGATCGGATCATCACCGCAAACACTCAGATGATGGATACGGGCACGTGGCGTCAGGTTATAACGCTCCAGCGCTTCTTTAGACACGATCAACATGGCCGCAGAGGCATCACAGGTCTGGCTGGATACCGCTGCCGTAATGGATGGATAGGCTTCCCCAACAGGATCTAATCCAGCCATTTTTTCCAATGTGGTATCACGAGGTGTTTCGTCGTGTGTCACACCTTCCATGGGTGCAATTTCACGCTCGAAGTGACCGGCTTTGATGGCAGCAATGGCACGCTTATGGCTTTCCAGAGCAAACGCTTCCATCTCACCACGGCTGATATCCCAATGATCAGCAATACGCTGTGCAGCGTAGAACTGATCGACCGGTGCATCACCAAAGCGAGCTTTCCAGCCCTTACTTTCGGCAAATGGTGTGGTGAAACCCAGAGGTTGACCGGCCAACATAGCAGAAGAGATTGGGATCTGAGTCATGGTTTGTACACCACCCACAGCCACCACATCCTGCGTACCACTCATCACGGCTTGTGCTGCAAAGTGCACCGCCTGCTGAGAGGAGCCACACTGACGATCTACGGTTGTACCTGGTACATTCAGCGGCAAACCCGCCGCTAACCAACTGGTGCGAGCGATATCACCGGCTTGAGAACCGATAGTATCGACACAGCCAAAGATCACATCATCGTAATCTTCTGCCGGGATATTATTACGCTTAACCAGTGCCTTTAGGACATGGGCACCCATATCAATGGCGTGCACCTGCGACAGGCCACCCTTGCGACGCCCTGTGGGCGTACGCAGGGCATCAACAATATAAGCTTCAGGCATTATGATCTCCCAAATGTCTGACCAGGACCCAATGCTGCGCCATCGGCCAGCACAAAGTCGGATACTCGGGATTTATGCAGGGCGGTATCACCCCAGGAAGAGTTTAGAGCCCAGCTGCGTTTCATAAACATCTGCAGATCCACTTCCCAGGTATAACCCATGGCACCGTGCACCTGAATACCGTGACGAGCCGCTAACAGAGCCGCTTCACCACAGGCCAGACGGGTCTGAGACACATGCACAGACGCATCGGGATCACCGCTTTGCAACGATGCAGCTGCGCGATATAACACAGGTTTGGCAAATTCGATCTTACCTGCCACATCCGCCAGATGGTGTTTAACCGCCTGAAAACTGCCAATAGCTTTACCAAACTGCTTACGCTGTGCCGTGTAATCTACCGACAGATCCAACATACGCTGCGCCAGACCTAACAGTTGACCCGCGGCTGATAACGCACCACGATCCAGCGTTTGTAGCCAGATCGTTTTACCTTCTTCACCGCTAGCCACTAGGGTCGCGCTGGTCGGTTCCCAAGTCACCTTCATCAGGCGACGGGAAGAATCAATGCTTGGATTATGTTCAACGTCTACCAATGAACGAGGTACCGCATGTACCTCATCACCATTGGCCAGCAGAATCAGATCCGCCAGATGGGCATCAGCCACCAGAGGGTTGATCGGGTGACCCACAGCCACACGCAGGCTGCCATCACAGATCTGCTCTAACCAACCATCACGATCCGATACAGAATCTGGTAAAGAAGCGATCAGACCCGCCGCCACATAAGCGGTATCGGCCATAGAATCAGGAATGGCGTAGTAACCCAGCTCCTGAGTCATCAGAGACCAGGCTACATCACCCATCTCCAGACCACCGGCACGCTCAGGGATCGACAACGCAGTCAGGCCCTGTTCGGCCATTTTGTTTCTTAGATCAGGGGAACGACCACTATCAGTTTCCCAAATTTCTCTTAATGCCTCTGGCGCGGCTTCAGTCATCAGAAAACGACTGATGGCTTCGCGAAAGGCCAATTCATCTTCAGTAAATGTGAAATTCATGAATCACCTCAAGCCTTTGGCAGACCAAGCATACGCTCGGCGATAATGTTGCGTTGAATCTCGTTAGCACCGGCATAAATCGGGCCTGCCTGTGCAAACAGGAAGCCTTCCAGCCAACCGTCACTATCGACTAAATCTGAAACGGCTGCCTCTGGTGCGCTAGCAAGCAATTCACCACGGGCACCCAGAATCCGCATAGCGGTTTCATGCAGCTTAAGATCCAGCTCCGACCAGATAATCTTATTGATACTGGACTCGGCACCGATCTTCTCACCACGGGCTAAACGGCCCACAGTGTTGTAAGCCGACAGAGCATAAGCTTCGGCTTCAGACCAGGCGTCACACACCGCATCACGGATACCCGGATCACGATCCGCCTGCGCTTGATTGGCTTTATACAGATTCACCAGCTTACGGGCCGTTTGTTGGAAACGTGCCGGAGAGCGCAGTAACAGACCTCGCTCAAAACCCGCCGTAGCCATAGCGACCTGCCAACCACGACCTTCGTCACCGATACAGTTTTCTACCGGTACACGTACGTTATCGAAGAAGATCTCAGCAAAAGCATCTTTACCATTCAGTGCTTTAATCGGGCGAATGGTCACACCTTCCGCATCCAGCGGCACCATCAGGTAGGACAATCCGTGGTGACGGCTGGAATTAGGGTCACTGCGGAACAGACCAAAACCCCAATCCGCAAAGCTGGCACGGGTGGACCAGGTTTTCTGGCCGTTAATCACATAGTGATCACCGTCGCGGATCGCTTTACTGGATACCGCAGCCATATCAGAACCGGCATTAGGTTCTGACCAGGCTTGCGCCCACATATCGTCACTGGCAGCCATGCGCGGTAGGAAACGTTTCTTCTGTGCTTCCGTACCAAACTCCATCAGCGTTGGGCCTAATAACAGCTGACCGTTCTGATTCACACGCATAGGTGCATCGGCAGCGTAGTACTCTTCTTCGAAGATCAACCACTCGATCAGATCACAACCGCGACCGCCCAGATCTTCCGGCCACATCACCATGGAGTAACGGGCATCAAATAGGACTTTTTCCCAGGCTCTGTGTTCTTCAAAGCCTTCACGGGTGTCATAACTGGTTAGCTTTGTTTTTGGCACATTGGCCGCTAACCAAGCACGCACTTCCTGACGGAAGGCCTGCTGTTCTGGTGTATAGGTTAATTCCATAACAAACCTCAGGCAGTTGCTCAGTTAATTAGAAGAGGGTGATTTATCAAAAGCCGCATCACGCTTTTCAACAAAGGCGCGACGGGTTTCAGCAGAATCAGGGCTGGTATAGGCCTGCAGAGTAAAACCCTGCTCCCAGCGATATTTATCTTCCAGATTGCCGTCTTCGATACCGTTTAACGCTTCTTTTGCGATACGGATCATGTCCGGGCTCTTCGCCGCTATCTTGCTGGCGATTTCCAGAGTGGTTTCACGCAGCTGGTCTTTGGGTACAATGCGCTCGATAAAGCCGTAACGCTCTGCATCCGGTGCCGTAATGGTTTCACCGGTAAAGAACAGGTAACGGACTTTTTGCACCGGGAACAGACGCTGCAGATGAGCACCACCGCCCATAGCGCCACGATCCACTTCTGGCAGTGCAAAAGTGGCACACTCAGACGCCACCACAATATCCGCTGCACCGGTAATACCGATACCGCCACCCAGAACAAAACCGTGCACACCAACAATCACAGGTACAGGACTGCGGTGAACCGCTTTAAAGGTGGCATAGTTACCGCCATTAACCGCCACAATGCGCTCTGGATACTGATCCAGCTCTTTAATATCCACGCCAGCACAAAAACCACGGCCTTCAGCACGAATCACAATCACATTAACATCAGCGTTTTGACCCAACTGGTCGATCTGATCCGCTAAGGCAAACCACTCCACACTGTCCAAAGCGTTAACCGGTGGCTTATTGATCACCAGTTCGCCAATGCCGTTTTCAATATGGGTTACAAATGCACTCGACATATCAAGATGCCTCCTTAGCTGTTGTATTTTTTGTATTCGCTGTATTCTTTTGATCTGTTGCGTTCGCCTGAGTACGATTTATCAGGCTTTGCAGACAGGTTTCAGCCTCTCCAGCAATCTCTTCAATCAGCTCTGGAGCGCTTACTAACGTATTAATGGACGCAGCCACCTGACCACTGGGCAAGATGCCATCATCGGGACGCCCTTCAACCATGGAGTGCTGCAGTAAGACAGGCTGGTTAGCAGACATCACGACCTGGGATACAGCTGCTGGGTCTTCTTTAACCGCCTTCCAGAAAGTCTTCAGCATATGACCGAAAGTCATACCGGTTTCCTGCTTCCAGCTCCAGGCACTGCGCAATGCAATCAGCAAACGGCGCATGGGACTGGCTTTTTCCAGACGATTAATAAAGGGGTTTTCCACCATACGGTGACGCATACCATCAACAGCAGTGGTTACCCGAATCTTCTGGGTGTCCTGCACTTTGATGTAGTGCTCAAGGGTCGGTTTAGGGGTTGGCGAGTCAGAGGTCATCATAAAGCGCGTGCCCATAGCGATACCCGCTGCACCCGCCGCTAACGCCGCCGCCAGACCACGGCCCGTGGAGTAACCACCGGCAGCAATAACCGGGACATCCACCGCATCCAGTACTTGTGGCAGCAGAATAGTGGTGGGAACACCACCGGTATGACCACCACCTTCACTGCCCTGAATGGTGATCATATCTGCACCCAGCTGAACCGCTTTCTGTGCGTGTTTTAACGCCCCTACGGTTGGGATACACAGTACGTTAGCTGCTTTAAGACGAGCGATGGTTTCCTGATCGGGGCCACGGCCATAGCTCACCGCCTTTAGACGATATTCGATGGCTAAATTGACGCACTGAGCGGCATTTTCCTGAAACATATGGAAGTTCAGGCCAAAGTTGCTGCCGCCTGTGGCTTCGATCACACGCTTGATCTCGCCTTCCAGCTTATCCGCTTCGATGGTGGCACCGGCCAGAAAACCAAAACCGCCGCCTTTAGTGGTGGCGATTACCAGATTGGCATCGGATACCCAGCCCATAGCGGTCTGAACAATGGGGTAACGACAGCCCAGACGCTCGGTCAATTCTGTTTTTAAAAGAGCCGTTTTTAAAAGAGAAGCTTGTGATAGGCTGCTGTCAGAACTCATGCCTGCTCACCTTCGGCCTTCTCTTCTGGAGTGCCTTCACGTGCTTCTTTTGCTTTAGCCACAGCTTTGTTTTCTTTTGCCATGGCTTTGGCGTCATAACCGCCCAGCTTGTCACCGGAGACATTTTCGTTATGTACATGGGCAAAATGGTGCAGGCCAAAGGCCATATCCATAGTGCTGTTTTTACCCATCAGGTTTTCGGCGTTGTTGACCACTTGCTTGGTCAATTGCAGACCCAAGCGCGGCATCTTGGCGATACGACTGGCGATAGACAGGGTTTCTTCTTCCAGGCTTTCGCGGGTAACCACCTTATTTAACATGCCCATCTGATAAGCACGTTCGGCTGGCATACGCTCGCCCAAAAATAGGAATTCTTTTGCGATACGAGGGTTCAGTTCGTGTACGTGGGCAAAATACTCCACGCCAGGAATGCCCATACGGACCACAGGATCGGAATAAAAAGAGTCTTCAGAGGCAACAATCAGGTCACAGACCCAAGCCAGCATTAAACCACCAGCCACACAGGCACCCTGTACCATAGCGATGGTTGGTTTAGGCATATCGCGCCAGCGACGACACATGCCTAAATAAACTTCTTGCTCGCGGGCATACAGGAATTCACCGCCCGGCTTATTGGTATGGTCATACCAGAGGCTCGCACGATCAAAGGTCTGATCCACATCACGACCCGGTGTACCAATATCATGACCGGCGGAGAAGTGTTTACCGGCACCGGCCAGTACAATCACTTTAACGTTATCGTCATCACAGGCCTGTTTGAATGCAGCATCCAGGGCGTAGGTCATTTTCGAGTTTTGAGCGTTGTTATACTCAGGGCGGTTCATGGTGACAATGGCCACGTTATCACGCACTTCGTATAACACCACGTCTTGATTATCTGTCTTTTTATCGGTCATATGCGCCTCTCGCCAGCAGGTTAACTGCACCCACAAATTCTTATCTATTTCGATTTTTCTATTTTTTACGTCGCGGTTATCACTGCGACTATAAAAGCCCCCTTGCAGACTCACCGGCCTTTTAACGATCAGCCCACAAGGTTGTCACGGTCTTCAGTTTTTATTGCAAACAGCTATTAGTAGTTATTAACTAACCACTAGCTACGATCACCCGGAGGGTTATCCTTTAGCTGCTTAGAGCGCAGGTTATGAGGATCAAGCTGACGAATAAGCGCCAGTTGCTCTTCGGTCGGCGCAGGGGTCTGTACAACATCGTCTGACATATACACGTCAAAACCTGTGTTCTCCTGAACCTGCTCAACGGTGATACCAGGGTGCAGGCTCACCAGACGCAGCTGGTGATCAGGACCATTCCAATCCATCACACCCAGATCGGTAATCACCAAACGAATATCGATATCATCCAACTGATACCCCTTTGGCAAACGCTCTGGGTTATAGCCAATAGACGCCACCACATCACATTCGCCTTTTACAAAAACGCGGCTGTTGTGACTCGGTACAAAGAAGGAGTTTGCATGGCTGATGGAGTTACCCGGAAAACCACGCACACCCAACATCTGTACCTTAGGTTTGTTGTAATCACCGCCTAAGGCAGAGATATTGGCTTGGCCAAAACGGTCGATCTGAGTGGGGCCCACCATGGCATGACGTTTACGGCTCCAAACGTTGTCAAAGATGCGCGAGAAGCCCATCCAGGTTTCGTTTTTCTGCACATGCTTTTGTGAACCGACGCGATCACCACGATCACCGACAGGGTTCGGCTCTGACAGCAAAAATGCTTCAGAATCCGTCATCATCAGATCTTGGTTAAAGGTCTTCATGGCCAGGCTGGCCGCCAGACGAGGAATCAGGCCAATACCGGTCGCTAGTACTTCACCATCATTGCGGAAAGCTTCCGCACCGGCACAGATCATTAATTCAGCCAGACTGTAATCTGTTGCTGTTATTGCTGCTGTCGTTGATTGATTAGATGTACTCATAAGTCGTTTCTCCTGTTAGCGATCAATAAACGGGCAGCGCAAGCTGCTTGATCGCGTCCAGTCCACCGACTTTTTCGCGATATTCTTCTTCAGTGCTGTCTTTGATGTACTTATCAAAGTAAGCCGCAAAACCACCGTCTTTAGCGGAAGCGTTGTACTCTTTGAAGTGCGCCACATCAAAACCGTATAACGGCGTGCAAGACGTTGGATGAGCGCCTCCTGGAACCAGAGCCACACCCGTCGTCATGGAACGTTCCCAGTACACGTAGCGTGCTTCTTCAGCATCGGCAAAGTACTCGGTATCCACCAACTCATCACAGGTAACAAAGGTTTTGTCCGCCGCACGGGCAAACCAATCATCCATATAATGATCAGGGCCCTTGATCTGACAAACGCCGCGCTCATCGGCACGATCCACGTGTACCAGAGACACATCCAGCTTAAGCGCAGGCATAGCCACCCACTCTTTATCGTCATAAGGACTGCTGGTGATTTTCAGATCAGGATTAAACTTCACCACATCCGTACCCAGACCAATCTGAGTCGGAATATAGGGACAACCCCAAGCTGCAGCACGCAGTCCCAGCAACATCATGCCCTCATCAATTTCCATTACTTCCAGATCACCGCCCTGACGGGCCTGACGGAAGTAGGGCTCCAGAGGAATAAAATCCAGAGATACAAAGGCAAAAATTACTTTTTTGACCTTACCGGACGCACACAGCATGCCGATATCAGCACCGCCATAAGCAACAACCGTCAGGTCTTTCAGGTCAGAACGCAGAATTTCGCGAATCAACGCCATAGGCTTGCGGCGCGGGCCCCAGCCACCAATACCAACGGTCATGCCATCTTCTAACTGGCCGACCATTTCCGCTGGAGTCATCTGTTTATTCATTATATTTTTACCCTGTTTCTATTCAGAAGAGTCTTGATCGGCATTGTCTTGATCAGAAGAGCGCTGACCTGCTGAGAAGTCATGCCCCCACAGGCTGACACGATTAAATTCAAATGCGCTGTGCTCTTCCCAGTCCAACTGCAGACCGCCATAACCAAACTCCATATCGAAGCCGGATGGGGTTTTCATATAGAAGGAGATCATTTCGTCATTCAGGTGCTGACCCAGAGTGGCCGACAGCTGTACGTTGTTCTGCTCATGACGGTCATGGGCACGACCCACTTCGGTCATGTTTTCCACTTCCACCATGGCATGGACACAACCCGGCTCGACAGGGAACTCGCAGATCGCCAAGCTGTGGTGGCGCGGGTTATTACAGTGCAGGAAGTAGATACGCAGAGGATCCATATCCGGTGTAGGTTGGAAGTTGTACAGATCGGATAGACCAAAACCTAAAACATCTTTTAAGAAGGCATAGGTTTCATCAAAGTTAGGGGCAGGAATTACCGTATGACCAAGGCCCATATTGCCCGTCACAAACCCAGGCACACCTTGAGGGGAAACAAACGGCTGGCAATCAGAACGATGGCCCCAGTACAACTCATGACGGTTACCCGCCGGATCTTTCACAATGGCCAGCGCCTGAACACCGCGCTGATCACACAGCGCCGCATCTCCGGCCTGCCACTCAATATCACGCTCGTTAAGCTCAGCAATGGCCGCTTCAAAGGACTCCTGAGACGCCAGCTCCCAACCGGAAGCCTGATAACGCTTCTCGTCACCTTCCACAATCAACATACGGAAAGGACGCTCGTCCATTTTGATATAAAGACCACCACCGGGAGCGGTTGAAGTCATCATACCCAATACATTTTCAGCGTAGTCTTGCCATTCTTTCAGGTCAGTTGTTTGTGCAACAAAGTAACCCAGTGCTCGAATATCAATCATCTCATCCCTCCTGGTTTTCAGTCATAGGCTCATTATGGGAAGAGGCGTCAAGCCCATCATCGTCCATAAAGACTAAAGGGAAAAAGACAGATCAAAGGAAGGGGGATCAGAGGAAAAAAGACTGTAAAAACAATGACAAAACAACTGAAAAACTTAAGCGGAGTGAAGATTTTGTAAGTTGGGCTGAGCGGTGCACTGCACAATAAAACAACGAGATACTGAAAACCGCGAACCCCAACGGCAGATTTTCGTACGCCCGATATATGGGTCTAAGAAAGGAAAGCTCTTCAGAGCCTCCCTATATTCTGCTAATTAATGATCTTGTTCACCGCTAACGCATAGATCAACTAACACCCGCTTAACAAACTCAGCACAAGCGCCAACAACAGCAATGGGCATAATAAACACCAACAACCAATTCAGGCCATCAGTAAAAAGTGAAATAAGTGCTAGAAAAAGAATAGGCGCCATGGCCAAGATCAGAGCAAAACCTACATGCTTTTTCACAGAACGTTCAATATCTCTTTGGCAAATTTTATCCATTACAAATATTCCTTTATTTGACCGTATTATTTAACACCAAAAGGCGGGGGGAATTGCGGAGGTATCAGGTTATCAACATCATTACATAGCTTAGATATAGTACGCGTCTCACCATAAGCCTCAAGCTCTATTAGCAGCTACTTGATAAATATCTCATCAAGACAAAACAATTCTATTGGCGGCCCAGATTGTTGGCTGACCAATACCATCTTAGCAGCGACTTGCCCGCCCGTTATTGGCCGGAAGCGCCGTAGCCAGGGAATAACGCATAGCGCAGGCATCAGCCAACTACCCATTTTCTCACCCAAGCGGAAGTCGGTACGCTGACCAAGCAACAACGAAGGTTGAAATAGGCTAATACGCTTAAAAGGTAAAGACTTAATTCTCTGCTCCAGCTCCCCTTTCATTTTAAGATACTGACTAGTACTCTGATCATTGGCCCCACTAGAAGACACCAACAGATAATGATCGACGCCATTATTTGCCGCTAATTGCGCGGCTTTAAACTGATAATCAAGATCAACTTTACGTTGCGCAGCGACAGACCCCGCCTGCTTAAGCGTTGTTCCAAGACAAGAGAATAAAAGGTCTGCACTGAACAAAGACGCGTAATCCTCCAAATGATCGAAATCCACCACCTGATTGACAACTTTTGAAGACGAGTGCGGGGAAGAGCGGCGAGTCAGCGTGATAACTTTACTGATATGATCAGCATCTGCCAGTTGATCAACCAAAGCCCGACCAACCAAACCTGTGGCACCTATTACTATGGCTGTTTTGCTCATCACACTCTCCTTATCAAATACACTGAAATAACGGTGCTAATGTTTAGCCCGGTAGGCCGTTTATGATAGGTCGAACGCCTCAAACACCGGATTGGTGAAGTTGGCGGCTTTTTGGAACAAAAAAGGTGACAGCTTTACCAAGTCCACGTGCTTTGACTTGTTAAGGCTGCACCGCTTGCGCAATATCAGGCCTATTTTCTTTAATGAATTTCACTATGTCTGATATTTTAACTAGAAGCTCCTCAGGTGATTTCTCCGAGAACTCATTAACATTAAATATTTCCAGACTGCCATCCGGTGCCTTCATTGATTGAGATAAATTACTGACTGGATTTGCGCTAGAGTGGATTAGAAAAGGTATTACAAACGTATTATACCCCTCTAATTTCATATCATATTTAGCAAGCATCTCTGGAGGCCAATTGTTATGACTATTAAAAGTACCACTAATAAATTGTGTGGGTATATGAATACGTGATTTTCCTTCTGCTATTATTGGAAGCGCTGTAGGCTGCTTGGCGTACACTAATGTGAACATAGCAAGCCAGGGTGTAGTGCCTTTTGAATTAATAAGGTATTCAGGCTTAATGGCTGCTCCATTAGAAATTGCAGGGCCAACATTTACCATAGAAAGCAAGCTTTGTGCTTGCCCCTCCGATAAATCTATTTCACTTGGGCTACCTTTAGAAATTCCAATGAAATACATGTGGCGCCACTCTGTCGCAGAGCTTCCTATTTCGGTTTTATCAGTCACTTCTTTCCCCTGTGCAACTGTAGAGATAAAAATAGCACTTACAAAAATTGCAATAATTCGATTTAGCATAATCTTCCTGTGTGGCCTTAACGAGGCTGTAGAAAAACTGATTTTAGAATCATCAATCCTTCAACATCCCTCATTTTTTAATGTTCGGTTTTATTTTCCGTAAATGAATGCTGATTCAGATTACAGCCTCATTTTCTTACCACTAACCAGACTAAGCCGCTCTTTTAGCGGTTTATCCCACCATATCGAGCTAGTTTCTCTACATTATGCACCAAACAGTAGAGCTGCCATTGCCCCTCGACCTTGGCTTTACCTCCAAGACCAAAGCGATTCAGGCCTTTATTCGTCCCAATATTTCCGAATACAGGCTCAACCACTGACATTCTATGGCTGTATATTTCCTTCCCTTGGTGCTATCAACTCGTACTTTCATCCAGTCCGTATAGCTAGGATATCGATCACAATTTAATGCAAATGAGACCTGATGACCGCCCCTTTACTCAAGCGTTTCAGTTTGCCTCTTTTTTGTTCCAGCTCTTTAAACATTCCCGACCATTCCTTCGCAGCATCAGAGCGTATCTTACAGCCATCAATTGCAAACAACTCATGGCCGAGAAGTCCCTGCTCATCACAAATTAATAGCACCTGCTCAAACAGTGAATATATTCCTTGGCTCTGACTACTGACAAAGTGAGTGATCGTCGTGAAATGTGGAACGGTATCGCAGGATAGTGCTTTAAAGAGAATATTGGTTTCACAGCATCACTGAATTTCTCGACTGGATGTAATCCCTTTAGAATAAGCAAACAGAATGACTTTAAGTAAAACAGCAGGATCATAAGCCGGGCGACCGTCATTATCATTTTTATAGGATTGATAAAAACTAGACAGATCCAGCTTCTCTGAAATCAGGTAATGGAGAGCAAACTCAAAGGTTCCAGGCTGGATTTGCTCCAGATAATTGATAACAACCATCGACATCTGATTGTAGTCATAATGCTTGAATCTGGGCATAGCCTGACCCTCTTCAGAAAAGCTCTATCACATTATAGATGATAGGTTTTTCTACAGCCTGAACGCTGCCAACACAGGCGAGCTTTAGCGAGTCCAGCGCAACTTGTTGCGCATTTGTGCTTGGCCTTGTTAGATTCACGCCTGCTGAATATTAGAAACAACATATCGCTTTACCGCTCCCCTTGCAGTTAAAGTACGTTGCGCATTTATTAGGATTTTCCCTCCTCCTTCGTTCTCCTGCGCAAAATGCATTGACCATGTAAGTAACTGCTTTTGGGTGGAGCTCACATCTTCCTCAACTTTAAAAGATACTGTTCGATCAAGCTCATCATCGTAAAATCGGCCATAGCCGGATAGTATGTTGTAACGGGTAACATTACCCTTAATGTTTTCAGTAACCTCTGATTCTGTTCGGAGTGATACACTTTGCAGAGTTTCTGAATCCAGCCGGACAACTTCACCGATTCTTTGCCTTTTTAGAGCAATGACCATTTCAGGGTTTTTCTTGATAGGACGATGAGCTTGCTCAAGTGGAACCTCTAGAACCTCTTCCATTTCACCTAAGAATGGCTCTATACGCTCAGATAACTTTCGAACATGCGGTGTTTCAGGCTCATAGACCAAATCAAGGGTTTTGGACCACGTCCATTTTATTAAGTCGTAGAAAGCTGCTGCAGCGATGCTGGCCCCAATAGCTTCTTGGTTTGTAATAACAAATGTAACTATTTGCTCAAAGCTACCCTTTCTAGAAGGGTTTATATACAGCTCTCCACCTTGGATGCTATGTCCTTTTCTACGAATTTCCCCTTCGTTCAATAGTGCATGTGCCGTTATAGATAAGGCTTTCGAGAAACCTTGGAACGAAACAGCCGCATCATACATATCCAAGCGGCCTTGCTCAGCATCTCCATAATGGTACTTAATAGCAAAAGTAATCTTGGTCAAAGTTCCCTCTCTGAATTTAAAGTAAATCTAACGCCGCGTTAAGATGTGATGCACGCTTGGCTATACTTGAGCGAAGCGCTACTGCCAAGCGTGAGGAATCACTCTTAAACGCTTTGTTATGTTTTATTTGCGATAATTAATACTTGCAACCTAACTCTTTTAGACAAGATTCGAAAATAGATTGATATTCTTCTTCTGACATACTTAACCAGTTTGCCATTTCTATTAGCCCAGCCTTTTGGTATAAAATAAAGCTCTCCATTTTATAAAAATCAATTTTAACCTGTTTTTTTATTTCTCCAAATACCTCAGGATTACCATGACTCCAACCCAGAATAGCGAACCCACCCATTGGATTTTTAATGTCACAGAAAAAGAACAATTCAGGAATCAATCTACCAATTTCCCTTGCATACTCTAAGACCTCAGGTATTTCTAGCAACTCTCTTGGATCTGACTCGTATCCCCAAAATGAAATTTCAACTCTTCCTTTTTGAGCATACGCGACCTCTTTTGTTACTTTAAGTCGTTCAAAAAATGAAATAAGGTCATCAAAATTAAACTTTTCGACTTCTTCTCTTGGGATAGGTATATGAGAAATATCCGTATACTCATTAATAATTTTGTTTACACCCCAGAAAACCTCCAGTTCAGATAAATAGTCGATCTCATCAGGTAAAAGCTTGAGAATGTAATCTTTACTCTCAGAAAGAAGTTGCTTTGAAATGTTCATTTTCCAAGCAGCTTTTGTTTTCTCTGTTTTTAAAGGCTCAAAGCACTCACAGTAAACTTTTCTTTCAGTAGGATCGCACAAGAGAATAAGAACGGGCACGGGACAATTAGACAAGTAATTGAAGTGTTTATTTTCCCCTCTGTAAACGTAACCCCAACGGTTTTCTTCAGATAAAAAGGAGCTCCCACATTTAATCTGAACTGCGAGCATTTTACCAGTTACAAAGCCGTCCTCACTGACAACCTCAATATATCCATCAATTCCGAAGTCTGACTCTTGATGATTTCTTTTAAATATCCACCCTAGCTCTTCAGTAACAACTTCAGTAACAATATTTACACCAAGCTCTCCTGATTGAGCAGACTTTGAATATTTAGGATATCCATTTTCCATATTTAAATCTCAATGTTGTATCAATCACAAAAAACATAACAGCTTAATATCCCGCACTCTCGGTTTGGCCGATTAAATATATCCAAAGATAAAGCCGTAACCTATTGTTTAAAAAAACTAACGGGGTTCTTTTATTCCTTGGCGATTCCGAATAACCGAGCTTACTCGTTATATCCAATCACCGCGCATTTCTTCGACGATCGAAAATACCATAGCCGACTGATTTAACGACATTCTTAGAACCGCTACCGGCAATGGTAGGGCTATTTAGCCGTCTAAACGAGCACTCTATTCTATACCGCCACCAATACACTGTATAAATAGCAATGACATATTTAAAAATCTACGGAGCTAAGCTACCAGAATTGCTACCTCAACCCACCTAGGGGAAACCCTAGTTTTTGAGTTTTTTCTGATATAAATCAGTCTGATGAGAAGCTTTGATGTGGATTGGTGGTTAGATTGGTTTTGGAATGCGGCAGCCCCCCTCTTATATTGCTGTATCGGGGGTATGGGTATCTGCTGTTGGGGTTCGCGGCAATCAATATCAAGCGGTTAGATAGAACTGTGTATGCGCTCAGCCCAACCTACACAAGCCTCATTCCATATATAATTCAAACAGTTGCAATGGATATGACCAGCAGAAAGTAAGCTCGGTTAATAAGCAGCTATTCTGCAAACACCTGTTCCAGCGTATCCGCATGGATAAAATTCTTTGTCCACTGCTATTCTGATGCAGCGGAAAGTTTTGGTTCAACCCAGTCCGGTAGATCACCAAACTTCAGGCTTAAAAAGGTTAGTGTTTGCTCCACTTTCCCCTATTCCGTTGCAATATTAATCTCAGTGACTTCATCATGCAGTGCTCTTTCCCTAACAAAAGCTAACCGCCGAGATTAGGCATCGGAATGAGGTCTTTCACTTTACTTAGGGCATCCTGTACTGGTTGGTAAGCAATATTGGTCATAGTTACTTCCTCACACCCTAGGCCTACAAAAGAAAGGTTCAAAAAAGGTTATCCAGGCAGCTAATTTATCTTTGGCTAAACCTAAGCGGTCTGCTTTGGGTAATTCTATCAGGTGTAGCTGTAATTCCTGACCTAGATAATACACTGGGTTTTACCCTATCCCGCATTTCAAAACACCAAACGGCTTGATCCTGATGTTATGGTTTCTTGCTTTATATAAACAGGATAACTTTATTTTCTGCTCAACCAATGACTCAACCAATTGTTCAAGCAACAAGGGGAGATGAAGGATTTAAAAAGCCGCTTGATAGAGATAACAAGCGGCAAGGAGAAACAGTATTGAAGGTAGCTATAATAAACGCCTAGAGATCCCTCTATTAATCAAGACGCTGCAAATAATTTAACCAAATCCGCTTTAACCACCTTATTGGATGCATTCACCGGCATGGCATCAATAAACCTGACAAATCGAGGCACTTTATAGTTTGCCATACGCTGACGTGACCATTGAATGAGCTGCGCCTCATCCAGTTCGGCTTCACCTTTATTCCCATCTGGACGGCGAACCACATAAGCGCAACCCACTTCGCCCATACGTTCATCCGGTACACCAATGACCGCTGTTTGGGCTATTTCTGGATGTTCGATTAATACGGCTTCAATTTCTGCGGGGTAGCAGTTAAAACCACCGACAATAAACATATCTTTTAGGCGATCCGTAATCTTCAGATAACCCCTGTCATCCAAAGTACCGATATCACCGGTATGCATCCAACCTTTATCGTCAATGGTTTCTGCGGTGGCTGCTTCGTTCTGGTAGTAACCTTGCATGACGTGGAAACCACGCAAACAGATCTCACCGGATTCGTTAGCGGCTAGGATATTACCTTCTGGGTCTTGCACGGTGACTTCCGTACCGGCAATAGCACAACCGCTGGTTGTTGCTATGGTTTTGGCATCAATAGCCGGATCACAGATAGTGGCCAAACCACCGCATTCGGTCAGGCCATAAGCCGTTGTCACCACTTCAAAACCTAGCTCATTGCGCATCTGCTCAATCAGAATCGGTGGAATGGTCGAGGCACCGGTTACTGCCACACGCAGACTGCTTAAATCAGCATCTGCTAACTTTGGATGAGCCAATAGTGACAAATACAGTGTCGGAGGTCCCGGCAGAACATTGATCTTGTCCTGCTCAATGCGGGCAAACACCTCTTCCGCATCAAATACCGATTGGGGCAGTATGGTCGCACCAGCCAGTAAACAGGTCAGCCAACCCGCTTTATAACCAAAGGCATGGAAAAACGGATTCACCACCAGATAGCGATCACCGGGGCGTAAACCTAAAACACTGACAAACTGAGTAAAGGCTTGCAGGCAAGCACCATGAGCACTCATCACCCCTTTAGGTTTACCGGTTGTGCCTGAGGTAAACATCAGGTCAGACAGATCATCGGGGCCAACGGCTTCTGCCCGTTTTTTAACAAAAGTGTCGGTGACAAAGTTACCTTGTTGCAGGAAAGCGTCCCAATCAACAACCGATGTCAATAGCTCACCGCTACGAGGTGTTACCAATACGGTCAGCTCGACACAGGAGGGTAGCTCAGGTGCCAACATGGCAGGGTAATCGACATTCAGAAAGTCACCCACCATAAAGAGTACTCGGGCACCGCTGCGCTCTAAAATATCCGCCGCTTCCATAGCCTTCATGCGAGTGTTCAGAGGCACCATTACTGCACCGGCCATTTGCAAGCCTAATGCAGCCAATACCCAACGAGCATTATTAGGCGCCCAAATCGCCACCCGATCACCGGGCTTAATACCTTGCTGAATCAAAGATTTAGCAATCTGTAGTGCCCGTTCCGGCAGATCTGCGTAATCAATTTTTTCGCCCTGATCTTCCAGAGCCGTTAAACCCGCATGCTGCTTTGCGGCTTGAAAAACCAGATCGGGAATAGAGCGAGGGCTGCTATAATTTATCGGATCGACAGCACTCTTATCAATACTAGCCTTATCGACAGTGCTCTTATCAACATTAACCTGATCGACAGTGCTCTTATCAACATTAACCTGATCGACAGCGACCTTATCGACATTGTTTTTATCAATAGAGGCCTGGCCGTTAGCCCGGCTTTGAATATTTTCCTGTGTTGTCATCTTCTATACTCTTTAAAGTGCAAGGCTCACGAAGTAACCGGTGTATTGGATCGGGTATTTTTATTGTCCTGATGCACAACTGCGCTTCCGGCTCGACGGCCAGAAAACACGCAATCTGCCAAAGACAACCCACTGATATAAAGATTGGAAGGAATCCCTACCGCCGTACGGCCCGCAGCATATAAACCGGGAACCGGTTGCGCGCTATCATCCAGTACTTGTCCACTCTCTTCGGATACCTTTAAACCACCCAAAGTTAGGGCACCCAAAGGGAAGATAGGGCTGCTGACAGAGATATCCATGGCGTAATACGGCCCCTGATCCATCACCTGACAATAATCCGATGATTTCCCCAAAGGATCGGCCTTACTGGATTGAATGGCACCGTTGTAATCCTGTACCACCGCTTCCAGTTTACTGGCATCCATTTTTGTCGCTTTAGCCAATTCCTGCAGGGTTTTACCTTTACGCACACCCAGTAACATCAGTGCCAACGCAGGTACAGACTGAAACCACCAGTAACCACCAAACAGGGCTTGTTTGATGGACTGTTGGCGTAAACGCTTATCCAGAACCAACCAGGCCTTACCCTCTTGTTTTTCACAAATGGCATGACCTAACGTGGCACCATAAACCTCTTCATTACAGAAGCGTTCACCCTGGGTATTCACTACGATACCTTTAGGCCAGCACACGGGGGGATTAATAAAGCGCCAGGCAGACACCGTTGCCAAATGATCCGATGCAGCGCCCACAGACTGGCCCAAACGCAGACCACTGCCATCACATCCAGTGGCACCAATTTTGAAGTTTCGACGATAACGGGGGGCATAGTCTTTCAGCAGATCACGGTTAAAGATAAAACCTCCGGTACTGAGTATCAGGCCTTTACGGGCACGTACCAGCTGAGGCTTAGCGTGCTGAACTTCTATGGCACTGATTTTCTGACGCAGTTTGTCGCAATAACGAGGAGAAAGGTTTTGCAGTTTTTCCGCTCGACGGGCTAATTTGGCGTGTTCTTGAGCAAACTTACTGCCTTCCGGCAATGACCAGATTTCAGCACCAATCACCCGACCGTCGTTATCATCCACCACCAAGCGTCGCACGGCTGACTGAGTCAATGCACGTATACCGGCTTTGTAACAGGCTGCTTGTAGGTGAGAATAAAGTACAGCACCGCCATGCCCCTTACCCACGGTACGGTGGCCACGGGGTGCATGGGGCTTATCACCTAAATAGACAGGCACTTGTTCATTGCCGGAATAATAAAGGTAATAACCATCGGGCGGATACGACGTTTTGCCGCCCGGCGGTACCTCGTGACTGTAGGGCGTACCCATAGATTCCAGCCAGCTTAGATTATCCCGACTGTCTTCGCAGAAGCGACGCAAGGTCTTGTCAGAGACAACCCCTTGAGTTTCATGTTTTAGATAGTCAAACATCGCCTCTGGCGAGTCTTCAAATCCTGCGCGGGTCTGCTGGCGTGTTCCCCCGCCAGCGTAAACCACACCACCACTCTTGGCGCTGGCACCACCGCCTTGGAAACGATCCGCAACGATAACATCGGCACCTTGAGCTTGAGCCTCCAGAGCCGCGCAGGCCCCAGCGGCACCCCAACCAACCACAAGCACATCACATTCTTGCTGCCAATTAAGGCTGGAAGGATCCGTACTGATTAAAGGCGGCTCTATGCCTGTGGCGCTGTTTTTTTTAGCAGTGGTGCTATTTTTAGCACAATCCGCTCCAGACCGGCTCATTTCTGACCTTTACGCTGTTGAGCCAGATTCTCAACTGCAATATAACCAAAGGTCATTGCAGGGCCCAGAGTGGAACCCGCACCCGGATAACTGGTGCCCATCACTGAAGCGGAACAGTTACCAATGGCGTATAAACCCTCAATAACGGAGCCATCCTCACGGACTACTTGAGCTTTTTCGTTGGTCAGCAAACCACCCTTAGTACCAATATCACCGGCATCTAAGCGCATGGCATAAAATGGGCCTTTTTTAAGAGGTGCCATACATGGATTAGGTTTGACATTCATATCGCCGTAATAACGGTCAAATACGTTATTACCGCGCTGGAAATCTTCATCAATACCGGTTTCAGAGTAGGTATTCACTTTCTGTGCGGTTTCATGCAGCCCTTGAGCATCCACACCAATTTGACCAGCCAAATCATCCAGACTCTCGCCTTTCCAATAGACATTGTTTAACCAATCTTTTGGTAAACGACTATCCGGCATAATCTGTGAAGGCATCAAAGGGCCCATGGCATAGTTAAAACGGAAGGAGCTATCAAACACGACCCATGCTGGAATCGATTTTCCGCCAGTTTCCTGATGGTTTTTATACATGGCATCACCAAACTCAAGGTAAGGCGCTGCTTCATTAATAAAGCGCTTACCCAAGCTATCCACCACATAAGCACCGGGAAAGGCGCGCTCTGCAAAAATACCACGGGCTTTATCTTCACGAGGGACTTTGATAGTAGGCGCCCACCAGCACCAATCTAACAGGTCTGTCGCCGCCCCTGCCGCTTGACCTGCCTCCAACGCGGCCCCCATATTGTCACCAGGTGGTGTCGCACTCCATTTTGCTTGGGACGGTTGCGGCAAGTATTTTTCACGCAGTTTTTGATTCTGCTCAAAACCACCAGAGCCCAGAATGACCCCTTCACGAGCAGTGATCACTTCTTCTTTACCGTCTCGTATCACCACAATTCCGGTGACCTTATCATCCTGAGTCACCAGCTTTTTAAAATCGGTATTCAGCCAAAGGGGGATATCACGATCCATCAGGGATTGACGCAAGGAAGCAATCAAAGATGCCCCCAAACCCGCACGACGATCACGTTTACCCTTACGACGAAACTTAAAATCCAGCTTGTAACGCAACATAAACCAGAGCAACATCAAGCGCCAACCTCGATCACGAGAGATCGCCTTATGAGCATCACGAGCCGTCCAGGCAATACGTCCCATCAATAGGGTTGAAGGGGATGCCGGACGCTGATTGTCAATCTCATCACCCAGTTGGGAAATATCATACAACTCAGGATCAAGAGTACGACCACCGGGCAAAGACCCCTTTAGGTGAGGGTAATAATCAGGGTACTTCTCCGCTACCTCGTAACGCACACGGCTTTTCTCCTCCAGATGACGAATCATCTTAGGGGCGTTATCCAGATAGGCTAACAAGCGAGATTCATCAACACGACCTTCGGTCGACTCTTTAAGATAAGTCAGTGCTTTTTCGTAACTGTCGTTACCACCTTTTGCCTTAAAATAGTCATTATTAGGAATCCAGATACCACCACCTGACAGTGCAGAGGTGCCGCCGTATTTATCACTCTTTTCCACCACCAGAACAGACATGCCCTGATCAGCAGCAAAAACAGCCGACGACAGTGCGCCCGCCCCGGAACCAACAACGATCACATCGTAAGTGTCTGTGACCTGAGTATGAGATGTCATCTGGAATCTCCATATTGTTATTTTTGATGCCAGTGTCCCCGTCCGCTTCTTAGAAGCAGCAAGTACACGGCTTTATGGCAATACAAAGATGATGTAGGCAGAGGTAAAACAGATCATCGTCAAAGCGGACTAAGCACCTAAACAAAAGTTTCTCTACAGAGAATTGCCATTTTCTCCAGCCACTAGCCGGAAAATATTGATATATTTTTGTTTAGGTTTATAGCCTAAGAACGGAATAGAAAAGTGTGCACTAGCGAGTGGAAAGAGCATGTTAGAGGTAGGTTATAAACCTGAACATAGAGGGCCGTTGGATTATCCAGTTAATGCAGGAATAAGTGCCTATTACAGCACCATCAGATTCTGTGGTGTTTAATGGAATAGGGCAAGATCAGCGCCATTAATGACGCATATTAGACACAACAGCTGACGAGGATTAATCACATATAATCATGAGTGCCCAGACACAAACTCACTCATGCTACGATAGAAGCAGTAATCGTTTTTACCATGTTTCTTAACAACGTACATGGCCTCATCCGCCTTTTTCAGTAAAGAATCCATATCATCGGTATCATCGGGAAGCAGAGCAATTCCTATGCTGCAACCAATTTTGCATGACTCGCCAAGATCAGGATATGGTGCCGCAACTGATTCAATCAACTGCTTAGCCTTGATAGCCACATTACCAGCCTCCTTCGCATCAAAAAGGGCGACTGCAAATTCATCACCGCCAAAACGAGATACAGTATCTGATTCGCGCACGCATTTTTTCAATCGCGCTGCAACCTGTATCAACAACTGATCGCCAGCATCATGGCCCAGTGTATCATTGACGTTCTTAAAACCATCCAGATCAATAAAGAGCAGGGCAATATTATGATTATTGCATTCAGCAAATGTTACGGCGTTATTTAAACGCTCATAAAAGAGGGTGCGATTAGGTAGTTGAGTGAGATTGTCATAGTGTGCCATATTGCGGATTTTCTCCTCGGCATTTTTGCGCTCGGAGATATCCTGCACCAGCCCGGTAAAGAAAGTCTCGCCCTCCACTTCTACCTTGGAAATGGCCAGATATATAGGAATGATAGTGCCATCTTTTCGTTGGCCTTGGACTTCACGCCCAATGCCAATTATTTTAGCCTCTCCAGTATCCATATAGTTCTTAATATACTGATCGTGCTGCTCCTGAAATGGCTCGGGCATCAGTATACTGACATTTCGACCAATGAGCTCTTGCGGCGTGTAACCGAAAATTAAAATAACCGAATTATTAACATCCTTAATCATGCCTTTTGCATTAATGGTAATAATCCCGACTACGGCGTTATCCACAACAGAGCGGTTAAACAAGTTAGCCTTATTTAATTCCTGTGTCCGTTCCACCGCCAAAGCTTTCAGTGTGATTTTTTCATGCCTTAATTTGAGGAAAAAACCTGCCCCTAACAAAAAAACAATCCCTATAGAAATTAATACTAAAATGATATAACGATTCAGATATTCATTAGCATCCTCAACCAAAGCGGAAAGCGGAAAGTTAACTTCCAGCACACCACGAACATCGCCTACCTGCCAATCTCTCTTGGGTGAATCTGGATGCGTATTATGGCAGCGAACACAAGCCGGGCGCATAATGTCGGCAGTGGCATAGCGGAATACCTCCACACTGTTCATAGTCTCTATGCGATAAAAAGGAGTACTAGGATCTTGCCGGAGCGAGTTCAACGCCTCTTTCTCAAATCCAGCTATTTCTTTATCCCCCTTACGCCAGGGAAAAGGGTGTTCGCTGTATAACCTAACAGATTCACCCTGGCCCAGATTCCCAATCTGTTTACCCAACATCATGGTCAGTGTTGCAGGCAAGGGGATTGATCCATCCTTATTGTAATAGTCGTGGGTCACATCAATACCCTGAGAACTGACTCGATTAACAACCTCTGATGTATAAAGACTCCTGAAGCCTTTTAACACAAGTGTCAAATCCGCAGCACTACGAATACCACTTTGTAATATTACTTTTTTACTTTGGACAATCAGAAACCATGAAGCCGATATCAAAAAGACCAACGTCATGATTAGGATTAATAAATGAGTTCTCTTCATAATTTGTAACTTACCTGTTACAGACAATTATCGTCGCTGAACGATCATCTAGCATCCGCAGTACCGGACTCATCTTGAGCTTAGTGGAAAGTTAGTGTTTTTGCCCCAACAAAAAAACTGGACACCCATTCATTTATACTTGAAAAATAAATGAAGGAAAAATAGAGAATATTGAGAGAAACGTTAACCATCTATTTGAAACATAAAAAACAGGGGAAAACACTCGATCACTTAAGGTATTTTTCGAAAATTTTAGCTCTCTCACCTGAATAAATTAGATTAAAAAGCTCATTGTTAAAACGAGCAACAATACTTGGATCTACGGACTTTTTGGAAAACAAGTAATGCAGATTCTCCTGATACGTAGCGAGTACATTCACGCTGACAATGGGGACACCGTGATTTTCCAATTGAGATAAAGTAGAAACCACACCATTTACCCTTCCTGCCTTCAACATCAATGGAATTTGGCTGTATTGACTCACTCGAATAATCTGGGCCGCATATTCAGGTTTTATAATCTGTTCAAATACTTCAACCGGATAAGCCCAACCATTAACAATAGCCAGAGAATATCCCTGCCTCAAAAAATCTTTAATCGATTTTATCGAACTCAGATTATCATCGATAGAGATTAGGTGGTGGTTAATATGTTTATAAGGGATGGAATAGAATGCCCAAACTGATCTAGTCTGTTTAAAACCAGCGCCTATGGCAACGTTTGTCTGGCCATGCTCTATCTGCCTCAGTGTTCGAGTCCAAGGGCTCTTGGCAAAATGATAACTGCAGCCCATTCGCTCCAGTGCTATTTTCAACAAATCAGAATCCGAGCCAATGACTTCACCCTCAGAATCAGTAAAGTGATAGGGAGAGTCTTCATTAAATGAAATTGTCAATTCGCAGGATAAAGCTGAGCTCTGAAAAAATATTACCAATAAGAATACGGATAAGTATTTCATTCTTAACTCTCTAGTTTAAATAGCAATAGTCAAATACTACTTACTTTCATTGATAGCACACCCCAAGGGTAGTCCACTCCCTAAAAATAACATAGCTAGGCTCAGGTATTCTTTATGCCGGATAATTACAACCGCCCCCCCATTTTCCTGCCAGCACCGTTCACTGGTTGTGGGTAGTAATGTTGTTGACCGGATGCGCTTAGAAAGCATTCGCGGATGCGCCTCTGGCTTATCCACGCTACTGGTATCGGTTGGTCTATAGAAGAATTTCTACTCTGCCAATAATAAGTACGACTTCGTCAGTCTCAGTGTGATGACCCTATCTATTATCTTCTCCTAACAATAAGCCCCTATGCAAAACATAGGGGCCGGGTTTAGTCACTTTATAGGCAACTTTTACTGCACGTTTTAGCGGTTCAACAGTTTATCAATTTATGCTGTAAACGCTTTTTTCAACTGCGCTTTAAGCAATTTACCTGCAGGGTTATGGGGTAAACTTTCTTGCATAATATGGACTTTGCTCGGTACTTTATAACCCGCCAAATGTTCGGCGACATGGGCTTGTAAAGCCGATGCTTTAACCTCGACTTCCGGGCTTACTGAAACAACGGCGACGATAGCCTCACCGGTTTCTTCATCGGGTACGCCAAATACGGCAGCTTCCAATACGGTAGGGTGTTTGGCCAGACAGGATTCCACTTCTGCGGCGGCAATATTTTCACCGGCACGGTTAATCACATCTTTCAGGCGATCCACAATAAACAGGAAACCGTTTTCATCCAGATAACCCAGATCACCGGTACGTAACCAGCCATCCTGGAAAGCATCTCGGGTAGCAGATGGGTTATTCAGATAACCGTCCATAATGGTAGCGCCGCGCAACCAGATTTCACCGGTTTCACCTGCCGCTAATGCCTTACCTTCCACAGAGCAAACCTGCACATCCATTAATGGCGAAACAACGCCGGAACTGCTCGGTTGTAAACGGAACAGTTCACCAGAAGCGGCTGAGCCTACACCGTTTGATTCTGTCATACCAAAACCGATACCGACCATTTGTTCAGGTAACTGTTTGAGTACTTTTTCGATTAACGACTGAGATAAACCCGCGCCACCAAAACCTAAGCCCGCAAACCCCTCCAGTACATCCGGTTTTAGAAAGGACTCTTCCCGTAGCAGCTGCATCACCATAGACGGTGCGCCATTAAACTGGGTCACCTGCTCGGCTTTAATCATTTCAACTGCGGTTTCCGGGTCCCAGCGATGCATAAAGACCAAACGACGACCGGTACGCAAAGCCGTTAATAGTTGGGCGTGTAGACCACTCACATGGAATAGGGGTACTGCGGTTAAAATAACCGGCAAACGGGCAGCCGCTTGAATACGTGCCACGGCATCCGGTGAGGTCATGGCCGAAATAGCACTGATATAGTCGATATTGTATAGCGCCTGACATACCGCACGCTGAGAAGACACTACCGCTTTAGCACGACTGGAAGCACCGGAGGTAAATAACACCAAGGCTGGATCTTCTGGCTGGATCTCGATAATTGGCATGGGTTCTGCTGGTTCAGATACCGCAGTCTGATAATCAGTAACAATGATGCTGTTAGTATCATCTATGGATAATTCAGGGCGATCACCTACCAGCAAAACATTGCAATTGGAGGCACCGGTATCCCCTTGCAGGCGATGCAAACGATCCTTATCACAGATCAACAGTTTTGCCTGTAGATCATCCAGCGACGAACGCAGCTCTTCTTCTAGGCCAAAGCTATTTAGTGGTGCGGGTACTCCTCCCATCAGAGAAATCGCCACAAATGCCACCACCCATTCAGGACGGTTACGCATGGCGATGGCCACACGCTGTCCCGGCTCTATACCCTGACGACATAACCAGGAGGCGAGTGCATCCACGTGATGATAAAACTGACGATAATTCCAGCGCTCGTCCTGATAAATCAGAAAACACTCATCGTCTTCACGGCGCGCCTTGTTGATCATCTGCACCAAATTTTCCGGTGCTTGACGATATACGGATAAAGACTGACCAGCAACACTGGCTTCTGCCAGCTCAAAAGGCGCTCCAGGCGCTGTCAATTGGGCCTTAACCTCAGCCATACGAGCAACAAGATTCATGACCATTCTCCTGAATTATTCTTATTTAAAAATGAGTTATTGACTAATAAATATTTGATATTGGGCAATCTTATTATTTGTTAGGCGCAGAGTAATAATAGACACCCTGCTCTCCGGTTTTGCGTATCAATTCACCCGCTCGGCATAACCATGCCAGATGAGCCAATGTTTCTCCCATGGCCAACATCTGCTCGATAGGGCTTAACGGGCGATCAAACATGCAGCGCAGGGCTTCATATCCGGTAAAATCAGTATTAACAGAGGCAATATTCTGTGTGGCTAAATGACGTAAGAGATCCAACTGATTCACATGATGGGCTTGTAACTGCTCCACCCGTGCCTGTAAATTTTTAAATACAGGACCATGAGATGGCATTACCAAGGTTTCAGCTTTTAGCGGCATCAATTTCTCTAACGAAGCCAGCCATAAACTTAGGGGCTCAGACTCTGGTTCCACATCAGACACTAATACATTAGAACTGATTTCCGGCAGTAACTGATCACCGGCAATCAACAAAGCATCTTCCTCACAATAGAGGCAGGCATGTTCTGGCGAGTGTCCCTCACCGATTAAAACGTGCCAGGTGCGGCCGCCAATCTCTAAAGTATCGCCTTCTCGGATACGATTAAAATCCGGTGGATAGTGGCTCATAAAAGGATCACGACGACAGGCCGTCAGCATTTTATCGATCAGATCATCGGACATACCATGACGCTGATAAAAGCTCTTTTGACGCTCAGAACCAATAGCATCACGACTCCCTGCTAAAGCACGCGTGGTAAAGTATTCGCCGTAGGTCATATACAGAGGGGCATCGAACTGCTCCATTAACCAAGGAGCTAAACTGGCATGATCATAGTGAAAGTGAGTGCAGATGATACCTTTGACAGGCAAATTGCAAAAATGTTGCTGGGCTATTTTCAACCAAATTTCACGAGTCATCTCGATATTTAAACCAGTATCAATCAGAAACCAGCCGTCGCTATCTTCCAATAAGTACACATTGATATGATCCAGTGCCATGGGCATGGGCATCCTCACCCAGAATATCCCTGTCGCCACTTCAACAATATCGATATGATCAATACTTTCATTTTCCTTGGCTCCCGCACTGGTGACAGGTATTGGATAAGGATAATCAAGTGCTGCGCGCTCTTGCTGCTTGCGCTCTGCCACTCCTAAAGCTGACTCTCTTGACCCCATAATGCCTCCGTTAAATAGATCATTCGATAAGGGAATAAGTAGCAGTTATGAAATGACATTCACATAGTTACTAACACGTCCAAAAGGACGATGCAGCTTTGCACCCATAAAGTAGGGTGATGTCATCCAAGAATAAAAGGCATCTAAAGATGAACCCAAACAATTCACCCAGTGTGACATGGCGCACCCATATCACGCTCATACTCCTTGCATTGGTGTATGTTTTTTCCTTTATTGACCGCAATGTGATCGCCATTGTACTGGAGCCCATCAAACAGGAGTTTGGGGCATCGGATACTATGATGGGTCTGATGAGCGGACTGGCTTTTGCCGTGCTCTACGCAGGCCTTAGCCTGCCTCTGGGCCGTATGGCAGACCGCGGGGTTAACCGTCGTAACCTGATCGCAACCTGTTGTGGTCTATGGAGTCTTGCAACCATGGCTTGCGGCATGGCGCAACATTTCTGGCAACTGATGATATCCCGAATGACGGTGGCCATCGGTGAAGCTGGAGGAATGGCACCCTCAGTCTCCATGGTTTCAGATCTTTATCCACCAGAACGTCGCTCTCTGGCCATCAGTATTCTGATGCTTGGCCCTCATATCGGCCTGTTAGCGGCTATGGTTGCTGGTGGCTGGATTGCACAGGAATATGGTTGGCGCTCAGTATTTTTATGGTTTGGTGCCCCAGGGATTGGATTAGCGTTGTTGCTGTATCTATTTACGAAAGACCCTGGTCGCGGTGTTTTTGAAAGCAAGGCGGTACAAGCCGAAAACGCTAAAGCCCAACAAGCTCCTTTCATGCAACAGTTTAAAGAAATCCTACGGGTTAAAGGCTTTCTGTTTGTTTGCATGGCCTGTGCTATCGCAGGTTTATCCGGCTACGGCTACGGTATCTGGGCACCCACCTTTATGGTACGTAACTTTGATATGACCCTGGCTCAAGCCGGTATCACCTTTGGTCTCGCCAGTGGTCTTTTTGCTGCCGCCGGTTCTATCCTGAGCGCCGTTTATTGTGATCGCCTGACCCGAAAGGACAGCCGTTGGCAAATTCGCCTGCCCTTATTAGGCGTTTTAATTAGCCTACCTATGGGTATCGCTTTTCTCCTATGGCCAGCAGATGCCCATTGGTTGATCGGAGATTTTAAAGTCCCGCAAGCCATTATATTTGCTGCGGGTTTCAGCTTCTTTAATAGCTGGTGGCCCACGCTTTCTTACGCTGCTATTAGCCATCTAATGACCAGCCGACAACGTGCCACAGGTGCCGCCATACTCAACCTTTTTGTCACTCTTTTTGGCGCAGGTTTAGGCCCTTTGATTGCAGGTTCTTTAAGTGATGTTTTCAGCGACTTGCTCAATGAGGACGGGCTTAAATACGCCTTGGTCGCAACACTTTCACTGCTATTGATCTCTGTATTCTTCTATATGCGTGCCATGAGCCCCTATCAGGCACGCATGAACGAATTAAACGGCGAACCAGAAAAAACTGCTGACCATAAGCACACAGCATCCATTAGCCAAAAAGAAGCCCAAAGCACCTCTTGATGTAAATCAAAAAAATACGTAGCGGGCGCTTAAAGCGCCTCGCTATCGTCCAAACAGGGTATGCCCACTTTGCCTAGAACCATAAAAATGGACACATCAAACAAAAAAAGTGAGGAGTACACAACATGGCAACAACTCAGGAATATCGTTTAGGTGAATTCACCTATCCACGTGGTTGGTTCCAGATTGCAACATCTGACGAAGTAAATAACCACAAGCCTTTAGCCGTTCGTTTTTTTGGTCAGGATTTTGCTCTGTACCGCGGACGTGCGACCGGACGTATCGTACTGCTTCATGCATACTGCCCACATATGAAAACTCACTTAGCAGCTCCTAACGATACATCATACGTAATCATTGATGGTGGCGGCACCAACATTGAAGGTGATGGCATTCGCTGCCCTTACCACGCATGGCGCTTTGGCCCAGAAGGTGAGTGTGATGATATCCCTTACCACGATGGCGCTATCCCGAAAAACATCTGTGTTAAATCATGGACGGTTGTAGAAAGTCTAGGTGCAATCTGGGTATGGCATGATCCTGAAGGTGGTGAGCCAGAGTGGGAACATCCATCTCTACCACAGTGGGATGACCCAGCCTGGGTTAACTGGGAGTTCGACAAACTGGGTATGCTAGAGCAGCATCCTCAGGAAGTGGTTGATAATATCTGTGACTACGGCCACCTGAGCCCAATCCATGGCTCTACTGTACAGCGTTATGAAAATGAATTTACCGGTATCCACGCGATTCAGCGTCAGTGCGGCCCACACCGTACTCTGGTTGGCGAAGATGGTGTAAGCCCAATTCTGCATACCATTACTAAGTACCATGGTCCAGGCGTACTGATTTCTCACCTGACCGGTTTCTACGATGCGATCCTGATGATTAACCACACTCCGGTTGATGACGGTACCGTAAAAGTTTGGCACGCACTGCTGGTGAAATCACCCAATGGTAATGACGTTGTGACTATTGAAGACAGCATTGCTGCAAAACAGTTTCAACACGCCAGTAAACTGGCCTTTGCCCAGGACTTTGAGGTTTGGACAAATAAAGCAGCTTGTCTGAACGGCATGTTTATCCCAAGTGACGGTCCATTTATGAAGGCTCGTATCTGGTACAAACAGTTCTATAACCCGCGTGCACGTCGTGCCGAGTTCCTGGATCTATGCGAAGGAGTATACGTACCTAAAGGTGCAGAACCGTATTCAAACAATAGCTAAACAGTACACCTTGTTGTGACGCAGCAACACATCTTGTGACATAACATGAATGGGCCGGTTAACATTGAATAAAAACAACTAACCGGCCTATTTTATTGATACTAATACTGGTAGCAGACTACTACCAGCCTTAAAGGACTCTCTGCTCCAGCCCCTCGCCAGGCTGGGTGTTCCTTATCCGGCCCTATCGATATAGGGTCGCTTTTCAAATTTTAATACTCCCCCCTAAATATCACATCAAGTAATTTCCAGTGAAGCGGCATCAGGACTGACTTACACCCCAGACCCTATATATAAGGAAACACAGGAAACCTTATGGACTAACAATAAAAAAGGGCTATATCCGTCAATTGCTTGCGGATATAGCCCTTTCTAGTAGTGGCCGAGTTTATATAAAATAGTAGCCAGATTTATCTAAAAATAATTATTCCTCAGTAACCTGAGCCAGCATCGCACCTTCAAAATGATCCTGATACGGTGGCAACATACCCCACTCGGCACGAGGGTCGTGCTCTGGTGCCGTGAATACCGTACGCATATGACTGAATTCAAGGAAGCCTTCATAGCCGTGATAATGACCCATACCAGACGCGCCCACGCCACCAAATGGCGCTTCATGCATAGCTGCGTGCATCAGAGAATCATTAATGGTCACACCACCGGATAGCGTATTGTTCAGTACCAGATCCTGCTCAGCCTGATCTTCACCAAAATAATACAGAGCCAGAGGATTGCTACGATTGTTGATATCGGCAATCACATCGGTAACGTTTTCGTAGGGTAGAAGTACCAGTGCAGGGCCAAAAATTTCTTCCTGCATGATCTGGCTTTCTTTTGGAGGATTGATTACCAAACGCAGCGGACGACGACGGTTTTTATCAGAGATTTCACTATCAGCATGAGTAGACTCAATACGCGCTCCAGCGGCACGAGCATCATCAATATAACCTTCAATACGACTCAGATGCGCCTCATTTACCACAGCCACCACGTCCGGGTTTTCCGTAATAGATGGGTAGAAACTGGTGAAGGATTGCTTCAACTGTGTAATCACGTCTTCCAACTGTTCTGCTGGTACATATAAAAGATCAGGACTCACACATAACTGACCTCCATTGGTGCCTTTGGCGAGAGCCAAACGACGACAGCTTTCTTCCAGATCAGCACTACGACTCAAAATCGCAGGGGATTTACCACCCAGCTCCAGAGTCACAGGCACCAGATTTTCAGCCGCACCACGCATCACCTTACGACCCACTGCAGTGCTGCCGGTAAACATTAGATGGTTAAACGGCTGAGAGGAAAAAGCAGCCCCCATCTCAGCACCACCGGTCACCACACCGACAATTTCTGGTGAGATATGTTTATCAAAAACTTCAGCAATCACATCTGCAGTTCGTGCGGTAATCTCAGAAGGTTTCAGAATCGCACGGTTACCAGCCCCTAAAACACAGGCCAAAGGACTTAACAATGTAAACAGAGGTGCATTCCAGGTTCCCATAATCCCCACAGAGCCTTTAGGTTGCAGCATAACCTGCCCCTGAGCACCTAACTGATCATAGGGTGAAAAAGGTGTTCTGGACTGGGGTTTCATCCACTCTTCCAGAAAATCTTGAGTGTGCTTTAAAGATGCCAATGAGCCCAGTACATCATTCATCAAAGAGAAACCAGCAGGGCGGCCGCCAAAATCGGCATCCATCGCATTAACCAGCGCCGTTTTATTCGCCACGACCATACTGATCACCTGCTGAATACGCTCACGACGTTCAGCCGCACTGACGACACCAGCAGCGATAACGGCTTTTTTTTGCTGATCTAATAATGCAGATAGTACCCCAACACTGTTTTCACCTGTATGGCTTGCACCTGTATTCATTCGGCTATTTCCTTTTTTAAGAGATATAAGGATATCTGTTGCAATAAGTATTTACCCTGCAGGGCTACCGGATTTATCCAGAAACTAACTGAAGGCTTTACCTCTTTTAACATCTATTATTAATCATAGGCCTCGTCCAATTGGACGAGAGATCTTTCCCTCTCTCTTCATATAATTAGCCTACCTCTGTAACCATGCATGCTTCATGGAGTCTTTTACACCTAATTCCCCCTCACCTTCTGTCTCTTTTCCTGTAAATAAACCCCATCGAGCACATTGAAAAAAACCATTAGTCCATTAAGACGATGATGGCCTTGGAACATAGCGGGATACTGATTTTCATAATAAAACCGCCATACAGGGGTATTACCGTGACACAACCAACTTTTGATACCAAGGCCTTTCGTACGGCGCTTGGCAGCTTTACCACCGGCGTTACCATCATCACTGCAACTGCTGAAGACGGCACTCAGGTAGGTCTTACCGCAAATAGCTTTAACTCTGTATCTCTTGATCCACCTCTGGTGCTATGGAGTCTGGCAAAAAATGCCTTAAGTGTACCGGTATTTAATGCGGCGACGCACTGGAATGTACACGTTTTATCCGTTGAGCAAGAGCAACTGTCGGGTCGTTTTGCCTCTAAGGGTGAAGATAAATTTTCTGGTCTTGAGCTGGATGACGGTATCAGTGATGCGCCTTTACTGCACGATTGCACCGCCCGTTTCCAGTGTCGTACTGCCTTTACTCATGACGGTGGTGATCACATCATCTTTATTGGTGAAGTACTGGCCTTTGATCAAAGTGAACGGCCACCACTGGTCTTCCAAAGCGGTCAGTATGCATTAACCGCCCGCAAACCTTGGGAAGGTGTCAATCTGTCTGCTGCAGAAGCACCTTTGGAATGCAGCTACAACGAAGATCTACTGGGCTATCTACTGGGACGCGCCCATTTCCAGATGCTCAGTAAAATGCAAGGGATTCTGAGTGAACAAAAACTGGATGATCTGCACTTTTTCATTCTGTCTGTTCTTTGTATTGACGACAATCTCACCCTGCAAGAGCTGAACTCCCATATCGATTACACCGGTAAAACTATCTCTGAGGGTGCCATTGATCATTTGATCAAATTGGAAATGATCGCTCTGGAAACCAAAAAAGGTCAATCACGTTACAAGCTCACTGGCGTGGGTCGTGACGCTTCTTTACACCAGATTGCTCAAGCAAAAGCCATTGAAGAAGAACTGATCGACTCTTTGGGCTCTGGTGATGCACTTGCCCTTAAGCTGCTGCTAAAACGTCTGATTAACAAGACGGATCCAGGTCTGCCAGACCTTTGGTCCGCGAGCGAGTAATTCAAATTTCGTTGTAAGCCGTTTTAGTGCTTCTTAACAGAGCGGTTTACAACCTGTTGAAACGTTAATTTTTGCCGTCAACCAATGCACCTTAGTCGTCATTTACAAAAAACTATCGGTTAAAAACAATCCGTCGTCTGCAATAAACAGGGAGTCAGTATGAGCATTCTCGAAAGCTTTACCCTTGAAAACCAAGTCGCCATCGTAACAGGGGCAGGTCAAGGCCTAGGTCGAGCCATCGCTATCGCCTACGCTGAAGCCGGTGCTGATGTGGTCTGTGCCGCTCGTACTTTGACTGATGTGGAGTTGGTCGCCGAAGAAATCCGAAATATGGGTCGTCGAGCTCTGCCCGTTCGCTGCGATGTTACCGACGCTGCAGATCGTCAGGCTCTGGTGACAGCAGCCATCGAAGGTATGGGCAAGATCACTCATCTGGTCAATACCGTTGGCGGTGGCGGTCCCAATGATTCGCTCAAGTTATCGGCGGATAAGTTTGCAGAATTCCTTAATTTTAATGTCACCACCACTTATGCCTTAACACAGCTTTGTGTACCCCATATGCAGGCAGCGGGCGGCGGTAACATTATTAATATTACCTCAGCAGCGGCACGTTACATCCAGCCACATTTTAGCGCTTATGGCTCAGCCAAAGCCGCACTGACACATATGACCAAGCTGCAGGCACAAGACTTTGCCCCTGCGGTACGGGTTAATGCCATTGCCCCCGGCCCTATTAAGACTCACGCCTTGGAGCGCTTGGTATCCGTTGAAATACTTGATGGTATGGCCAACAACACCCCTATGAAGCGCATTGGCAAACCTGAAGATATTGCTGCCGCAGCCATTTATTTGGCTACCCCCGCGTCGGACTGGATCACGGGTAAAGTAATTGAAGTAGATGGTGGTGCCGAAACAACAGTTTGGCCCGGTTAAATAGGTATTAACCCAAAAATAAGCGCCTATAGCAGGAGAAAAATAGATGAACACAGCTTTAATCGAACAACTAGGCGAAGCGCTTTACCAAGCCCTGCGCAAGGGCCAAACACTGGCGCCTCTAATCAACCGTCACAATGAACTCACCATTGATGACGCTTACCAGATCTCATTACACAGCCTGCGTCTGCGTGAGCAGGACGGTGAAAAGATCATCGGTAAAAAGATCGGCGTCACCAGTGAACCCGTGCAGAAGATGCTGAATGTGCATCAGCCTGATTTTGGTTTCTTAACCGACAAAATGGTTTACCAAGATGGTGCTACCGTTAGCCTGAAAGAATCCGGTCTGATTCAGCCTCGTGCCGAAGGTGAGATTGCCTTCTGTCTGAAAGAAGACCTGAAAGGCCCTGGTATCACTGCTGAAGACGTACTGGCTGCTACCGATTGGGTGGCCCCTTGTTTTGAGATTGTGGATTCCCGTATCAAAGATTGGCAGATCAGCATTGTAGATACCGTTGCCGATAACGCTTCCTGCGGTGTCTTTGTCATTGGTAAACAGCATACCGATCCCAACAGTCTGGACTTGGCTGCCGCTCAAATGAAGATTGATCACAACGGTAAACCTGCCGGTAGTGGCGTGGGCGCAGCGGTTCAAGGCCATCCAGCACAAGCTGTGGCATGGCTGGCCAATACACTGGGCGAATACGATATCCCTTTCCGTAAAGGCGAAATTATCTTATCCGGTGCCTTGGCTCCGTTAATTTCAGCGGTAGCAGGTGATCGTTTCAGTATGGAAATTGAAGGCTTGGGCGGCTGCTCTATTCAATTTAGCGAGTAACGTTTTACGCCAGAAAATGGGTCAGCTTTATTCCATTAATCGCGTTTAAAGCCAGCCATTAGCCGTTGAATTTAGCTAGAAGTATTCGCCAGAAATCATACAGATATTAAGAGAACAAGCATGAAAAAGATTAAATGCGCCCTAATCGGTCCCGGTAATATCGGCACCGACCTGTTATACAAATTAAAACGTAGCCCTGTACTGGAACCGGTTTGGATGGTGGGTATCGACCCTGAGTCCGAGGGTCTGGAGCGTGCGCGTCAGGAAGGCTTAAAAACCACCGCTGACGGTGTGGATGGTTTGCTGCCACACGTAGAGGCCGATGAGATCCAGATCGCATTTGATGCGACCTCTGCCTATGTACATGCTGAAAACTCCCGCAAGCTGAATAAGCTGGGCGTTTTGATGATTGACTTAACGCCTGCAGCTGTTGGCCCATACTGTGTTCCACCGGTAAACCTAGCTGAGCTGTTAGACGCTAGCTCTCAAAACAAGAGTGCCAAAGACAAAAGTGCCAAAGACAAAAGTGCCAAAGAAGACAGCAGCCTGATGAACGTCAATATGGTGACCTGTGGCGGCCAAGCAACCATTCCTATGGTAGCGGCAGTTTCCCGCGTTCAGCCTGTAGAGTACGGTGAGATTGTTGCCACCGTATCCTCTCGTTCCGTAGGTCCAGGCACCCGTCAAAATATCGATGAATTTACCCGCACCACTTCAGGTGCAATAGAACGAGTCGGCGGCGCGAAAAAAGGTAAAGCCATTATCGTTATCAACCCGGCTGAGCCACCCTTGATTATGCGCGATACCATCCACTGTCTGACCGAAGGTGAACCGGATCAGGAAGCGATTACCGAATCCGTTCACGCCATGGTGAAAGAAGTTCAGCGCTATGTACCGGGTTATACCCTGAAAAACGGCCCTGTATTTGATGGTCGTAAGGTATCAGTCTTTATGGAAGTGGAAGGTCTGGGTGACTATCTGCCGAAGTACGCCGGTAACCTGGATATTATGACAGCCGCTGCCTCCCGTACTGCTGAAATGTTTGCTGAGAAGATCATCGCCGGTGATCTGACACTGCAAGCGATCCCGTCAAAAAATACAGCATCACAAGAGCCATCTTCTTCTAAACCTGCCACCGAAAACGCTTAAGGAGCTCACCATGAACCTACAAGGCAAAAAAGTTACCTTGCATGATATGTCTCTGCGTGACGGTATGCATGCACGCCAACACCAGATCAGCCTACAAGAGATGATCGATGTTTCTACCGGCTTGGATGCTGCTGGTATTCCTCTGATCGAAGTGACCCACGGTGACGGTCTGGGCGGTACGTCTCTGAACTATGGCTTCCCGGCTCATAGCGATGAAGAGTATCTGAGTGCTGTCATCCCCAAGATGAAACAAGCTAAGGTTTCTGCACTATTGCTACCGGGTATCGGTACCCTTGATCACCTGCATATGGCAAAAGATCACGGCGTAAGCACCATTCGTGTAGCGACACACTGCACGGAAGCCGACGTATCTGGTCAGCATATTGGTCTGTCCCGCAAGCTGGGCATGGATACCGTAGGCTTTCTGATGATGGCCCATATGATCACACCAGAGAAGCTGCTGGAACAAGCCAAACTGATGGAGTCTTACGGTGCTAACTGCATCTACTGCACGGATTCTGCCGGTTATATGCTGCCAAGCGACGTAACAGATCGTATTGCTCTGCTGTGTGAATCTCTAAACCCGGAAACCGAGATTGGTTTCCACGGTCACCATAACCTGGGCATGGGTATTGCCAACTCACTGGCGGCTATTGAAGCCGGTGCCAGTCGTATTGACGGTTCCGTTGCCGGTCTGGGTGCCGGTGCCGGTAATACGCCACTGGAAGTCTTTGTGGCCGTATTGGAACGTATGGGCGTCAACTCTGGCGTTGATCTGTACAGCATTATGGATGTGGCGGAAGATATCGTTGTGCCTATGATGGATCAACCGATTCGTCTGGATCGCGACGCCCTGACCCTGGGTTATGCCGGTGTTTACTCCTCCTTCCTACTGTTTGCACAGCGTGCGGAGAAGAAATACGGCGTATCGGCCCGCGATATTCTGGTTGAATTGGGTAAGCGGGGTACCGTTGGCGGTCAGGAAGATATGATCGAAGATACGGCCATGACAATGGCCCGTGAACGCCAAGCCGCTTCGGCTTAAGTAACAAGATGTCTAGCCTAACCTCTGGTCTAAGCGTAGACACACCGGTCGCCTCTTGGAGGCGGCACGGTTTATTGCTGCTCCTGACTCTACTTTATGTGGATACCTTTATTGGCCGTCAAATTATGGCGGTGATGATCGAGCCCATTAAATTAGAGTTTGGCGCCAGCGATACCGCCATGGGGCTGATCTCCGGCTTAGCATTTGCCGGGGTCTTTGCCCTGTTTGGTTTATCTGCCGGACAACTGGCCGACCGAGTCTCACGGACACGTTTGCTGGCTGCTTGTGCCCTGTTATGGAGTGTTACCACCTTTTTTTGCGGCATGGCTGCAGGCTTTTATATGCTAATCACCGCTCGTATGTTGGTGGCGGTTGCCGAAGCCCCTATTTCAGCCTCATCACTGTCCCTGATATCCGACCTTTACCCTGCCAATCGACGGGCTTTTGCTATTAGCTGCTACAGCTCTGCCCCAACCTTTGCCACTATTATCGCTATGAGTATCGGTGCTTGGGTGGTTGAACAATACGGTTGGCGCTCTGGTTTTATGTATGTGGCAGGACCTGCGGTACTGGTTTCTCTGGTATTTTTCTTTTTTATTAAAGAACCCATCCGGGGCTTCTGGGATAACCCTGCACCTGAAAAGACCGAATCAGCAATAGAGAATAAATCAGCAATAGAGAATAAATCAGCAGAGGTTAAATCTCATTCGACACCTCAAAAAGGCCTGCGGGAAACCATTAAAGGCCTCTGGCAACAACGCTCTTATCGCTATCTGGTGATATCCAGCGCGGTGACCACTATGAGTGCCAACGCCTACGGTATGTGGAATGCCACTTTTTTAGTGCGCTCACACGGTCTGGAACTGCAAGAAGCGGGTATTTTAGCCGGTATGGTAGGCGGTGGTTCTGCTGCTATTGGTATGATTTTCAGCGGTTGGTTTGCCGACCATCTGATCAGTCGTAACCCTCAGTGGCAACTGCGTTTACCGCAAATTGGCCACCTGATCGGCATCGTTTCCATGCTGTCCTATCTACTTTGGCCTACCAGTATCCTACTGCATATTGGCTCGATTCCTGTACCCAGTGCCATTATCTGGTGTGGCTTAAATGGCTTCTTTGCCGTTTGGTGGGTAGGTCCTTGCTTTAGCTTTTTAACGCAAATTGTACCCGTACATCAAAGAGCAGTAGCCATTGCCTTTCAGACAATTCTGATTACGGTGATGGGCATCGGAATTGGGCCTTTTGCTATTGGCCTAATC
>JAKZRG010000017.1:0-47219 GCA_047518265.1 Oceanospirillum sp.
GTGCAGTTGAGGCTATGGAAGAAACCGATGCGATTGCATCGATGGCTGAAACAGCATGGTTATAAGCCGCCGTTCCGATACATCAAGATGAACTCTTGGCGAAATGCAGCGAGTCCATTAGCAAGCTTTGCGATGCCAAACTGTTGGTTCGAAGAGCAAGGTTTATATGCAATGGATGAAGTACGAACGGGATGGCTTGCTCCTTCAGTGAACCAGTATAGGAAGGGAGGGAAGTGAAGAGTGCAGGAGCCGTATACGAGGTCCGTACGTACGGTTCTGTGAGAGGGCTGAGGCGGTAACGCCTCACCCTACTCGATTGTATCATTTTTATTTTTAGATGTTTGGGGGAGGCTGGCTTTACCGTTATCTTTTCGTTCTTTTTTACCTGGTTTTCATTTGTTATTAGATTTATTTAAATTGCATGTTTTTTCTTATGTTTTTTCTTATGTTTTTTCGTCAGGTTTATAGCGATGATCAAGGGAGCTGACTCTAAACATCAGAATTTCTTCTGAGCCTCTAAAGCTTTCAGCAGATTGGCCGATAGGATTGTATGTAGATTAAAGATAGCAAGCTTCGGTAGCGGCTGTGTTATCGAAATTTAGGCAGAGGTGAATTTCATGGCTATGTTTGTTAATACCAATGTTGCTTCTTTAAGTGGTCAACGTAATTTACAAAATGTGACTGACCGTATGAACAGCTCTTTTGAAAAGCTGTCATCTGGTAGTCGAATTAATAGTGCCCGCGATGATTCTGCGGGCTTGCAGATTGCGAATCGTCTGACGACTCAGCTGACCGGTTTAAACCAAGCGAACCGAAATGCCAATGATGGTATTTCCATTGCCCAGATTGCAGAAGGAGCGCTGGGTGAAATCACTAATAATGTTCAGCGTATGCGTCAGTTGGTTGTTCAAGGTGGTAACCGTACTTTAGCGGCAGATGATCGTGCTGCTCTGGGTGATGAGTTTAAACAACTATTGCAGACCAATAGCGATATTGCTGATCGTACGTCTTACGGTTCTGTTAAGCTATTGAACTATGATGCCAGTGATGCAGGTTTTCAAATTCAATCCGGTGCTCAAGCCGGTGAACAGGATACGGTTACTACGGGCAATGCCAAATTAACATCGTTGTTTGGCGATATTCTCTCGTCAGAGGGCGCTACGGGTGCTTTGTCTGCATTTTCGGCTGCCACTATAGGTACTGCAGGAACATTTGGAAAGCTTGTAGCTGCCAATATGATTGCAAATAATGAATCTCGAGTTTCAGTGGCTGCTGCTGACTTGTTTGCAGGTGTAAGTTCTATTAGTGCTGCAGGTTTCTCATTAGCGACAATTAGTACATTGGCTACTAATAGTAAATTGGCGCTTGATGTCGATAAGCTGACTAATCTCCTCACCTTTAATGCAGATGCAGATGATGTGTTCTCTGGCGGTGCTGGTATCAGTGGTAATTTGGATGTTATTACCGGTATGGGGGCTGCGGGGCAGGGTTTGGTGGGGATTGCAGTAGCAGACGTAAATTCTACAACAGGTTTTACTGATGCTCAGTTAAATACCGTTAATGCTTTTACGACCGATACACTGATGGATATGATGAGTGGCTTGGTTACAGAGGTGGATAAGCAACGTTCTAAACTGGGTGCAGAACAGAATGGTCTAATGTCAACGGTTCGCTCTAACACCGCTTCTATTGTGAATGTATCCGATTCTAGAGCACGTATAATGGATACTGATTTTGCATCTGAAACGGCGGAGCTGACACGCAATCAGATTATTCAGCAGGCTGCGATATCTATCTTGTCTCAAGCTAACCAGATGCCGAATGCGGCGTTATCTCTGTTACGTTAAGGGCATCTTTTTGAGTTTGCTAAAAAACCGGGCTTTGCCCGGTTTTTTTGTTTGTGGTTCAGGCTTGCCGTTACCTCGTGTTGTAATATGATGGTTCCTATCAGCAGGTAGTATAAAAGAATGGGATTGTTTAAATGTTTGATAATAAAGTAATTCTGATTACAGGTGGCACAGGATCGTTCGGTAAAAAATATACCCAGATCCTATTAGAAAAATATCAACCTGAAAAAATAATTATTTTCTCTAGAGATGAACTAAAGCAGTTTGAGATGCAACAGACCTATAATGCACCGTGTATGCGTTATTTTTTAGGGGATGTAAGAGATCAGCAACGCTTGATGGAGGCGATGGATGGTGTTGATTTCGTTATTCATGCCGCGGCAATGAAGCAGGTGCCAGCGGCAGAATATAACCCCATGGAATGCATTAAAACGAATATTGATGGGGCTGAGAATGTAATAAAAGCCGCTATTTATAATGAAGTTGAGAAAGTAATCGCATTGTCAACGGATAAAGCTGCTAACCCTATTAATCTTTATGGTGCGACTAAGCTGGCATCAGATAAGTTATTTGTAGCCGCTAATAATATGGTGGGCAAGCGCCGTACGCGTTTTTCGGTCGTGCGTTATGGTAACGTAGTGGGTTCAAGAGGGTCCGTTGTGCCTTTTTTCAAAAAGTTACTGGCAGAGGGTGCAACAGAGCTTCCCATTACCGATGCTGATATGACACGTTTTATGATCACTTTGCGTGAAGGTGTCGAGTTTGTTCTGAATAACTTTTCCCGGATGCATGGCGGTGAAATTTTTGTTCCTAAAATTCCTTCTATGAAGATGACGGAGCTCGCGAATGCGATGGCCCCAGGAATATCTCATAAAATAGTAGGTATTCGGCCTGGTGAAAAGCTTCATGAAATTATGTGCCCTGCAGATGATTCTCACCTGACTCTAGAGTTTTGTGATCACTATGTGATCTGCCCTACTATTCAGTTTGCTGCTATGTCTGATTTTACGAAAAACCGTATGGGAGAAATAGGGCAACGTGTTGTGAGAGGGTTTGAATATAATTCGGGTAATAATAATGAATGGCTTACTCATGAATTATTCCTAGCTATGGCAGAAGAAGTGAACGACTAATGATTCCATACGGTAAGCAGGCTATATCAGAGGAGGATATCGAAGCAGTTGTTGATGTCCTTAAATCGGATTTTTTGACGCAAGGGCCTTGTGTTCCACTGTTTGAACAAGCTCTTGCTGAATACTGTGGAGCTGAATATGGTGTTGCTGTTAATAGTGCAACCTCAGCTCTTCATATTGCGTGTTTGGCATTAGGGTTATCCGAGGGTGATTGGTTATGGACTACACCGATAACTTTTGTAGCCTCTGCAAACTGCGGCCTGTATTGCGGTGCAAAGGTTGATTTTGTTGATATTGATCCGGTGTATTATAACCTGTGTGTTGATTCTCTTAAGGCTAAACTGGCTGCTGCTGAACAGAATGATGTATTGCCCAAGGTGCTGGTTGTTGTGCATTTAACGGGACAAGCCTGTGATATGCAGGGGATCTATGAGCTAAGCAAGCAGTATGGCTTTTCTGTTATTGAAGATGCTTCTCATGCAGTAGGGGGCCGTTATCGGGGGAAGCCTATTGGAAGTGGGGATTACAGCGACATTACTGTTTTTAGTTTTCATCCAGTCAAAATTATAACCTCTGCTGAAGGGGGCATGGCCGTTACCAATAATACATCCCTAGATGAAAAAATGCGGTTGTTAAGAAGTCATGGGGTTACCAGAGATGAAACGCTTATGTCACATGAATCTGATGGGCCTTGGTATTATCAGCAGGTTGCGTTGGGTTTTAATTACCGAATGACAGATCTTCAGGCGGCATTAGGCAGGAGTCAGATGTCTGAACTTGATCGTTTTGTAGCCCGGCGGCATGAGCTTGTTGAGCGGTATAACCAGGTTTTGGATGGTTTACCTTTAATCCTTCCTATTCAGCATTCTGATTCATATTCAGCATTTCACCTTTATGTAGTAAGGCTGGAAAATACATCACTATCCCGAAAAGAGGTTTTTCAACGTTTGAGGGGGTTGGGTATAGGTGTCAATGTTCATTATATACCTGTTCATTTACAGCCATATTATCAGTCCTTTGGCTTCAGGGAAGGGGATTTTCCAGTTTCTGAGGCATACTATGAAGCTGCACTGACGTTGCCTTTATATCCATCAATGACTTTTGCACAAGTTGAATTAGTTTCTGATGCGTTGAAAGAGGTGTTGTTATGAGATTGTGTGTTATACCGGCAAGAGGCGGTAGTAAGCGTATACCTAGAAAGAATATCCTCCCTTTTTGCGGCAAACCGATGATTGCCTATTCTATCGAAGCTGCACTGGAAAGTGATTGTTTTGATCGGATTATTGTTTCAACAGATGATAGAGAAATCGCGGATGTAGCAGAATCCTATGGTGCGGAGGTTCCTTTTTTAAGGCCCCCAGAGCTATCGGACGATTTTGCGGGTACATTACCAGTTGTAGCTCATGCTATTAGAGAGTCTGAGCGTATTTATCTGTCTGATGCAGCCGATCAATTTTTTTCAGAAGTATGCTGTCTTTATGCCACCGCACCGATGGTTAGAGCGATATTTCTTAAAGAGGCCTTACAACTGATCCAAGAGCGGCAGGCTGATTACTGTTTTTCAAGTGGAAAATACCCTTTTCCAGTACAAAGAGCATTCCGGAGGACGAGTGATGGGTTTGTAGAGATGTTGAGTCCAGAAAACTACTATACTCGTTCTCAGGATTTGGAAGAGGTATTGCACGATGCAGGGCAATTTTACTGGGGCACGCGACAGGCATTTATAGATAAAAAGCCAATATTCAGTGAAAAGTCCTACCCATATTTACTTCCTAGGGCATGCGTTCAGGATATTGATACACAAGATGACTGGGATTATGCTGAACAGATTTATAATCTATTGATACCGGAGTAATAATGAAATATTGCAAGACCTGTCTGACAACAGACTTGAGACCTAATGCTGTATTTTATGGTGATAATTGTATTGCCTGTCATTATAACGCTGATCAGAAGATTAATTACGATTATAAATTTCAGCTATTAACAAATAAGATAAAAAAAATTAGAGAAGAAATTCATTCTGATTCTGAGTTTGACTGTATTGTTGGTGTGAGCGGGGGTAAGGACAGTACGCGTCAAGCTCTATGGGCAAGAGAGAAACTGGGTCTTAATCCTCTACTTGTTTGTTGTTCATATCCGCCACTGCAAATGACTGATATTGGTGCGCATAATTTGGAAAATCTTGCCCGGCATGATTTTGATGTTATAACAGTATGTCCTTCTCCTGATACAGCTCGACGCCTTGCCAAAGAGTCTTTTTTCCAATTTGGAAACGTTTGTAAAGCGAGTGAAATTGCACTATTTGCCTCTGTACCTCGGATCGCTATTGATTACGATATTCCCATGATTTTCTGGGGGGAAAATCCGGCAACTCAAGTCGGAGATAGTGCTGTTCTTGGTGGAGATGAATTCGACGGAAACAACCTGAGGAATCTTAATACATTGACTGCCGGTGGAAATCAATGGCTTAAAAATGCTATTGAGCATTCCGCTCAAGCAGATTTTTATGCGTACCCTTCGGAGGAAGAGTTTAGGAGGAAAAATATACAGATTCTTTATCTGGGGCCAGCTTGGGATAACTGGTCGATGGAAACCAATTCTGTTTTTTCCGCAATGTATGGTTTGAAATATCGAATAGGTGATGAGCTCTTTACCGGGGATTCTTTGGGTACATCAATGTTGGATGAAGAGTTCACCAATATTAATATGATGCTGAAGTATTATAAGTTTGGTTTTGGTCGAACCACCGATATGGTTAATGAGATGATTCGTATTGGTTCTATTACCCGTGATGAATCAATCGGAATAGTTAAGCAATACGATGGTGTCTGCTCTGATAAGATTATTGAACGTTTTTGTGAATTTATCAGAATTAGTATTGACGAGTTTTGGGAGCATGCGCATCAGGTTGTTAATACAGATCTTTTTTTAATCCGTAAAGATGGGCGACCTGAGCCTAAGTTTGAAGTGGGTGTGGGGTTAATCTGATGGATCGAGTAGGTATTATTGATGTCGGGGTTGGTAACCTAATTGCTATAGATCGCATGTTACAGAAAATTGGACGCTTTAGTGTTTTGATTCGAGAGCCAGATGATTTTCAACAGTGCGATGCCCTTATTATTCCTGGTGTAGGTAGTGCTCCAGGCTTTTTAAATAAGCTTCGGGATAGAAAGTTAGACCAGTTGATTATTGATCTGGCAGGAAGCGATGTAAAAATTCTGGGAATTTGTTTAGGAATGCAAATTTTGGGCGGAATAAATGAAGAAGCGGATGGTCAGCCAGGCTTAGGTTGTGTACCTTTTCGAGTTGTTAATAATGTTTTAGCTGGAGGTATGCCTTCTCATACCGGTTGGATGTCTTTACCTGAGTCAGGGAGGTTAAGACACTGTATAGGGAGTCATCGGGTATTTTTTAATCATCGCTATACTTGTATACCTGATGCTGAGCTTGATTATGACCCTTTGTTTTCAAAGAATATGGGGATTGCCTATGTTCAATATAAAAATTTTTATTGTATGCAGTTTCACCCTGAGAAAAGTCAGACGAGTGGGCTTAGTATTATGAATAGTATAGTGGGGGGGATATGAGAGTAATTGCCGGTGTCAATGTCTATAATACTAAGGTGGTGCAATCAAAAAAGTGGAAAGTGAAGCACTCAATTGGTTCTATTCGGCATGTACTCAAAGCCTTGGATCGCTATGAAATTGATGAAATTATTATTAATAATATCAGAAGAATAGAGTTAGCTCCTGAAGATGATCTGCTTCGAGAAATCAGCCATTCTGAAGTTTTCACTCCGTTGACGTTGGGTGGTGGGGTCAGAACTGTAATAGACTTTGACCAATACTATAAAGCAAGTCCAGAGCGGTTGTTTTTTTCATCAGCCTTGATGAATCATGATGAAATATTGATTCAATATGCTTGTTCTGTTATTGGGCAACAGGGCATGGTTGCCTTTTTGCCATTTCGTATTGATAAGGGCGAAGTGCTATTTTTTAATCCATCGGCAAATAAATTTGTGAGTTTGAGTGATAAAGTATCAGATCTGATTAAAAAATATTTTGATGAAGTTGTTTTTTATAATACAACAGCAGAAGGCGAATTCTATTCGGCAGATGAGTTGAAAGAGTGTATCGATACAGTAAGAGCGTATAGTTTCGATGAGAATGGATTTATTTATGGAGGGGGGGTCAGGCCTTCTGTTTTGGATGAGATTAAGGGAGTAGCTGATGCAATTATTATTGAAAACTCTCTTATTTATCAGGAAGAGCCTTTAAAAATGAACCATATAGGAGCTGGGCTTTGAATCTTATAAAAACTAGACAGTGTTCATTGTGCTTATATGATGAGTCTCATCCATTTGGGTTAGTCATTGATGATGATGGTATTTGTTCAGGCTGCCGAGTGCATAATGAAAAATATCAGATAGATTGGCGGAGTCGTAAAGCTCATCTGGCTAATATTATGGAGCAGGCTAGAAAGCAAGCGAATGGACGTCATGACTGTGTTATTTATGTAGATTCTGATGCTGAATCTTTCTACCTTGTTTATCTGATAAAAGTTGTGCTTGGTTATGAACCTTTGTTGGTAACTTTTAATGATTACTTTAGAACAGATGTAGGACACAAAAACCTTAATACTTTAAGAACTGAGTTTGATTGTGATCTTTTGAATTTCACTCCTAAGCTGTCACAGTATAAAAAAATCATTAAGGAGTCATTTCTTAAAACGGGTAATTTTCTTTGGCCTATTCAGGCAGCTAAGACAGCTTTGCCGGTTAGTCTTGCCGTAAATAAAGGGATTCCCTTAGTTATTTGGGGAGGGCACCAAGGTATGGAGCAGACCGGCATGTTTTCCCATACTGACTATGTCAATATGTCTGAATGGTATCGGGGAGAGCATGATCTTTTTGGATTTACACTTGATGAGATTGTTTCAGGTAGTTCATTACTGCGTAAAGATCAGATGACATTCTATAGTTACCCTGATAATAAAAAAATAATAAAATCTAATGTAAAGGGAATCTATCTTAATAATTATTTTTTATGGGATCCTCTTCGACAGAATAATCAAATGATAAAGCATGGATATACACCTGAGCATACTTCGTCAACTTTTGATTATTTTGACCGCTCTGGTTCTAGTGTTTATTATAACGTACACGATATCAGCAGAAAAGATAGAGTTGGTTATTATAAGGTGAGGGATCATCTTTGCCGCGAAATAAGGCATAGTAGAATCACTCGTGATGATGCAGTCAGAGCTGAAGCTTATTATAGTGCTGCTGAAAGAGATTATACTCCATTTTTAAAGTGGCTAGGGTTTGATGATATTGGTATTGACTGGATAAGTCAGCGTTATTTGAAGAATACTAATGATATTAGTGAAAAGACTCACTACACTTTACCGGATCAGCTTAAAGCATTGTGCCCAGAGCCTGTAATCCCTGATAAAACTTTCTTGCTTTTTGATAAAAGCCTCTATCTTCAGTCTCAACTTTAGGTGTGCTATGCAAAATATTTTTACTACGTGGCAGGATGTTCACAGTAAACTGAAAAATAAAAAAATAGCAATTTTTGGTGCTGGAAATATTGCCGATAAAACAATACGGCGTTTACCGATAAAGCCCGACGTTATTTTTGATAATTCTGAAAATATTCAAGACAGTATTGTAAGTGAGCTATTGGTAAAAGCTCCAGATCAGAGCGTCAACGATTATTTTGTGATTATTACTACTACCAGCTTTAGAGAGGTATCTGCTCAGCTGTCAGAGCTGGGTATGGGGCAAGATCAGTATATTGTTAGCCCTATATTGAATGACCTACGTATTATTGATGAGTTGGAGAATGTTCACTGTGATCTTATTGTTGCTAGTGGAGGAGCTCCGGCTACAGATGATTATATGAAATCTGGAGGTGGGGTTTATCATGTCTCTGTTATGGGGGGAGAGGTTAGTATTGATAAAAAGTTTAATGGTAGTTTTCACTCCCTAATTGAGATTGAAGGGAATTATTTTTCTGTTGACGATACTAGAGGTTTTGTTAAGTTCGATCGTGAATTTAACATTATAGCCACATGGCCAGGTATCAGTTCTGCCAGAGGTCATGGCCTGAGCTTTGATCCTGTTCGTAAGCACTTCTTCATGTCATGTTCTTATTTGGATAAAGTACTTGAGTTGGATGAAAATTTTGAAGTAGTTCAAGAGTATCCGTTATCATTGAAAGCTAATATGGGTAATGGGCCTCATCATCATACAAATGATTGTTTGGTTATTGGTGATTCTCTATATGTTTCAATGTTCTCGGAAACAGGTAACTGGAAAAAAGATATTTTCGATGGAGTTGTTGTTGAGTTCGATATTGAAACAGGTAGAAAAATAGGAACCCCTATAATAGGGCTATGGATGCCTCATAGTGTGGCGCTTATTGATGGGTCTTTGACTGTTTTGGACTCTCTGCGGGGGGGGTTGTTGAAAAATAATTCCTCTGTGATAGGACAATTTCCGGGGTTTATGAGAGGACTGGATTATGATGGTCAGTTTTATTATATAGGACAAAGCAAAAATCGTAACTTCTCAAAATCTATTGGTGCTTCTAATAATATTAGTATTGATAACGGGGTCGTTATTTTTGATGAAATCTCAAAGGTGTCCAGAACTATTCATCTTAGTAATAAGATTTCAGAAATACACGCAGTCAAAAAAATTAATTAGAAAGTGTACATGGATTTATTCTCGATGATTGATTTTAATATCGAGTATTATCAATCGGTATAACTGTTTGTGGCTTTTTCTGCTGCTGAATACTATCGGTTATGATCTTATTCTTAGCTAACAGGATATGATTTCTAAAAATATGAACTGGTTTAAAGTAAAGGGTATATGTTATGAGCCTTAAGTCATTGTTTGATTCGAATTTAGAAAAAAATGGCTATGAAGCAGAATTTATTCCAAGTTTTCAGCAGAGTAAAAATCGACCATACAGTGCAGTAATGTTTCATCATGTTAAAAAATGTGCTGGAATGGGAGTCTTTATGGCATTAAAGGAGTGCATACGTTTCAGCCTAGCTGGTATGGGTAAATATTACACTGGTCGATTGGATGATGATGCGATATGGTCAACAGCCATTGATGAGTTGTCAGGAATGACAAATGAAATAGATCATCAGAGATATAGACTTTTTGTTGCTAGCCATATTGCCGGCGATTATTATTATGATTTAAAGGATGTAAATAGATTTACTATTTTAAGGTCTCCTTTTGATCGAGTTGTATCAAAATATAAATATGATTCCATGAGAAATAATTTTGATATAAGTGAAAAAGGATTTTTTCAATATATAGAAAAATATGAAAATCGATATGACTACCTACAAGCTCTTGTACCAGAGCATGAGAGATGTAATGTTGATAATGTAATTAGCTATTTAGAGAGGGATTTTTTTGCATATTTTGATATAGATAGAACAAGTGAATTTCTGTCTTCATTTTGTAGTATTTATGGTCTTCCTAATATCGTTATGGGTAAGCAAAATAGCTCTAAGGCAGCAGAAGGGGCGTTAAATTCGATAGATTATTTGAAATATGAATCTAAGTTTTCAAGTGATAATAAAGATGCTGTTTTTTTATATGATTGGGTTAGAGATAATGCTGTTATCCCAAAATTTGAACAGAAAAGTAGTGTTAACCCATATACACTTATAGTATCTTCTTCAGATGCTCAGGATGGGTATGTAGGGCGATCTAGAATTGTAAAAACGGAAGATCTTGCTCCATATATTAGCAAGGTCAAATCTAGTAATGGCATGAGGCATTTTTTTAAATAAGATATTAAATTAGTGGTGTGTATTGTTTTGTGCAAGGCCACTACTTTGCGGATATTAATCCGGAAAGTAGTGGGGCTATGTGTGCTTGTAAGCTATCTAGGAGTTATTTGCTAAAGATCCTTTTTTTAATGTATATCGTATGGCTGTTTTTAGTAAGGGCTTATAGATTGATTTCTTGTGTAAATTTGCTTGCAATAATAGCATGATCCACTTTTAAGCATGGAATGTCATCCATTACGGGATAAATAGTGTGGTCATGAGAGCAGAATAATTGCCCTTTAACTTCTGATAGTTCCTTCTTGCATTTTGGGCAGGCATATTTTGACTTCTGTATAGGAGTATTGCTGCCAACCTGAATGATAGTTAGTGCAGTTTGATTGTTTGGGTTGATGCTGACGTCGAATAACTTATGTTCGAGTACTGATAAGCCTAGTTCTTCTGCGGCAGTTTTTAGCCCAGTGACGTATTTGTGTTGATCAATATGTTTTTTTGTTTCTTTTGAGCCTAGTTCATAGGCTGGCTCTAATAAGATTACATATCTGGAAGCTACTCTTGCCATTTCTTGTATGATTTCTTTTTCTCTTCCCCTGTTGGGCTCCAATGCATGTGAGCTAAATACTATATCTACACTATCTGTTATTAATGGAATTGATAGCATGTTGGCAACAAATAGATCTTGTTCTTGGTCATGTTTTGCTGCAAACGCTTTGCCATAAGCAATCCTCGACCAAGATATATCGAGCCCTAATACTTGGCAGGGTTTGTTTTTCATATGAGCAACTATACGAGATAGTGTCGTTGATTCTCCAACGCCAGTATTGAGAATTGAGTACGGTGTTAGAGCGTCAAATAGCTTAGCAATAGATTGGGTGTATAGTTCATTTTTTTGATATGATTCTTGGTTCTCAGGCGTGGGTTTTAGTCTCTTTTGGGCGTATGAGCCTGATTGAAGGTCATATGCTACCTCTATAGCATATTGGCTATTGTGATTTAAGTTTTCTTCAGTTCTGAAGTATTCCATGATATTTTGGCCTTTTGCATAAATTTCTTTGGCCTTTGCGCTGTCTGTATTCTTCATCAATCTGTCCTGTCTTTTGAATTCTTGCTAAATGTGGGCTCGGGGTTTATTTCTATATCTTTTCAGTAAAAGCTATTTTGCCATTATTGTTAAATGGAGTGTGTAAAAAAACAAGGTAGAATAGTGTGTGGCTAAGTGTAGGTCTGGCTTCGTATAATGCATTGCTACACTTGTTCTTATGCCGTTTCGTCATAATGGATAAATATTGAGTATCAAGGTTTTATGATTACAGCTTTATGTATCAGATTTAGATGGGGTGATGGTATTGAGGTTGTTGTATTCTGTCTTCGTTTGCTGCGGAGAGAACTTTGCCTATGACTGGTGCCGGGGAAAAGGTGGTGTCCGATTAGATGCTTAATCGGTAATCTTAAATGTTGTGATTTTTGGGCGTCAGTAAATAGGAGGGGATATTTGTTTGATTTTTAGCGCTATAATTGATAGATGGTCTGGTATGATCGTTGTAATTTGAGGGTTTTTTTGAATTTTGGGTTGTTGTTTCAGGGGGGAGGGTCAAGAAAAACATTCTAGGGCCGATAAACTTACATGACTGATCTTAAAAGTGGCATGTTGGGCTTTGAGGCTACGTTAATCAAAGTTTTAGGTTGGTGTCAAAGGAAAGGTAATAACCGGCATCAATTTTGCTTTTATTTTTGTAAACATACTTTTTGTACGCTAGCGGCAATCTTTTTCCGTCTAAGCTGGAGGTGAAGTTATGAATCCTATGTTAGGTATCGGTTCGGGATTAGACCTGAGTACTATGATGGATGGTCTGGTTCGAGTTGCTAGTGAACCCAAGGTTCAACAACTTGGTCAGAAAGAGGTTGAAACGAAGGATGCTATTTCAGGTTTAGGGACGCTGAAGAGCTTATTGTCAGACTTTCAGACGGCGGCAGATGCGCTAAAAAATTCAGACTTGTACAATAACAGGAAGGCGAGTATAGATCAGCCGGCAGATGGTGATGTTATATCAGTTTCTGCAGATGATGATGCAGTACTTGGTTCTTATGCAATCTCTGTAGAGCAAGTGGCTTATGGTACAGATGGATATACCTCTCAAATAAATGCGGATCATGAAGCTGCACTCGGAAAAACAGATACGTTGACGTTTAGTGTACCAGATGGCTCGGAATCCTCTTTTGATATAGCTGTTGATGCAACGATGAGTCTTGATGATATACGGGACGCTATAAATGATGCGGATGATAATTTTGGTGTTGCAGTAAACGTAGTTGATGGTCGTTTGGTTTATGAATCTTCAATTACAGGAGCTGCTGTAGATAAAGAGTTACAAATTACTTCGGCTAACGCTGACACTGATTTTGATATTTCTGTTTATAATCAAAATGCACAGCAGGCTCAAATCAAAGTTGATGGAATTGATATATATAGTGATTCCAATACTTTCGACTCGGCAGTGTCTGGGATAAGTATTGAGGCTCTGCGGGCTGATCCTGGAGAGGATGCGTCGGTTTCTATTGCTCTTGATAGTGCTTCCGTGAAAAGCAAAATACAGAGTTTTGCCAATACATATAATGAACTGCGTGAAGGGATGAATGAGCTGAAGGGAAGCTATGATGAAGATGCTGAACAGTTCGTATATGGACAGTTAAGCGGTGATCCTATTATCCGTAATGTTGAGGCTGTTTTGGGTGGGCTTCTGACGCAGCAAGTAGATGGCGCCCCAGGGAATTACGATACTTTATATTCAGTTGGCTTAGATATTGAAAGTGATGGCACTTTATCGGTTGATAGTGATAGGCTGTCGGACGCGTTGAGTACTGGTTTTGATGAATTAGATGATTTGTTTTCAGGTACAAACGGTATTGCAACTCAGGTTAGCGATCAGCTAGAGAGCTTTTTGAGTTATACTGGGGTGATACAGGGTAAAGAAGATTCATATAATGATATTTTAAGTGACCTTGAGGATCAGTATGAGGCGCACACTCTATATATTGAGGGTTATCAGGCAACTTTGATGAAGCAATTCACTGCCTTGGATAGCACTATGGCTAGGCTGCAGGCAACGATGAGTCAGGTTGGCCCGCAACTGGCTGCGTTAGGGAACGTGTCGTATTCTTCTGGTTCGTAATTAAGGTTAGGTTTTGTTATGAGAAAGGCTCTACAGCAGTACCGGACTGTTAATTTAGAAAGTGATATTGATAGTGCATCTCCATATAGAATTACGCAAATGCTGCTTGAAGGCTGTCTACGTTTCATGAAGCAAGCTCGATTTGCTATGGAGAAAAAGGATTTTGAGAAAAAAGGGCATTTTATATCAAAGGCTGAAGCTATTGTAACTACTCTAGGGAGCTCTTTAGAGCATGATGCCAGTCCTGATTTAGCTGATAATTTAGTACGGCTATATGATTTTGCCTTAGAGCGAATGTTGGCCGCATCTGTGCAAATGGATGTTGTTTTGCTTGATGAGGCAATAGAGATTATTGCTGAAATTAAGGCAGGGTGGGATGCGATTCCAAAAGATGCAATTGAGCAGGCTGAGGCAATTAGGGTTAGTAAGCGATGAATATTTGTGATGGTGAAGCTTTGTATTCAGAAATGACTTATGACGGGCAGGTGGTCGCCGCTTTTTTGCAGAAAAGATTAGCTGATAACTTGCAGGCTTTTCAGGAATTTCTCCCTGATGTATACCATACATTTAAAGACTATGAAGAAAAAAATCTTTTTCTTACACATGATTCAGATGGAAATATCAATGTTTTAAATAGGGAGTCTGGTCAGTTCCTTTATGGTAAAAATCCTGTTGGGGAAGTTCTCGATAGATTTGATGAGTACAAAAAATCTCCTATAACTAGACCGTATTTCACCATTGGTATACGAGAGTCAAAAACAAGTCCTGTGCATAATAAATGTATGAAAGGGGTTGGTGCGGTACAGTCTAAGTTGTTTAGTGAAGCTTTATTGAAAAAAAAGCTAGGTAATCTTCCCGATGGTCTTGTTTATAATACAGGAGGGTTGCCGAAAGATATAAATTCCTTTTTCTTATTCTCGGTAGGCTTGGGTTTTGATATTGAAAAGCTTTATCTTGAGCATGATATTCGAAGGTTTTATATTGTAGAGAATAATTTCGATATCTTTTATTGCTCTATGCAGTTAATTGATTGGTCAGCTATTATTGATAAGTGTAAGGATAAGAAAAGTTTTATTTATATTGGCTTGTCTGAGGATAGTAAAGAATTAACTCGTGATCTTGTTGGTCAGCTTAGTCAGTCGGGGCGTCATAATGCAGCCGGTTGCTTTCTTTATTCTGGGTTCTATGACTCTAGTCATGAAGATATATTTAAGGCATTTAAAGATGATTTAGATCTGACTGTATTTGCTGGGTATGGGTTTTATGATGATTCTAGGTTAAGTCTCGCCCATTCTTGTTTGAATTTTAAGAATAGAGTTCCTTGTATTAAATCAGATAAAAAGATTAACAAAAAATTTGGCCAGGAAGATGTGCCTGTTTTTGTTGTTGGTAATGGGCCATCTCTTGATGCTGATATTGAGTATATAAAAAATTATCAAGATAAAGCCGTTATTATAAGTTGTGGTTCTTCTTTGCGTAGCTTGTATGTCAATGGTATTGTGCCTGATTTTCATGCTGAGCTTGAAAGAACAGCTTCTGTTGCTACTTGGATTAAAAAAACAGGTAATGACGATGATTTTATGTCATATCTGAAAAAAATCCGACTTGTTGCTATGTCTCAGGTTCATCCAGAGGTGTTCAATTTGTTTGATATGAAGGGACAGATGCCTAAGGATAATGAGTCTGGATCTTTGCTTCTGCGACAATTGTTTGGAGATGAAGGTGTTTCATTGATCTCTCGTTGTAGTCCAAGTTGTGTGCATACTGGTTTTACGTTTGCGGTACTGGCAGGGTTCAAGAGGATCTATTTCTTTGGTGTTGATATGGGGTTTAAGGATAAAACTCAGCACCATTCAAAACATAGCTTGTATGGTCAGGTTAATGATAAGGCTCATGCGAGAGTTAAGATTGAAGGGAAAAAACTTACGGAATTTCCTGCTAATTTTGACGAGGATGAGGTGGTTTACTCGTATCGCTTTTATCCAATGTTTAAACGTATGCTGGAAGCTAGTGTTATTGGTTGGAATATGAACTTTCGCTCTACTCTTCAGATCTTTAATTGTAGTGATGGTGCGAAAATAAAGGGTGCAGAACCTATTCGAAGTAAGGATATTAGTTTTTCAAATTGTGTACTGAATAAGGCTGTCTTGTCAGATCAGATAATGGCGTCTTATTTTGCCTATGAGCCTAAAGATGATGATGTGGTAGAAATTGAGCGTGCATGTGATGAGGCTGCTGACAAAGTTGATCTAATGTGCGAGTGGTTAAAAAACAAAGTAGTAGAGGTTGAGAGTGTTAGGCAAGCTGCCGATATAGTTGATATGTTGTCTTATACTTTTCATGAGGATTTGGATGGAGTTGGGATTTCTGTGGAGGATAGCTGGATTTATTCTTTCTTTGATGGAACTCTTCTATATTTGTTAAGTGCTGTTCAATCCACACTGTTTTTGCCTATTGATGAAGATGATCGAATTAAAGCTTTTAATGATATTGTCCCAGTAATGCACGAGCTATTCGATGATATCAAATATGATTTTCGAAATAATACATTTGGTCCAGACAAAGAAGAGTTTTATGATATCTTCTGATTTATGGGGGCTGAAATTTTGAATGATGATGCTCGTTCAGTCTGGTCTGAAATTAACTTGTTAATAAAAAGCATTAATGCTCTTGTTGATAATGATATGTTATCAGATGAAAATATAGTTCTAGAGGTAACGAGTAAGGTGTCTAGACTGACGGCTCTTTTGGAGTCGTTTTTTTCTAATGACAATATTGATTTTACGGAAGTGGGTCGTGAAGAGTACGCTAGGCTCGACAAAGACTTAAACTCTTTGGAGAGTGCATTGGCCTCTTCGAGGCAAGCTTTGAGAGGCAAGCTGTCGACTTTTGCTAAAGGCCAAAAGGGCGTTAAGGCTTATAAAAAGGTTTAATCATAGATGAGTGCATCGGCCCAAGATCTACAGGTTGCTTTTCAAGAGTTTACGGCGTTATCTGAGCAGCTTACGTCTTCTTACAATGAGTTGCAGGCTAAAATTGTTCGTTTGACTGATGAACTTGAAGAAACCAAACGGCAGCGTCTGGAAGAGCTTGAACAAAAGCAATTGATTGCTGAAAAGTTGGAAAACTTGTTGAATCTTCTTCCTGTTGGTGTGGTTGTTATTGATGGCGGTGGAGTCGTTACAAGTGCGAACCCAACAGCAAAAACTTTGCTGGGTGGAGATATAGATCAGTGTCGGTGGGTTGATGTTATTGAGCAAAGCTTTTCTCCAAAGCAAAGTGATGGATATGAGGTTTCTCTGAAAGACGGACGCTTAGTTTCTATTGCGACGCGTTCTTTGGAGAAGGAGCCCGGTCAGATGATTGTTATCAGTGATATGACTGAGACTCGTAGGCTGCAGGAGCAATTAAGCCGAACTGAACGTTTGACCGAGATGGGACAGATGGTTGCTTCTTTGGCTCATCAAATTCGTACTCCTCTTTCCGCTGCGATGTTATATGCCGGGCATCTACAATCGAGAGAGCTTTCTGAATCTAATCGAGCAAAGTTTGCAGATAAGCTTCAGGGGCGTTTGCAAAATCTAGAGCAACAGATTGGTGATATGTTGCAATTTGCTCGAGGTGGTAATGCTGTTGCTGAAGAGTTCCATGTTGCGGATTTTTTTGATGTACTGAAGGCCTCTCTTGAGGGGGTGTTTTTGCAGTCTTCAGTCTCATGTGGGTGGCGTTTGGATTATCAGGCTGGAAATTTGCTGGGGCATCAAGAATCGCTCTGCGGAGCGATCCAAAACTTGGTTAATAATGCAATTCAGGCTGGGGCCGGTAGCGTTGAGCTAAGATCTGAAATGTCTGGTCAATTTATTGATATTCATGTTCTTGATGACGGTCCAGGGATACCGGAAGATCAGCTAGAAAAAATATTAGAGCCTTTTTTTACTACTAAATCACGTGGTACTGGCTTAGGATTGGCTATTGTTCAATCTGTTGTGAGTGCACATAAAGGCTCTTTAAGTGTTGAGTCAGAGATAGGAAGAGGCAGCCGATTTACTTTGAGGCTGCCGTTAGTCATGGTGTAGGTTTGATATGCAGGCGAAAATACTGGTTGTAGAAGACGATCCGGATTTAAGAGAGGCTTTAGTCGATACACTTGAGCTTGCTAATTATCTGGTAGTTGAAGCTGATTGCGGTGAATCTGCTATTGTCAAATTATCAGAATCTTCATTTGATTTGATTGTGTCAGATGTCAATATGCCAGGAATCGATGGGCATGAGCTTCTAAGGCATGTTGTTGCTAAGTATCAGGGTTTACCTATGCTTCTGATTACTGCTTATGGCAGTATTTCGAATGCTGTTGATGCAATGCGTCAAGGTGCTGTTGATTACTTAGTTAAACCTTTTGAGCCAAGTACTTTGGTTGGCTTGGTTAAAAAGTACGCACAGGGACAGTCAGATTTTAAATCTGAAGAGCCTGTTATGTGTAGTGAAAAAAGTCTATTTGCATTTAGTTTAGCTAAACGTGTGGCTGTAACGGACTCTACGGTCTTGATCGCTGGTGAAAGTGGCTCGGGTAAAGAAGTTATTGCTAGTTATGTTCACCGATACTCTCCGAGAGTCGATAAGCCTTTTATTGCGATTAACTGTGCTGCGATACCTGAAACTATGCTTGAGGCGACGTTATTTGGTCATGAAAAAGGGGCTTTTACTGGAGCTGTAAACAGTGCGCCAGGTAAGTTTGAGCAGGCCAATGGTGGTACTCTATTATTAGATGAAATTTCAGAGATGGCATTAGACTTGCAAGCTAAGCTTCTAAGGGTTTTGCAAGAGCAAGAAGTTGAACGTGTAGGTGGGCGGAAAACTATTAAATTAGATGTCCGTGTTATAGCGACGACAAACCGAAATATGCAGCAATATATTGCTGAAGGTAAGTTTCGGGAAGATTTATTCTATCGTTTGAATGTTTTTCCTATTACATTAGCGCCTTTACGTGAGCGTGCGGCTGATGTGGTGCCTCTGGCGGAACGATTGTTTGCTAAGCATGCGCAAAAAATGGGGCGTCAGTCTGTTTTGTTAAGTCAGGCTGCAAAGGATGAATTAAGTCATTATCATTGGCCTGGTAATGTCCGAGAGCTAGAGAATGTCGTTCAGCGTGCGTTAGTTCTGCAGCCCTCTGATGTGATTGAAGCGGAAGATCTTTGCATAGAAACAGGTTCAATGGCGGCAAAAATCCTCCAAATAGATGATACGGTTTCATCTGTTGTGCCGAAAGGAAGTGAATCGCTCACCTCTGTAGCATCTCTTGAATCAGGGTCTTTAGGTGATGATCTTCAGCAAAAAGAATTTGAAATGATCATTGCTGTTCTGAGAGAGGAGCGTGGCCGAAAGAATAAAGCCGCTGATCGTTTGGGGATTAGTCCCCGAACTTTGAGATATAAGTTAGCAAAAATGCGGGACTTGGGGATTGATGTTGAAAAGGCTATTGAGTCTGTTTGATTTGAATACGGGCTGGCCTTTTACCTGTCAACGGATATAGAATAAACAATGCGATGTATTCTTGAGAGTCGTTTCAATGAACGGCTGCTTTTAAATAAGCATGATAAAGAATTAGGAGTATGCCATGGTTGATCGAGCGGACATATCTAGTGTGCTGGATCAGATTCGGTCAATGCAGTCTGGGTTGAATCAGACCAGCCGTGTCACGCCTAATGTCAACACAGTTGACGGCGTAACGCCTGTTGGTAAGGTCAATGAGACTGGTGAGGTGCCAGATTTTGCTGATATGCTAAAGAATGCTATTGATAAGGTTAATGAGACGCAAAAGACAGCGAGTGCTTTACGTGAGTCTTACGAGATGGGTGACCCTGAAGTAGATATTACTCAAGTGATGATTGCCTCTCAAAAATCTACAGTTGCATTCGAGGCTATGACGCAGGTAAGAAATAAGCTGGTTTCGGCCTATCAGGAAATTATGAGAATGCCGGTATAACCGTCATATCGACCAAATCGTTCTGTTTTTAGGGATCGGGTGAATGGATAATCCTTCAGCGGAAGCGGCGCAAGAGTCGTCGGCTCAGCCGGACAATAATCAATCTAAATCTGCTGAACAAAATACAGCTGCTGATTCTGCAAAAAAACAGACAGGTTTTGGTAGTGTATTAGAAGGGTTTAATAATCTTGATGTGATCCGGCAGTTAGGTTTGCTGGCAGGTTTTGCTGCGAGTATTGCTATTGGTTTTGCTGTTGTTTTATGGTCGCAAGATAAAGATTACCGTCCTCTGCTTAGTAGTATTGGTGAGTACGATTCCCCTGCTGTAGTTGATATCTTAGAGCGTAATGCTATCGGTTATAAAGTTGATCCAAAATCTGGCGCTTTATTGGTTCTAGCAGATAAAATTTATGAAGCTCGAATGAAAATTGCAGCCTCTGATGTTGCGCGAGCTGATACAGTTGGCTATGAACTTTTAGACCAAGAGCAAGGTCTGGGTACAAGTCAATTCATGGAGTCCACCCGTTATAGAAGGAGCGTTGAGGGTGAGCTGGCTCGTACTATTTCAAGTCTTCAGTCCGTCAAGGGGGCACGAGTCCATCTTGCCATACCTAAGCAATCTGTCTTTGTCAGGGATTATCGGAAACCCTCCGCATCAGTTTTTCTTAACTTGCAAAGTGGCGCTGTTCTAGACTCCAGTCAAGCAAATGCTATTGTGAACCTAGTTGCAACGAGTATTCCAGAGTTAGACCCTAAGAACGTTACTATTGTGGATCAGCGTGGTCGTCTGTTATCTCAATCAGAGGCCAAAGAGTCTGACAAGCAGATTCAGCGGCAGTTTGAATACAGTCGTAAGTTAGAGCGGGTGCTGACTGAACGGGTTCGTAGTATTTTGGAGCCTGTATTAGGACCTGGGCGTTATCAGGCCGCAGTATCTGCTGAAATAGATTTTACACAAACAGAGCAAACAGAAGAGCTTTATAACCCAGATCTTCCAGCATTGCGTAGTGAGCAAGTATTGAATGAGCAGCGTGTTGGAGATATGGGTAATGCTGGAATACCTGGGGCATTATCTAATCAACCACCAGGTCAGGTAGCGGTTCCTGAAGATGCTGATGCTGAAAGTGTCGGTGGTAATGGTCGGCCGCTAAATAGTCGTAAACAAGCAACCCGTAATTTCGAACTAGATCGTACTATAAGCTATTCTCGTAATCATTTGGGGCGTGTTCAGCGGCTTACCGTTGCAGTCGTTGTGGATGATATTATTATCCGTGAGCCAGAATCTGGTGAGGTAGTAAGGCGTGCTTGGGATGAAAATGAACTAAGACGTGTTGAGGTTCTAGTTCGAGATGCTGTTGGCTTTAATTCTATTCGTGGCGATAGTGTTAATGTGGTTAATTCACCATTTGCGGATGGTGGTGAGGGTACTTTTGAGAAGCCTCCTTTCTGGCAAGAGCCTTGGTTCTGGGAAATTGCAAAACAAGTATTAGCCGGGTTGTTTGTCTTAATTCTTATTTTTGGTGTGCTAAGGCCAATTTTGAAAAGCTTGGCTACTGCAAAAGATACTGCGGATGGTCTTGATGCGGAAGATGAAGTATTGTCACCCCTTGATGATCTTGGCGATGATCAGGTGACTCTTTCTGCTTCGGATGATCCTTTGTTAGCAGGGCCTAACGAGGCTTTTGAGCGGCAACTAAATGCGATTAGAGCTATGATTGCAGAAGATCCGGGGCGGGTGGCTCAGGTAGTAAGACAATGGGTGATTGCTGATGAGTGATGAAGAATATCAGGAAGCTTTAGGTTCAGTCGATCGAGCCGCTATTCTTCTCATGACTTTGGGGGAAAATGACGCTGCGCAAATTTTGCGTCATATGGGGCCAAAGGAAGTGCAAAAGGTCGGTATGGCTATGTCGCAACTACAGCATGTGTCTAAAGACCAAGTTGAAGATGTATTGGCTGAATTTTTAGAGGTTTCTGGTAATGTTACGGGATTAGGTGTTGGTGCTGATAGTTATATTCGCCGTATGCTTACAGAAGCTTTGGGTGAAGATAAGGCTAACGGGCTGATCGACCGTATCTTGTTAGGCGGCAATACTACAGGGTTGGATACCCTTAAATGGATGGAACCTAGGGCTATTGCGGATATTATTCGTTACGAACACCCTCAAATCCAGGCTATTGTTTTGTCTTATTTGGACTCGGATCAATCTGCTGAAGTTGTAGCATTTTTTGATTCTAAAGTGCGTTTGGATGTGATTTTACGTGTAGCTTCATTAGAGTCTGTTCAGCCTCAAGCCTTGCAAGAACTTAATGATATTCTTGAGAAGCAATTCTCTGGTAGTACAGGAACTCAAACCACTAGCATGGGAGGAGTCAAGGTTGCAGCCAATATCATGAACAACCTTGAGGGTGCAATCGAAGGTGAGTTGATGGAGGCTATTAAAGAAGTTGATGAGCAGTTAGGTGAGGAAATTGAAGACCTGATGTTCGTATTTGATAACCTGGTTGACGTAGATGATAGGGATATTCAGGTTCTGCTACGTGAGGTGAATCCAGACAGCCTTGTTCTTGCTCTTAAAGGTGCAGATACTAGAGTTCAAGAAAAAATATTTAAGAATATGTCGAAACGCGCAAGTGAGCTGTTGCGGGATGATTTGGAGGCAAAAGGCCCTGTGCGTGTTAGTGAAGTTGAAACATCTCAGAAAGAAATTTTGGCTATTGCCCGTCGTTTGGCTGATGATGGTGAAATTACCTTGGGCGGTGGTGCCGACCAGATGATCTAATTGTGAGAGAGAGTTATGTCCGCGGATAAGCGTCAATTATGGACCAGTGAAGAATTAGATGCGTTTGAGAAATGGGAGATGCCGGATTTAACCGGTATCTCCCTTCGTAGTTTAGGTCGGGATAAAATTTCTGATGAGATTGTCGGTCCAGTTGAAGATGAAGAAGAAGAAGAGGTTGTTGAAGAGCTTGAGCTTCCTACTCAGGAAGAAATTGATTCGATTAAACAGGATGCGTACGACCAGGCTTATGCCAAAGGCAAAGAGCAGGGGACTTTAGATGGTCTAAATCAAGGGCGTGAAGAGGGTTTTTTAAAGGGGAAAGCTGAAGGGTATGAGGCTGGTTTGCAGCAGGGTCATCAAGAGGGTCTTCAGCAAGGACAGAGAGAGATTGATGCTGCTTTGGCTCAATTACATAATGTATTAGCCTTATTACATGAGCCAATCGAGCAGCAAAGTGAAGAGCTGGAACAGGTATTGTATGATCTATTATCACGTTTAGTTCGCTTGATGACTCGGCAAGAGCTGCAGCAGGATTCGGCAGTAGTTTTGGATATTATTCGTGAATCATTAGAGTTGCTGCCACGAAATAGTGATCGTATAAGAGTTTTTGTCAGTGCTCAGGATTATGATTTGGCTAACAACCAATCCATGGGAAGTCTGGATAAGTGGCAAGTTCATATTGATGAATCTATGCAGCCGGGTGGTTGTCGTGTTGAAACGCTCAATAGTTTAGTAGACGCGACGGTTAGTTCTCGTCTGGATGATTTGCTGCATCAGATTGTGTCTGAACGTTATGCTCGAAAAGCATCCGCAGCGCTTGATTCCCAATTGGAGACCTGAAAGTGAACGATTTAGCGGCACGTTTAAGTCAATACCAGCCTACAGATCGCGTTCAGCCTAGAGTTGTTCCCGAAGGGCGGTTGGTGCGAATGGTTGGATTGACATTAGAGGCTGTTGGTTGTGATTTACCTGTAGGTAGTTATTGTTCGGTAGAAACGGCGTCTGGCAGTTTTGTCGAAGCTGAGGTAGTGGGTTTTTCAGGCGAACGGATTTATCTTATGCCTGTTGGTGTCGCTGAAGGTTTAAAGCCTGGTGGTCGTGTTATTCCTAATGATAAGGCAATGAATATTCCTGTAGGGCCTGAGCTATTGGGGCGGGTTCTGAATGGTATTGGTGAGCCAATCGATGGAAGAGGGGTTATTGGTTCGCGACAAACGACAAGCTTGCATGGCAAAATCATTAACCCTCTGGATCGTAAGCCCATTGATGCTACTTTGGACGTGGGTATTAGATCTATCAATTCACTTTTTGCAGTGGGTCAGGGGCAGCGCATCGGTCTATTTGCTGGTAGTGGTGTTGGTAAGAGTATGTTGTTGGGTATGATGACTCGTTTTACTGAGGCAGATATTATTATTGTTGGTCTTGTCGGTGAGCGGGGGAGAGAGGTAAAAGAATTTATTGAGCAAATTTTAGGGGAAGAGGGTCTTGCCCGTTCTGTTGTTGTGGCTTCTCCTGCAGATGATTCTCCCTTGATGCGTTTAAGAGCGGCAATGTTGACCACTAGTATTGCAGAGTACTTTCGTGACCAAGGTAAGAAAGTACTCATGTTGATGGACTCTTTAACGCGTTTTGCTCAGGCTCAGCGTGAGATTGCCTTGGCTGTAGGGGAGCCTCCTGCGACGAAGGGTTATCCGCCTTCTGTTTTTGCCAAAATACCTCAATTGGTGGAGCGTGCTGGTAATGGTAAAGAGGGGACTGGTGGCTCAATTACTGCTTTTTATACCGTTTTGACGGAAGGTGATGATCAGCAGGATCCTATAGCAGATGCTACGCGTGCTATCTTGGATGGGCATATTGTTCTGTCCCGCCGGTTAGCTGAAGAAGGGCATTATCCTGCAATTGATGTAGAGGCCTCGATTAGTCGTGTTATGCCTCATGTTGTTTCTGAGGATCATCTTAAGCAAGCTTATTTATTTAAGCAGATTTATGCTAAGTATCAGCAAAGTAAAGATTTAATCAGCGTTGGAGCTTACAGCAAAGGATCTGATCCTGAAATTGATCAGGCAATTACTCTCATGCCTGTAATGAAGCAGTTTTTGCAGCAAGGTTTGAAAGAGAATATGGATATCGTTTCCAGCTTCCAGCAGATGCACATGATTTTGAATCAAGCGGCTAAGGCTGGTTAAAAATGAAACGATCTGATCGCTTGAAAAGTATTATGAGTTTGGCGGAGAAAAAGGAGAAAGATGCAGCTAGTGCCTTAGGTTTTTTGCAATCTAAAATTGAAAGTGAGCGACAAAAAAAACAGCAACTAAAAGAATATGAACTCGAATATCATGAAAAGGTTTCTGAGGCTGGGCGTACAGGGATATCGGGTTCTTCTCTTCGGCAGTATTATGATTTTATGTCGAAGTTAAATGATGCTGCTAACCAGCAGGTTGATCATATCGGTGAACTTGAACAGCAAGTTGATCAGGTTCAACAATACTGGTTGAAAACCCGCGGTGAATTGAAAGCTTTTGAAAGTTTAGTAGATAGAGCGAAAGTTGAAGAGCGCGCGCAAGAAGATAAGCAAGAGCAAAAAGTAATCGATGAGCTTTCAAATTTGGCTTATTCTCGCCGCTTACAGTCAAATCAAGATTGAGTTCAGGTTTTATTATGATTTAAGCTAATTCCTTTCATTTTCTGTCTTTTATTGTGGTATATATTTTGCACGGCCTTAAGCAAGAATCTAAAACTGAGGTTTTGTTATGGCTGTCAGTCAGGCTCAATCGGCTTATGAGTTATTTTCATCGAGCCCAATCAATAAAAGAAATGATAAGTTAAGTGCTTTAAAAGTAAATCAACAGCGGTTTGGTGAAACTCTAAAAGTCTTTTCAAAACCAAATTCGGATCAGGCGGTAAATAATACTCACTCGAAACGACAGGCGCAAAATAATCCGGCCTTTGGCAATAAGCAACCTTTAGGCGGCAATAGCTTGCCTGCTTGGGATAAAAGTAATGCTGCGCGTACTAATAGATTTGATATACAGGTGTCATCATCGACTTCAGTTGAAAAGCCTGTTTCTAATAATGATGTTGCTAGGCCTCAAACCAAAGATGAGCTTATTGCTGGTCTAAAACGTAGAGGTATTGATCCAGAAGAGCTTAAAGAGCTTGTGGTATCCAAAGGTGAGGTGACGGAAGAAGAATTCGATCAGTTGATGGATTCTCCTGAGGATTTTTTAGCTCAGCTGGATGATTGGTTACAATCTGATCTCCTAGGGCAAGATATTTTAGCATTAACAACGCAGTCTGCAGCTCTTCAGCAGTTCGCTCTTTTAGGGCGGGCTTCTGCTGGTGGGCGAGCAGGGGGTGATATGCAAAATATACTGACATTATCAGATGCTCAGCCTAAAAAAGAGCAGATGTCAGATATCGTAGGGCGATTGTTAAATGAAAAAGGTGGAGAGGAGGACTTGGGAGAAGGATTGAGTAAAGATAAGCTTTTTGAGCAGATGTTAAGTGCAAAATCTTCCGATGCCTCGGCTAAAAATGGTTTGTTTGCAGGGTTATTAGGGGACTCGATAACTGGGAATTTATCCGGCTTGCAAAGTACAGGGCAAGGGCTTGCTGGTATGGGGGCTAATATTGCCGGCTTAAATGGCACCCCTTCAACTTCAGGGGGAATTCCTCAGTTACCTATTCTGCGTGGTTTGCCAGGACAGCCAGGGGCGACAGAAGCTTTATCTGAGCGCATCATGATGATGCGTACTAAGAATCTGCAGGTTGCAGAAATTAAGCTTGATCCTCAAGAACTAGGTGCTTTAGAAGTTAGGGTTAAAATTGTCAACGATGTAGCCAGTGTGCAGTTTCACAGCCCTAACCCTGGAGTGCGCGAAGCATTAGAGTCGCAAATAGTTAAGCTTAGAGAAATGATGGATGGCGCAGGTTTGAATTTGGGGGATGTGGATGTTTCTGAACAGTCGCTCTCAGATACCTCTGAAGAGATGTTTGCAGGCCAGAAATCTGAAGGTGATTCCTCTGTTATAGGCTCAGACGATGGCATTGTTGAAGGTGTCGATGGTACAGCTATAATGACTCAGACGAAGCAATCAATAGGTCTGGTTGACTACTTTGCTTAGCGCTAGCATTATGAACTGTCAGTCGCCAAGAGGGCAGAACTTTTTTATACTGAATGTAATTGAGTTTTAAGCAAAAAAGTTGAAAGCGAGAGGCCAGAAATGGAAGACCTGAACGATGAGCAGAAAAAAAGTAGTAAAAAGACAATTATTATTATTGTCGTAGTAGTCTTGCTTTCAATTGCGGCTGCTGTTGGTGGTGCTTTGTATTTTATGGGGATGATTCCTGGGATGCAGGAGGAAAAGGTAGCTGCAGTGCCGAGTGGTCCTCAGATTACTCCGAGTAACTCTGTTTATTATGCATTGGATCCAGCTTTTGTTGTTAACTTTCATGCAGGGCGTAAGCAGCGCTTTATGCAGGTTTATGTTTCCGTTAAAGCTCAAACAGAAGATGCAATTGCTGAAGTTGAGCGACATGCTCCGGTTATTCGTAATGACTTGAACCTCTTATTTGCTAAGCAAGATTTTGAAGCTTTACAAACACCTGAAGGTAAAGAAGAAATGCGTCAATCAGCCACTCAGGCGATTCAGGATGTATTGGCGAAATATGGTAATGGGGCAACCATTGATCAAGTATTATTCACTAATCTGGTTATGCAGTAAGGACTCAGCAAATGTCGATGCAAGATCTTTTATCTCAGGATGAAATTGATGTTCTGCTGCACGGTGTAGAGGATGATGAGTTACCCCCTGCTACGGACGAGGATATTGACGGCAATGAGGTGCAAGCCTATGACATTACCAGTCAGGATCGTATTGTACGCGGTAGGATGCCTACCTTAGAAATGATTAATGAGCGTTTTGCTCGTTATACTCGGATTAGTTTGTTTAATTTATTACGCCGTAGCTCTCATGTGACCGCTGGTGGCGTACAAATTATGAAATTTGGAGAGTACGTACATACGTTATTTGTACCGACGAGCTTAAATCTAGTAAAAATGCGCCCTTTAAGAGGCTCTGCTTTATTTGTACTTGATGCGAAGTTGGTTTTTAAACTCGTGGATAACTTTTTTGGTGGTGATGGCAGACATGCCAAAATTGAAGGGCGTGAATTTACACCAACAGAAATTCGAATCGTTCAGAAAGTACTGGAACAGGTTTTTGTAGATCTAAAAGAAGCCTGGAGTACAGTTTTACCTTTAAATTTTGAATATATTGGTTTTGAAGTCAACCCTTCAATGGCGAATATTGTCAGCCCCAGTGAAGTCGTCGTTGTTAGCACTTTTCATATTGAGTTGGATGGTGGCGGGGGAGACATGCATATAACAATCCCGTACTCCATGATTGAGCCCGTACGAGAAGAATTGGATTCGGGTGTGCAAAGTGACGTAGATGACGTAGATGAGCGCTGGGTGCGGGCATTACGACAGGATGTTATGGAAGCCACTATTCCTTTGAATGTAAAAGTTGTCGAGCGTCAAATTGCGCTAGGTGAAATTATGGGTTTAGAAGAAGGCGATATTATTCCTGTTGAAATGCCAGAAAATGTGACGCTGATGGCGAATAATGTACCGACTTTTAAGTGCAAATTAGGGCGTTCAGGTGAAAATATGGCGCTGAAAATTGTTGAGCAAGTTAAACTGCAGCGTTAATACGAAAACTGCTAGGTGATTTTATGAGTGATGAGAATAACGAAGCAAATCAGGATGAAATGGCAGATGATTGGGCTGCAGCAATGGATGAACAATCTACTAATGAACCTGAATCGGGTGATGACGATTGGGCTGCTGCGATGGACGAGCAAGCTGCTTCTGACGATGGAAGTGCTGAAGATGAGTGGGCAGCGGCGTTATCAGAACAAGACGTAGGAGATGGTGGCCTTTCTGAAGATGATATTACATCAGCTCCATTAGAGTATCTTGATGATGATAGCGCTGCGATGGATGAGGATAATCCTAATCTAGATGTCATTATGGATATTCCAGTTACGATTGCCATGGAAGTTGGCAGTACTGAGATCGCTATTCGTAACTTACTGCAATTAAATCAGGGCTCTGTTATTGAACTGGATCGTCTGGCAGGTGAGCCTTTAGATGTTAAAGTTAATGGTACTCTGATTGCTCATGGTGAAGTGGTTATGGTGAACGAAAAGTTTGGTATCCGCTTAACTGATGTGGTGAGCCCGTCTGAACGTATTAAGAAGTTACGTTAACTTATGCGCTATAGGCTATTTGTCACTCTTGCCCTTTTTACTTTGTTTTTGAGCCCAGATCTGCGGGCTCAAACAGCATCGGATGTAATAAAAGACTCTCCTGCGCAATTATCTCCAGTAACAGTGACAACCGGTGATTTGATTGGTGAGAATATTGAAGGAGCGGCAGCCTCACTTGCTATCATTCTGCTAATTATCTTTTTTCTTGCTTGGTTAATACGTAAATTTTTACCTTCGATGGTAGCTGTTAATAAAAAACAGATGAAAGTTTTATCTGTTTTGCCTTTGGGGGGGAAAGAAAGGATTATGTTAGTCGATGTCGCGGGTACTCAGATGGTATTAGGGGTTTCTGCTGCGGGTATTAATCGCTTACATGTCTTTGCAGAGACTGTTATTAGTACAGAGGGACAGGCTGATTCTCAGGATCGCTTTCAAACCCTATTGCAGGGGTTTATGGCTAATAAGGTAAAAAATAGGGACTCACTTTGATGCTGCGAGTAATTGGCATTTTAATTTTTACCGTTTTTTTTAGTGGTTATGCCAATGCTGAGACAGGTATACCGGCTTTAACAATGGTAACGGAAGAAGATGGTTCGCAAAGTTATACTGTGACCATTCAAATCTTAGCTATTATGACTGCGCTGACGTTGATTCCAACGGCGTTGATTATGATGACTTCTTTTACTCGTATTATTATTGTTTTTGCTATTCTTCGTCAGGCTCTTGGTTTACAGCAGTCGCCATCCAATCAAATTATGATTGGATTAGCGTTGTTTTTGACCTTCTTTATTATGACTCCCATATGGGAGCGTATCAATGTTGATGCTTTACAGCCTTATCTTAGTGAATCTGTAACGGCTCTTGATGCTGTAGAGTTGGCCAAGAAGCCTATTACAGATTTTATGCTTTCTCAAACCCGAGAAGACCATGTTGATCTATTTGCTCGCATAGCAGGGTATGAACAATTTGCCTCTACTGAGGAAATCCCATTTAGTATCATTGTACCTGCTTTTATGACTAGTGAGTTGAAAACGGCTTTTCAAATTGGTTTTATTGTATTTATCCCCTTTTTAGTGATTGATCTGGTTATCGCCAGTATCTTAATGGCTATGGGGATGATGATGTTGTCACCTATTATTATTTCGTTACCTTTTAAAATTATGCTATTTATTTTGATTGATGGCTGGGCTCTGATTATGGGGACTTTGGCCTCAAGCTTTGGAGCGGGTTAGCTATGACGCCGGGTGTAGTTGTCGATATTTTAAGAGAAGCAATGTTTCTCATTATGTTGATTGTTGCTGTGATGGTTGTACCCAGCCTATTAGTTGGTTTAATGGTGAGCGTATTCCAGGCTGCTACTCAAATTAATGAACAAACATTAAGTTTTTTGCCGCGCCTATTTGCCACCTTAACCGCAATCGTTGTTGCAGGCCCTTGGTTGGTGCGTTCTTTAACTGAGTTTGCTACTCGCTTATATACCAATATTCCCTTTTTGATAGGGTAGAATACAATGCCATCAATTATCTCGGATGCCATGATTGTTGAATGGGTGGCCGGTTTTTTATGGCCTCTGTTCCGAGTCGCTGGTTTTTTTATGACGGCCCCATTAATTGGCTCTCAATTATTACCGGCCAATATGCGTATGCTACTGTCTGTTATGGTCACTTTAGCTATTGCTCCTCTGTTGCCGCCTGTGCCTATTATTGACTTGATATCGATAGAGGCTTTTTTAATAATTTTTCAGCAGGTGTTAATTGGCGTTGCTTTTGGTTTTGTCTTGCAGATTGTATATCAAGTATTTTCCTTGGCGGGTCAAATTTTTGCTATGCAGGCAGGCTTGGGTTTTGCGTCTATGGCTGACCCTGCTAATGGTGTGAATACAACGGTTATGGCGCAGTTTTTAGTCATAGGTGGCAATATGCTATTTATTACTTTGAATGGCCATTTAGCAGTAATTCAAATTCTGGCAGATAGCTTTCAGTTAATTCCTATTGGTTATAAAGGTGTTGATAGGGAGCTTTTTTGGGAGATAGTGAACCTAGGTAGCTGGATGTTTTCAGCGGCCTTTTTGATTGTTTTACCGGGTATTACTGCATTATTAATGGTGCAGGCAGGTTTAGGTATTGTGACGCGAGCGGCGCCAACGTTAAATATTTTCTCTTTGGGTTTTCCTTTTATGATGACCTTTAGTCTGTTTATTGCTTGGATAGGCTTGGTTACACTTCCCAATCACTTTGAAGTTATATTTGATTTTGGTTTAGGTTTTTTACGTGACTGGATAGAGTCGAGGGCATAATGGCTGAGAATGAAGACGGTCAGGAGAAAACCGAAGAACCCACCTCGAAAAAACTCGCAGATGCACGAAAAAAAGGCGATATTCCTCGATCAAAAGATTTAAACACTATGTTATTAACCTTGGTGGCTGCAGGATCGTTACTGGTCTTTGGCCCAGGTATAACAGACGTATTGCTCGACATATTTCACTATAATTTTTCTATTTCTCGAGAAGATATTTTTGATACTCAGGGTGTGTTTCGGCATCTTACTCATTCTATTAAAGAGGCATTATTAGGGCTGTTACCTTTATTTGCTGTTTTGGTTCTTGCGGCCTTAATTGCGCCGATTTCTTTAGGGGGATGGAACTTCAGTACAGAAGCTTTAACTCCTAAGTTCAGCCGATTAAATCCTATACAAGGTATTAAGCGATTATTTTCTTTAAATTCCTTAGTGGAATTATTGAAGGCGATTGCTAAAGTCGCCGTTGTTGGTATTTCTGCTTATTTAGTTTTCAATGCTTTTAAAATGGAATTGCCAGCGCTCTCTTGGATGGCTCCAGAATATGCTTTTGGACGTATGGTTGAGATTCTTGCTTGGGTAGCGATTTGGATTAGTGCCTCACTTATTTTTATTGTTTTAATCGATGTACCGTTTCAGCTTTACCAGCATAATGAAAAAATGAAAATGACTTTGCAGGAAATCAAGGATGAGATGAAAAATAGTGAGGGTAAGCCTGAGGTTAAAGGGCGTATCCGCCAGCTGCAAAGAGAGATGGCAAATCGACGTATGATGTCGGATGTCCCTGAGGCTGATGTTATTATTACTAACCCGACACACTTCGCTGTGGCCTTGAAATATGATGATGGTGCAATGGGAGCTCCAGAGCTATTGGCAAAAGGTGGAGATGAGGTTGCGTTTAAAATTCGAGAAATTGGAGAGGCATACGATATACCTGTGTTGCAAATTCCCCCTTTGTCCCGAGCTATTTATCATAGTACGGAGATAGGTGAGACGATCCCGGAAGGATTGTATATGGCTGTTGCTCAAATATTAGCTTATGTTTATCAGCTTAAACAGGCAAGTTCAGGTAAGGCTTCTCATCCAGGGAAGGCTCCTTCACCCGATATTCCAGACGAATATAAAAAGTAAAATAAACTAAGGCGCTGCTTACGGCTTTGCCTAATACCGTATTGTTGGTAGCATTAGCTCAAGTGTAACTAAATAGCTGCCAAAGCAAGGGCAAGAATGGAAAAGACAGAGATATTCAATAAATTAAGGAGCTTACCGTTATCAGGTTTAGGTATTCCTGTTTTTATTCTTGTGCTATTAGGTATGATGACTCTACCTATGCCAGTTTTTTTGCTGGATATTCTGTTCACTTTTAATATTGCGTTATCTATCATCATTTTGTTAGTGGCTGTTTATGCTTTAAAGCCATTAGATTTTGCTGTATTTCCCACCATTTTGTTAATCGCGACCTTACTACGCTTGGCTTTGAATGTGGCTTCTACCCGTATCGTTTTGTTAAATGGTCATGAGGGGGGGGACGCCGCGGGTAAGGTGATTGAGGCATTTGGTGCGGTTTTGATTGGCGGCAACTTTGTCGTGGGTTTTGTTGTCTTCCTGATCCTTCTTATTATTAACTTTGTTGTGATTACCAAAGGTGCAGGGCGTATTTCAGAGGTAAGTGCCCGTTTTACTTTGGATGCCATGCCTGGTAAACAGATGGCTATTGATGCCGATTTAAATGCTGGATTAATTCAACAGGAAGAGGCTAAACAGCGGCGTGAAGATGTTGCTAATGAAGCTGATTTTTATGGTGCGATGGATGGTGCTAGTAAGTTTGTTCGAGGTGATGCCGTTGCAGGTATTTTGATTCTAGTTATCAATGTCATCGGTGGTTTAGGTATCGGTATCATGCAGCATGATCTTGAATTTTCCGATGCACTGGAAAAGTATGTCTTGCTGACTATTGGTGATGGATTAGTCGCTCAGATCCCATCTCTCTTGTTGTCTGTAGCAGCAGCCCTTATGGTTACTCGGGTTAACAGTGCTGAAAGCATGGGCGATCAGATGACTAATCAGATGTTTGCTACTCCTCAGGCTCTGCTTGTAACTGCCTGTATTTTAGTGGTGTTGGGTATTATCCCAGGTATGCCTCACGTCGCTTTTTTAGGGCTGGCCGCTATCGCTGGTGCTGGAGCCTATGCTATTAAATATTTTTCCGAAAAGAAGGTCGAACAAGAAAAAATCGACAAGAAGAAAAGCCAAATGGAGATGCCTTTACCTGATGCTGAGACAGTTAACCAAAAAGAGCTGGGCTGGAGTGATGTGCCCATGGTTGACTTATTAGGGCTTGAGGTGGGCTATCGGCTAATTCCTCTTGTTGATAAGAATCAAGGCGGGCAATTGTTAGGGCGTATTAAGGGGATTCGGAAAAAACTATCTCAGGAGTTAGGCTTTTTAGTGCCTTCTGTGCATATTCGCGATAATCTGGAACTTGCTCCGACGAGTTATCGTATTCTGTTAAAAGGTGTGGTGGTTGCAGAGGCTGAGGTTTACCCCGATCGAGAGATGGCAATTAACCCTGGTCAGGTGTTTGGTGAAATTCCCGGTATTGAAGGTAAAGATCCCGCTTTTGGTCTGGATGCTATATGGGTTGAGGCTCAGGATAGAGATGAAGCACAGGCTTTGGGTTATACCGTAGTGGATTCCAGCACAGTTGTGGCAACTCAGTTAAATCAAATTATGCAGAATTATGCTCATGAGCTTATTGGGCATGATGATATTCAGCATCTAATGGATGGTTTGGCAAAAAGTTCTCCGAAATTATCAGAACAGCTGGTGCCGGATAGTTTATCATTGAATCAATTGCTGAAAATTATTCAGAACTTATTGCAAGAAAGTGTATCGATTAGAGATTTCAGAACTATTGCTCAGTCCTTGGTTGAGACAGCTCAATTAACACGAGACATTGGACAGCTAACTTCATCAGTACGGGTTGCTTTGTCTCGATCTATTGTGCAATCAATCTGTGGGCCTGGCACGGATTTGCCTGTGATTACTCTGGAGCCTCAGTTGGAACAGGTTTTGCTTCAATCAGTACAACAGGCCGCTCAATCTAATGTTGAGGATAATTTAGTACTTGAACCTGCGATGGCAGAACGCTTACAGCAATCATTGAGCGAAGTGGCACAGCAGCAAGAAATGATGGGGAATCCGGCAGTACTAGTGGTTGCCGCTCCAGTGCGGCAAGTTCTTGCCCGGTTTGTTCGTTATAGTGCTCAACCCGTACATGTACTTTCATATCAGGAAATACCTGATAATAAACAGATTACTATTGTAGCGACAGTTGGACAGCAATAAACTTATACTGGTCATTGATATTGATAAAGTCTAGTTAATGGCGGTTAATTAAAGGATGTCGAATGGTATGAAGGTCAAACGTTTTTTTGCTCCAGATATGCGTCAAGCCATGAAATTGGTTCGGGATGAGTTTGGTTCTGACGCCGCAATTTTATCGAATAATAAAGTTGCTGGTGGTGTAGAGATTGTAACGGCCGTTGATTATGATTCTGGTATTCTTCGTCAATCCTCAGAAAATATCACTGAAGAGCAGCCCGATGCACTGACAGAATCTTTAGCTGATGCCTTGTCTAAGGCAAAAAGCGTTATAGATAGTGCTAGCGATAATCAGGATGGGCCTATTGAAAATGCCTTTCAGGTAAAAGCTCAGCAGCATCAGACAAGTCAACGATCGAGAGCTGAAGCCATGGTAAATACCTTGGATAAGGCTAATAGAAGAGATAATGTTGAAGATGTAGCTGTTCGTGCTATGCAGTCCGAAATTCAGGGGCTGCGAGAGCTGCTAAAAGAACAAATGAAAGAAAGCATGGCAGAGCGAAAGCCAGTTGAAGCCATGGTTCAGAAAAGATTACGTCGTTTAGGTTTGTCTGAAGCATTCGCACAAAGAATACTAACAGCGCTATCTTTAGCGGATAATGCAGAATTTGCAGTTGCTTGGGATAAGGCAATTGAGCAGATACAAAATAATATTTTAACAGTTTCATCGGATATTGTTGATCAAGGTGGTATTGTAGCTTTAGTGGGGCCAACTGGTGTGGGTAAAACAACCACAATAGGTAAGCTAGCTGCTCGTTATGTTTTGAAGCATGGTCCAGAGAATATCGCTTTGGTAACCACCGACTGTTATCGAATTGCGGCTTATGAGCAGCTGAGAACCTTTGGTCGAATTTTAGGTGTTCCTGTACGTGTTGTGGATGATAAGCATCCATTAGAGTCTACGTTAAGATCTCTTAAAAGTAAGGCATTAGTGTTAATTGATACTGCAGGCTTGAGTGCTCAAGACCCCAATATGGTAGAGCAGTTTCAACTGTTAGAATCTGCTTCGGCTCGAATTAAAAAATACATTGTGTTGAGTTCTACTAGTCAGGGGCAGGTTTTGCAATCAGCCTATGACACTTATAAAAAACAAGATTTAAATGGCTGCGTTATTACGAAGCTGGATGAAAGTGTTAGTGCTGGTGAGGTCTTAAGCTTAGTTGCTGATAACCGTCTTCCGTTAGCTTATGTTTCTGATGGTCAGAAAATACCAGATGATTTACGGGCAGGTGATGCTCGTTATTTGGTATATCAGGCACTTGAGTTGCTTGAGAAACTAGAAGCTAGTCGGATCACGGACTGATTAGGCGGAGGATCAGTGTCATATGGCCCTGGTGATGAGTTCGAGCATGTACTACTCCTATAGTGGTAGCGGTGATCTGGTAGAGCAGCATGCCGCTCTGGTTAAGAAAGTTGCCCAGCATTTGTTGGGGCGATTGCCTTCAAGTGTTTTGTTGGATGATTTAGTTCAGGCTGGCATGATTGGTTTGATTGAAGCGTCGCAAAAATTTGATGGTTCGAAAGGTGCTAGTTTTGAAACTTATGCATCAATTCGAATTCGCGGTGCAATGTTAGATGAAGTACGGCGCTATGACTGGGCTCCACGCTCAGTACATAGGAATAGCCGAAAAGTTGCTGAAGCTATAAAGGCCGTAGAAGCTCGAACAGGACGTGATGCTAGGGATGTCGAGGTTGCCGAGGAGCTTAATGTCTCTTTAGAAGAGTATAATGGTTATCTTCAAGACTCGACTGGAACTAAGTTATTTAGTTTTGATGAAATAACTAGCCATGAAGACAGCAGTTTTGATATTGCTGATGTAGAATCTGCTGAACCAGATGAATCTGTTGAAGGTGATGCTTTTCAAAAAGCGCTAGCTGATGCAATATCCGGATTGCCGGAGCGTGAACAGATGGTTCTGGCATTATATTATACAGAAGGATTGAACCTTAAAGAAATAGGTGCAGTTCTTTCCGTTAGTGAGTCAAGAGTAAGCCAGATTCATAGTCAAGCGGCACTCCGATTAAGAGGACGCTTGGATGAATGGAAGTAAATTTCCCTTAGATGTCTTATATATGCATAATTATAGTATTCTAATTGCTGGCAAATTAGGGTAAGTGGAGGTTGCCTTGGACAAGAATATGAAAATTCTTATTGTGGATGATTTTTCCACCATGAGAAGGATTGTTAAAAACCTGTTACGTGACTTGGGTTTTACAAATACCCATGAGGCGGATGATGGTCTAACTGCACTACCTATGTTGGAAACTGGAAATTTTGATTTTCTGGTAACCGACTGGAATATGCCGGGCATGACAGGTTTCGATCTGTTGAAAAATTGTCGTGCCGATCCAAAGTTAAAAGATCTGCCTATTCTGATGGTGACAGCAGAAGCAAAGCGGGAGCAGATCGTTGCTGCTGCTCAGGCAGGGGTTAACGGCTATGTTGTGAAGCCTTTTACAGCTGCAGTGCTCAAAGAAAAAATTGAGAAGATTTTTGAGCGTTTGGATTCGTAGTTGTAAATAACTTTATTGACCGTGCAGATAGACAAGCATCCATTAAAATAAAGGTTTTTGGTTATGGCTCTGAACAGCCCGGGTGAGCAGCAAACAAGTGAGTTCGAACAACTTCTCAAGAAAAGTACGACAGAGTTGATTGAGAAGGTAGAAAGCGGGGATTTGTCGGATGCAGTGAATTTGATTCAACGTATTAACGATGAACGTAACCGTAACTTGTACCTTGAAGTTGGCCGCCTCACTCGTGCCTTGCATGACTCAATTACAAATTTTCATATCGATGTTGGTGTAGCTAGTCCAGCGACAGAAGAAATGTCGCAGATGGCCAATGCTACAGATCGTTTGAATTACGTTATTAAGATGACGCAGGATGCAGCTAACCAAACAATGGATAAGGTGGATGAAAGTGCACCTGTTGCTGATCGTTTGCGTGATCAAGCAAGCTCTCTACGTAAAGATTGGGCTCGTTTGGTTCGCAGAGAAATGAAACCTGAAGAGTTTCGTGATTTATATCGGCGCATTGATGATTTCTTAAAAGAAACTGAGGAGCAGTCTGACTCGCTATCCGGTAATTTTAATGAAATTATCCTTGCTCAAGGGTATCAAGATTTAACCGGTCAAGTATTAATTAAAGTCATTACTCTTGTTCAAGAGATTGAAGAGAATCTAGTGAATTTAGTGTGCATGGCGGGACAGGTCGATAAGATTACCGGCATTAAACACGAACTCACAGAAAAACAGCAAAAAGAAGCTCATGCTCCAGAAGGCCCTATTGTTAATGCCGAAGAGCGTGTTGATGTGATGTCAGATCAAGATGATGTTGATGATCTGTTGTCAAGCCTCGGCTTTTAAGGAGAATTATGGATGAGCTTTGATGTCGATCAGGATATTTTACAGGACTTCTTGATTGAGGCTGGAGAAATCCTTGAACTGCTTTCTGAACAGTTGGTGGACTTGGAGCAATCTCCAGATGATCCTGATTTATTAAACGCAATTTTTCGCGGTTTTCATACCGTAAAAGGGGGGGCAGGTTTCCTTCAGTTGGCACCTCTTGTGGATTGTTGTCACGTTGCAGAAAATGTCTTTGATACGCTACGTAAACATCAGCGTACAGTTACGCCTGAATTGATGGATGCTGTTCTGAGCGCTCTTGATAGCGTTAATGAGATGTTTGAAGAAGTTCGGGCTGGGCAAATGCCAGATATGGCAGACCCTAACCTTATTAAACAACTTGAATTTTTTGCCGCTCCTGAAGCTGACAATGAAGTTCCTCCAGGTGCTGATGTGCCAGCTCTTGATGAGCCTATGATTCCTGACGCTTCTAATGAGTCTCCTGCTTCGGCCGTACAAGATGCAGAAGGGGATATTACAGATGCAGAATTCGAATCGCTATTGGATGCATTGCAAGATGAAGGTGCTCCTTCTGTAGCGCCCTCTGAAGCTGTTGTTACCACAGAACCAGAAGCGGCTGCTAGTGATGATATAACAGAAGAAGAATTTGAAGCACTTCTAGATCAGTTACATGGTACAGGAAAGCCTCAGGCTGTTAACGTCGAAGAAACGAAACCTGAAAAAACTCCTGATCCGGCTCCAGTAGGAGGCGATAGTGATCTGATTACTGATGATGAGTTTGAGGCATTGTTAGATGAGCTGCATGGAAAAGGGGGCTCCCCAGTAGAAGCAGCAAAAGCTCCAGCTCCTAAGCCTGAACCAAAAACCGCAGCTCCAACGCCTAAGCCTGAACCGAAAGCTGCCGCGCCAGTTCCCAAAGCTCCAGCTAAAGCACCGGCCAAACCTGCTGCTGAGAAAAAAGTAGCTACGAAAAAAGAGGCTGCAGCTCCTGCAGCAGAAACAACCGTGCGTGTTGATACCAGTCGCCTTGATGATATTATGAATATGGTCGGTGAGTTGGTATTAGTTCGAAATCGTTTAGTACGTTTAGGTGGCCAGAGTTCAGATTCTGAAATTGCCAAAGCAGTCTCAAATTTAGATGTTGTGACGGCAGACCTGCAAACTTCGGTTATGAAAACTCGAATGCAGCCAATTAAAAAGGTTTTTGGTCGCTTTCCTCGAGTTGTACGGGATCTTTCCCGTAAATTGAAAAAAGAAATTAATCTTCGCTTAATCGGTGAAGATACCGATCTTGATAAAAACTTAGTTGAAGCTTTGGCTGATCCTTTGATCCACTTAGTGCGTAATGCAGTGGATCACGGTATTGAAATGCCCGATAAGCGTGAACAGGCTGGTAAAGCCCGTGTCGGTGAAGTTGTATTATCTGCTGAGCAAGAAGGCGATCATATTCTTTTGACCATTAGTGATGATGGCGCAGGTATGAATCCAGATGTTCTTCGTCGCAAAGCCGTAGAGAAAAATTTATTAGATCAAGATGCTGCTGATCGTTTGAGTGATCAAGAAGCCTTTAATTTAATTTTTGCTGCTGGCCTCTCAACTAAGGAGCAAATCTCGGATGTTTCTGGTCGTGGCGTTGGTATGGATGTTGTGAAAACTAAGATTTCACAGCTAAACGGCACAATTAATGTCTGGTCAGAGGAAGGTAAAGGTTCAAAGATTATTATTAAGGTGCCGCTAACCTTGGCGATTATGCCAACCTTAATGATAATGTTGGGAGATCAAACGTTCGCTTTACCGCTAGTAAATGTTAATGAAATCTTCCAACTCGATATATCCAGAGCCAATATTGTTGATGGTCAAGAAGTATTGGTTATTCGAGAAAAAACCTTGCCGTTGTTCTATTTAAAAGAATGGCTTGTACCTAATGCCGATGTTAGTCGAGATCTAAAAAATGGTCATGTTGTTGTGGTATCGGTAGGTACTCAGCGACTAGGTTTTGTGGTTGATCAGCTGATTGGTCAGGAAGAGGTTGTTATTAAACCTTTAGGTGATATGTTGCATGGTACGCCTGGTATGGCGGGAGCAACGATTACTGGTGATGGGCGCATTGCTCTGATTCTTGATATTCCGGGAATGCTTAAACACTATGCGAGTTCACATCGTTAAGTGTCGGTTAAGGACTGCATATGCCAATCACTGTCTTAGTTGTTGATGATTCGGGTTTTTTTCGTCGAAGGGTTTGTGAACTTTTAAGTTCTGACTCTCGGATAAAACCCATAGGAACTGCTTGTAATGGCCGTGAAGCTGTAGAAAAAGCCATAGAGCTGAAACCTGATGTAATCACTATGGACTATGAAATGCCTGTCTTAGATGGTATTTCAGCAGTGCGCGAGATTATGCAAAAGGCTCCGGCATCAGTGTTGATGTTTTCCTCTTTGACTCATGAAGGTGCTCGAATCACCTTAGGGGCGTTAGAGGCCGGAGCCGTGGATTATCTACCTAAAAACTTCGAAGATATTTCGCGTCGACCTGAAGAGCTGGCTAAGGTTCTATGTGAGAAGGTCATTACAGTATCAAGAAGTCGAAAAGGTGGTATATCTTCTTTCCGTACCCCATCAGCCACGCTAAATGCATCTGATAAATCGAATATTTCGGTACCTTCTAGTAATAGACCTGAAAGAAGAGCTTTATCTGATAGTACTTCTACTCGTCAAACTAGATCTATCCGAAATCCAAGTAGAGTTTTACCGAAAACTTCGGATGCAACGCCTGCCTTAACTAGAAGTAAATCCAAGCCAAGGCATTTTGATTTAGTTGTCATAGGAACTTCTACTGGTGGTCCTATGGCACTTCAAGCTGTCTTAACTCAATTACCAGCAAACTTTCCTGCACCTATTTTGTTAGTGCAGCATATGCCGGCCGCATTTACAGGTGCTTTTGCTGAGCGATTAAATGGTTTGTGTAAAATTTCGGTAAAAGAAGCTGAAGACGGCGATCCAATTAAAGCAGGGTTGGCCTTGTTAGCCCCAGGTGGCAAGCAGATGGTTGTTGATAAGCGTGCGAACTGCGTACGTATTTTGCCTGGTGATGAAAGATTAAATTATAAACCCTGTGTTGATGTGACGTTTGGTTCTGCGGCTAAAGCCATATCTGGAAGTATCCTTGGTGTTATCATGACTGGCATGGGGGCTGATGGTCGTGAGGGATGCCGTATGTTAAAAGAACAAGGAGCCACTATCTGGTCTCAAGATGAAGATAGCTCTGTGATCTATGGTATGCCGATGGCAGTGGCTAAGGCCGGTTTGACTGATGAAGTGATGAGTTTGAATGATTTAGGTTATCGATTAGCATCTGATGTTATTCGATAATCATCTCTTAATAATAATAATTGGTTTATTAAGGAATAGTGCATGCACGTATGGGCTGTAGCCAATCAGAAAGGTGGTGTTGGTAAAACCACCTCAACGGTGACCTTAGGTGGCTTATTAGCAGACCAAGGACATCAGGTTCTGTTATTGGATCTGGATCCCCATGGTTCTTTAACCAGTTACTTTAAATATGATCCAGATGGTTTACAAAAAAGTGCGTATGATCTGTTTCAGCAGGGTAAGAAAATCCCTGATGATCTGCCACAAAGCCTTTTAATGGATACGGGCCACGATCGTCTGAAAATCATACCCGCTTCAACAGCTTTGGCGACCTTGGAACGTCAGGTAAGCGCTCAAGGCGGTATGGGCTTGGTCATCTCTCGAGCATTAGCCCTGTTGTGGAACCGTTTTGATTATGTGTTAATTGACAGTCCTCCAGTTTTGGGACTATTGATGATTAATGCATTGGCATCGGCAGAGCATTTGATTGTGCCGGTACAAACAGAGTTCTTAGCCATTAAAGGGTTAGAACGTATGACACGAACTCTGCAGATGGTCACTAAAGCTCGTAAAAATGGGCTACCTTATACAGTAGTACCGACGTTATATGATAGAAGAACTCAAGCATCTGTTCAGAGTTTACGTTTGCTAAGAAACTCTTATCCTGAGAATATTTGGAATTCAATGATTCCCGTTGATACCAAGTTTCGGGATGCGAGTATGGCTGGTATGCCACCTTCGATGTTAGACCCTCAAAGTCGAGGTGTGCACGCGTATAATGTGTTGTTAAAACACTTACTTGAAAAGCAGGCCGATCATCGCCATCGTGACAAGACCCTTGGGGAGAAGTAGTTATGGCGCAACATAACAGTAATGACTTCTCTTCGCCTCAAGAGGCAATAGAAGGCTATCTTGATGCTCTGTTACAAGAAGTGGTTGATTACGATGAGCCAGAAGAAGAGCTTGTAAGTGGGACTGGCACCGTTCCCGATAAAAGCTCAAATTCATCATCAGAAGCACTTTTTGCTGAACCAATATCTGACTCTGCTTTAGGTGAGACACGTGTTTTTTCACCTTCAGGTCAGGAAGATGATCGTGAAAAATTCCAAGCTCAAAGGCAAATAAAGTCTAAGCCAGATGTTAAGCATTCTATAGAGGTTGCTTTCAAAGAAACTCCTGCTGTGGTTATGCCTGAATTGCAAGTGGCTGAGCCCGAAGTGGAAACGGAAGTCTTTTTTGAAGAAGAAACTTTCGAAGAAGAGGTTGTTGAAGAATATATAGCGGAACCAGAAATTGCTGAGCCAGAAGTGGTAGCGGCGGTAGAAGAGGTTGAGCTACAGCAGGTTGTTATCGATGAACCTGTCGTTGATACAGTAATTGAAGAAAATACCGAGACACTTGTAGAAGAAGAGGTTAAGCTCCAGCCGCAGGAAAATGAAGGCTGGACAAATAATCGTCCAAATTGGGCCCAGGAGCGCTTCGAGTGTCTTCTGTTTGTTGTGAAAGGCCTGAAGCTAGCAGTTCCACTGGCTGAGCTGGGTGGCATTCATAAACAAGAAAAAGTACCAACCCCTTTATTTGGTCAGCCCAGTTGGTTTCTAGGGATTTTGCGTAACAACCGAATGAATATCGGTTTGGTTGATACCGCGCAATGGGTAATGCCTGAATATATCAATGGTGATCACAGTACGGACTATCGATTTGCTATTCATATTCATAATAGTGAGTGGGGTTTGGCATGTGATGAAGTTGCAGAAGCAATTTCTCTTGATCCAGAAGAAGTGAAATGGCGGACAAAACTGGGGCGTAGGCCTTGGTTAGCAGGCACGGTGGTTGATCATATGTGTGCCCTAATTGATGTGGCTGCTTTTGCTCGGTTACTGGACAGCGATAAAGTACCTGTGGATTTACAGGCTTTAGATGCAGATGATGAATAAGCGAGTCGGTCCATAGGTGATCGATTTATGAATTAATGTTTATCTTGTGGGATACAAGATCTTCGATTTAAACGGAGCATTCGCATGGCCAATGTTGTTCAAGCTAAAAATGCTGGATCTGAAGATCCAATTTTGCAGTATGTAACCTTCCGTCTGGTGGACGAGACTTATGGCATCAATGTGATGCAGGTACAAGAGGTACTGCGTTATACAGAAATTGCACCAGTTCCAGGCGCACCATCCTACGTTTTAGGTATTATTAACCTACGCGGTAACGTGGTAACGGTAATTGATACTCGCCAGCGTTTTGGTCTGTCTTATGCGGAAACAACTGACTCTACCCGTATTGTTATTATTGAGGTTGAGAAACAAGTTGTCGGTATTCTGGTAGATTCTGTGTCTGAAGTGGTTTATCTTCGTCAGTCCGAGATTGAGACTACGCCAAATGTTGGTAACGAAGAGAGTGCCAAGTTTATTCAGGGCGTATGTAACAAAAATGATCAGCTACTTATTCTTGTGGAACTTAATAAGCTGATGTCTGATGAGGAGTGGGCTGAGGTTGCAGCCTTATAACGTGAGCTTTTTCTAAGCATTATGCTGGATTTATTACTACCTCTACTACTTTTGCTTCTGGCTATAGTCGCGGTCTTTATAGCGGTCTATAGTCTGAAACAGGTATCTAAATTACGTAAACAGCTTGATGAGAGTAAGCAGGAAACGCAAACTCTTGTGAAAATGTTGCGCAATGAAACTCACGCTATGGGCAGTGGCTCAATAGGTGTGGGGCAACGCCTGTCTGAAGTTGAAAAGAAACTTAATCAAACGGTTGAGCGTCAAGCTGAATTAGAGCAGAAAGATCCGGGTAGTTTGCCTTACACTTATGCTATTCGTTTGGTTGAGATGGGAGCTTCCTCTGAGGACTTGGTAGAAAACTGTAGTTTAGCTCGTGTTGAGGCTGACTTAATCAGTCTTGTCCATTCAGAGATGAAGCGTAAGGGTTTTAGACAAACGGATTATGTTTGATTGGCTAATGACGCTATTTGAATAGAAAAGCACTGTAAAATAACAGTGCTTTTTTATGACCTAAAGTTTTTCTTTTAATCTAGTAATATTTAAAACTGGAAGGAAAACTAAACTTCATATCTATTTTTGATCACAGCCTTTCGAGAAGCAATCTCTTCTCTTATTTGTTTTTTTTCTTTGGATTGTTTGTTTTCTAACTGATAAACAAAAGCAATAACTTCTGCAATGGCTAAATAAAGTACTTCTGGAATTTCGTCACCGATTTCAACCTGTGCTAAGGCCATGACGAGTTCTTTATCTTCATAAATAGGAACATCATGTTCTTGAGCTAAACGTAAAATCTCTTCTGCTAAAGCCTGCTCCCCTTTGGCTATAACGTGAGGAGCTTTGTGCTGATGTTTATCATATTTCAATGCAATAGCTGATTTATTTTCTTCTGTCATGCTTGCAGGTTCAGTAATGTATTTGTGGATTGATTATCATCAGGTTTACCAGTGGTGCATCGAACTTCTTCGAGTATAACGCCGATCTGAGATAATTTTTCTCTTAATGCTGTTAAGTTTCGACTGACTTCAGGCAGGCTTTCATCTTTTTCTACCCAAATACGGCTGCTTAAGTGTTCATCCTGATAAAAGAGCCTCGCATGAAGCTTACCTAGAGAAGGAGGGCTGAAACTAAGATTGATTACCCAGCGCTTTTTAGGTTCTCCTCCAGGGGATAGTTCCTGTTCTTTTGGCCAAACCTCTTGTCCCAACTGTATTTTAACTTCTGATAACTGCTGATTAAAATTGACGGGTAAATCTGTTTGCAACGGTGGTGCAGATGTTTCGGCAACACGAGCAGCAGATGTACTTTGTAATTGATGGCTACGTATTCTTGCCAAGCCTTCCAGTAATGTACGTCCTAGCTGGCTTTGTATGGCTTTGCTTTCAGCAGCATTTGAGTCAGCACGATTATTGGTTCGTTTATTGTTAGGAGCGTTTTTTTCTTGGCTACCCTGGCGTGTGATATGTCGGAATAATTGAACAAAAGCACCCTTGAGATCATTGGTTACGACGCCTTGAATAGGTTGCCCTGAGGTAACTGCTGTTTGAAGCATCTGCATCACCATTGCTTCATAGAATACTCCGCTCCGCTGAATTCCATTTTTGACTTGTGAGCTTTTGGGTGCTTGATCTGACGATACTTGTAAAGGCGCTTGATTAATCGTTTCAACAGCTTGCCGAACAGAGGGAGGGAGCTGATTGATAGGTCCAAGTTGAGGCAATGCATTTTTTATTAAACTAAGGCTTTCCCCTATAGGTCGTTGTACTGGTAAAGCTTCTCTTATGCCAGCTTGAATTTTTTGCTGCAGTGCTTCTGTTTGTTTGGAATCTAGAGGCTGATCTTTTGGAATAAGATTCTGTTGTGCAGGGGTATTTTCTGTTGGAACAGAATTTCTAGTCGTTAGTGCAGTTGCTTGGGATAGTTTACTTGCTAGCCCTGAAGCCACCGCTGCAGCTGTATTGGCTAGGTTGCCAAGAGTTGCTGCTGCAGAGGTTTGTCCCTGTGTAATTTGACCTAATAAGGTCGATGGTTGCCCAATTGACTTAGTGGAAGAACTATTACCAGGTAATTGGACATTAAGTACATCGATTTGCTGGTTAGCACCTTGACGAAGAGTGAGCTGAGTACCTGCGGGTAAACTCTTGAGCTGAGGGAGTACAACAGTTTGCCCTGTTTCAGGAATAAACACTTGCTGTAGAACTTGCCCCTTATTAATAGCAGCTTGTGAGGGTTGGCTAGCAATGGCATGAGCAACATGTTGCTGGATTTGAGCTTGTGCCTGATTTTGTTGTATTTGGGCTTGTACGGGTTGAGTCGAAGGTTGCGTTGGTTGGGCTTGTGTTTGCCCTTGAACCTGTCCCTGTGTTGATGTTTGCCCTTGAGGTTGTGTCTGTGCCGGTTGAGCGGCAGGTTGCTGGCCTTGAACCTGCCCCTGTGTAGAGGTTTGTCCTTGAGGCTGCGGCTGTGCCGGTTGAGCGGCAGGTTGCTGACCTTGAACCTGCCCCTGTGTCGATGCTTGCCCTTGAACCGGTTGTGTTGGCTGGACTTGTGTTTGCCCCTGAGGCTGAGCTTGTGCTGGTTGAGCCGAAGGCTGTTGGCCTTGAACTTGTCCTTGCGTGGGCGCTTGCCCTTGAGCAGGTTGTGTTGGTTGGGCCTGTGTCTGCCCTTGAGGCTGAGCCTGTGCCGGTTGAGCCGCAGGTTGCTGACCTTGAAGCTGCCCCTGTGTCGATGCTTGCCCTTGAGCAGGTTGAGTTGGCTGCGTTTGTGTTTGTCCTTGAGGCTGCGTCTGTGCCGGTTGGGCGGCAGGCTGCTGTCCTTGAACTTGCCCCTGCGTTGAGGCTTGCCCTTGAGCTGGTTGAGAAGCAGGTTGCTGACCTTGAATCTGTCCCTGTGTAGATGTTTGTCCTTGAGCCGGTTGTGTTGGCTGGGCCTGTCCCTGTGTCTGGGTTTGTCCTTGAGGCTGCGGCTGTGCCGGTTGAGTCGCAGGTTGCTGACCTTGAACTTGCCCTTGTGTGGGCGCTTGCCCTTGAGCAGGTTGTGCTGGCTGAGCCTGAGTCTGGGTTTGTCCTTGAGGCTGCGCTTGTGCCGGTTGAGTCGCAGGTTGCTGACTTTGAACTTGACCCTGTGTCGATGCTTGTCCTTGAGTCGGTTGTGTTGCAGGCTGCTGACCTTGAACTTGTCCCTGCGTTGAAGCTTGCCCCTGGGCAGGTTGTGTTGGATGAGCCTGTCCTTGTGTAGAGGATTGTCCTTGAGGCTGCGCTTGTGCTGGTTGAGCTGCAGGTTGCTG
>JAKZRG010000018.1:0-123274 GCA_047518265.1 Oceanospirillum sp.
CTTGAGAGTCTTGCACTTGAGAATCCTGCACTTGAGAGTCTTGCTCTGCGGTACTAACAACACTTGTTTGCTCCTCATCATCTGATGATGATGCGCCTTTTACAGAAGTACTCTCATGGCTACAGCCGCTCGTAAAAGCTAAAATAACACACAGGTAAAATACTTTAATATTCATGACTAAACTCCGAGACTATATGGACTTCAAGAAAATAAAGCGGGTATCTGATTGCTGTTGATACCAGTTCTGATTATTAATGCCACCACTGATAAACCAGTTATCAAACAGGTTATAACCTTTCAAAATAGAGTTCTGTTCAATAGGGAACTGCCAGCGTACAGGTAGATCGAGCGCCCAAGGTAAATTATTCTGGGTACGATAATAACGACCTGCTCCTGGGTTACTGTTATCTTGACCCTGACCAAATAGAGCTCTGTTCATCAACTCCGTAGGTGCACGGTCTGGTAGGTGAATTTCGTGATCTCTTTCAAATGTTCTGAATAAGAAAGGATCAAATGGTGGTAAGCCCTGGGCGGTTTGCGCTTGATTGAACTCCAAGTGCAAAGTACCTTTTTTACTGCTCTGAGCACTGCAAGCATTTTGAGTGTTATAAAAATTACAAGTTGCGGACTCTGGCGCTAACAACTGCTTGGTATTTTCGACTATTTCCAAAACCACTTCAGACTGTCCACTGGCTTGTGGAATGACTTCTTTCTCCTGTCCTTGCCACTGCCACCAACTGGCCATCCCTCCTTGGTCATCCATTAATTTTACAGCGGATGAACTGACCCCAGCTAAATGCCACGCAAAGCCATTATTATATTCTGCTCCTCTGGCAGAAAACTCCATGTCGATATCCAAATCAACCAGTGCGCCTGTTGGTGACAAAGCTTCTTTAGTCCGGTAGTACACCACAAGGTCGTTCAGATCATAGTCCGCTTGATTTGGCCAGTTATCCTCCCAAGCCAAAGTCGCCATCGTGCTTTCACTGGGGTAATAGCGTAGAAAGGCTTTGCTTGCATCATTTGGAAACTGATCATTGGCATTTGCCACGCCATCGCCATCCGTATCATCTGGGTCTGCAACTGCAAATACATTGGTTAGATCAACCGCACTAAAAGGCGTCACACGGACAGCGATCACAAGATCATTGAAATCATGATCACAGCCAGCATTCTCTCGATTAATATCCTCAAAGCCCATAATAATCAGGTCATCAAGATCAGACTGTAAGAGCACTACATGCCCGTTTAACTGATCAGCACTTTCCTGTTCAGAGTTTAATGATTTTTGCGTATAAAAAATCCAGTCGTCTGATTTATTAGGGTTAACTTGTGACCCGGTCCAACCATTCGAAATCAGTGTAAAGCCGATCTCCTGACCGGCAGAGAAGCTACCTAAAGACACCGAGTCACCATAGGACATACCAGGGCTACCATTTCCAGATTCAAAAGAAGAATTGGGGAAAATAACGGTTTCGGTAATCTCGCTGCGTAAAACAGGTAAAGACGAAGAAGAATGACTGTAATAGGCCAGGCTGTTTCGATAGCCTGCACCTTCGTGTAGGAAAACCACCTCAATGTCAGCCGGTGCTTTTAAGCGAAGACCTGACGTGGCAAAGCTGCCAACATAATCAGGATTTGTTAATCGAATATCCCGACTTTCTGGTAGAGATGTCACCAGTGAAGATAAGAGTCCAGCAGGCATAAGCCCTGCAATATTAACAACATCGTCCGGTTTACCATTACTGCTGTAACTGGATAGATACTGCCAGGGTATTCCACTACCAGACAAGCGAGTATAACCACTTAAGAAAAAACTACTAACAATGCAAAATAGTGATAACCATTTCATAACAATCCCTCCAAGTAACCTTAAAGGGGATACAGCAGATTTTATGCCATATATTTTTTACCTTTTAATTCAAACAATTATCATCACATTCGCAAAATGCATTAATTATATAATGGGTTATGTTTGAAATTTGCAAAGTTAACACTAAGGGTATAATTTTGTCATATAAGTAAACCTATTATGCCCAAAGAATTCAGTCCAGATAGATAGACCAAAGCAACCCTCTTGCTGTAGTTAAATAGTGGAAACAAGCTTTATTGCTACGCTATAGAGACAGCCAATAATAAATAGACGAGTGGTTTCATGAAAAATAATACCTTTTTCCCACCTAGCTCCAATCATGATAATAATGAGAGCGATGTCCCCAAGGACATGGAACCACAACACCATTTAACCCAACACCCATCTCGCTTCGGTCTCTTGCTGATTAAACCCTCCCGTTATGATGACGATGGGTATGTTGTTCAGTGGTGGAAAAGCATTGTGCCAGCCCATAGTCTTGCGGCGGTCTGGGGGATTGTTGAGGATGCTGCTGCCCGTGAAATTCTTGGTCCCAATGTCACCATAGAGATAACCGGTCTAAATGAAATCACCACTCGTATCGATACAAAAAAGCTGACCAAAAAGCTTAAATCATATGATCGTGCTCTTGTGATGATGATTGGTGTTCAAACCTGTCAATATCCACGCTCCGTGGATATGGCCCGTGAATTTATAGCAGAAGGCATTCCTGTTGCTATTGGTGGCTTCCATATCAGCGGCACTATGGCACTAACCCCTAATTGGGAACACGGTGCGATTCAATCATCTCAGGATGAAGGCATCAGTCTTTATGCTGGAGAGCTTGAAGCCGGTGTTGACGAAGTGTTAAGGGACGCTTGGGCGGGTAAACTAAAGCCCCTGTACGATAAAAGAAATGATTTGGCAGATATGAGCAAAGCGCCCATTCCTAAGCTTTTAACGCCCGGTCAACGTAAAATGAATATCGATGTGGCCGGAATGGATATGGGCCGAGGCTGTCCTTTCAAATGCTCATTCTGTTCAGTGATTAATGTTTCAGGCAATAAAATGCGGGCCCGATCACCAGAGGATGTAGAGGCCTACCTGCGCTTATGTATCAAACAAGGCACCCAGCGCCTACTACTGGTGGATGATAATTTTGCCCGCTTGAAGGAATGGGAAGATATTCTCGACGTCTTTATCAAACTGCACAAAGAAACAGGAATTGAATGGGACTTCTTTATGCAGTTGGATACGCAGTCCCATCGTATTCCCGGTTTTGTTGAAAAAGCTCGCGCAGCTGGCTGTACCCGTGTATTTATCGGTATCGAAGCCGTACGAACGGATAACTTGTTATCTGCCGGTAAAAAGCACAACAGAGTCCAAGAGATGCATGATATGGCCATGTCTTGGAAAAAAGCCGGTATCTTTATCTTTGGGACTTTAATTGTTGGCTTTGAACACGACACGCCAGAAAGAATGAAAGAAGATATTACCTTCATTCAGGATAATGTACCGATTGATATCCTTATCACCACAGTTTTAACGCCATTACCTGGCTCCATGGATCACAAACATGCCGTTGAAAAAGGCATTAAACTTGACCCTGACTTAAATGAATACGATACAACTCATGCGGTTATCGATCATCCCTTGATGAGCAAAGAAGAGTGGAACCAAACCTATCTTGATCTCTATGACTGGTATTACACACCAGAACATATTGAGAAGATCTTCACTTTGGCATTGGAAAACGGCATTTCCGTCAAAGAGCTCTCACAAGTAATCCTTGGGTTTTATGGTTCTCCCCGGTTTGAAAAGAGTCACCCCTATGTCTACGGACTTGTGCGCCGAAAATCGCGTATAGATAGACGCCCAGGCTTTCCACTTGAGCCTATCTGGCGCTTCTATCCCCGTCGAATATGGGAAGTCACTAAATCTCTCGTTGGCCACTTAGGGCTCTTTATACAACTACGAACGATTGAGGGGCGGGCCAAACGCGCACTAAAACGCAACCCCCGTCGTGTGGAGCAGGTTTAATCCATGGAGTGCTCTGCCCCCCTTGTACCCAAAACGCCCAGTTCTGATTTATTCGAACTTGAAGATATCCCGATGACACCGGGACACCAGGCCATCTGGCTTGATCAATACACCCATGCCCATAGCCCCTTATATAACATAGGGGGTGGTGGGTTTATTGAGGGGCCGTTAGATCTTGCTTTATTTCGAAAAGCGTTATCGATAATCATTGCCGAAAGCGACACCCTGCGCTTGGTGCCCCAATCGAATGCTCAGTTTTCCCTGCTGAAAGATATAACACCGGATATTGAAGAGTTTGATTTCAGCAAAGAAAAAGACCCAGAGGCTAAAACACGTGCTTTATGGGCAAAAATTGTTTCCCAACCCTTTGTATTTGATGGTCAATCTCCCTCATGGAAAATCGTCATTACACGGCTATCGGAGAACAGACACGGTTTACAAACCTTCTACCATCACTTACTTATGGACGGTTATGGTACATCCCTTGTCATGCAGCGTTGGTCTGCTATTTATTCAGCCTTATCACAAAATAAACCTGTGCCACTTTTGGATACGCCTCGATATTGCGACTTTCTTGCAGACAACCAAGCGTATTGTAAAAGTGAACGGTATAAAAAAGATCGTCAGTTTTGGGAGAAACGTCTATCAGAACTCCCACCTCCGATTATTCAACCCAGACAAGAAACCAATGTAAAAGGAAAGCTCAGCTCAGCTATTGTTCAACACCATATGCTATCCCGTAGCCTATATGATCAATTAGAGGAAGGTGTGAGCAGCTCGGCTCCTGTTTTTCTAGCCGCTTTAGCCCTCTATTACTCCCGAATAACGGGACAAGATCAAATCGTTATCGGCGTTCCAACGCTAAATAGAGGAGGCAAACGCTACAAGTCAACTCTGGGCCTCTTTATGAATGTGATGCCTGTACCGATTGCAGTAACGCCTGAGTCTAGCCTGTCAGAGCTTGTTCAATCCGTCAGTCAAACATTACGGGCTTGTTATCGTCATCAGCGCTTTCCTTTATCTGAGATTTCACGGCGCTTAGGCGTTATTCAACAGGGTCGAGCGGCTGTATTCGACTTAATATTCTCTTTTGAGCGACAACTCTTTGATGTTCCTTTTGATAAGGCTTCTTTACTTGGTACTCATCAGATATTTTCAGGAGCAGCCCGCTTCCCTCTGGCACTCTCTGTCTGTGAATTCTATCCAGATGATGATGTGGAAATAGTGCTTGAGGCCGATCAGAACTACTTATTTGACGGGGAAGCCCAACTTCTCCTAAAACGCTGGCATTTTATTCTTGAGACGATTGCACAGGCACCAGAAACCTTGTGTAAAGATATAAAACTCCTCCCCCCTGACGAGAGAAAGGTTCTAGACAGCCTAGCCATTCCAAGTCCCTTCCCAATCTCTTTACTTGAGCAAGAACCTAAAACAGTTGTTGAAGCTTTTATGGCTCAGGTGAAAAAAAATCCTGAGGCCACCGCGCTTATTTTCGCGGAAGAGACAATCTCCTATTCAGACCTTGAGCTGTGGAGCAGGCGGATAGCATCAAAACTTAGGGATATGGGAACAGAGCCCGATAAAATCATCGCTTTTGCAGTCGAACGCTCTCCTACAATGATTGCATCGATACTCGGTATCCTACGATCAGGCGCCGCTTTTATGCCCCTAGATCCTCATGCACCAGAGGATCGTTTGCGTCATATGTTAGAAGAGGGTGACATCAGCACAGTAATTGTTGATGCCCCATCATCGGAACATTTAGGACAGCTACCCTGCGATTTTTTACAACTTGAAGACATCCTTCTGAGGGATAGCCGTAACGGTCAAAATAAAGATAAAGAAGAAAATGGTGAGGAGGAGGAAAAGAAGGAAGAATCGGTAGTAACTCTCCCTCAAGCCAACCATCTAGCTTATGTGCTTTATACCTCCGGCTCCAGCGGTCGGCCAAAAGGTGTCATGATTGAGCATGGCGCTCTTATGTCTCGCATCATATCGACCTATAGCACCGTTCCTGCGGATCGTAGCTGCCAAGGTACTCAAATCACCTTTGATCCTGCCATGGTCGAAGTTTTTGCTCCATTATGCCAAGGGGGAGCGATTATTTTGCCTCCACCGGGGCGTCAATCCATGGAAGTCATCACTCGTACCATATTAGATTATGGCGCAAGCTTTGCCATCTTTGTGCCTTCTACCCTACCCCGCTTTTTAGATGCCGTTGAAGGAAAAGAGGGTTTGGCCCTTCGCTTGGTCTGGTGCGGCGGGGAGATATTACCTCCCACTCTTGCCCAACGTTTTTTGGATATTACTGGGGCACGTTTAATTAACTGCTACGGCCCAACAGAAGCAACGATCTTAGCAAGCAGTTGGGAATGCCTAAAGGAAGAAGCTCAGTCCCCTTTACCGGTAGGTAAGGCTATTGATGACAGTACCCTCTTTATTCTGGATAACCATGGATGTCAGGTGCCCTTTGGCGTCGCGGGAGAGATCTATCTTGGCGGACAAGGATTGGCACGGGGATACCTGAATCGCCCTGATCAAGATGCAGAGCGCTTTATACAAGCGGTCTTTAATCCCAATATACGTCTGTATAAAACGGGAGATCGCGGCTATCTAACATCTGATGGCATATTGCACTTTTCTGGTCGTGTGGATCGCCAAGTTAAAGTTCGCGGTCATCGTATTGAACCGGATGAAATCGAAACCGTTTTACTGGCACATCCATCCATTTCCGGCGCAGCCGTTAAAGCCAAAGCTCATCAAGGCTCACATAGCTTATATGCATGGATTGCATCTAAAACAATCAATGAACAAGATGTAAGGCATTATCTTCACACTAAGCTGCCGGATTATATGGTGCCAACCTTTATTCTTGTGATGGAGGTACTGCCCGAAAGCGCCAGTGGGAAAGTGGATTGGAATGCCCTGCCTCAAATTACCCAAGGAGGTGAAACAGAAGGATATGTCGCGCCTATGAGTGGGCTCGAAATGGAACTGGTCGAGATGTGGCAGGAGATCCTTCAACGCAGCCCTATTGGCATTCATGATAACTTTTTCTCATTAGGAGGGGATTCGTTATCCGCAATGACTTTTTTGGCGGGCTTAGATGCACTGTCAGGAAAAGAAACCACGCTGTCATTATCGTTTTTTATCCATCATCCTACGATTGCAGAATTAGCGGAGGCATTTTTAAAGTTTATGGGTGATAAACCCATCGTCCTTCCCTTAAGCGATCACCCAACAAAGCCCACCTTCTTTTTGGCCGCGTCGGGTCATGGGGATGTTGTTCGCTTTCAACGGTTAGCGGATGCATTGGGCAATCGTTGTTCTCTGGTCATGCTGCAACCCCCTTTAACAACCTCAGAAGATAGCCTTGAGTGCCGTACACAGACGTTGGCACAAAGCTACGCAGATGCCATTGAAGCAAAAGCCGAGGGAGACATTATCATTGGCGGCTTCTCCATTGGAGGCGTTATGGCGATCGAAACAGCCAGAGAGCTTTCTCTCCGTAACCGTGCGCCACAGCAGACAATTCTGTTGGAAACCGTTTACCCTTTTCGATTGTTTAATAGTGCAAAGATCTGGAGTGTTTTTGTTAAAATTGCCAAAAGCATGGGAATTCTGAGTTTAAATATAAACGGAAGGCGCTTAGATACTATGTTTTCAGATCAGGGCTTAACCCAGCAGATTGAGGCGATGAAGGTTTATCGTGCCACTCCATTTGATGGTCCGGTAGATTTAGTTATTTCCGATGGTTTGAACTGGCTAAAACCAGTATTGTTTCGCCCTTGGAAGAAGTGCCTGTTAAAACCGTTACGTATTCGACGAGTACGCGGCTGGCACGGCTCAATGTTTACATCTGACAATGTAGAAGATCTGGCTGAAGCCATTGATAAGAGCCTGAATGAATCAGTAAACAGACTCTGATCTTACCTATAGTGATTAATACCCGCTCCACCGTAAAAAGGATAATGCTTTAATGACGTCTCCCCATTCTGAAAGTTCAATAGAATATGGCCCCGTAATTGCGCTTTTAGAATCCCTAGAGGTCTTTCAAGGACTTGAACCAAACCTGTTAAGTGAGATCGCACAGGTAGCCGAGCCCCTTAATGTTGCAGCTGGTACTTTTATATTTGATCACGAAGATGTTGCTGATTCTATTTTTTTAATCGAGTCAGGTACCCTGAATATGGTGCCATCTTCAGACAATCCTGAGACTATTTTATCCCAATACCAACAGGGCGATATTATTGATCTGACCGTATTGGGTGGCCAGGTGACGCGCACATCTGCGGCTATTACCACGTCAATATCCCGCCTGTATCGCTTATCAAGATCTGTTTTCAAAAAGCTTCAAGACAAACACCCCGAAGGCTTTCGTACCTTCATTGATCGTCTGACAAAAACAATCGAAATCATTCATCTAAAATCAGCGCTACAGGAAAGCTCCTCATTTTCAGAGCTGAGCGAAAATATCCTTGATGAGCTAAGCCGCCGGATGGAAATAAAGGTGATCCCCAGTGGTATTCAGCTAATCAACAAAGGAGATCCATCGGATTATATTTACTTTGTTGTTAGCGGACGCTTTTTGGTAATTGATGAAGTCGATGGTGAAGAGATCCTGCTGCGTGATATTGATCGAGGGGAAGTGCTGGGTGAAATTGGCGTTATTCTAGGTGCTGGTCGTGCAGCCCATGTGCGCGCTGTTCGCGACTCCACCGTGGGACAGCTCAGCAAAGACGTGTTTGAGAGCATATTCAATCTACACCCCATCGCTGTAAACAAGGCCACAACCAAGATGATCGTTGATCACTTGGTCACCCCCGCTCGTCCTCTTGGCACCACAATGCCACGTACTATCGCCTTGCTGCCCATTACATCGGGTGTACCGATCCAAAAAACAGGCGAAATGCTACAGGCTGCGCTATCTCAAAGGGGTTCTTCTTTAAGTATTAACGGGGAGATGATCGAAGCTTTAAGTGGGCTAAGCAATACAACCCAGATTCATTCAAACGAATCATCTAAAACGTCTATCGTTAATGCTCTTAACGACTTAGAACGTACTCATAAGCACCTAATACTCATAGCCGACGATACCGATACAGCTTGGACACAGCGCTGTGTAAGACAAGCCGACGCCGTATTATTGCTGGGGGATGCTTCTGCTGAACCCGCAATCACCTCCTTAGAACATAAGATAAAAGACATCACCGCTAACGAAGGTGTTAAATCGCATCTACTATTGTTACAGCCTTCTAATGCCACTGTCGCTCAAGGCACCATGGCTTGGTTAGAGCCCCGTGACTGCGCCATGCATCACCACCTTCGCCATGATAGCCAAGAGGATATTAAAAAACTGGCGCGCTTTTTAACAGGAGAAGCCATCGGCTTAGTACTGGGCGCAGGTGGTGGACGAGGACTGGCTCATATTGGTGTTATTCGCGCCATGAAAGATCTCGGCATTCCTATCGACTTTATTGGCGGTACAAGCGTAGGTGCCTTCATAGCCTGCCAAGCCGCCTTAGGCTGGACTCCTGATAAAGTGCTGGAGCAAAGCGGCCATATCACAAGGTCTTTTGCCGATATTCCGACACTACCTATCGTGTCACTCTTTTCAGGTAAAAAAGCCTGTATCGTCACCGAAGCAGCTTTTGGGGACGCCTTGATCGAAGATCTACCCATGAAATACTTTGCCGTCTCCTGCAATATCAGCCGCGCAGGAATGAAGGTTCATAATAGCGGCCCCATGGTAGAAGCCGTTTTATCCAGTAATGCAGCACCGGGGATTTATCCCCCCTACCCTCATAATGAAGGGTTACTCGTGGATGGCGCCGCACTGAACAGTCTACCTGTTGATGTTATGGCAAAAGAAAACCCTGGTGGCATCGTTCTGGCCGTTAACGTTAACCCGAAAAATGATATTCAAGGCCCCCCAGACTACGATGGCGCCCTGTCAGGCTGGTCAGTGCTCTTAAGCCGACTGAACCCATTTAAAAGATCCATAGAAGTACCCAGCATGGTTGAAGTACTGATGCGCGTATCCAGTATCGGCGGCACACTTGAACAAAGAAAAAACCGCGAAGCCTTCACTGACCTATATTTAGAACCGCCCCTAGATGACTTTTCTATAGTGGATTATAAGAAAATAGAACAGTTAGCCAATGCGGGATATGACTACTCGAAGCCTTTGCTGCAGGAATGGAAAAATGAATTTGAGAAACAAGTTGGGCATTCCATTTAAAGTTTGTGGAATGCTCAACGTGAACCCGTAAGGGTTAGCAAAAACGGCAAAGAAGAACTAGCTAAAGGTATTGTCATTGATGGCCAAATTCTGAGCCTGACTCATGTTCCGTAGGTTGACTTTAGCGCGGTTTTTATACGCGAAAGGTGATGTAGGAAATGCTAAACGCCTTTTCAAATCATCTGACAAAGTAGTCGCCCCTTCAGATTATGCCCTACGGGGCTTTCAGAGTCAGAAAGTACTTCTTCAGAGGCTCCCTAAGTCTAAGTTACAGTCTCCATATATAACATCGTATGCGACATATCCTATAAATAGTAACAATATGCCAAACACTGAGACTGATATTTTAATCTTTCTTTCATTCATTGGATGAACTCAAAATACATAACTATTAATCGGTTATACGGATGGCAAAGCCGTGCCTACAACCGTTTATAAAACATTCACAATAAGCGGCATATCTTTCGCGGATGCGCTTAGGCTTATCCACGCTACAGATGGTTAAGCGCTATTAGTTTTTTGGGAAGAAAATACAAGGCATGACCCCCTATATCGTAAATGGTAAAATTACCGAAATTTTTAATTCGGTAGTTTTTTGTGGCAACGTATACGGTTCCAACGCCAATTTATCATTTTACTCATATCCACAATCTTTCTGGATTGTTAATGTCAGGGGCTATTCTGTCAAAAAATGAGATGATTGCTCAGAACGTGCAATATACCGATGCAGCATACGATTCAGTCCAGAACCAAAGACACGTACATCCTGTTCCTGTTATGCCTATGGGAACGATCCATGACTATGTCCCTTTTTATTTCAATAGTTTATCTCCAATGCTTTACGCTATTAAGTGCGGTAATGTGCCAGGTGTTAATCTTCAGGATATTATATTCTTTCAGTCCACAGCTCATACGGTTGAAGTAGCAGGTGCACCTTTTGTATTTACCGATGGGCATGCCATTATGGCACTAACTGATTTTTACAATGATCTGGCTGATTTAGGGGAGCTTCCTTGGGAAATTATCCACGCTCAGTATTGGAATGACTATTTGGATGGTAAACGCCTGCGACAATCGGAGTTTCTTGTGTATAAGCACTTTAGTTGGAATCTCGTTGAACGCATTGGCGTCTATAATCAGAACATGCAGAATTATGTGCAATCTATGCTACAAAATGCCCTGTACATCCCTGCTGTTGATGTTAAGCCAAATTGGTATTTCTAGTGGTGAATAAAATGATTGAGTTCAAAACTGGAAACATTCTTAAAGATAATTCAGATGCCATCGTGAACACGGTTAACTGTGTTGGTGTTATGGGTAAGGGCTTGGCTCTCCAGTTTAAGAAGGCATATCCGGAAAACTTTAAAGAGTACAAAAAAGCGTGTGATAAAGGTCTGGTAAAAACAGGTGAAGTCTTCATCACAGAGCATAGCGATATTGTCTCCAAAAAGTGGATCATTAACTTCCCAACTAAGAACCATTGGAAAGGACGTTCAGAGATTAGCTATATCACACAGGGGCTGGATGACCTCATTCTTAACGTTCAGCGCTTTGGCATCAAGAGCATTGCCATACCTCCTCTAGGTGCTGGCCTAGGAGGATTGGATTGGACAGAGGTAAGACAAGCCATTCTGGATAAACTGGGTCAGCTTGATGATGTTAAAGTCACTGTATATGAGCCTGCTGGTAGTCCTCAGGCAAACCAGATTGTGAATAATACTCCCCGCCCAAAAATGACCAGAGGTCGAGCCCTTCTGATCAAATTATTAGAGTTCTATTTCCAAAAGGGCTATAGCTGCTCAAAAATTGAAGTTCAGAAATTGGCTTACTTTCTACAAGAGTCAGGGCTTCATCTAAGGCTAGATTATAAGCCCCATCATTTTGGCCCCTACGCCGATAATCTGAATCATGTTCTGGAAAGGATTGACGGCCACTTCATAACAGGTTTTGGTGATCGAGTAACCAAATCTGAAATTCATCTGATTGAGCCTGCAATAGGTGAAGCCAATGATTTTCTGAAGAATGATCACGAAGCTTTACATTGTTTATCAAGAGTAGAACAGTTAATTGATGGTTATGAAACCCCTCTCAGTATGGAAGTGATTTCTACCGTACACTGGGTAATTAAGCATGAACAATACCCATCCAATGATTTTGACGGTATCAGATCTTTTATCCATCAATGGAACGAACATAAAGCATCTTGGAAAGATTCTTACCTAAAGAAAGCGATTCAGAGAATTGAAACTCAACAGTGGGCTTGAATGATGCTGGTTATAAAAGAATGGGTTATCTGGCTTGCTTCTGAAGTATATAAAACAGGGAAAGATCAGGGAGGAGATCTCGGGAAAGAAGACCAACGCCCCCCCCCCGAAATCAATGTTAGTCGCTTATAACTCTAGAGGTTCTTAATAGATGATTTTTTGGGCTCAAATATTCCTACTGAGCCATAAAATCCCGATACTTCATATCCTCTTGCAAAATATGACTTCGGAGCCACTTCTGTAGATAATCATTCACCAGATCCCCTATAACAAAAGGGCTTTGGGGAAAACGTGCATAGGTGGAACGAATGGTTTCCAGCCATTCGATAAACATTTTATGCTCTCTGGCATGTTCCTTTAGCTCTGGATAGTTGCACTTTTGCATATATTCTTCTTCCTTGGAAAAATGCTCCAGAGTGTACTTTTTCAATTGATCCAAAATACGGTTGATATAGTCGTGGCTGATGTCTGCGGCTTCCAGTGCGTTAATCAGATCAAACAGCTCTTTATGATCATCATCAATGCTGTCGTCACCAACACTTAACTCTGAACTCCAAGCTAATCTTTTGCTGTAATCCTGCTGACTCATAATTAATACTCCTTGTTAAATTAGGCCAACAGCCAACACTGGAAACAGAATAATCAGAGCAAGGCGCACAATATCAGACAGTACAAATGGGAAGACGCCTTTAAAGATCTCTTTTATGGGGATATCCGGTGCCACGGATTTAATCACAAAGACATTCATGCCTACCGGCGGTGTAATCAAACCCAGCTCTACCGTAATCACCGCGACAATGCCAAACCAGATAGGATCGAAACCCGCGGCTTGAACCAGGGGATATACTACAGGCACCGTAAGCAATAGCATGGCGATACTGTCCATAACACAGCCCAGCAGTATAAATAGCAGCAAGACACAGAAAAGAATCATATAGGGACTTAACTGCAGGCTATCCACGACCTCGACCAAAGAGAAAGAGATACGGGATACCGACAGGAAGTAACCAAATATCTCGGCACCTATGATCATAAAAAAGATCATAGAGGACATAAACAGAGTTTCCTGCACGGCATCTACAAACTGGTCAAAGTTCATGCCCCGCATTAAGGCAATAACAAAAGTGCCCGCCGCCCCCACGGATGCTGCCTCCGTTGGCGTAAACAAACCGGTGTAAATACCGCCAATAATCAGGGCAAAAACTCCGGTAAAGGGTGTTAATCCTTTTAGACCGATTATTTTTTCCATCAAGGTGGTTTTCTCACCGGGCTGAGCCAAGTCAGGGTAGAGAGAAACCACTATCGCAATGGTAATGCAGTACAACGCCAGCCCCAGCAGACCCGGAATCACACCGGCTATAAACATATCCCCTACGGATTGCTCCGTAATTAAAGCGTACAGCAGCAGGGCGATAGAGGGTGGAATCATAATACCCAGTGTACCGCCTGCGGCTAATGTGCCTGACGCAAGGGATTTGGCATAACCGTTCTTTTCCATTTCGGGCAAGGCAACGCGGGACATACTGGCTGCTGTTGCCATAGACGAGCCCGATATAGCCGAGAAAATACCGCAGGACGTTACCCCTGCCAGTGCCATCCCTCCCCGCCAGCTACCAAACAGCTTACGGGCACCGTCGAATAATTCCTGTGACATACGCGCTTTAGAAGCAAACACGCCCATCAAAATAAACATAGGTATGGGGCTAAAGCTGTAGTTGGATAATGTCTCAAACGGGCCACTATCTAGGATCGCCATGGCCGGATCAAAGGCAACAATCCAACTAAAACCGATAAAACCTGTAGCAGCCATCGCCAGGGCAATAGGCACCCGTACTGCGATCATCACCAGCATAGCGCCGATACAGATATAACCAATCAATGCACTGCTCATGATAATTTCTCCTCATTCCAGAAAAAGAACAGACGAAAGGAGATCAGCAAAGCCGCCAGCGCCAGCATAGCGGTAGCAAATGAGCTAACCGCGTAGATATAGGCCAGAGGAATCAACAGATCCTGAGTGGTTTCACCGGACATATCGGCGTGTTCAATGGCAAGGAGAAAGCGATAACTCATCCCTGCACCCAGTAGGAAAAAGCCCAGAATATAAATACCTTCCAGTATCGCTTTAGTACGAGCCTTCATATTTTCGGTAAAAAGATCAACAATCACCTGCGAACGTCCCACCGAGTAAGGTAGAGCAAAGAGAATGGTGAATAGCAAACCGTATTTAATCAGCTCAACACCGCCAATAAAGGTCAGATCCAGAGAACCCTCTGTCAGCTTGAAGATCCCCCGGCTGATAACATCAGCCAGGGTAATAAACATCATGCTGACCAGGATTACACCGCTGATGACATGCAGAGAAAAGGCTGCACGTTCAAAGAGTTGGTCAAAAGTCTTCATTCTTTTCTCCTGAAATAAGAGATACCTAAACAACAGTCCCTTGAAACAACAGCTGCCTGCAGCAATAGCCTTTTGAAAATAGTTGCCTGAAGCAATGGAGTATCCTTACTTACAGGTCAGTGCCAATTCTTGTGCACGGGCGTAGACTTTACGAGCAGGCAGACCTTTATCTTCTAGCTCAGCCAGGTACTCTTCAGAAGCCTGATCCAGTACCGGTTTCCAGGCAGGGTTATTGATACCGCCTTCAACTGTGTAAATGTTATGGCCCTTCTTAACGGCCTGTTCACGACCGATTACATCAATCTTGTCGAATACTTTTGCCGCAGTCTGAGACCAGGCCTGACCTGAGTTGTTGTCAATCACCTTCTGCAGATCCGAAGGCATGGCGTTGTAGACGTCTTTATTAATGGTTGCCACAAAGGCGAGCGTGTACAGACCACCTACTTCAGTGTGATAAGGGGTCAACTCGTTAATACGGAAGACCTTTTGCGCTTCCCAAGGTAGAGAAACACCATCAATCACACCACGCTGTACTGATTGATACGCTCGTGGTGCGGGCATACCTACCGGCTGAGCCCCCAGACCCTCCAATAACTTAGCCACTACCGCCGTTGGACGACGAATACGTAAACCTTCTAGATCAGCGGGCTCTTTCACATGGGTTTCTGTGGTGTGAATATGACCCTGGCCGTGGGTAAATAGGAACAGAGGTTTGGTTTCTTTATATTCAGAGGCGATCAAACCTTCGTCATAAAGGGACTGCACAATACAGGAGCCATGGGTAGCATTTTTAGAAATCCCCGGCAGTTCTACAATCTGGGTCAATGGAAAACGATTGGCGGTATACCCCTGAATAGTCAGGCTTACATCGGCAATACGGTTTTTCACCGCATCATACAGTGCTGGAGGCTTGGCCAGGGTTGAAGAAGGATACACTTCAACCTTAATACGTCCCTGAGACTCACGCTCTACCGCCTCAGCCCATGGCATTACAATGTCTTTATGCTGACCAGCAACGGGTGGAAAGAAGTGGCCTAACCGGAGGGTATACTCCGCGGCTTGTGCTGGCATTTGAGTCAGTAAAGCTGAAGTGGCAACGGCTGCTAATGCAGCTTTTTTAATTGTTACTTTCATTGTTTTCTCCAGATATATGCATGAAATTAATTATTTTTGTTGTAAAAAAGCCGAGCGAGCCCGGCAGGGTCACTTAATCAGTGATTCTTGCTATTGCGATACTAAAGTTGAGGATCAGTCTTTAAACCAGAGTTGAGAGCAACTCTTAGAGCAGATCTTAGAAAATCTCTTAAAAACAACGTTTAAAACTGTTCTTAACAAGAGCTAAGGCCAGCGCACAACGCTAGCCTTTAGAAACTCAGACGGAAAACTCTTCCGTATCAATTTCCATTTGAGTGGTCGAGTTGTAGCGTGGGCCCACAACCGTTGTTTGATTCATAATTTGATCCAGACGCTCAAAGGCAGAAGCACTTAACACCACCTCCTGAGCACTGAAGTTTTCCTTTAGATGATCCAGATTAGTGGTACCGGGAATAGCGATAATATTGTCATCCCGTCCCAACAACCAGGCTAGAGCCAACTGAGTCAGAGTACAGCCCTCATCCTTAGCGACCTGAGCAATCTGCTCTAATAACAGCAGGTTTTTGGCGTAATTATCCGTATTAAATCGCGGCATATTACGACGTAAATCTTTAGCTTCCAGAGTGTTGATATCCGTTAACTTACCGGTCAAAAACGCACGAGCCAACGGGCTGAAAGCCACAAAGGTTGTACCTAATTCACGGCAAGCCTCTAACACCGCAATCTCTGGATTACGGGTCCAAATAGAGTATTCGGTTTGCATCGCAGCAACCGGATGTACAGCATGGGCTTTACGCAGAGTCTCAGCAGACATTTCAGACAAACCGATGCTTTTGATCTTGCCCTCATCCACCAAGCGGGATAACTCACCCACACTATCTTCAATGGGTACGCTTCTATCCAACCGATGTAGGTAATACAGATCGATGACATCGGTTTGTAAACGCTGCAAACTGCCTTCCAAAGTTTTACGGATGTTTTCTGGGCGACCATCTAATGCTCGCTTGCCTTGGTCGTCTTTAAACAGCACGCACTTACTGGCCAAAACAAACTGATCACGCTTTCCCTTCAACACTTTGCCTAATAAGGTTTCATTAGCACCAAAACCGTATAAAGAGGCTGTATCCAGGTGGTTATAACCCATCTCTAATGCTTCTAGCAGTATACGCTCTGCATCCTGCTCAGATGGCGGTGTACCGTAGGCATGGGATAAATTCATACACCCCAAACCAATGGGATTACAGCTAAAAGGGCCTAGCTTACGCTTTTTAATCCCAAGGTCTTTAATAGCATGCGTAGTCATAACCAGTTTCCTATCCAATTCTTTAATATATCCAGCCAGCCATTTTGCCAGACTTAAGCCAATAAAAATGGCGCTAAGACGACAAAATGTCCGCAGATCAAAGGATTAGCTCGTTTTGTTTAGGCGTTATCTAAGCACTGTTCAATACGATCTAAGGTATCCATAGCGGGATAACATTGAGCCAGACTGGCGTTAGGCTCTCGGCCTTCGCGGATGGCAGAGAAGAATTCACGATCCTGCAGCTCAATACCATTAAAAGACACCGCCACATCAGACAGATCAATAGCATTGCCCTTGCCATCTTCCAGGTCATCATAACGGGCAACATAGGTGCCGTTATCACAGATATAACGGAAGAAGGTGCCAAAAGGCCCATCATTATTAAAAGACAGAGATAGAGTACATAAAGCACCACTTGGCACCTTCATACCGATACTCATATCCATAGCAATGCCCAGATCAGGATGAATAGGCCCCTGCATCCCCTGAACGTGATTTGCAGTTTCACCGGTCTGGTATTGGAAAAGATCAACGGTATGACAAGCATGGTGCCATAACAGATGATCAGTCCAAGAACGAGCCTGTCCCTTAGCATTAGTATTGGTACGACGGAAGAAATAGGTCTGCACATCCATCTGCAGCACTTTCAGCTCACCAGCCTGAATCTTATCGTGAATCCACTGATGGCTAGGGTTAAAGCGACGGGTATGACCGGCCATGGCAATGACACCGGTCTCTTCTTGTAAACGAACAATCTCTTGAGCATCTTCGATATTGTCCGCCATAGGAATTTCAGTCTGAACTGGCTTACCCGCTTTAAGGCACTGAATGACCTGAGCCGCATGCATCTGTGTCGGTGTCGCCAGAATGACACAATCCACATCATCACGAGCCAGACTGTCAGCCAGATCAGTGGTGTAATGAGGGATATTGTGTTCCGCCGCAAAAGCTTTCATCTTTTCAGCATTGGTACCGACAACAGAAACGACCTCGGCATCTTCAATGGCACGGATCGCTTCCAGATGTTTCATACCAAAGGCACCCGCAGCACCTGCAATACATACTCTCATATCCCATTCTCCAATAATCAGCTATCTAGCTTAAAGCTTCTTGGCCCCTTCTCGCAGCGGGGCTTCTTAACGTGTTAAGCAAAATTTATCAGTAAGCCCGCCATTTAGATAATAAGTAAAACAGCCCTTGTATTCATTTTTTGCATAACGCAGACAGCCAACAAGTTATAAAAAGCGTTAGATATGTGTTTTATCTTCAAAAACATAGCACTAACATACTGATAAATATCAATTATTTTAAATAAACTGAAAAAGCACAAAATAAAAAAATGCGATACAGCTCTATTTACCTTAAAAAATAAAGACTTTAAACAGATAGATCGTTCAGGAGGAGTACTCTCTTTTGTAACCACACTCGTCGAAGTGAGGCTTGTGTCAGTTGGACTGAGCAGAGCTAACGTATTGATGGATAACGATGATGTCTCTCTGAGCACATAAAGAGGAGATAAAGAGGAGATAAAGAGGAGATAAAGCTAAATTAGATGAGGCAATAAATCCTGCCAGAGCCTCCCTAATCATCGATCAGAAAGCACAGAAACTCTGGCAGGTTGCGATTGAAACGTTGTAGTTTAGTTACACCACAACCGGTAGAGCGAGGAAAAACAGATAGACCCTAAATAAATGGATGGGAAAAAGGTAAATAGAACAGGTTACAGAAACTGAGAAACATCAAGAGACTTACTTTCACCCAGCCAAATCACGTGCTTTGTATGATCCGCCAGATCATCACCTGTGACAGGATGTATAAAAACCGTCAGACCTTCGCGTTTAAAAGTAAGCCAGGGTAAAACCTGCACTAACTGCCCTGGAGCAAACATCAACAAACAGCTCCAAGCAGAGTGAGGCCCAACCGGACGACAATGCACCCTTCCCATAGGGATAGAAAAACGCTGACAGGTCTGCTCACATAATGCAGTCGCCTGATTCACCGTCTCACCATCGAAATAAACATGGGCATGATATTCTGAAATTTTTGGCAAATTCATCTCATTTCCTGATATTTACCGCTGTGCTTTGTAAAGAGGGGAACCTGAACAGGCGCCCCAGCTTACAAATCTATATTCCAAGCACTAGAGTTAAATAGGATTCAACCCAGCTACATTGGCATCAGAAATTAAAAACCGACATTAATACCAGCAGAGTAGTTATCATCACTCTCGTCATAGCTACCCACTTCAGCCCAGGCATAGATATTGTCATGAATCTGCTTACGAGCAATGACTGCTAACATAGAATCATCGCGGGCATCATTGTCACTGTTACGGTCTGTATAACCGACACCAACAGATAAACCGCCACCCAGCTTAAGATCAGCAACAGCCCCCAGAAGAGAAGTGTCTGCGCCGGAAGGGTGATCACCCTGATGCTCCAGAGTCATCCCCAGATGCAATTGATCCATCTCATAACCGGCCGTTAAACTGGATCGATTATAGTCTTTACTGGCACCTGTTTGATCATCTGAGACCATCACATTACCGATGCCCAGATATAAATCACCGGACTTATGAATAGCGCGCAATGCAATGGCATCTGCAAAATTGTCATTATGGTTGCTGGCTGTACCGCCTTGGTTTAGGGTCAGTACAGCAGCGGAGATATGAGTATTAGCAAAGGTAGGTGACTTATAGGCAAATACTGAGGTAGCCGCATCAGGCTGTCCCCATAGGGTGCCATTATCCGCAGAGTTCACTTCAAAAATATCAATCATCTGGTACATTTCACGCTGATGACCACTCTCACCACGGGCTGCAATGACAAAAGCCCCCATACTGGTTGGCATAACGACCAGTGCATTTTTAACATCCACATCGTTCTCACCGTTATCCATATTAACGGCTTGGGCTAATTCAACTTCTAACTTATAAATCAGTTTAAAGTCATCGACCTTATACATACCTTTAACACCAGCTGACGCTTCAAAAGCCGTTCCGTCAACATCGCTCTGGTTTTGAACTTTTTGTACACCAACACTCAACAAACCAAAGAAATCGGGTTCACCATTGGCAGCCATTACGGAAACAGAAGCGGCCATCGCAGGAGCGGCTAATAGAGTTGCTATTTTTTTATTCATTTTTTATTCCTGGTGCAAATTAGCATCTTGTAATTATTACTTTCAAAGTTCGTCCTCTTGTGCCTAAACCCGATCAAAGCCTCCTAGTCAAAATGACTAAAGATAAGTAATTACAAGCGCTGCACTACCTATCAAGACCCCGACCGCTAGGTCACAGGATGCTATTTCACAATAAGGATATTTTTTTTAACCGCCTATTTAGTTTTAATCAAACAGCTATAAGTTTTTGATATAGGAAATAACTATAAAAAGCGATCAAGCATAATCTTCACAAATAAAAAAAGCCGTAATCGAGCTTGGCGAAGCTGATTACGGCTGAAAATTCACAAAAATAAGCGTAATTAACACAAGATAGGTTTAGAAGGACGAGACCAAACATAAACAATTGAGAACAACACCAGAAAAACTACAAGTAGCTTCAAGCCCACATGGAAATCCCGATAGTACAAAGAATAGCTCACCATCGCTAACATCATACTGCTCGACAGTAATTTCGCCTTTAATGGAATCACCCCATGATTTTCCCAGTCGTGAATTAAACCACCAAAAACCCTATTATTTAGTAGCAATTGATGCAATTTATGGGAACTTTTGGAAAATAATAACGCTGCTAAAATCAAGAATGGTGTCGTAGGCAGCAAAGGTAATATCACCCCAAAAATCGCCAAAACCACACACAGAATGCCTGAAAAACAGTAGAACCAACGGCATAATTGATTGGGTGAAATGGATTGTACAGACATAATCTCCCCCCTTAATTTTTGTGTTTTTTGGGATATCCAACACTTTCTCACCGTTAATAAGCAACTGAAAAAGGGTTCTAGAACATCATCACACTATCACAATGGGAATATCTCACGGGAATTCAAAATCAGGTAGTGACATTGTTTTTTGGGATAGATAACTTATCCGAGCCTAATTAGAGCTCAAGAAAACTGACTAAAAGAACTATTAGATGAACAGCTCATTTCAGCTAAATACGACTATCCTTTAGACAATACTGACTGTCGGAACCTCTTATATGTCGATAATGCCAGTTTTCAAAACAGGTGCTCTCTGTCTTCTGCTCCTAGCCATCAGTGGCGTATCTTTGGCGGACAAAATCATCCTTTCTAGCGCTCAAGTACATCCCTATTTATACCTACAAGATGACAAAGCAATCAAGGGAGAGTTAGTGGACACTCTTGACTGTATATTCTTAGGTTTGAAGCGCGAATATAATGTGGTATTCAGACCCCACCTTCGGAGCCAATTGGAGGTTGTGCAAGGAGGGCTGCAAGGTGCAATCCTTCAATCCAAGGGCGTGGCGCAAACGTTAAATGCCTATCTATCATCTCCATTAATTCTACAGAAGTGGTATTTGTACTATCTGGCTGAAAATACTCTCCTACTGCAAAATCAATTAATACAACACACTATTGGTATTGTACGTGGCAGTAGTGCCAAACAATGGCTAAACCAACGCAAACAGGGCTCTATTATAGAAGTAGGCTCACCTCAGCAACTGCTTCGTATGCTGAAACAAAAGCGGATTACTGCCGCCTTAATGGATGAGAAAGTCTTTACAAATACCTCTCAAAATATGAACTTTCCTAGAGCTATGTTTCAAAGGCACTTCCTCAAGTACACGCCATTGGGTGTTCTTTTCAATCAGGATTTTTTGCAGTCAAATATGCAATTTTTGCTTAAATTCAACCAGCAAATAGCCCACTGTTCAGTGCTGTCACATACACTCTCCAAGTGGGAAAAGGATAGGGTCGAAAAGTTTGCACAAAAAACCTATCGCTCACTGACCAGTGAAGTAAAACAGCACTTTTCTACCCTGGAACAGAGTTTTTCTACCATGGATATGGAAAAAATTAAAAAGCTTGATCAACAATGGAAGGATGAAGTCATCAGTGGGCAATACCGACTTATTGCGGATACTCTTAATCACCCACTTTCTAAGCAGTTAACTGATTGGAAGAAGCAGAGAAAAAAATTCATTACGGAAATACTAGTCACAGACCAGCAGGGCGTACTTTTGGCTACCAGTGATATAACAACCGACTACTGGCAAGGAGATGAAAATAAAGTTAAAAAAATACTCTCTGATCAGAAGCTCTATATATCTGAGATTAACTACGACAACTCAACCCAGATATTTCAAGTACAAGTCACTTTCCCTATCTTTGATCAAGCATCCAGAAGCATTATTGGTACTCTGACAATTGGACTGGATATTGAGCATATTCTGATTAATCAAATAATAATGACTAAACCCGAATGGTTTCTTTCCCGTGTTCTTAATTGATAAATATTCCGGCTTAAAAACCGACTAGCATGTCCAAAAATCACTCCTCCATTCCCCCAATCAAGCGGCCATTTTCCCGTAGCATATCAATAAACTGCTGCTGTTTTTTAGTGGCTTGCCAATCTTTACGCAGGGTTAAGCCGATAGGACGAGAGGTTTCACTTAGGTCATAAGGTACTGTGGCAAGCACCTTCATCATCAGTTCATGTTGAATCTGATGTTCTGAAATTACCGTTAAGCGGTCACTGTCCAACAAGAGTGAGCGAATCAAAATCTGTGAGCTGCTTTCTACCAGCTTTTCCGGTACTTCCATGCCTGAATCAGTAAAAATAGCATCAAATATCGCCCGTGTCGGCGCGCCTTTTCTGGGGACAACCCAGGCGTATTTAGACAGTTGTTCCAAGGTAATATTTTTGGCTCCACATAATGGATGTCCGGGTCTGGCGACAACGGTAATAGGTGATGAAAACAACTCCTCTTGAGTAACATCATCACTGGGTGCTGGAAAACGTAATGCCCCGATTAATAGGTCAAGATCGCCGTGACGTAGATGGGTTAACAAATCATCATAGGGGCCATCATTGACGGAAATTTTAAAGTCGGGGTAAGCATCAGAAAATTTAACGATCGCTTTAGGTAAAACCGAGGTTCTGGCCAGGGGCATACTACCAATAATAATCTGCCCCACTTCCCTATTGTGCAAGGCGTTGACTTCATCCCACCCCTGCTTGATTTCCGCAAAGGCCAGTTTCACCGATTTAGCTAAAATTCGAGCCGCTTTACTGGTACTGATACCGATACTGGTTTTTTCAAACAGGGTGACTTCCAGCAGAGATTCCAGTTCTCTGGCAGCACGATGTAATGAAGACTGGGACACCCCAATATTACGCCCAGCAATACTGAAGTTTTGCACTTCAGAGACGGCAACCAAGGCCCGGAGTTGTGTGGTGGTGAGCAGTTGTAACAGATAAGACGGTTGTCCCCCTTTACCATCACCAATACGTACCGCATCTTTCAAACCTTGCTGGATCATATCCAACGCTCTTCGAACTCGCCCGGCAAACACTTCACCGGATTCCGTTACGTACATGCCATCACTTCGACGATAAAACAGAGTCGTCCCTAAAACCCCTTCTAATTTTGCAATAGCCTGAGTAATGGCCGGTTGAGATAAGAATACCTTTTCCGAAGATTTACTAATACTTTTAGCATCAACTACTACCAAAAATACCCTTAAGTGTCTGATATTTGGGACTTCAAAGTTCATAACCGTCACCTATGCCTAACCTTTTATTAACATAGCCTATATCAAAAACTAATATCAAGACTTTAAAAACTGAATGGTATCTAAACGGTGCCCGATTAATACTGACTATCGAAAATAAGGTGATGAAACCCATCTCGATAATTCCTTATAGATAAAAAATAGGGAAGCTTGAATCAATCTTAATACACTCAGAAATTGATTCACTGATGGCTTGTCGGGACTGGTACGACCCAATTAGATGAAGAGAGAAAATAAAATGATTATCGATTGTCATGGCCACTACACCACCACACCACCGGGCGTAGGTGCTTACCGAGAGGCCCAAAAAGAAGCCATTGCCAGAAACCCTAAGTTTATCGGTGAAAAAGGCGTAGTCCATGTCACCGATGACGAGATTCGCGAAAGTATTGAGCAAAACCAACTGCGTTTACAGCAGGAGCGTGGCACAGATCTGACTATATTCTCTCCTCGTGCCAGCTGGATGGGTCATCATATTGGCAACGAACATACTAGTACATTTTGGACTCAACACCAGAATGACCTAATCCGTCGAGTCTGTGATCTGTTCCCAAAAAACTTTGCCCCAGTGGCACAACTGCCGCAATCACCGGGCGTAGCACCAGAAAAATCAGTGGCTGAATTGGTTCGCTGTGTTGAAGAGATGGACTTTATCGGCTGCAACCTGAACCCAGATCCTTCCGGTGGTTTCTGGCAAGATGTTTCTCTGGCAGATAAAGCTTTCTATCCTCTGTATGAAAAGATGTGTGAGTTGGATGTTCCAGCGATGATTCACGTCAGCGCAGCTTGTAACGATTGCTTCCACACCACAGGCTCCCACTATCTGGGTGCCGATACCACAGGCTTCCAGCAACTGATTATGTCGGATGTCTTTAAAGACTTCCCAGAGCTGAAAGTGATTATCCCCCACGGTGGCGGTGCCGTGCCTTACCACTGGGGACGTTTCCGTGGCTTGATGCAGGATCAGGGGTATGAGCCACTGGAAATATCTGCGCTAAAAAATATCTATTTTGATACCTGTGTTTACCATCAGAAAGGCATCGACCTGTTACTGGATATTATTCCAACCGAAAATATCCTGTTTGCCTCTGAAATGATTGGTGCCGTACGGGGTATCGATCCAGAAACCGGTCATTACTTTGATGACACCAAGCGTTATATCGATAACAACACCCTGCTGAGCGCTGAGCAAAAACAACAGATCTTTGAAGGTAACGCCCGTCGTGTGTTTAGTCGTCTGAAGATCGTTGAATAATCCCTTTAATCCGATAACAGGAATCAAACCATGCAAGATAATGTCGTGGTACAAAATATTGAGCGTGCTGATCCGGAAGTGATCAAGGGATTAGCACAATGCGGTGTGGCTACGGTACACGAAGCCCAGAGCCGTCGCGGTTTGTTGGCCGATCATCTACGTCCCATTCAGCAGGATGTCACGATAGCCGGTTCTGCCATCACTATTTCTGGTGCAGCCGGTGATAACTGGATGATGCATGTAGCCATCGAACAGTGTCAGGCCGGAGACATTATGGTATTTGCACCTACATCACCGTCCAACTTTGGATTTTTTGGCGATCTACTGGCCACATCGGCCCAAGCCCGTGGTGTGGTGGGCCTGATTATTGATGCTGGTGTACGCGATACTCGTGATCTACGTCAGATGAACTTCCCGGTTTGGGCTAAACATGTGTTTTCTCAGGGTACCATCAAAGAAACTCTCGGCTCAGTTAATATCCCTATGGCTTGCGCTGATGAGCTGATTTATCCGGGTGATATTATCGTAGCCGATGACGACGGTGTGGTGGTGGTTCGTCGTGACGAAGCTGCTGAAGTACTGGCCGAAGCCCGCGCCCGTGAAGCACGGGAAGAGGAGAAACGCCTACGTATGGCCAACGGTGAGCTGGGACTGGACATCTACAATATGCGGGGCCGCTTAGAAGAGAAAGGCCTGAAGTACATCTAGCCGGGTTGGAGGAAAAATGATGTCTGATTCTATCCGTTGCATGTGGATGCGTGGTGGAACCTCCAAGGGAGCATACTTCTTGGCGGAAGATCTACCTTCAGATACTACAGAGCGGGACCAATGCCTGCTGCGTATTATGGGTTCCCCAGATACCCGTCAAATCGATGGTATCGGCGGCGCTGACCCTATCACCTCCAAGGTGGCAGTGGTGCAAAAATCCAATCGTCCTGGCGTGGATGTGGATTATCTGTTTCTACAGGTGTTTGTTGATCAACCCATTGTTACTGATGCCCAGAATTGCGGCAATATTCTGGCCGGTGTGGGGCCTTTTGCCATTGAACGCAGTTTAGTTGCCGCTCAAGACGGCGAAACCACTGTCACCATTTATATGGAAAACACGGGGCAAATTGCTGTTGAGAAGGTAGCAACACCTCATGGCCAGGTAAGCTATCTGGGTGACTCCCGTATTGATGGTGTTCCAGGCAATGCCAGTGCAGTTCCCGTTACTTTTAGAGATACGGCTGGATCAAGCTGTGGCACCCTGCTGCCCACAGGCAATCAGGTGGATGTTATTGATGGTGTCAGGGTGACCTGTATCGATAACGGTATGCCGGTGGTCGTGATGCTGGCAGAAGATATGGGCATCACAGGGACAGAGACCCGCGAGCAGCTAGAACAAAACGAAGCCCTTAAAGCGCGATTGGAATCCATTCGCCTGCAAGTCGGCCCTATGATGAATCTGGGTGATGTTACCCACAAATCTGTACCCAAGATGACCATGGTCAGTCCAGCGACGGCCGGAGGCAGCATCTCAACACGGACATTTATCCCCCATCGTTGTCATGCATCCATTGGTGTATTGGGAGCGGTCAGCGTGGCAACAGCTTGTATTCTGCCGGAATCGCCCGCTTACCCTTTAGCCAATATTCCCGAGGGCAATAGCAAAACCATGCCAATAGAACACCCCATTGGCGAGATGACCGTGATTTTGGATTTGAATGAGCAGCAAGAAGCCGAAAACGCCGCCATTTTGCGTACGGCGCGTAAGCTATTTGATGGCGAAGTGTTTGTTTAACATCCGTCCTTCTATAGAACAATTAACCCGTTACTGACTAAATTTAAACCAGATTATAAAAACTTGAGGATTAACAGATGGATGCAGATTATCGCCCGTTTCACGACAACCCAAGCAAACCCACATTTAAAGCGCCAGCCGGTGCGGTAGATGCCCACTGTCATGTATTTGGTCCGGCAGAGCAATTCCCCTACCATCCCAAGCGTAAATACACCCCTTGCGATGCCTCTAAAGATCAGCTGTTTTCCCTACGGGATTATCTCGGCTTTGAGCGCAATGTGATCGTGCAGGCCTCCTGCCATGGCACTGATAACACCGCTTTGATTGATGCCTTAAATACAGCGGGCGAATTAGCCCGTGGCGTAGCGGTTGTTGATCCTGCCATTACAGAGCAAGAGCTACAGGAAATGCATGATACAGGGGTGCGTGCCGTACGTTTTAACTTTGTTAAGCGCCTGGTAGACAGCACGCCCAAAGAGGTATTCCTGAGCGTTGCAGAAAAGATCAGAAAGCTGGATTGGCACATTGTTGTATATTTTGAAGCTCCAGATCTGGAGGAATTGATTCCTTTCCTGAAGCAGCTGAATACCACCATTGTGGTGGACCACATGGGTCGTCCGGATGTTACCAAAGGCGTTGATCATGAAGATTTTCAACGCTTTATCAGTCTTCTGGCCGATAACCCAAATATCTGGACCAAGGTAAGCTGTCCCGAGCGTTTGACACAGACACCACCAGATTATAGTGATGTCGTACCATTTGCTCGCACCTTGGTGGAGAAATTCCCGGATCGTGTACTTTGGGGCACCGACTGGCCACACCCTAATATGAAATCACATACCCCAGATGATGGTCTGTTGGTAAATGTAATTCCACAAATTGCTCCTACCGAAGCGCTGCAGCAGGCGTTACTGGTAGATAACCCCATGCGCTTGTATTGGTCATAGCCTTTTATGCCCAACCTCAAAGGCCTGAATCAATCGCCAAATCAGCAACAGAAGAGTTAACGCTTTTCAACACACTTTTTCATCGTGCTAAGAACTGACACCGTGCTCAAGTCAGTTTCTTTGGAGCTCTGCCTCAGAGCTCCTTTTTTCACTATTGTCAGCAGCCAGAGAGCAAGGCCGTTTCAATACGCAATAGGTACAAAACGACCAAAGAGTCTATCAATCGATTAGGGAGGATGGCACTTTAACCGAATTTTTTCTCGGTATTTACTCACCCTTAATCAACACAAACACTGATCTCCCTTAAAATCACTGGAGATCGATGGCAATAACACTGCCAATATTTTGCGCACCACCGATAGCATTATTAGTTTGGGAAGAAATCAAAAGAATACCAATGTCATTTAATGACAAGTAGCCTCCTGCAGGATAAGTCCATTCCAGCTCCATTGTGTTAGCATCTAGCGCATATGTGTGTGTCGATGAACTAATAAAAACATGTGTTTTGGTGGATAACATTGAGAGATAAGTGAAAGAAGTTTCTGGTGCTGACCATACTCCCAAGTTCTCACCTGTTATGTAGTTATATTTATTGAGTACCCAAGGTGCTCTTTTCATAAGAAAAACAGCATTGTCCCCTAGTACAAAAAACTCATTATTCCCATTTGAGTCATAGTGCTTCCAAGGCTCAGGGCCTAACATCTTATTTGAATAAACATCCAATTTACCCAAGCAATCATTTGACGGAAGTATAACCGTTTGCTCTGGCCCAATAGCTACCGCTTCCGGTCCGCTAGCGGATATAGAACCATCAGGACTATCACAAACTAACGGATGTTGAAATTGTAAGTTCCCCGTTTCCCGTTCGATAGAATATAGCTCTGGCCCATTATAATGCTCAGCTACGAATACTTGATTTTGCCCTACAGCAGGCACTCGACCTACGGTATTTGAAGGAAATTTTACCTCCCAATTATGATGGCCATCCGCCCCATCAAAGCTATATAACGTTGTATTACCGCGGGCTATAACAAAAATGTCACCATCATATGGCGTGACCGCAGCCTTTTCGAAAGGCCTGTAGTCTAGACCTTCGATTAAAAACTCCACCGCTCCAGTCGTGGAATTTAATGCAAGTAGATTAAATCCATCTGTTTCAGATAGTTTTGAGTTTATATAAACCATACCGTTATCGTGGGCAGGAGGGGTAAAATCAACTTGCCTTTTCGATGGATCATCTATAATCCCAAATAAACTTGTTATATCTTGTTGCCACGATACATTTCCTGATAATACGTCAAGGGCATAAATTTTTGCATCTGTAGGCAAATCCGTTGAAGTTAAACGAGTGAAATCCTGATTTTCAACCACGTAAACATTGTTTTGATCAGAAACGGTATTAAAAAGACTGAAGTCAAAATCCTGCTGCCATCTTAAAGCAAAGTTACCAGCATCCAGTGAAATTGGCACATAGCCGGATTGACCTGCACCTCCACGAAATGTGTTCCACTGTTTAAGCGCTTCAAACTCTTCCGTAAAATCATCACTCGCACCATCTACATCCGCATAATCTGAAGCATCCAGATATGGGAGATTAAACAGATCCCATGCAGGCACACTGGTTCTATATTCATATGCACCAGTATGGCTATCTGATAATGCTAAATCATAGGACTCAATAAATTCAGGAAGAGAGGCTGCAAGAGGATAGTGAACCCCTTGCAACAAGGTATTGTCTTTACCCAGGAAAGTCATAGTACTGGTAGCGCTAGCATAGCTCATTTCCACATAGCCAGAGTCGCTGCGATAGATTTTTCCTGATGCGGTCACATACTCATAAGCAAGATGGTTATTAATTTTTAAATCGGTGACTTTAAAACTAAGCCCCAGGTTTTCAGAATATGCAGATATATTCCCTTCAATGAGACCGCCATCTACATGCTCCAGGTAAGTTGTTGCACCAGAAAACATCATTGTATCGGTAGCTGATTGGATATATAAGCTATCAATATTCGCATTCAGAGAAATATTGTATTGGTCTACAACAGATATGTCGTAAGTTATCTTTCCCCTGACTTTGGTTTCACCATCATCACAATCATCCAGAGTCACTACGACTCTGCCTGACACCTTATTTCCCCTGCGTTGATCATCAACAACCAGCTCATCAGGACGACATAACGTACCATCTTCTTCTGTGTCATTATCACCACCCTGCAGAAAAACAGGTGCTTCTGTATTCACTAATGTCGTTGTAAGGTAGAAAGCTGCTGACAACATATCGTAGGTGGTTCCCAGGAAACCCAGGCTATTTTGCCTGTTTAGATCTGCCTGAGTAGAAAGACCTTCATAAACGGATAGCCCAGGTTTTTCAGGATCGGCTGAACCACCTCCACCACATGCGGTAAGACCAAATGATAAAATCAATAAGGATATATAACTAAGTTTCATACTATTTTTTCAAATTATACCAAGGGATGACAATTCATCAGTAGAAAAACAAAAGTATCTAGAGAAAGAAATTTCCTATTCTTTAGCATTTTTAACGGAGAATATCGAAATATTTTGTTTCGCTATGTATAAGAATTTATTTGTATTCTGTGCAGCATACTTTTACGATCTTTGATCCTGTAAAAATGGATTAAGATACCGACATGGAGGGAAATATTTAAGATGCTGCAGACTCCCTTCTGCCAAAGCAAGAACACTCTCTATTATTCAATGAGAGGCCGGCTATCTACCAGCATCAATTCTTTCCCATTGAGTTTTCACTACTTTTTCAAGATGTGCTAAGGAATATGCGCAATCCAACACCCTTAACCATAGCAATCATTTTCGGGAGAGAGCATATACTCTAAAGAAAAAAATGTAGAACATCTACTTTTTTCTCATTGATTCCTCCATGCTTATCTCTGTTCAAGTAATTACGTAGCAACTCAAATAAGAATATACAGAAATAGATGAACTAAACGACATATAACTATTAAAAAATAACGTAATAAAAACTCAGAGACCCAAAATAATGGATCATAAGACCTTGGCAAAAAGCGATGAGTCAAAAAGCCTTTAAACCAAGACCTGTATTAAGCACTTAAATAAGAGTTTCTCTACAAAAAAGCAATATATTCTCCAGCCACTGGCTGGAGAATATCTAAATGCTTTTGTTTAAGTGTGTACCTTGGTATTAATCCTCTGCATCTGTCAGCAGCAATACACCTGCACCTGTATTGGATATAGGTGCATGATAGTGTTTGTGTAATAGATTAACGTTTGGCGATAACGCTCCACGCATCACCATCCACATAATCACTTCGATACCTTCTGTACCCGCAATATCCATAATTTCGGTATTGGACAGGGCGGCCATCTTGTCTGGGTCATTAACAATCCAGTCCATACACTGCAAATCAAAATCCACATCGATAATACCGGCACGCTCACCCTGTAACTGGTGAGATAAACCACCGGTACCAAAAATTACCACCTTCATATCTTCAGGATAGGATTCAATGGCTTTACGCAGTGCTTTACCCAAATCATAACAACGCTGAGCACTGGTCAATGGGTGCTGTACCGTGTTCACCGCCAGCGGTAACAACTTACATGGCCACTCAGGAAGATGACGATACATCAGACTCATAGGCACAACACACCCGTGATCCACTTTCATTTCCTGACAGGTGGTCATATCAAAGTTTTGATTGATCAGTGACTCTGCCACATGCCAAGAAAACTCTGCATCCCCCTGAAAAGACGCTGTAGCAGGAATGCCCCAACCTTCATCGGCATTGTGATACTCATCCGCACAACCCATGGCAAAGGTAGGTACGGTATCTAGGAAAAAATTCAGACCATGATCGTTATAAACCACAATAGCCAGATCCGGTTTTTCCTCTTCCAGCCAAGCCTTAACGGGCTCGTAGCCGTCAAAAAAGCGCTTCCAATAAGGATCACTTTCCTGTTTATTGGCCATGGCATTACCGATGGCTGGAATATGAGACGTGGTAACACCACCTATAATTTTAGCCATGCCAGTAACCCCCTACTTCGTCTAATTTCTCTTTAAAACCATCAGCATTTCTTTGCAGGATAGCTTTAAATTCTTCTGTTTTAATCCCCTGGAAAGAGGCCCCGGCATCCTGAACACTCAGGCCATGGAAAATAGCCAGCTTTGCCAAATAATAAATATTGCCACCAAGGTGAAGAAGCTTAAGAAAATCACCTTCCAAAACAGCAACACGTTGTTCGTCAGATAGATTATATTTTCGACAATAGGCATCCATATCCGCCGAAAATTCTTGGCGGTTTTCTTCATGGTTAAAAGAAAAGGCCATCTTATTCAGGTTATAACCTTCATGAGATCGCTTGCCATCAAAAACATAGGTACCTGGAATATCATCATAATCATGCTGTTGCCAAGCCATGCTGATCCTTCCTTTTTTATACTTAACATTGAGAATAGATAGCAGACTGAACTGCTCCGGTAGGTCTGTATTTTTAATGAATTGGGGTGGTTTTTTAATGGCTGATTACGTTTAAAAATTGCACTTTTCGGATATCATTAAAGATTAAGAGAGGTAGTGCGATGATTGATAGAAATGAGATTCCAACAGTACACTTTTATGGTGAAGACGGCGAAAGCTCTAGTCTGGATCTATTACACTGTGAGGCGTTAATTACCCGCAGTCAGGAACATCATTTTAAGATCCGTCCCCATCGTCATCATGAACTGATTCAGTTATTTCACTTACGGCAGGGTCAATGCAAGGCAACTCTGGACGGTAATACTGTCCTAGTTAAAGCCCCTGCATTACTGGTGATAGCCGCTATGTGTGTGCATGACTTTCAATGGACACCCGAGGTAGAAGGTACCGTTGTTTCCATATCCACCCCATTATTGGAAAACCTTGGGCAGGAGATGCACAAAGAGGAACTCGCCATAGAATCAACACAAGTTATTCAACTGAATCAGGGTTCAGCACAATTGGATACGCTACTGCAGCTATTGATGCAGGAGTATCTAAGCCCCACTGAAGACTCCAGATCCCATGCTCTATACGCCACCGTAAAACTGCTGGCTATCTGGCTAGAACGTAATGTCGGTAAGCAAGCAGATAGCTCAGCGCCTAATACTCGACAAGCTCAGTATTTCAGTCACTTTACACAATTGATTAACCGAGATTATGCCTTACACCGTTCGGTAGAATCCTACGCCGATGAGCTAGGAATTACCGCTCACTACTTGAACAATCTGTGCCAACAACTGGTGAAAAAGAATGCCTTACAGCTTATCCATGAACGTCTACTACTAGAAGCTAAACGCTACCTTGTCTATTCCGCACAAAATATCAGCGAAGTCGCTTATCAATTGGGTTTTGTTGATCCGGCTTACTTCACTCGATTCTTTAAACGCCTGACGGGGCTATCACCCAAAGCGTTTAAAAATAGTGCTCAGGATTAAATTATGATGACTGACGACTGGTCTCCCCTACCGCTTTAAGCACAAACAAAGCTCCAGCAATGCCGAGAAAAAGCACAATCGAAAAGTAACGTTTGTGATGATCGGCACAGATTAAAGAGAGATGACATTATGTGTGATATAACAACGAAACACCAAAGACCAATTGATTAGTTTTTTTCATTAAACAGTGAAATATTCATCGTTTGTTTTGTCACCGATCTCTCCATAAAATAGCCTCATCAACTTAAGCAACACCACCTTTGAGGCACAAACCATGTACGAAGAACTAGACGTAAAACTAGACCATAACGGCAACATCGATCACGATTACTACGTACAGAAGGCTTACCAGCTGCGTGCTCAGCACACTAACCTAATGGTAAGAACTTTGGCAAAGAAAATTAAAGCGCTATTTTCTACTGAGCTACCACGTTTTCATATCGGTTCTTTGGCTCATCGCTAATCGAGAGCCCTACCGGATTTAAATAACGAGTAGATTTGACTTATGTTTGATCTAATTTGCTAAAGGATGCACCGTTTGACTCCGTCAAGATTTGCGTCCTTTTTCCATGATCAATATAGAAAAACCTTTCTTTTGAAATATAAAAAGAAGCCTATATTCATAGACTTCTCTTCTGGTGTAAAAATATTTGATATCAATTCAAATAATTAGAACTGAATCACTCTAATTCATCCGGCTCAAACAGTCCTCGTTTCATCACAAATTTCACCCAGATTGCTCCAATAATACAAACTACCAACAGAATACCGCCTGTTAATGTATAAACCTGTTGCGTCATTTCTGGAGATGGTGAGTTGTTCATCGCCGCATAAACCATACCCAAAATACCGACAATCTGAGGAATAGGATAAAAAGGCGTGATATAGGGTCTTGCTGCATTGGGGTAACGCTTTCTTAAGATCAGAACATCAATATGGGCCACAATATACGTCAGAAACCAGCATGTTGAAGCAGAGATCAACAAGAGGATGACCGAGTCCGTATCAGAACCAATAAAAAACAGAGGGACAGCTGTAATTAATGCCATAAAGAGCACAGCAACCCAAGGTTCACCTTGTTTATTGACCGCCTTAAACATAGGGAATACCTGACCATTCTGTGCCATACCGTATAACATTCTAGGAATAGCTGCTAAAACGGAGTTGACCGTACTACAGGTACCAGTAATAGCAACGGCAGCAATCAACATCAAAGCAGAATCACCCAAAATGGCGGACATAAGATCAATATGGGGCAGCTCTGACGTCGCCAAAGTCTCTGCGGGTACAAAGTTTAAGGCAGCCAATACCAGTAACAGATAAACAGCCAGAATAATGTAAAGCCCTAGATACATCGATCGCGGGATATCTTTTTCTGGGTTCTTCGATTCCTCAGCCAACGGACAGACATACTCAGCTCCCACAAAGCCCCATATTGCTAAGGCCACAAGTGAGAAAACACCCAAACCTTCTAGCTGCCAATCGGTATAAGAATTAGCCTCAACCGGCATACTTTCCGAAAAACCACCTATGCCAGCAATACCCACAATGACAAGAAAAACCACCATAGAAAATGCCAATAAAGACTGAACCTTGGCAAAAATATCGATCCCAAGAAGATTGAGCAGAGTAAAAACTCCCAGTATTACAAAACCAATCACCATCGGTGAGGCTAAACCGGGAAAAAGCTCCCCTAATATGGCATCCACCAGAAAGATTTCTGCACTTAACCCCAGCATGGGTACAATCACATAACCGGCAAAAACAGCCACAATCGCTGGAAAATGACCAATGGCGACTTCTGTATAGCTGCTAATGCCCCCTGCTTTAGGCATCATTAAAGAAAGCTCAGAAAAAGAAGCGGCATAACATAGAGATAAAACGAAAGCGGCCAGAATAGCGATAAAGGCACCGTAACTGCTAAAACCCACCACCTGCAAAATCGATATCAAGGGTCCTTGACCGACAACTAAACCAACGGCCGTAGCTAATAAAGCCGTAAGTCCCAGTACTTTCTTTAACTGCCCTCCTGAACTGACAGTAGAATCCTGAGCCAGATCGCTCGAATTTGTTGATGAGACACTCATGTGTTCAATCCTCTTTTATTATTATCTAATCCAACACACTATCGAGCACCGGTTTTCTTCAATTTGGGTCGACTGAGGTTGGGTAAGCTCCTATTCGGGCCACTCTCTGACAGCGAGACGGTTCGGATATGGAGACAATAAAAGACTAGAACTCACAAGAGTTTGATAGTATCGGTCAAAAGAATGATAGGCCGAAATACATTAATCTCTCAGGCCAACACCTTGTTTATCCTCTATATTTTTCATGTAGGATACGTTTCTATTTTAGATTGGGTCTGTATTTTATCTTCATCAATCAGTGAAGATAGAAAAATGATGTCGGCTTGCTGAGTAATAGAGGGGCTTCTTTAATGTCTACCAACAAATCTGCTTTTCCCAATAAATTTCAAAGAGAAAGCCTTCAACTCGTTAATAAACTGGTTACTCTATCGGGGTCAGCATTTTATTTGGTAGGGACTGATATGCGTCATAAAGGTGTCGAAGTGAATAAGATAGATCCTCAGGTCGAACGGGATTATTTCAAAAACTTTCGCGCTCTGGACCCGCTAAATCCGGGTAATTTTGAAGATACAAAACAAACGGTCGTCACCATCGATTCCCAAATCAGTGAATCAAAACTGCTGCAAACCATCTATTACCAAGACTTTATGCAACCCCATAATCATCGTTATGTGACCGATATGTTTTTCCGCTCCCAAGGAAGAATTTGCGCGGTCCTAACCATGCTGAGAGATAAAGATTCTGTCCCATTCAACAACACTGAAATCAAGTTATTAAAGGATATTCAGCCTTTCCTTGAATACACTCTAAATGAAGTTTATGAGCCCAAGCGTAGTAGCCAAAGAAAGCTTTTCGAAGAAAAATATTGCCTGACTGATCGCGAGATTGATGTGTTAGAGCTGCTCATTAGTGGTGGCTCCAATAAATCCATCGCCAATGATTTGGCTCTAAGTCTGTCTACCGTCAAAACCCATTTACAGCATATGTTTCAAAAAACAGAGGTTGATTCCAGAAGTGAGCTTGTGGCCCTTGCTCTTAAACAGATCTAAAACCTAAAAACCGCCCCTCATACGGATCTATTTTTTCCACTCATTCTTCTGACCGATGCTCAATTTCCCTTAAGCGCTCTAAATTAAGTAGCACAGCAAGCGCTCATCATTACAACATAACAAATAAGGGGCTGAAAAATGACACTGGATAATATGACGCAAAACCTTCTGGAACGTCGAAAAAAAGCCATAGGTAGACACTCTCCACTGTTTTATGACAATCCGTTGCATCTGGTTCAGGGAGAAGATGTTTGGGTATTCGATCAACAGGGCAAACAGTACCTAGATGTTTATAATAATGTCCCCCACGTAGGCCATTGCCACCCCAGAGTGGTTGCTGCGCTAACCGAACAAGCCCAAACACTGAATACCCATACCCGCTACTTACACGAGAATATCCTTAATTATGTTGAGCGCCTGACATCAACCTTTGATCCATCTCTTGATATGGCCATGCTGACCTGTACCGGCAGTGAGGCCAATGAACTGGCACTGCGTATGGCCCGCTATTGTACGGGCGGTCAGGGTATTATCGTCACCGACTTTGCCTATCACGGTAATACCGAAGCGGTAGCGGAGCTAGGCACGGCCTTTATGAGCGAGGCAAAGAATACTCAAAGAGTAAAGTCCATTCCCCTACCGGATAGCTACTGGGGTTATGAAGGATTATCTGGTGAGCAGCTGACAGATCATTATATTGCTCAGTTAGAAAAAGCGATTCAGGCATTTTCCGATGATGGCATTAAACTCGCGGGGATTTTAATCTGCCCTGATTTTGCCAATGAAGGCCTATTGAATCTACCCGAAGGCTTTATGGAAAGAGCCATTCAGACTGTTCGCAGTCACGGTGGATTGTTTATCGCGGATGAAGTGCAAGCGGGTTTTGGCCGCAGCGGCACGCACTGGTGGGCTCACCAACACTATTCAGTAACACCAGATATCGTCACCATGGGTAAACCTATGGGTAATGGTCACCCTATCGGCGGCGTTGTCGCAAGAGCGGATCTGGTGGATCACTTTTCTGCTTCCTCAATGTACTTCAATACCTTTGGTGGTAACCCTGTGTCCTGTGCCGTAGGCATGGCCGTTCTGGATGTTTTAGAAGATGAGCAGTTACTGAATAATGCGATAACCACTGGAGCCTATGTCACAAAAGGGCTGAAAAACCTGCAAAAAGATCATGAAGTTATTGGAGAAGTACGAGATTTAGGTCTGTTTTTTGGTATTGAGCTCATCAGAGAGGGTCAACCCGCTCCCAAACTGGCCCGTAAGGTGATTAACCATATGAAAGACCATGGTGTCTTGATCAGCACTATTGGTAGGAATAACAGTATTTTAAAACTCAGACCCGCCATGACCTTCCAACCCATGCATGCCGATATTCTAATCGAAACCTTAGAACAAGCCTTGATAACAACCGCTAAGGAGGCTGAATAATGAGCCATATCAGCCTTCTACCTATGGACGAACAGCTTCAATACATGCAAAAGCTGGCAATAAAAGCACTGCAATATTGGGAGCTTGGCCATAGCCACTGCGAGCTTATCAAATATCGTGAAAACGGCGTCTTCAAGATAACCACTCAAGACGGTTCTCAATACGCCCTAAGATTGCATCGACCAGATTACCATTCTGATCTCGAACTGCGCTCCGAACTGCTGTGGATTCAAGCGCTGGAGGAATACGGTTTTGCCGTACCAGAAGTGATTCCATCAAGCTCAGGTGAACTCTTGATCACTGTAAAACTGGATGATTTGGAGCAAGATTATCAAGCAGATCTTTTTGCTTGGGTGGGTGGTGAACAACTGGGATCACTAGGAGATGGCCTTGGAGATAATCCAGCCAAAATAAAAAGCAATTTTTATAAAATTGGGGAAATGGCCGCCCAACTGCACAATCACGCCATCAATTGGGAGATGCCCCAAGAATTCCATCGCCATGCATGGGATCTTGAAGGTCTTATCGGTGAATCCCCTTTCTGGGGGCGATTCTGGGAACTGGAGAGCCTGACAACTGAACAAGTTGAACTGCTACAGCAAGTAAGAGAAAAGGCCAAAAGTGATTTGATCCAATACGGTATCACGGCTGAAAATTACAGCCTGATTCACGCAGATTTTGTACCAGAAAACCTCTTGGTGGAGGGGGATATTGTACGGCTGATAGACTTTGATGATGCAGGTTTTGGCTGGCATCTATTTGAGCTGGCTACCGCTCTTTATTTTCTTCAGGATGAAAAAGACTATGCCTTAGCGAAGGATAGTATTATTAAAGGCTATCGCTCCCAGAGAGCCCTATCTGATAATGAACTCAGTTATCTTGATCTATTTTTAGCCATGCGAGGGGTCACTTATCTTGGTTGGGTACAATCAAGACAAGAAACTGAAACCGCTAAAGAGCTGACACCCTATTTAGTGGATCTGGGTTGTAGAACCGCTAAAAAATACCTATCCAACTAATCGATAGTGCATCACTCCAATACTGCTAAAGGTTACTTAATCATCTGAACAAAAATTTCTCTACAGAGAACCGTTATCTTCTCTAGTCAGCAGCTAGAGAATATTGGAATACTTTTGTTTAGGCATATAGCAGTATTTTTAGCAGGATTGAGTTAACGCAACTTAGTCCTGCTCTTTTTTAAAATGATCCCCAAGCTTCCTTTATCTCAAACTTTACCCCAGCCTTGACTACAACCATTCAGGGGCAGCTGATGGGCCGTAATCAAGACTGCAGTAAAACTTGCTAAACAATAAAAATCGGTCATCCGTCGATACACAGCAGGGGGCGCACCAACGGATAACCGGAAACTTAACTTGGTTTAAAGTTCCATAAATGTTTAAGCGTTAAACAAGAGTTAGATTGGAAATTGTTGCTGTCCCTTCTGAATCGTCACCCACTTCCATTCCGTAACATCATCCATAGAGAAGTGACCACCTTCTCGGCCCAGGCCACTATTTTTTACACCACCAAACGGCACGACAGGCTCGTCACGAATGGTCGGGCCATTGATATGCACCATGCCGGTTTCCATCTGCTCTGACAGTCGAATAGCTTCTTGCAGATTATTGGTAATGATCGCACCAGACAGACCGTATTCACTGTTATTGGCCAGTTCCAGAGCATGATCCGCGTCATCTGCTTTAATGACCGACATCACAGGGCCAAACAGTTCCGTATGGAAAACACTCATCTGGTCGGTGACGCCTGTTAACAGAGTCGGCTCAAAGAAAGCACCATCACAGTTACCACCAGCTTTCAGTTCAGCCCCTTCCTGCTGGGCTTTTTCTACCTGAACTTTTACAAATTCCGCTTGCTGACGGGTTATTAATGGGCCCACTTGAGTTGCTGGATCTTTTGGATCACCGACTTTCAATTCTCCGACAGAAGTCGCCATCTTTTCGCAGAATTGATCGTAAACACCTTGCTCAACAATCACCCGTGAGCCGGTCATGCAAACTTGCCCCTGATTCATAAAGTTACTGAAGCGCGCCGCTTTTACGGCATAGTCGATATCCGCGTCATTCAGAACAATCAGAGCGTTTTTACCGCCTAATTCCAGACCACAGCGCTTCATCTGCAAGGCACAATCCGCCGCCACCTGCTTACCGATTTTGGAAGAACCGGTAAAGGTCATATATTTTACTTTAGGGCTTTTGATCATCGCTTGGCCTACCATAGGGCCTGTACCGGTCACTACATTTAAAACACCCGCAGGCAAACCGGCTTTATGGAAAATTTCAGCCAGCTTGATACCAATTACGGGTGTGCGATCAGAAGGTTTCAGCACAACACAGTTACCGGCAGCTAACGCCCAACCGATCTTCCGTACCGATAACAGCAAAGGGAAATTAAACGGGGAAATGGCCCCAATAACCCCCAGTGGACGACGAATACTATAAGAAAACACACCGGGGTAATTAGAGGGATAGGTTTCACCCATAACACGGCGAGCTTCACCGGCCATACTGCGAATAAAGTCTGGAGCATGGCTCACTTCGTAACCCGCCTTTAGCTGGGTAGCACCACCTTCAGTGGTCAGTAACTCACGCAACTCAGCCCCATGTTCGGTAATCAGATCAGCGGCTTTCAGCAGAATGCCTTCCCGTTTCGCCGCCGGTACCTCTTTCCATGTTTGGAAAGCCTCATGAGCATTGTTAATGGCAAGCTCAACATCCTCTTCACTGGACTGATGTACTAGGGCAAAAGCTTCGCCCGTGGCTGGGTTAATATTCTCATCCAACATACCGGTTGAAGATGGATGAGACTGTCCATTAATAAAAAACTGAAATTCGTTCACAAGAGACTCCTGAGATATTGGTCTTGTTGTTGTGCAAATAATTAGACCCGATCTCAAAAGCAGACTTAATGTTAAAAATCCCTCAGTATTTGCAGGAAATACGCAAGCAAACGCCAATAACACGGGAATATCTGGATTATTCCGAGCAACTTTTGTGCTTTTCCGAATATTACTTGTACATATCACGCAAGCACCTTGAGCTGGTGCCATACTCCTGTTACTTATTTAAATAGAACGTAAGGTTGAAAATCACGGATTCTAAAAATAATACCGGGTTTGAATCCGTTCGATTAAAAAGATCACGACATAAAAAACACAATAATAAGAAACAGGTATCCAGCGATGAGTCATCCATCCCACAGCGCTATCTATCGATTGGAAGCGATAGAAGTTCCTACAGCCCTACAGTCCAAGCTCATTCGGGTAGCAGAAGATAATGAGTGCGGGCAATTGATTCTGCTTATTCGAGGATCGTTAACGCTGAATAATGAAAGGAATAGTCCAAGGGAGTTACAAGGCCCAGCCTTACTTTGGCAACCTAAAGCCAGCGGCCTTAGCGTTAGAATCCATGCGGGCAGTGAATGCTGTTTGTTAACTCTGCCCAACGAGATTGTTTTACGGGTACAGCAACTGGATCAGGACAGTGAGGGTCGTCGGTTAATCCCCAATCAGGGGCTGGAGCTGAATCTAGGCCACTACACCGACCTACAAAAAGTCGTGCACCAGTCATTTTTAGCCGTGGTTAATGAAGTACAGCAAAACAATGGTCCCTCTTTAACCCTCGTTTTTTCCCATCTGTCGATTATTTGGGTCAATATTTGGCGACAAGTGGGTGCGGAAGATATGTTACGCAGCGCAGAAAAAGACGTGCAAAGCGTATTGCAACGCTTTCGGGAACTGGTGGAAACTCACTACCGGGAACACTGGGGTGTCAGTCAGTATGCCGATGCACTACGGATCAGTCATGATCGCCTCTACGCCTGCTGCAAACGGGAAGTAGGCCTAACGCCCATTCAAGTGATTCATGAGCGCCTAACGGAAGAATCCAAGCTCGCCCTTGAACGCTCCGCATTAAATATGGAGCAGATCGCTTATACCCTGGGCTTTCGGGACAGTACTCACTTCAGTCATTTCTTTAAACGCATGACAGAGCACTCTCCACGGCAATATCGAACCATGCGCCATCAAACGGCAGGTACAGATCTCAGTGGCAATGACCAGAATTTTGCTCATTGGCCTTAACTGAATGATCTGCTCCCTATACTGACAGCAAGCCCTCTTTTTTGACCATTGATTGATAGGTAAACCCCAATGCCCCAGAGCCCAGATAACAATAATAATCAGACTCACTATAAAATCCATCTATGGCTAAATGGACAGCCTCAAGTCCCCTTCGATAACAAGTACTATCAAGTGCTGAGCCCCAATGGCAATCAAGTGATTAGTGAAGCAGCCTCAGCAATAGAAGCGGACGTACAGGTTGCCGTTAGCCAAGCCGCCATGGCTTTTGCCTCTTGGTCACAGATGCAGCCCAACACCCGTCGGGATATCTTATTAAAAGCGTCCGATCTACTACTAGCTCGGCAGCAAGAGTTTATAGAGCGCATGTGCGCCGAAACCGGTGCCACCACCCACTGGGCCGAATTTAACTGCCAATTAGGTGCCGAAATGCTGCGCTCTGCCGCCATGATCCCCCACCAGATCAAAGGTGAAGTGATTCCATCTAATAAACCAGAAACCTTATCCATGGCCCTGCGCCAGCCGGTGGGGATTTGTCTCGCGATGGCACCCTGGAACGCCCCGATTATTCTGGGTTGCCGATCAATAGCTGCGGCTCTTGCCTGCGGCAATTGTGTTATTTTTAAAGCATCCGAACTTTGCCCCGCCACCCACTATTTATTGGGTGAGATCCTATCCGAAGCAGGGCTTCCACCCGGCGTACTCAGCATTATCAGTAACTCCCAAGATAACGCCGCCGAAGTGGTTTCCAGCCTGATCGAACACCCTGCCATACGACATATTAACTTCACCGGCTCCACCCGTATCGGCAAAATTATCGCAGAACTAGCCGCCCGAAAGCTCAAACGCTGTCTATTAGAATTGGGCGGAAAGGCCCCCGTATTGGTATTGGATGATGCGGATCTGGATCAAACCGCCAAAGCTATCGTATTTGGCGCCTTTATGAATAGCGGGCAGATCTGCATGTCCACCGAACGGATCTTAGTATCCGATAAAGTGGCGGATCAACTCACCGAAAAAATTCTGCAACAGATACAAACCAAGTCGCAAGAGAACACTAAAACCGCCAACAGCCGCATTATTAGTGAACAAGCGGCACAACATATTTTACAACTGATTAAAGATGCGGAATTAAAAGGCGCACATATCGTAAGAGACGGCAGAACCAACGACCTAAATATGAACCCTACGGTCATTGACCATATCTGCGCTAATATGGCCCTATATCGGGAAGAATCCTTTGGCCCACTGGTTTGTATTATCCGGGTACAGGATGAAGAAGAAGCTATATCAATCGCCAACGACACCTCATACGGCTTGGCCGCTTCTATCTTTAGCAAAGATATTAGCCGAGCCATGAGCATAATGGCCCGTATCGAATCCGGTATCTGCCATATTAACGGCCCGACGCTGCATGACGAGCCCCATGTACCATTTGGCGGAGTCAAAGACAGCGGTTATGGCCGTTTTGGTGGTGAGGCGTCTATTAATGAATTTACAGAGTTGCGTTGGGTGACAGTGAACACCTAAAAACAAGAGAAGACCAACCACTGTAAATCTAGTCGAAAAGATTAGCCTGAGAAGCGATCTGTCCCCCATAAAATTGCCTGACGAACACAACGGGAATACAGTGATATTAAGGTACATCAGTTGGGTAGATCTGTTATCGACAGGCACAAGCTGCAACCTTATTAAGCCTACTTGTTTACAACAACCAGTTCACGATTTTCAATGTAGGTATATTGCCGCCAGCAATAAGAAAGTAGATCACCCGCCTCAATTAAAGCAGCCAGTGTCTCCTTGGGGATTCCTCTCGCGCTGGAATAATCCATCAATAAAATAGGATTATTAATATGGGCGCTCGCTTCTTGCAGACCTATTGTTCTTGCTTCCTCAATGGTTGCGGTTGCTTCTCTACCTAACATTTTAAGCAGTTGCCATGTCGCTAGAAGAATAATGAATAGGAGTAACAGCTTTATCATTTTAAACCCTCTACTTTCTAGTAAATCTGGTCGTGAGCAATGACTTGTAGATATTGAAATCGTAAGACTTAACGCCTACAGCAGCAGGAATGGGCTTGGTGAATATTGTTTTAGACCACAATAGCAAATACATGTTCAAAGGAGCCTTCACCGAGAAGCTTTTATCCATAGTATCCAGCGCAAAAAATCAGGGCAACTGATATATCAAAACCAACCTGCTTTCCGACACTAATGATGACGGAACGCAGGAGGGGGAACGGACAGTTGTTAAATGCTGCGTAGAAATCAAATCAATTTATCTGGCTTACTGCCATATACTTTGTACATATTACTAATCCCCATGTCTTTTTGTTTCAGGTTAACGAAAAACTTTGCAGTGGTGACACCAAATGGCATTTGTGCGACACCTGAATCAGTTCCAGTCGGTGTGATTATCGCTAATAGAGGCGTTTTATAAGGTTTAACTTTTTTCCCTTTCGCTAACTTGAGTAATGTATCCGCTAGCATCCCTCCCTGTACACTGGCAAGGTAACCATGTTTATGGCTATCAAGGGCCGAACAATCACCTAATGCATATAGGTTTTTATAGCCTCTGACTGTCATAAAAGCATCCACTTTGATCAAGCCTTTCTCATCAAGAATATCGGGGAGTTCAGCCTGCAAAAACTCCGTATTAGGCACCATACCTGTACAGACATAAACCGTATCGACACTAAGAGATTCATTACTTTTAGAGCATCGATATACATCACCATCCTTCGTAAACCTGCTGTTCAACTTCACATCAACCCCTTTGGCAGTTAGCTGCTCCAACGCCTTGCGTTGTGCTTTGGGTTTCAAGTTATCAAGCAACGTCTGCTTTGAGTGGGCTAATGTGACCTCTTTACCGGGAAAAGCACTGGCAATTTCACCGGCAAACTCCACACCTACCGTTCCACCACCGATCACTAGAATCGATCTAGCGGCGGCAAGCCGTTTATGTTCATGCATAATTTCCTGATTACGCTCAGCATAATCAAATGCAACACTCGACTTGGCCAAAGGTAATGTAGGATAGCGGCTTCCAGATGAGATAATGGCCTGCCTAAAGCGAATAACATCCCCGTTATCAAGCCTCGCCTCCGTGGCATTCATGGACTGTACATGGCCCTGAACAAAGGTTCCGTCAACAAAATCTTTATAGAGTTTACGTGGCCGATTACCGATTACTTTTGGATCAGCAACATTGCGTAATACTGCAAACGTCACTTCAAAATAGTTTTTTCGGTCAACCAATATAACGCTAACGCCATTTTTGGATAACTTCTGAGCCGTCGCCACACCGCCAAAACCGCCACCAACAATCAGTACATCTGTTTGCTTATCCATAATTACCTTTCAATGCCTATAGACCCAAACAACAGTATTCCGACACACCAGCCTAAAGCCAGAAAGCATGATCATGTTTTGCATAGAAACGCTTTGTTTGGGTGATTCAGCTATTTTTAAAATTGAATTTACTTAACAATGGGCAGACGATAACGTTAGCTTGTAGCTAATGTAATTTCTTAATATTTATAAACATGTAAGATTTTATCTAAGGAGTGGCAATGACACTGGATCAACTCAAATCGTTGCAAGCCATCGTTGAAGGCGGTTCCTTGCGGGTGGCTGCTGAGAATCTGCATAGAACACAACCCACAATCAGCGTCGCCATAAAGAATCTGGAGGATGAACTCGGCCTAAAAATATTCGACCGAGACCAATACAGGAATAAACTGACACCAGAAGGTAAGGCACTTTATGAACAAGCTAAATTGGTATTAGGGCAGGCGCAATCGTTTAAAAACCTAGCAAAACAATTGGCTACCGGAGAAGAATTAGAGGTTGGCATTGCTTTTACTTCCGCGATTCCCGTTTCTCCAATTATTAGCACCATTAGGCAATGTAAAGTGGAGTTCCCCAGAACTCGACTAGAAGTTTATTCTGAAAATGGCATGGGGCCTCTGGATTTACTGGAGAATGGACAAGCCTCTCTTCTGATCATCCCCTGGGTTAAAAATATTGAGAAGCTGGAATCCATGCACTTTATGAATATGCGCTTTATATCCGTTATTGCAGCACACTCTCCCTTGCTACAGGAGTATGAGGTAGTACCTAAAGCCATTATGAGGAAACATCCCCAAGTGATTATCAGTGGTCGGCTATCTTCGAATACAAGCTACGGTGTTCTTGAAGGAGGAGATCAATGGAGGGTGAATGATTTCCAAACTAAAAAAGAAATTATCATGCAAGGCATGGGCTGGGGGAGCTTACCGGAGCATCTGATAAAAGACGAGCTTGCACAGGGATTACTTGCCCCGATAAAAGTTGAAGGTTATGTCAAACCTCCAAATATCCAAGTTCGCATCGCCAGATTAGAGTCAGAACCAGTTGGACCTGTCGCCCAAAGGCTTTGGGAATTATTTCGAGAGAGTAACAATTAAATAAGTAAATTAAGGGCTACTCCCGGTGTAATAATAGGGAATATCTGAAGGTCCTGTTTATTGATTGAATTCGGACATAATTAAGGCGACAAATACAACTCCACAAGCAGATTTGACAATTCACCTTTGCTTTCTTCTGGAGTACCTTTTAGAAACCCCTGATGTTGTAAAAGCTCTATCAACTTAACCGGTACGTTGTCTGAATCACCTACAATTTCCACATGACCTGCCTTAACGACCAGTGGCATCAAACCGGGTTGCCCATCCACAACGCTCTGTTTTTGCTCATCGATGCTAAAGACAAAATCATCTTCAATGCATGTGCCCTGTTCATCGTAAACACGGCAGGTGTTAACTTCGTCTGTCACAACCTTGAGATGCTGATTAACGGACGGGATAAGGTTTCCCGGCTTTGATATAAAATCTGAATTAGCAGGGATATCTTGATACTTGAGCCCCGTAATCAGCTGACAAATAGGCTTGATAAGTCCCAAAGACAACCAGGTCAACGTTTCCGATCCACAATGTGCCGCAGCTTTAATACCACCAAAGGGCGCTGATATTGTTACCAAATCAATTTCGATATTATGGTTTTTAATCCTATCTGAATGTGCTTCGGTCAACGCTCGACGAGCCACAAGTCCACCCTGACTGTGCCCAATCAACGTGATTTTAGGTTCTTGAAGAACGGTTGATAATGCTTCAACCGCCTTTATCAACTCTGTCGCACTGCTTGTCAGTCGCTCACGATCATCATAGTTGAAACAAACAGTTTGTTGACCGTGAAAAGCATAAACATCAGCCAGACTACGAAACCTACCCGCCGATGAAAAACAACCGTGGACAATTACCGTTACAGGTTCTTGAGAGTTAAGATTGAGCTCGTCATTGTTCTGGTGGGTACAATTACTTAACGAAGGAATACGTGTGGTGAGATCTGGACTAGGCAAGCGACTGGCATTACTTAATGGCGAACCCGTATATGTCCTTGGTTGGTACGAACACCCACCAACCAAGAAACAGCTAACAAGAACAAGTAGTTGCATTTTCAACAAAAAATTCACTTTAAGTTCGCTATCAATTACTCAGAACTTGCCATTATCATTCTTCCACTCGCTTTTGGGAGCGACCTTTTCTCTGGTATCCCAATGCTCGACGATCATAGAGCTCTCTAATCTGAAAAGATCATAAAAGGATGTGTGCTCACCTTCACGATAACCCTCGCATACGGATAAAACAAAGTTACCTTCTGCTAATACTCTATGTGCTTTCTTGTAGTAAATCGCACGTTCAGAATTTGTATCTAGCGCGGTAAGAGCCTGGCGTAACGCAGGCAAGCCATCCTGCAACAGAGGATTATGCTCAGTGTACGTCTCAGAAACAAAACGCTTCAGTTGATCAAGTTGACCACCTATAAGCACCGTTTCTAGAAAGGTTTTGACCAAGGCTCGATTATCTTCCGTCCTGTCCAAATCACTCACATCTGTTGAACCATCAACCATAGAATGTCCCGATGGATTTGGGCCACGTCTTGACTGAATATTGTCCCAATGCTCTACTGTTTGCTCCCCTTCAAAGCGGAATACCTCAAAACCAATTCGGGACGTACTGAAATCGTATTCCGTATGACCAAATACAAAATCACCGTCGGAAAAAATACGCACAATATTGACTCGCGGCGATGTTTTGGACAAACGCTTAAACAAAGCAGCCAACCCTTCCCCCCCTTCATGGGTCTGCGGATTGTGCTGAATATATTTGCTTGGATTAACAACAGAAACGGACGCAGGATCTCCGGTCTCGATACCCTTCAACAAAACCTCGATCATTCTTTTTCGTTTTGCAGTCAAAAGTCGCTCCTTTACTATTAAGGGATCAAAGATCCAAAATTAAGTTATCGATAACCCTATGAGCATCAGAGATAACCTCTTCTTCATTTCGACCAATGCCACTACTATCGATAATAGTTACATCGGTTATCCCAATAAAGCCTAAAACATGATGGATATAGCCAGAAACAAAATCAATATCACTGCCTAATTGCGTGCCTCCGGAGCTTAATACCACATAGGCCTTTTTATTTTTCAGTAAACCTTCTGGGCCATTATCGCCGTAGCGGAAGGTCACCTTTGATCGAGCCACTTGATCGATCCAAGCCTTAAAAGCTGCCGGTACATTAAAATTATAGATAGGTAGACCTATTACCAATGTATCAGCATTTTTTAATTCCCCAATTAAGGCATCAGAGAAAGATAATACCGAGCGCTGCTCAACTGTGCGCTCGGTGACATCAGTGAAATTTGCCTTTATCCAAGCTTCATTGATATAGGGGATACCGTCGGCCAGATCTCGTTCTTTAACGCTTGACGGTATTTTGCTCTTCAATTGTGTGATTAGCCTATCACCGAGTTTACGGCTGTAGGAGCCATTTTTGCGTAAACTGGCATCGATTCTTAATATTGTATGTGTCATGTTTTTCTCAATGCTGTACGTTATTAAATACTGCAAAGCCATAACAGAGTTACAGCCTTGCCTGCTGAATCGACAATGTTAAGCACCAAAGCCGCCGTCAATAGTATGCTGGGCACCGGTTATAATACCTGCCTCAGGGCCTGCCAGATATGACACCAGACCAGCAATCTCTTCTGCCCGAGCATGGCGCTTGATCGCCATGAAAGAATGCATAAAGTCTTTCATAGGGCCATCTTCAGGGTTCATATCTGTATCTACTGGGCCAGGTTGGATATTGTTAACAGTGATATTTTTGTGTCCTAGATCCCGAGCTAACCCACGTACAAAACCTTGCATGGCGGACTTACTCAAAGCATAGGCAGTTCCACCAGCCATAGGCATACGTTCCGCATTCACCGAACCGATGACAATAATCCGGCCTCCTTCATTCATCTTCTTCGCTGCTTCAATACTAGCGTGATACGGGCTACGTACATTCACATCCAACATATGGTCAATATCATCCGGGTTTAACTCCAACGCATCCCCCATCACTAACACCCCTGCCGCGATCACTAGGATATCTAACGCTCCCTGATCACGAATAACCGAAGCAAGTGCTTCTCTATTGGTACTATCAACCTTTACCGCTTGGGAACCCGTTTTAATGGCCAGATCATCAGCCGCTTGATCAGAGTTGGCGTAGGTAAATACCGTTGTAGCACCTTCTTGTCGTAAACGTGTGACCACGGCTGCACCTATACCTCGACTTCCACCTAATACTAGTGCTTTTTTATCGGTTAAATTTGTCATGTTTATCTCTCTTTTCTTCTTCATGTGTATTGTTAATTGGTATGCCGTAAAACATGCACCGACTATAATTGTTGCCTCAACCATCAAAAACAGAGATTTAATCAAAAGACTTTTGCGAAAAAGAGAAATATAATGCGTAAATGAATGAATTTATCCAGATTAAAACCTTCGTTATACTCGTAGAAAACCATTCCATCAGCCAGACTGCCGAAAAAATGGATGTCGCTGTTTCAGCAGTTAGCCGCCGCTTAAAAGAGCTGGAATCTAGTTTGGGAGTTCAGCTAATACAGCGCACAACACGAAAGATGCACCTTACCGAAGCGGGAGAGAAGTTTTACCAGCGCTGTGTTCGTTTATTGGAAGATTTTGAAGAAGCCAAGCAGGAAGTCTCTAATACAGCTACAGCCTTAAGTGGCACTTTAAAGATTTCTACCCCCCTAAGCTTCGGTGTCGCGCACCTATCACCAGCCATCTCAGCGTTTATGCATTTACACCCACAGATCAAAATAGATCTCGATATGAGTGACCAGCGTAGAGATTTGGTAGAAGAAGGTTTGGATTTAGCTATTCGTATCGGCGAACTGGAAGATTCTTCTTTAATGGCACGTAAGTTGTCTTCGGTACGCCATGTGGTGTGTGCCTCTCCTAATTTTTTTAATCGCTATGGTAAACCAGAAGTACCACAAGATCTGTCTGGATTACCGGCTCTATGTTATGGCAACCTCAGCCAACCCGATATATGGTATTACCGCGACAAAAATAACAACTCCGCTAATGTAAAAGTGGCTATGCGTATGCGTGCCACAAACGGTGATGCATTAGTCGAAGCTGCAATCGCCGGTTTGGGCGTATTATGCGAACCCAGTTTTATTGTGCATGGAGCGGTGGAGCGTGGTGTATTAACCCCGGTACTAACGGATTATCAATGGTATGCAATGAATATTTATGCCGTATACCCACAGACCAAACATGTACCTGCACGAGTCCGAGCCTTCATTGATTTTCTCACCTCCCATTTTGGAGATGCTCCCTACTGGGAGCATTTTTTGACAGAGATGAAATCAACGTAGACCATGACTTATGTGGGCGATCTAATCTTTATGGCTTTCCAGTTGATCCACCACTAGAACACCAAACCATGCAACTTTCGTTATTTAGTTAGCTGTTGAACAAGGGCTTGGCCAACGGCATGTGCGCTAGCAGGGTTTTGGCCGGTGATCACTCGATCATCTTCAATCACGAATGCCCCCCACGGCTGCACTTTATTGAAGCGAGCCGCTTTACGCGTTAGCGCTTCTTCCAGTAGGAATGGGATATCGTTAATAGTGCCGTAGTCGATCTCTTCTTCGCGGGTAAAGCCAGTCACTGATTTAGTGGCAAGTAACGATTCACCGCGACTCAAATTGATCGGTAGCAAAGCAGCTGGGCCGTGACATACCGCTGCTAAGATGCCACCGTTTTCGTAGTGCTCAGCACTTAATTTGGCAAAGTCTTCATTTGTCGCCAAGTCAGATAGCAGACCAAATCCGCCTGGGTAAAATACCGCATCGTAATCAGCGATATTTACCTGAGAGACAGGGATCGTATTGTTCACACGGTTCTGGAAATCTTCATCCGCCAGCATGCTGGTGTTCACATCATCGCCTTCCATATCTTGGCCATAAATCGGTGCTTTACCGCCTTTGATAGATGCAATCTCGTAATCAATGTCCGCTTCTTTTAGCTCATGTGCGACATGTGTTAGCTCAGGAGCGAAAGTACCATTTTCTTGGTCAGTTTCGCCTAAAGTTGCATGATTAGTGACAGGGATAAGTACTTTTTTCATGGCTGTGCCTCATTGAATCATTTTTCTTAAGCTGTTTTTCAATTATGGGAGCCACTTTAAACCGTTGCCCTTCCAATGATAATATCGATATTTAATAAAACATTATTGCCAAATAGCAACAATGGAGATCAGATGGACAGTTTTGACGGTATTATTGAGTTTGTAGCAGTGGCCGAGACCAGTGGTTTCTCCGCCGCCGCCAAACAGTTAGGGTGCAGTACAAGCCATGTAAGCCGACAAGTTGCCCGTTTGGAGAAGCGTTTAGGCTGCACACTATTAGCTCGATCAACCCGCTTGGTAACTCTGACAGAAAACGGAATCGCCTATTATCAGCAGGCTAGATTGCTGGTGGATGGGCTACAACAAGCGAATGAACAGGTTAATCAACAGCAAATCCACTTGAGCGGAACACTAAGAGTCAGCGCCGCCGGAGGGTTTGCCGAGCATTTTTTGGCACCGGCTTTAATGGAGTTTAGCTCTCAGTATCCTGAGCTGACCGTTGATCTAGATCTTAATAGCCGTATCGTTAACCTATTGGAAGAGGGTGTTGATTTTGCTATTCGCTATGGTGAGTTGAATGACTCCAACTTAATTTCCCGCAAGCTGATCAACCGCCCGATGATGGCCGCCGCCAGCGAAGCGTATTTGCAAAAGCACGGCACACCCAAACATCCCGTACATTTAAAACACCGCAGCTGCATTATTGCCAATAGTGATTCGTGGAAGTTCAATGTCGATGGCAATACAGAAATCGTCAAAGTGAAGGGACGATGGCGCAGCAATAATACCAATGTACTGTTAGACGCCTGTAAAAAAGGGTTGGGAATAGCCTACATGCCCAAAAGTACATTCAAAGACGCGCTTGAATGTGAGCAATTGGTGCCGATACTCGAACCTTTTTGGGGGCAAGGAAGCAGTAGCTGGATCGTGTATCAGAACAAGCGTTTTATGCCGTTACGTGTACGATTGGCCATTGATTTTCTTGTGCAGTATTTTGCAGATTGGGATGAGTCGTAAGTTTATCCGTGTAGAGATTCTCTACAGCTTTTCTAAAATAATATCGTATTGATATTGATTGCTTTCTCCATCCTTTTTCGCGGTCATCATGGCTTGTTGTTCAGCCGATTTCCGTGTGAACAAGCCGTCTTGATTATTTAATGGTTGATTTGGAAAGTACATTTGCGTGAGTAGCGGCACATAACCCTTTTTACCTATTTTAAAATGGATATGCGGTGTTCTGTACTGATTGCCTCCCACCGGATAGGCGCCGGGAATAACCGTTTTAAATTTATAGCGACCTTCAGCACCGCTTTGCAAAATTGCCCAGGCCTGGAAATGTTCATCTACTGGAGATGGGTTAGTATCATAGGGGTGATGATATTTACCCAGACTATTTGCTTGCCATAGATCGATGGTAACGTCTTCGATTGGGTTTAAGTTTTGGTCAAGTATCTGGCCAAACACCTCGATAATCTCACCCCTTGCAACACCATATTTACCTTCTACCTGAGTGAGATCAGCATCTTGGTCTTTTTGTGGTGTGATAGGATAAAAAGGCCCTTCAACTTCTCTGGGGGTGCTGGTGCTCTTTGCTGCTTGTGTACAACTTGATAACACGCTGGCCACGGTACCTAACAAGGCACCTTTCAGAAAGGTACGACGTTTTATTAAACTCATATAGCTAATCCTATTGATGGAATATTTACTAGTATTACTCTAGGCCATACATCTTAAGCAATATTGAAGTGCTGCAGTATTAACTGTAGATGAATAGGAATATTGTGACAGTTAGAAGGACTGATTTGTTCACGGCGAGCACGAACCATAGTGTCATCCTCTTTGATAAAAGCGCTATTTACTGGCCTAAAGCACACCATCACAGTCAACCTGATTTACAACTAAATTGGGCCGTAGGTTGGAAAAGCCAGAGGTGCCTTCCGACACCTCTCCGACTCTTAACACTCTCTGATATTTTGTAATCACAGAATCATCCCGTTTATTAGCGCTCCATCGGCTTTTCAACACAGCTGCGGTATTTACAGATCGCCACACCGCATATGACGACACTGTTCTTAACCGGGGTAATTCTATCGGGCCAGTCTGGGTTAAGTGCTTTCAGGTATTTTGTACGACCTTCAATGATTAACTGCTTGAAAGTAACATCCGCTTCGTCCGACTCTTTTACTGCGATAAAACTATTATTTCCGGCGATTTCAGCCGGGTCGAAAAACACGATATCGCCATCATCAAAGTGGATATCCCCGTAAGGGTCTTGCATACTTTCGCCGGACAGTCGTAAAGCATAAGTATCCGGCCCATGGGGCATTGGGCAGATCAGCCATTCATCACCCATAGGGGATTTATCCCTAACCCGAATATCCTGCCAATTTGCCGCTTGGTTCCACGATATCACCGGACAAAGAGCCGTTTTCTCCAGTGTCGTTTTAGTGTCTGAACACTCCAAAGGCTCCGAAATCTTCAGCAACAACGCCTCAATTGAAATACCAAAAGAACACAATATGCCATCCAATACATGACTACTGATGCCCTGCTTTCCCGTTTCTATTCTGGACAAATTACCCGTATCAATTTCAATACCTTGGTCAGCCAATTCACCGGCTAAATCCTGTAACGTCCATTTTCTAAACTTTCTCGCTTTTCTGATAAGAGATCCGTAATTCATAACTTTCACAACCGATCTGCATTGCTTATCGCGTATCACGCAACAAACAGAAAAAAGCCTTTAAACAATAGGCTCTCTTCTAAATTCTGAAGAGCGCCATGCCTTCTTATACCCTTCCCGATAAGTAATTAATGATAATACATCTAGAGCGATCCCGTTTTTCCTGATTTTTCAACTATAAGGAATTATCGGGATTGGTATTATTGAAGTACATGGCACAGTTCTATCTCTCAGTGCTAAGAACACATTTCCCACAGACAAACCAGCACGTAGCGTGGATAAGCCAGAGGCGCATCCGCGAATAACCCCGATAAATTTGAATATGAAAAACGTTTGTCTAGCGACTTATAACAGAACCTACTCCAACTGAAGTGCTTCCATCCCATACCACAAAACCATAGGCAAAGTTATACATAACACCATAAATCGGCGATATCGAAGCTTTAGAACAAAAGGAAAAAGATAAAAACAGGTAGGACTTAACGAAACGCTATCCCTAGGTTAATGAAGTGCTCAATAGACTTCTCGTATGTCTGATCAACATTTTCACAAAACATCTGCCACCTAATAGATGGGACGACCGCTACAACTGATCTGCCCATAGCAACGTACCCAGCAATAGATTCATTTTCTATATAAACCGAATCAGCATCAACTCTCCATTTTCCTAATCTACTACCGAACCAACTGTCGATACTCGTTAGAACATTTAGTAGCGATGACTCATCAGCAATATTCTTATTCCTGTCATAAACAGCAACTAAATCGACTCCCATTCTCGACCTCTTCCATCACATAACTATTAAGCGGTTATACCGATGGGGAAGCCATGGCTATAACTGCCTGTTGAATGGCCGCAGGACTCTAGGGGTTTTCTTTTCAACGCGATGTTTTCCCTGTCAACCTGCGGTTTGTCTACGAGCTATTTTTGGCGTCTTCCCTGCCTAAGTCACTCGTTGGGTTCATTATTTTTATTTAATATTGCCCCGTTTTACCGTTGAACCAAACTAAACCAGTTACCAGAGTTGTCTATACCCATAGCTTCTACGCCATAAAGCTGTTCTGTAGGTGGCTGGATAAATTCCACTCCTTTAGCCACAAGCTCTTCGTACGTTTTTTGGCAATTTGCAGTTTCGAAAACACCGGCTCCAAATGCGCCGCCTTCGATTAAACTTCGTATTTTTTCGGCGGAGTCTTTGGTGAACATCGGTCCCTCTTTTGGCTCTGCCAATACCAACTGAAGTTGTGAATTAGATTTCGGATATACAGTTAGCCATCGGAAACCTCCCTCTACTTTCATATCATCACCGACCTCGAAACCGAGCTTATTCTTGTAAAAATCAAGTGCTTCGTCCTGATTAAGTACGTATATTGTTGAATGCGCTATGGATGTGATCATCTAGATATTCCCTGTTGTTAATTCATCTTTATTTTATAGAAAAAATCAAAATGCTATTTCTCCAATATTGCTCAATTAGCCAATTTTCCTAAAAATTTGTACGCATAACATGCCGGTATAGCCTGCGAGGGAAAACAGTACGCTTCAGTAGACAAAGCCCAAAGTTTACGACGATATAAAGTAGGTGCCACGCCAACTTGTTTTAAAAACAATGAAGAAAAGCTACCAAGACTTGTGTAACCCACTTTCTCACAAATTTCTGAGACACTAAAATTTTCCGTAATAAGCATTTTCTTAGCTTGTTCGACTCTAAGCCTAATCATGAATTCGTTCGGCGTTTCTCCATAAGTATCCTTGAAAACGCGCAAAAAATGATAAGGGGACATATTTGAGTACTTTGCTATATCGGATAAGCTGAGCGATGTTTGATAATTATCAGTTATATAATCCCTGCCAGCATTCAACCTTTTAAATTTATAGTTCGTAGCCATAAAATACACTTCTTGATCCACGTAAAATATAACGAGCCTGTAGAAAAACTGATTTTAGAACCATCAGTCTTTCAACATCCCTCATTTTTTAATGTTCGGTTTTATTTTCCGTAAATGAATGGTGATTCAGATTACGGCCTCATTTTCTTGGCTTTGACTAATGACAAAGTGAGCTATCGTCGTGAAATGTGGAACGGTATGCAGAAAAGTCCAAAAAGGTTGCTATCATCTATGTGCTCGCCAGATGGTCGTGATCTTAAATACAATGCTAAGAGATGATGTCATAAGGGATGAGAACATCACGAAAATCTAGTTATTGAAACCATAATCGTTTGTTATGGCGCTGAACTCAGCGTTAATTCTTCTATGTCAATTAGGTCGACTTTCCTACTCAATATTCGCTTGTACTCGACTAAATGATGAACTGGGATTACTGGCAATTCTATGCCTTGATAGTCTTTAACCACTGACTCTGAAAAGTGGATTTCAAGCTGGTACCAAGAACCATCTAGGGCCGATTGTATCTTCGTATTCTGAGACAAGCCGATTTCAATTTTTTGATTTTGGTAAATTAGCTGGAAATACTCTAGATCCCAACCGTATTCAGCATAATGAGTTAACGGTTTTGATATAAATTGCGATACGTGAGCCAATACCTTGTTTGCGTCAGAGTTATGGATATAAAGGTCTATGTCTGCAATTTCACGACTGCCGCCATGAATAGTTGCAGCTAGCCCACCGACAATTTGATACTCAACACCCTCTGCATCCAAGAGTCCTTTGAGCCACCTCAAGGCTACTTTCACTTTCTCACTCATCTAGTTCCCTTAGCTGAACAAATAAATTGGGACAGCTATTATTTATTAAAAACATCCGCCAAAGCAATAGTGACAATATTATGTCACCTATGAAAATTAGAGAACTGAGAATTACGGTATTTGATAGCAGCCAAGCAACACTAAACCACAATTTCAGTGCTACAGGATGAATAAGATGGCAGGTTTATTAATAAGGGATATTTCGAGGATTTTCATACCTGTCTATCTTAAACAAATAGAGCCTTAAACTGACTCTCCGAAGAAATCCAAGCTAATCCTTTATCTTTAGCAAACTGCTTGAGTCGTTCGATGTGTCCCATAGCTCTACAGGTTTGCAGGCCTTCGCATTGCTTTAAGCCATGCATCTTGATCAAGATTGAGCCGTTGCAGGATTGATGTAAAACACAAGATGATAGTCATTGGGTATGATGGCATAAACACAAACATCAAAAGTAAACATATGATCCAGTGCGATTAAACGATCCAAAATCCACTGACGACGATGTTCAAAGGACTGACCTGAAAATTGATCTTCACCACATAAAAATGTGCGACGAACACAACGGGCAATACAGTGATAATATAGACTATCTGAAGGGCTGATTTGCTCACGGCGAGCACGAGTCATGGTGTAATCCTCCTTGATTGATATGCTATTCCCTAGCGATTGAACTCAAGGTAAACCATGACTTGTGGACTGTCTAACTTTTGTGGGTGATGAGATGGACATCTCGCCAATCAATCAGCATCGCAATGTGCCATATTGGTAAGTGTGAAACAGACCAAAACCTGGCGAGGTGTCCATATATGTCCAGTTTTTTATTTAATTTTGATCGATTGTTTGTTTTGATAGTTCATTATTTAAAATTGCAACCAACTCATTTGGATTGATACCCATACGAAATGGCACTGGTATATTCAGTAAAATTGCTGATGGATCTGATTGTGCTTGATTGCGAGCATATTCAATCTGTGTGGTTAGATCATTAAAGGAATCCTTATCATCAGACAGATTAAATAGAGTTTCTAACCCGAAGTCGATAGCGCCACCTTTACCAAGGTCCAAAGTACGCTTCATTAATTTTAAATGGATGCCGGAGAAGAAATCTACATCTGAGGTATAACGATCTATTCCTTTAGCGATGAATACAACATCATCAGTTTTACCACCTGCATGTTTCGTAGTATTGATCCAAGCAGGTCCAATTGAGTGCCAAGGCAATGTCGTACCTAATGAAGAAAGCCATAGGCCATCTTCAGAAAATTCAACAAGACCTTTGGACTTACTCCTAGATAATGCACTCGCAAAAAGAGTAAGAGCAAAACCAAAAAATATCCCTCCCCCTACTCCAATAAGTTGCATTTTAAAATCATCGTCAGACAAGGCCAGGAAACAACCGATTAAAAGGAATAATCCTCCACCCCACAGTAACGCATGCATCTTTAACGATGGCTTGATTCTAATGGGTTGGGATAAACCGTGTTTCTCATATTGCTCATAAGGTTGCATAAATATTCCTTTTTATGTGTTTATTGAACGATCCAAATATACTGTATAAAAAAACAGTCAATACTCTTTACTTTAGTAGAAGTCCAAGCTACCAGAATTCAGTCCCCAACCCACCTAGGTAAAACCCTAGTTTTGTAAGATTTTTCTGATATAAATCAGACTCTTTACTATCATAAGGCAGTTCAGAAAAGCCAGAGGTGCTTTCCGACACCTCTCCGACCCTTAACACTCTCTGATATTTTGTAATCACAGAATCATCTCGCTTATTAGCGCTCCATCGGCTTTTCAACACAGCTGCGGTATTTACAAATCGCCACACCGCATATGACGGCACTGTTCTTAACAGGAGTAATTCTATCGGGCCAATCTGGGTTAAGTGCTTTCAGGTATTTTGTACGACCTTCAATGATTAACTGCTTGAAAGTAACCTCCGCTTCGTCCGACTCTTTTACTGCGATAAAACTATTATTTCCGGCAGTTTCTGCCGGGTCGAAAAACACGATATCGCCATCATCAAAGTGGATATCCCCGTAAGGGTCTTGCATACTTTCACCGGACAGTCGTAAAGCATAAGTATCCAGCTCATGGGGCATTGGGCAGATCAACCATTCATCAGCCATAGTCGATTTATCCCTAACCTGAATATTCTGCCAATTTGCCGCTTGGTTCCACGATATCACCGGACAAAGAGCCGTTTTCTCCAGTGTCGTTTTAGTGTCTGAACACTCCAAAGGTTCCGAAGCCTTCAGCAACAACGCCTCAATTGAAATACCAAAAGAACACAATATGCCATCCAATACATGACTACTGATGCCCTGCTTCCCCGTTTCTATTCTGGACAGATTACCCGTATCAATTTCAATACCTTGGTCAGCTAATTCACCGGCTAAATCCTGTAACGTCCATCTTCTGAATTTTCTTGCTTTTCTGATAAGAGATCCGTAATTCATAACTTTCACAACCGACCCGCTTTGTTTATCGCGTATCACGCAACAAACAGAAAAAAGCCTTTAAGCAATAAGCTCTCTTCTAAATTCTGAAGAGCGCCATGCCTTCTTATACCCTTCCCGATAAGCAGTTAATGAGAATAAATCTAGAGTGATCCCATTTTTCCTGATTTTTCAACTATAAGAAATTATCGGGATTGTATTATTGAAGTACATGGCACGGTTCTATCTCTCCGCGCTAAAAACACATTTCCCACAGACAAACCAGCACGTAGCGTGGATAAGCCAGAGGCGCATCCGCGAATAACCCATCACTGATAAATTTGAATATGAAAAACGTTTGCCTAGCGACTTATAACAGAACCTACTCCAACTGAAGTGCTTCTCTCTGAAGCTCATCAACCATTTGCTGAATACGGGTTAGCTCTTCAATCAACTCCCCCACATAAAGAGACGCACCCAAAGAAGACGGCTCCACATTGGGGAACTCCTCATCAAACGCTATTTTCTCTAAAGCGGTCAGCATAAACGTGCATCGATAACTAAAATCATCAAAACACTGATTCAGACGGTGAGCCACAGCCTTTACCGGAGCGGTATCTACAGACACAGATTTTTGATCGGTTGCATCCTTTGTCACTTTGCCCATCACAATGCCTCCTTATTCAGACCTGCCATCGCATGCCACAAAACCATAGGCAAAGTTATGCATAACACCATGAATCGGCGGTATTGGAGATTTAGAACCAAAAGAAAAAGATAAAAATAGGTAGGACTTAACGAAACGCTGTAATGAAAATTACAGGTCTTAAGTTGATGAAAATAAAGAAAATTTTCTTTAAACGAGCGAAACTCTGACGTACTATCACTGTTAGCCATTATTGATACTTCCGATATCAGTTGTGGTTAGCTGCCTCTGGGTGTTTCCAGCACTCAGGGGTAGCGCTTAAATAGATTTAAATATTTGCAGTAAGAACAATCCTTTTATTGATTAGCAAGTAATAAAACACCAAATACCGATGCAAAGCAATGAGTATTTGGTGTCCTAATATCCGGTATTTTTGACCTGGTCGAGTCTCGCGACACTATTTGTGTTATACGCTTAATGACAACTAGTGTCTGAAGGAAAGATCACGGCTTTGGAGGTGTTGTATCTAGGCATTTTAGCACCTCCAGTGGGGAATGGAGGTGTCCACTAAAACGGGTCAAGATCAGGGCGATGTTTCATGCGCTTGTTATACATCATATGCACCGCTCAATATATTTAGTGCAATCAGGTACTTTTATTATCACAGGAGAAGCAGGCAGGCCCGGTTTAAAGCCCCATGCTGCTCGGTACTCGTCTTGGTGACGATACTCTGTAGGCTTGAGAAAAGCCGGATGAACAAATGTAGTGCTCCTAAGAAGTTGGTTTCTTGGCATGTATGTGATTTTCGATGCTTGCCTGAATGTTGCATAGCTCTCAATGTGATTACTAATTGACTTGAAGAACTTATGCGCGTCTTTAATCACTATGCACGCATCGCACTTAAATTGATTCATTACATCAGGGTTAAACGTTCTAGAAGCACAGAAAATCAAACCATCCTTAGATCGCTGCTGAAATACCATATGAGTACCTTCACCGAAGCGAATTTTGTTTTTACACCAAGGGTCTACCTTGGATACTTTGAGAGAACTACGAATGAATTGTGCTTCAGGGGTGTCAGAGGACAAATCGATTTCCTTTCCGTCCCAAGCTTCGGCATGAAGGTTTATTAATCCTTCCTCTCTTTCACCAATTTCCTCACCATGCCGCTCTTCATCTTGGTAGTCGAGTAGTGTCCCAAGCCTAAAACAACCTTGAGACAGTGCTGAGTCAATAAACTCTGACTTTATATATTTATACAATTCCATCTGTAGGCTACCCAACAACAAATAGGGACAGCCATTATTTATTAAAAATAACCACCAAATCAATAGTGACAATATATGTCGCATCTAAAAATCAGAGAACTGAAAATTACGGTATTTGATGAAAGAAAAACAACACCAAACCACAATTTCAGTGCTACAGGGTGAATAAAACGGCAGATTTGTTAATAAAGGATATTTCGAGGACTTGGATACTTGTCTGTCTTAAACAAATAGAGCCTTAAACTGACTCCCCGAAGAAACCCAGGCTAATCCTTTATCTTTAGCAAACTGTTTGAGTCGTTCGATGTGTCCCATAGCTCTACAGGTTTGCAGACCTTCACGTCGCATTGCTTTAAGCCAAGCATCTTGATCGATATTGAGCCGTTGCAGTATTGGCGGTAGGTGTACGGGAATATGCCCCCTCTTATCCTTTCTACAGCATCGACCCGTCCAATCAATCAGCTCCAGATAATCCGCATAGTCAAAAGTGATTGAGCGATCACTCTCTTTTTGTTTGGCAGAGAGCGGCTTTAATCGGGGGGAATCTGCACTATTCTTCTGTTTGGCATACTCTCTGATACGCTGCTGAATTGAAGTGAAATCTGAGCTTTCTGGGCAATCGGCTATTGCCGCTCGTACTGGGTTCAGATCCACATACGCTATGCAGGTTAAAAAGTCCTTGTTCATCCAGCAAAGCCTGACTCTTAAAGCGTCCTTCCCAGAATCGGCCTGTGCAGCGATCTTCTACATTGGATTTGCGAGCAATATATTCATTCAGGCAATGCATAAACCAGCTGATATCAGACAGCCTTCCCCGCCACTTTTCGACAATCTCATGCACCTTTTCCAATTTGGCATTTGTGCTGCATTCACCCTTTTGGAAACGCTGAATTAATACAGGGGCTTTAAAGAGTAGCTTCCAACGCTCTATCACTTCATCTGCTGACCACTGTTCCGCTTCAACCTGATTAATGTAAAGCACAAGATGATAGTGGTTGGACATGATGGCATAAGCACAAACATCAATAGCAAACATATGATCCAGTACGGTTAAACGATCCAAAATCCACTGACGGCGATGTTCAAAAGATTGACCTGAGAATTGATCTTAACCGCATAAAAATGCGCGACGAACACAACGGGCAATACAGTGATAATACGGAGTATCTGAAGGGCTGATTTGTTCACGGCGAGCACGAGTCATGGTGTAATCCTCCTTGATTGAAGCGCTATTCCCTAGCGATTGAATTCAAGGTAGACCATGACTTGTGAGCTGTCTAATTTTTGTGGGTGTCCAGTTTTTTGTCGATTTTTTATTGTAATCGAGTGTAATCGACATTAAGAGTCAAATACCAGAGCATCACAAGGAACCATTCTGGCGGTCGCATGAGTGTGGCTGTGCTATGTCATTGGTTTTCGAGCCTTAAAAACTCAGGACACAGACATTTATCCGTCAACTATTAAGGAAAGGGAATAACAGATGAGCGATAACGATAACGTCGACTTCTCTAACGTTTACTCGACACCCGCACAAGTACAAGATTTTTACGATGAACCGCCCCTTCAAGACAAGATGGACACCCTATGGGATCAAGGCTTGGATGCCGCGAATCAGGCCTCGATTGTAAGTAATCCATGGACTGCTACCAACCAAGCACCGTGTGATTGGTACGTTAACCGCAAGGAAGTGTCTTTCCCGCTTGATTCTCACATTGTGGAGCCAGTGTTCTGGACCGCTTTCCCAAATCGTTTAAAGCTGTATTTTTCGCAAACAGAAAAAAGCCCTTATGCCTTCACCGACGAGCAAGTATTCCACCTGGCTGATTTTGGCGATGTAAATTACACCAGTGACTTAGCCACGGAACAAAGTAAAGATGGACTGCCCTTTAAAATCCCGAGTCAGACCTGTCCTCAAATGTCTTGGACTCAGGAATCAAGTGACTGGAAGCGCTACGATCCTTATGGCCCACGCGGCTGGTTAGACGAATACTGCGAATGGGCAGTAACTCGGAATCAAAACGGCCAGATCACCAACATTAATTTTACCTGCGAGAATCCAGAATACTGGTACACCCTGTGGAAAGTAGAGCCCCAAAAAGTAGCTGATCTTTACAACGAGCTTTTGAGTAAGGGCGACAGCATTAGCGTTGAAGATCTTCAGTTAAAAGACTCAAAAGGAAAGGTAGTTAACGACCCGTTCACAGGTGCGCCAGCCTACAATCCGTTAAACAAATGGAATAGTGGTACGATTGCAGACTCTACCCATGGAGGGGCAGTACATTTAACCAGCCCACCTAACACCATTGGTGCTGAGATACTGCTTGCCGCTCAGGCCACTTTACTACGGGAACTCCCCCCTGAAAATTACAATATGCAGAGCCTGGTATGTGCCGGTGCATTTGGCCGCCCTTACCGCAATAGTGATCCACACATAGGTTTACAAGTTAACCAGGTAGTAAAAAATGTTGATGTAAAGATAATGCTAACCAATCCACTTGGGCTATATCTGCAAGCCCCTGATTTTAGTAACTACACCTTCCCAAAAGGTACATGCGTCGACAACTGGTTTAGCGTAGTGCGTGGTCTCCGCGCAGGTGTGGATGGTCGGAGCTACGATCAGATCCTGCACATGAAGTTTCATGCACCCAGCGGCCATACGTTAGAAGATGTAACAATTGGCACACTTGTAGAAGGTGGTGCTAATGGGCCGAGTCAAACCCCACAACCAATTAAATACGCAGGTCAGATAGCAGACACTTTTAAAGTTGCCATTGCCGCTACTGCAGTACCAAAACCAGCGGAAACTCAGGCACAAACACCGCTGCCCCCGGTTGGTCATAAAAGCGGTGAGAGCAATGGCTATCCGAGCATGATTATTGGAAAACAGGTATTCGAGGCAATGAGTGAAGTAAACGCCAACCCGCCTTTTGTTGCACTACCTGTATATCTGCAGCCGGGCATAGAGTACAAAGATATTTTGATGCAGGTGAGTTATGTCAGCGCGAGCGACAACGTAAAACAGGCCACAATTGGGATCTATAATAGCGACGGATCTACCGTCGATCCGAATGTTACAGTTAAGGTGAATGAAGTACTTAATTCCGACGGTACTCCGGTCGGCGGTGGATCTGGCAGTAATGGAAGTCTTTACAATTTCTACGTGACGCTAGAGGTAACACCGGGAGCAACACCAGGTTTGCGTGGCGTCTTTATCAACAACCCGGCTTCTACGGAAGCACCTAAGCCATTGCCAGGCCTTATCTATATCGACGCATAGGAGAGAAATATAATGAATAAAAAACGTCAATACCTGCGTTCAGCCATGTTCAGTCTACCTATGGTTGCACTTGCTCACCTTACGGCATACACCCCAGTGCATGCCACAACGGCAAAAGCCGTAACAACACCGCCAACATTTGCTTGTTTAAACGCCCCTTCGGTGAGTACCTACGTACCGGGAGACACCATGATTACCTCGCAAAACGGTGTTAATTGTTTTGCTTGGCAGGTATTTATGGGGCTTAACTGGCCAGCCCAAGTTGGTACACCGGGAAAACCGGATACATCGGCTACTGCCTCACAATTCGGTACCCCTGGCAGCGCTGCAAAGCAACCGCTGGGGGTATGGGAGACCTACGCCAATGCTGATGCGGTATTTTTACCGAATGCCGCCATTCCTGGTCCTTTTGGCACACAAGCCGCCCCCTGGGGAAGTGGCACTGCACCTGCCAGCTGCGCTAGCAACGGGCAGGCCTACCGCGTAATGACATCTAGCCGTAAAGCCAGTACGACTGCACAAACCGGTGAAAGCTTTAACCTAAGCGCGGAAACTGCACAAGCCTTCCCGAGCAACAACCCAAACTGGTTAGCGGATAAACAGGGGCAACTGGTTTATTACGAGATTTTGTTTAGCCAAGATCAATACAATTTTATCGTGGATAATACATTGTACGATGCCAATGCACAGGCAGACAGGGTTAAAGCACATAAAAACATAGCAATGCCGTTAGGTTATGGTGTTAAACCGACTGACAAGACACAATTGGGTGGCCTGGAGCTTAAAGCCGCCTGGTTGGAAGTTGAGAACCCCGAACAAGGAAACTGGAAGACTGATTTTAAATTGAGCAGCGCCTCCATTTACGATGAGTCGACCAATACTTGTAGCACTAAAACGTTGGCGCTGGTGGGTTTACACATCATTCACAAAACGGCTTCTCAACCACAGTGGGTATGGTCGACGTTTGAGCACAAGATGAATGCCCCCGACACTGCAGATATAGCAACGCTGAGTGATCCTGATGCTTACACCTTCTATTCAAAAAGTTGCAGCACAAAAGATGTACCTGCTGCTTGCAGCGCCAAAAAAGTAAATAATGTTGCGGCGACAAAGACGAGTTGTAACGTAAATACCTCACCGGCTTACTCTCTAGACAAGGCCAACGGATGTGATCCTTATCCAATCCAGGTATCGCGTGATTTTAAGATCAAAGACACAACGGATAACAAGATTGCATCGATTAACGCCTCGGCGCAGAAGCTCATCAAGCAAGCCAATGCCAACTCGGTATTCGCCAACTACCAACTTGTTAACACACTTTGGTCGTCGGCAGCGATAAATGACAATGCGCCTCCAGGCAACCCACCACTAACACCTTTATCTATTAGCGGTGCAACGCCGACAATTAGTGAGGTTCCGGTAGCTAATACCACCTTAGAGACTTATGCGCAGGGATTTAATTGTCTGTCATGCCATGCCTTTGCCAGCGTTGCCAAAGATGCTAAAGAACTACTAAATGACAAGCCCTACGCGACGGATTATTCCTTTGTGTTTGGCCTGGCAGAGTCTTCCCGCAGTTGCTATTGGATGAAAAACAGCAGTGGTAATCCTTGGGTGCCAGCTCCACAAGGCAAACTGACAAAGCAGCAGTGCCACAGCTTTGACAGTTGTGCGGCAGGTGGTGGCTGCTATAAATGGGCAGCAGGTCCGAACCTACCAGCTCAACCTTGGAACATTGACTAAGGTCTGAGTAGATGCAGAGAGGAAAGGTCCTTCTCTGCATTTTTCTTTTTTAACTTTGTAAATAATGACTGCCTCTACCCAAGCATTATTACAATGATCGCCTTAAAGAGTTTTAAGGTATCTATTTTTAACCGTTATCAAGAGTTTATTAGGCTCATTGCAAAGCTAATATTGGCTTGACATCAAGGAACCAATCGCTCTCCAACTTTCCATTGACCAAAACTTCCAATTCTGGTGCTAAAACACATACACTGCCCTCTACTCTCACTCTATTTACCCACCATCCCCCCTCCAAACCGAAAATCCACAAAACTACCCCGGAATTTCTACAATAATTTTTACTGCCCTATCCTTTTTTCTCTCTTTTTTGCTTTTTACGACAGGATTCCAACAAAAATGGGCAGGAAACTGACATGTTTTCGGCCCTTGTTCCTATGGTGTCATAGCATCACCCAAACAATAAAAATAAAAGCGCAGGCGACAGGTTATGGGTTATTGATTAGCGGGTGTTTTTGCTCTGATCAGTAGTGTTGTTGTCTGCACATTGGAGAATTCTATGCTTCAGGGTCTACGAAAAACCTTTGTAATGACGTCCCTCGCCTGTGCGGTTTCAGGCTTTTCCATGCAACTGCTGGCCGATGAGGTTAAGTCTGTAAAGATCGGTGCGGTGATTCCTATGACTGGAGCGCTGGCCGGTGGTGGTGCTATTACCTTAACGCCAAATATTAAGCTGTGGGTAGAAGAGGTGAATAAAAAAGGCGGTTTGATGCTGTCCAGTATTGGTAAGCGTATGCCTATTGAATTGATTGAATACGATGACCGCAGTGAAAACGAAGATGCGGTCCGTGCAGTACAACGTTTGGCCACTAAGGATGAGGCTGATTTTATTCTGGCTCCTTACGGTACGGCCACCAACCTGGCCACTGGCCCTCTGTTTAACCGTTATGGTTACCCTCAATTAGCGGTAAATGCCGTTACCGAAAAATCCCCTATGCTGGCTAAGCGCTGGCCTAATAGTTTCTGGTTCCTAGGTAAGGGTTCTGACGGGGCTGATGCCCTGGCGGAGATGTTATCTGCCCAGCGTGATAGCGGAAAGATTGGTAATAAAGTTGCCATGGTCAGTGTGGCGGATGGTTTTGGTATCGATATGGCCCGCGCCGGTCGTAGTGCCTTTGCTGATCATGGTTTTGAGCTGGTTTACAACAAGTCCTACCCCTTGGGTTCTCAGGATTTAAGCCCGTTAATTAATGAGGCCAAGCGCAAACAACCCGACGTATTTGTGGGTTTTAGCTATCCGCCCGATACCTTTGCCCTAACGGAGCAAGCTAAGGTTGCTGGTTTTAACCCTAAGGTCTTTTATTTAGGTGTGGGTACTGCTTTCCCGGTTTATGGCAATAAATTTGGTAAAGAGGTTGATGGTGTGATGGGTGTGGGTGGTTGGAATCCTAATACGCCAGAGATGCAGGGTTATATCTCGCGTCATAAAGCGGTAACTGGTAAAGAGCCGGATCGTTGGGCCAGTGCGGTGACTTATGCCAGTTTTGAAGTATTGGGACAGGCTATCGAGCGGGTAGGTTCTCTTGATCGTAAAGCCGTGACCAAAGAGATCCAGAGCGGCGAATTTAATACGGTGGTTGGCAAGATCAAGCTAGAAAACAACCAGTACAAAAAAGTCTGGTGGGTGGGTCAATGGCAAAACGGTGATTTTTACGGTGTAGCTCCGACCAAGTTTGAGGGTGCTGCTAATCCGGTTGTGCCTAAGCCTAACTGGTAAGCCAGTGAAGACTAAAGCTCTTAATAACGTCCCCTAACTTATTTGTAACCATTATCTGCCAACTATCATAAGAGGAAACGTTTGTGTTCACAGACGCCATTATCAATGGATTACTGTTAGGCGGAACCTATGCTCTGATCGCCATGGGACTCACGCTGCAATATGGTGTGTCCCGTATCATGAATCTCGCCAATGGCGAGATTCTGATCGGTGCGGCCTTTGGTGCCTTTTGGTTCTTTAATACCCTAGCAATAAATCCAATCATCGGTCTTATTATCATCGCGCCACTCGCCTTCTTGGTGAACTGGTTTATCTACCAACTCTTTATGACCCCTTTGGTGAAACGCGCCAAGAATCAGGGGGCTTTAGAAGTCGATACTATTCTGGCCACGTTTGGCCTGTTATTTATCCTTCAGGGACTGATGTTGATCGCTTTTGGCGGTGACTACTATAGCTTTTCATTTTTAGCCGAGCCGGTGGAGTTGTTCGGTTCTACCTTTGCTCTAAATCGTTTAGTGGCTTTTGCTGCGGCTCTTGTTATTGGCATTGTGCTGTATCTTGGTCTGACTCGTACTCGCTTTGGTACCGCTATTCGTGCGGTTGCCGTTGGGCCTGAGTCTGCGGGTTTAGTGGCTATCGATGTTAAATCCGTTGCGGCCTTTACCTTTGCTCTAGGTGGTGCGATCACTGCCAGTGGCGGTGGCTTAATCGCGATGTTTTTAACCTTCAACGCCTCTATGGGTGTGATCTTTACCATGAAGGCACTGATTATCGTCATTATGGGCGGTGTGGGTGATATTCGTGGCGCTATGATTGCCGGTTTATTACTGGGTCTGGCAGAAACGGCCGTGGCGACCTATATCGATCCCGGTTTGACTCTGGCAGCAACCTACACGTTATTTTTGATCACTCTGGTATTTCTACCTCAGGGTCTATTTGGACGGAGACTGGCCTAATGCAACTGACTCAATCCTTTAAAATAGCCAAACAAGCGCTAGCCACTCAGCAGGCGCTATTAGGCATCATTTTACTCTTAGCCAGTGCCATATTGCCGTTATTGGACGATGGTTTTTATCTGTCCATGGGCATCACTCTGGCCAGCTATATCGGCCTGACGACAGCTTGGTCTATGTTCTCTGGCCCCACTCGCTTGGTTTCTCTGGCTACGGCGGCTTTTTTTGGCTCCGGTGCTTTTACCATGGCGGTATTGGGTGAAAGCCTGCACTGGTCACTGATTCTGGTGATTGCTGCCATTATTGGTGCTTCTATGGCGGCCATTGTAGGTATGATCACCCTGCGTTTATCCGGTGTGTATTTTGTAATCTTTACCTTTGGCTTGGCTGAGCTGGTGCGCCAGCTGGTGACTTGGTACGAGGTTAACGTTAACTTTGATGTGGGTCGTTATATCTTTATAGATATCACTCAAGCAGAGATCTATTGGTTACTGCTGGGGATGATCCTGCTGATCTTTATCACAGGTACCCTGATCAATCGTTCTCGTTTAGGTTTTGCTCTGCAGATCATCGGTAATGATGAAACCGTTGCCGCTCACTCCGGTATTAATATTGCGCTAAGCAAGGTACTGCTTTTTGCCATCAGTGCCGCTTTTATTGCTGTGATCGGTGCCATTATGGCTCCTCGCTGGACCTATATTGAACCCGCTATTGCCTATAACCCTATGATCTCCTTTACCGTAGTGATTATGGCGTTATTGGGTGGTGTGCATCGTCTATGGGGGCCTATTTTAGGTGCAGTACCTTTGACGCTGTTGTTTGAAGCACTGATGGCGAACTTCCCGAATCACTTTAGTTTATTGCTGGGCAGTATCTTCCTGATTATTGTTTATTTTGTGCCTCATGGCGTGGTGGGCTTGATCGAGAAACATAAACCTAAGCTCACGGCTATTTTTTCTCAAAGAAGAGCCCAAATTCAAGCTCAAACACAGGCTCAAGCCCCTATCGATAGCCATAATACTAAGGAGGCGAGCTAATGGAACATACGTCCCTGCTACATATCAATAATCTGACCAAACGCTTTGGTGGTTTGGTGGCCGTTAATGGCCTCTCCTTTGATCTCGACCATGGTGAGATTCTGGGTTTATTAGGCCCCAATGGCTCCGGTAAAACCACGGCTCTTAATCTGATCTCTGGTGCTCTTAACCCAACGGATGGCGCGATTGTCTTGGAGGGGCATCATATTGAAAATCTTAAAGCCCATGAGATTGCTCAGGCCGGTGTCGCCCGTACCTTTCAGTTGGTTCGGGTACTGGAATCCATGACCGTGGTGGAAAATATCATGGCCGGTTTAGCCTTTGGCCCCCACGGTATTTGGGGGGATGAAGCTCGGGAACGGGCCTATGAACTGGTGGAGCGAGTGGGACTCACGGGTAAAGCCGAGCTAATGCCTGATGAGCTGACCTACATTGACCAAAAACGTATTGAGATCGCTCGGGCTATCGCTGCTAATCCTAATCTATTGTTATTGGATGAGTGGTTGGCTGGCCTAAACCCCAGCGAGCTTAAGATCGGTATTGAGCTGATTCTGTCCCTAAGAGAAGAAGGCCGCACCATTATTTTAGTTGAGCATGTGATGGATGCTATTCGTGCGCTATGTGATCGGGTGATAGTGATGAATGCCGGTCAGAAGATTGCCGATGGCACGCCTAAAACCGTGTTATCTGATCCTGAAGTGATCAAAGCTTACTTAGGAGGCGACGATGCTTAATGTGAATCAGCTCAGTGTCCGTTACGGTCATCACCAAGCCTTACGAAGTGTTGCTCTTAACGTTAATCCTGCAGAGATTGTTGTCATCCTGGGAGCCAATGGCGCCGGTAAAACCACCTTGCTGAAGTCTTTGGGTGGTCTTGTCACCATGGACAATGATAGTCAGGTCAAGATGAATCAGTTTGATCTGGGCAAACTGCCACCACACCAAATTGTTGAATCGGGTTTGGCTTTAGTACCTGAAGGGCGCGGTATTTTTGGCGATCTGACAGTACGGGAAAATCTAAAACTCGGTGCTTATCCGAAACGAGCCAGAGCCCATGAAGAAAAACACTATAAGGAAGTACTGGAACTCTTTCCTAGACTAGAAGAGCGCTTGGATCAGGTGGCTAGAACCATGAGCGGTGGCGAGCAGCAGATGGTCGCCATTGGCCGTGCCCTAATGTCCGCACCGGAGGTTCTATTACTGGATGAACCCTCCTTGGGCCTCTCCCCACTTTTTGTTGGTGAGCTATTTAAAGCACTGGAAAGAATTAAGGACAACGGCGTCGGTGTCTTATTAGTCGAACAGAACGCCGTTAAAAGCCTTGAGATTGCTGATCGCGCTTATGTGCTGGAAAACGGTGCAGTGGTGGCCTCTGGTGATGCCGAGCAGATGCGTACGGATAAAGCGGTGCAAGATGCATATCTCGGAGCGGCATAAAAAAGCCATCAACTAATAAATTATTAATGCCGGGAATAATCCATTCTCAAAAGAGATAGACCCGGCAACCAAAACAAAAAAGAAGGGGTTTATTATGAGTTTTACAGATAAAAAGATCATCGTTACAGGTTGTTCATCCGGTATTGGCGCAAAAACCTGTGAGTTGCTAAAAGCACAAGGTGCTACCGTGATCGGCGTGGATCGTAACCCTCCTCAGGCTAACGTTGACCTGTTTTTTGAAGCGGATCTATCTGATCCCGGTTCTATCGACAACCTGATCGAGTCTCTACCTTCAGGGGCACATGGACTATGTAATATTGCCGGTTTGCCTCCCACTAAAGGTGCAGTGCCTGTTTTACAGGTTAACCTACTGGGCCTAAAACGCCTGACTCTGGGTTACGCCGCTAAATTGGCTGAAGGTGCTGCTATTGTGAATGTGGCGTCTTTAGCCGGTGTGGGCTGGCCGCAAGCGATCCCAGCTATTAAGGCATCCAATGATCTGACCGATTTCTCTGCTGTAGATGCCTTCTGTGCCGAACATGACATTGATGATGCCCGCAGCTACTTCTTCTCAAAAGAAGCGTTAATCGGCTGGACTATGCAGAACCGTTGGACGTGGCGTGATCGTGGTATTCGTATGAACTGCGTGAGCCCTGGTCCAGTAGAAACACCAATTCTGGCCGACTTCCTAGAAACCTTGGGAGAGCGTGCAGAAGAAGATATGAAGATGATGGATCGTGCGGGAACTCCAGATGATATCGCACCGGTTGTGGTCTTTATGTGTAGTGAGCAGAGCGCTTGGATTCGCGGTACTAACATTCCATGTGATGGCGGTATGTTTGCTCATGTGCAATGTGCCATGAACGATCTGCTGTAAACCCCTCGTCATAACAAAGATGCCCGGTTGATGTGGACTAAACATCAACCGGGCATTTTTTTATTTGGCCGTTTGTCCTTACGACAACCACTAATACTTAAATGATGAAACGATACCATTTAAGCGCTGAGACAAAGAGGTTAATTGCTCAGAAGAAGTCGTCATTAAGTCCGCTGCTTTAAGTGCGCCTTTTGCCCTTTCTGAGATCGTACTGACACTTTGAGTAATAAGCTCTGCGGCGGCCGCTTGCTGTTCTGCTGCACTGGCAATTTGTAGATTCATATCGCTGATCGTATTGGATTCACGGGTGATATCCACCAGAGACTCACCGGCTTTCTGTGCTTGAGAGGCACTGGTTTTTGCCACCGACTTGCTTACCCCCATTGCACTTACTGCTTCATTGACTGCCACGGGTAATTTATGAATCACCGATTGAATTTCAGTCGTCGCTGTTTGTGTACGGCTAGCCAGTTGACGCACTTCATCCGCAACCACGGCAAAACCTCGACCTGCTTCTCCCGCTCGGGCTGCCTCAATGGCTGCATTCAATGCCAATAGATTGGTTTGTTCGGCAATACTGTCAATCACCTCTAAGACATTACTGATGTTTTGACTGTCTTGCGCTAACTGAGCGATAACAGCAGAAGCGATATCTAATTGCTCAATTTGGCTATGGCAGGATTCACTGGTTGCATCAACATCCTGCTTGCCCTTGGCCGCACTTTTATCCGTTTGGCTTGCGGCTTCAGCCGCTTCTGCAGCATGTTCCGCCACCTTTCCAGCAGTAACGGTTAATTCATGTACGGCTGCTGCAGCTTGCTCTGTTTCCTGAGTTTGAGTTTGAATCCTTTCTGCAGATTTCAGGCTTAACTCTTTTAACGTGTTTGCGCCATTGGATAATTCTTCTACTGATTCAGATACCACAGTGATCGTTTTGCGAATTTTAGCCACAAAACCATTAAAACCTTTGGCTAAAACCACCAACTCTGTTGCACCGGATTCTTTCAAAGCCACATTGAGATCACTCTCGCCTTCACCAATCTGCTGCAAACTACGCGCAACATGACGAATGGGATATACCACGGTAAAGATAATGACAGCTAAGGCTACCAACGCCGCTAGAACACCGCCAATTGCAGCACTGATAATCAAGGTATTGGATTGAGTGACCAGCGCACTGACTTGAGACACTTCCCCTTCAATTGTCGCCACGCCCCGCTTTTTTAACGCGGTCAGTTGCGTTAGCAGAGTATCGCCCACCTGTCTCATCGTAGAGCGTTGCTCCAGAAAAGAGATATTATCCACCATCACCTGACTAAACAGCTGATCCAGCGCTCGTACACTGTTTCTCAATAGAGCCTTATCTTCCTTTAATTGATGGCGTACTAAAATTTTATAAGCCGCTTTTAGTGACTTTATTAAACTTTTACGGTGACGGTTTAGCTTTTTCATCGCCTCACCTTGGTCCGTTGCTTCGAACAACTGCTGTAGGCTATGGGCCAATAACAAAACACTGGTACGAGCACTGTCCAAGTGCTTATCCGTGACTTTCATTGCTGCCACGGCATCTAAATTAAGACGGTTTTTTTCCTGATAGGCGACAGTGTGCTCCTGAGTCTGACGAATCTGATTGACCACCCCTTCTGTCTGCTCAGTTAAAAGATCAAGCTGTTCGCGAATCGATTGATGATCACTCAATACTGAGAGTCTATTCCCCCGGTACTGACGAATCAGTAGATCAATCTTGGCCAAAATATCATCATCAAACAAGCCATTATCCTTAATACCCTGTATTGATATTTCTACCTGCTCCCGAATATCATCAAGCAACCTCCTCCCTTCATCTGAGGATATTTCACGGGATAAGATACGCTCGGTAATTAACATCTCATTTTGCAGCAGAGTCATGGTATGGGTACTGCTATCCGCGGCATTCCAGGCCGGTCCGGTAACAAATAATAAGGATTCAGAGACCTTATTCACGCCATAAATACCGGCATAACCACATAGCCCCAGTAACATGAGCATGGAGATAAAACCAACACCGACACGGGCACCAATTGAGATATTCATAATTATTATTCCCATCAGATTAAAATGCACTGACGCGGTGTTCCGCTAACATTGTTTCCCTGGCACAAATAGACTAAATATGCTGCCATCTGACCTAATAATGCGCCTTACCCCACGGTTCTAGGCATTAATTCTATGGTTCAAAGGTCTGAACAGACCAATACGAATAGCCCACATGGCATTGATTTTTGATATAGAAGCAGTATCAATAGGGTATAGCAGAGGAAAAGAGGTAAAAGGAGAACGTGTAAAAACATCGGCAGTGGAGTCTGAAAAGGCGCCTATTTTACGTTTAAATATTAGCGGTAATACGTTGAAGAAAGTCCAGAAATGCACGGGTTTTATTAGAAATTAAACGCCGCCCTGGGTAGACCACTGAAATGGATGAAGCACTGGCCTCAAATTCGATCTGCTTAAACACCTCAACCAGACTGCCCTCTTTGAGCTGCTTTTTACAGTACATCATAGGGATCATAGAGACACCACAACCGTGCGATACCGCTTCGCGTACGGCAATAGGATCATTAATATGAATGGCTCTAGTGAGATCAAGATAGCTTTTTTGCTCGGTTTCACGGATAGGGAATCGATTAATCCCGTAACGTTTTTCACAGACTTTAATATGTTGAGCAAGATTAACGGATGCTTCGTCCTGGATATACTCTTTGGCATAGGCCTCACTGGCCACCCAAACCAAACGACTGCTCAATAGCTGCCTCGCAATCAGATCCGAATCATGCAAAGGGCCTATGGTCACTGCAAGGTCGATCTGTTCTTGAATAATATCTACCGGGTGACTGGTAATGATAATTTCTAATTCGATATGGGGATATTGCTGTTCAAATTCGGCCAGATGTTTTGCGATAATTTCTCGGCCAAAGGCCATAGGTAGAGCAACCACTAAGGGACCGGTAGGTACTGCCGTTAGGCCCGACATCTGAGCGTTAGCTTCTTCAACCTGTTCCATGATAGAGATGCAGTGACGAAAAAAAGCATCCCCTTCACTGGTAGTGCGTACATTACGGGAATTTCGCTCCAATAAACGCACCCCTAAAGCTTCCTCTAAGCGAGTGATCGCCCGACTGACCGATGATTTAGGTTTGCCAAGAAAATCCGCTGCGGCTGAAACCCCTTGTTGTTGAACAACGGCAACAAAGATAGGCACATCATCAATATTCCACTTCATTTACGGACTGTCCTTTTAATATTCTTTCTTGGCGGCAAGTAATAATCCCATTTGTTATCAGTCAGATCCGTGAAAGTCCGGTATCGATTAAATGCTAAACCCTATCCAGAATAAAACCAAGTTTAGCGGCTGTAGACTCAATCGCTTTAGGTACCTGACAATACCGTGTGTTTAGTTCTTTTAATTGATCAAGGCACTCTAGGCTCATTTCCCAGCCTTCTCCTTGAAATGAGATCACGGCCGCTATCGTATGGTTCTCACTGTGCTTCTCAACCAGAGCCAGCAGCTCATCAGGATAATACACCAGGGCATCATGCATCTTGGTACGATGATGCCAAGGCTCCTCATCAATAAAGGCAATCACTTGATACTTGCCTGATTCATTCAGCGCAGCAGAAACAGAATAACTCGTATATTCCGTGCCAATTATAATCACTGCCCGAGCATCTTCTATAGGAGACTGATGAAAATAAGCCCGTATTTTTTTAAAAAAACTAAGCACCGAACCAATCCCTATGTCTATTTATAATAAATAGCCCAACACACCATAAAGCACTCAGTTATTACTCGATTTAAAGCCGATTAAAGGCATTGATTGCTGCCTCCGCACAGGCAATATCATCCGCTACCTTGCCACCGGCCACTCCAATAGCACCTACCACTTCACCTTCCACAACAATAGGTAAGCCACCACCAAACATCGCTATTTTTTCATGCTGGGCCAATCCTGCAGTAATCACCGCTCTGTCGGCTAAAATATCGTTCCATTTATCCGTCGACCAACCATAACAAGCTGCGGTATAGGCTTTTTTCTCAGCAAAATCTCTGGCGGGTAACGGAGCGCCAGGATCACGCAGTGATATCAAAGCATTTCCTGCAGCATCAACCACCACGGCATTCATCTTAAAACCTGTTTGACGGGCATGATCAATAGCCGCTTGTGCCAAGAACTGCGCCGCTTCCAAAGTCAAAGAGGTTGAGATCAATAGTTTATCCATGAGAAAACCTAATTTATCGGAAAGAAAAAAGCAGCCGCATAGCGACTGCAAAGCTCGTGGAACAAATAAAACACTTTATAAAAAATGGATTAGCTGTCTTTATTCTCCAGCACTAACAATCCATAGTTAGTATTGGATACGGGGCAATGGGTAAAGCGATGGATCTGCTTCACATCCTGATCCAAAGCACCGCGCATAATAAACCACATGACTGCTTCAATACCTTCCGAGCCGGTTTCACGCAGATATTCAGTGTGACCAATATCTTTGATTTTTTCTGGATCAGCGACAAAATCATCCAGCCATTTCTCATCGTATTCTTCGTTGATCAGGCCCGCACGTTCACCCTGTAGCTGATGGGATAAACCGCCGGTACCAAAAATGGCAATTTTCAGATCTTTAGGATAAGACTCAACCGCCTTACGGATCGCTTTACCCAGGTTATAGCAGCGATTGCCCGTAGGCTGAGGGTATTGCACCACGTTGACACATACCGGAATCACCTCACAGGGCCACTCTTCCGGCTGACCGTACATCACGGACAGGGGCACAGTCAGACCATGATCCACCGGCATCTCATTAACGATAGTCATATCGAATTCATCCATAATCAAAGATTCGGTGATATGCCAAGCCAGTTCAGGATTACCTTTAACATCGGGGACTTTACGAGGGCCATAACCCTCATCGGCAGGTTTAAACTCCGGTGCCACACCAATGGAAAAGGTTGAAATGGATTCTAGAGAAAAAGCCGAGGCATGATCGTTATAAACAATAATGCAAACATCCGGTTTAACTTCTTCAATCCATTTTTTAGCCGGTTCCATACCCTCAAACACAGGCTTCCAATAGGGTTCCTGAGTTTTACCATGATCAACCGCAGCACCAATGGCTGGCACATGAGACGTACCAACACCTGCAATAATCTTAGCCATTATTTACCCTCCTGCTTACTACGGTTACCTTCGATGGAACGACCACCCTCTAACATCATCTGTACAAACTCAGCTTCTGTCATGCCTGTGCCAGACATAGCTGCGCCTGCTTGCTGCATGGTTAAACCATCAAAAATAGCCAGCTTAAAGGTGTAATAGATATTGCCGCCTAAGTGCAGCATACCCAGCCAGTCACGCTCTAAAACCGCAACACGCTGCTCAGGGGTCACAGGGAATGTATCTAAATAGGACGCTTCATCTTCACGAAATTTATCGCGGTTTTCTGCTTTGTTTAACGACATGCAGAACATATTTAAATGGTATCCCATACGGGATTGAGCCCCATCAAAGACATAAGTCCCTGGAATATCGTGATAATCTTTTTCTTGCTCTGTCATGACTCTCGCCTCAAGATTCACTGCCATCATTGTTGTTTTTCACCAGATGCCGCGTTAACGATATTGCGACTGTTGTGATCGTGATTACAGTTTAACCAGAGGCGAATAAAGAACAATTAACCAAAATAAAACAGATCGTTCCCAAAAAGGAACGCAAATTATGTAGTGCTTGCGCCTAAATAATAAACCCTACCAATTATTAACTCTGAGTTAATAAAGCGTTAATTATTCAACAGGTTGCAAATTAAATGATAATAGATATCATTATTATTAGATTGGTTTATCTTCAATTGTTAACGAGGCAGAACCATTTCTAGTGAAAAAGTCTGTACTAACCTAGAAGGAATAACCACATGGCTAAGCCCAATCCGGAGTCATTTTCCGTTATCAATAAGCAGCTATTGAGTCCAAATATGCTGCGTATCAAATTGATGGGAGCAGCCATACAGGACTATCCGCAGGATGGTGAAGGCGGTTATATCAAACTAGTATTTCCGCAATTGAACAAAGACAAAACAGAACAGGGCAAACCCTTATTGCGTACCTATACCATCAGCAATCTTGATCACACAGCCAACACTATGGATGTTGATTTTGTGGTTCATGCCGATGGTGGCCCTGCTTCACTTTGGGCGGAGCAGTCAAAAAACGGTGATACCATTAACATCGCAGGTCCAGGGGCAGGCAAACCAGTAGATATAAACGCCGATTGGTTTCTGATTGCCGGAGATATGACCGCCCTGCCGGCCATTCGCGCCAATCTGAAAAAACTGCCTTCTGATGCCAAGGGTTATCTTGTACTGGAAGTGATTAGTGAATCCGATAAGCAAGCTCTGGATATTGAGTTATCCCTACTGCCTAAAGGGCTTGCAGTTCACTGGGTACTGAACTCCAATCCCGGTAATAATAAATCATTGAATGATGTTATTCGCTCTCTGCAATGGCTAGAAGGCGAACCGGCAATCTGGCTAGCCGGTGAATTAAACGACGTATTGGAAGCTCGAAAACATCTAAAAGAACAACCTCTGATATTGAAAGGACGCATGTACGTCAGCAGCTACTGGCAACATGGCATGACCGAAGATCGGCATAAAGTGGAGAAGCAACGACGGTTATAAGTCATTTTTGGGAAGCTTGGGAAAGATTTATCAGGTATCCCGTTGATTCCGAAAAGCCCCCGGTGACAGACCGACCCGGCGTTTAAAAAAGCGTGAGAAATAGGCTGGGTCTTTAAACCCCAAATCATAAGCAATCAAAGATGCAGGTGCAGCGGTGTAGATCAGAAAACGCTGTGCCTCCAGAATTAAACGATCCTGCAATAACTCCCCGACACTTTTGCCAGATACCGCAGAGCAGGCACGATTTAGTCCCATTAATGATGTGTGTAGCATCTCGGCATACTGGGTCGCGGGCAGATGTTCACGATAGTGTTTTTCAATGAGTTCACACAAAGTCTGATACCTTTGCTCGTAACGGGTACCGGTTTCATGGGGTTCAAAATGGGATTGCAATTTACGGCCAATTCGTAGCAAAAGTGCAAAAAGCAGCCACTCAAACATAGACGTTTTACCCACATACTGAGCACTGTACTCTCTGGCCATTTCCTCTAGCTGCTGTTCAATAAAAGGTTTATCTTCATCATCCTCTGATAACGTCAGGATATGAGCACTACGCAAAATCTCCTCATAAAAAGGGAACTTACGTTGAAACTCTTCGTCAGCAAATAACAGCTGGGCAACAGTCACCACCGAACCACTGGCCGACGCTTCACTAAAATTAAAACCATGCACCACATTACTGGGAACTGTGATTAAACAAGGCGCCTGCTCTTCCTGTTCCAATCCATCAATATGGATTCGGACACTACCTGTCTTGACATAAATCACCTGAAACATCTTAGGGTGCACATGAATATTGATATTCCAATCAAACAACTCTGCTCGAACCCGAATATCTTCAATATGAATAAACTCCGGGTCACTTAACGACGTTTCTTCGCTATAGAGTGCGTAGGTTGAGATCTGGTTCAGGCTATTTTGACTGTTATTTTTTTTCATTCAGAATACACCCATATGCAGTAGAAAAAGAACTATCTGTTATAAAAGTACAATTCAATGTCACTAAAGTCCATTTTTTCCTTTTACTTCAAAACCTACACTAGTCACACGTTCACAGGACAATCCTCCCAAGAACAAGCATTCAAAAAAACGTCATAAAACGACGTCTAATATAACAACAACGAAGTAAGGCAATAGGAAAGCAAATGTTTAAATTTGATCCTTACTCTCCTGAAATTGATGCTAATCCTTATCCCTCATATAAGATTTTGCGGAATGAGCATCCTTGTTTCTGGAGTGAAGAAGCACAAATGTGGGTGCTATCGCGACATGAAGATATCGTGATGGCCCTGAATGACTGGGAAACATTTTCCTCCGCCAAAGGTAACTTGCTGAATGAATTACCTGGCCGTGCAGGGTCGACCTTAGGCACCACTGATCCACCGCGTCATGACCGTCTACGTGCCCTGATTCAGAAAGCAGTGACCAAACGCGCTTTAACTCACTTGTTGGAACCGGCAACTGCCGTGGCACAAAAACATGTTGAAGCGCTTAAAGGTCGTGATCAGTTTGATTTTGTTGCTGAGTTTTCTTCCCGATACACAGTAGATCTGATTGTTTACCTGTTCAACCTACCTGCTGAAGGTCTGGATGAAGTACGGGATAAAGCAGTACTGATGGTGCAAACCGATCCTGTGACACGTCAGAAAGGCCCAGAGCATCTGGCCGCATACGAGTGGATGCAGAACTACGCAGGCAAATTGGTAGAAGCCCGTAAGAAAAATCCGGGTGAAGATCTACTCAGCCAGTTTATCCTGTCCGAAGTTGACGGCGATAAGCTGAAAGATCAGGAAATTCTGCTAACCGTAACCACTTTGATTATGGCCGGTATTGAATCCCTGTCTGGTTTTATGACCATGTTGTTTAAGAACATCACCGACTTCCCGGAAGTACGTGATGCTCTGGTCGATAACCCAGATCTGATCCCGAATGCTATTGAGGAAAGCCTGCGCTATAACACCTCGGCCCAGCGTTTCCGTCGTAGCATTAATCGCGAGATTACCTTGCATGGTCAAACCATGAAACCCGGTGATTTTGTTTGTCTGGCTTATGGCTCTGCTAACCGGGATGAACGTCAGTTCCCGGAACCAGATGTCTATGATCTAAACAGAAAGACAAAAGGTCATCTAGGCTTTGGTGGCGGTGTACATGCCTGTTTGGGTACCGCTATTGCCCGACTGGCCTGTAAAACTGCAGTGGAAGAAGTACTGAAAGCTTTCCCGAAAATATCGAAAGTGGAACAGGACCTGCGCTGGATTCCATCCTCCAACTTCCGCAGTCCCCTTGAGCTACAGCTGAAAACAGCTTAGTTTTTCCAGCCGTTATAAAAAACACCGAATGCTCCTAAGGGTATTCGGTGTTTTTTATTTCGTATCCCCCCTACACATCAATCAAAAGCATCGTGTAGCGTGGATAAGCCAGAGGCGCATCCGCGAACTCTTCGATCTTTCCGTTCAGCTCTCTAATTCAGCAACAGAAATACCGATAATTTTCATATAACAACTAAAACCTATTACTCCAATAGCTCTTTAACTTCATCCATTAAAGGCTCAAGCTGGTCGGTAAATACCTTAAGACTGGGCTCCGTTTGAATCAGTTGATTCAATGTTTTTTGCTTCAATAATGGTTCCGACAGAGCAAGATAGACAGGATATGTTTTTACAAATTTCAATTTAGACTGACTTCTACTCAAGGTGCGATTTAACGCTTTTTCACAGCCTTTGATTTTGGGATTTTTAGGCGTGTTTTTACTGTGTAACGCATTGAGCCAGCATTCGATAGAATGAACCGAGATGCAGAAAATAATTTTATGCTGGTTCCGCTGATAAAACCCGGCTTGTCCTACATTGATTTCTGCACTTAAGCGCTCAACCACTCCTTCGATCAGTAGATCAACGGATAGCTCTCGATTATTGTCATCATACAGGGAAACATCAAAACCCTTTTCCTGAGCCACATCGGTATCAATCTGAACAATAAAATACTCACTGTTCAGCACATCTTCCTGAAAACGCTCGGTACTTAAATACTTAATCAGCAGGGTCCAACTACCATAATCTGCCTGTTTCTGTGTGGTTTCATCAAAGGCAGGTTGTAGTCGGTTAATCTCATCCTCTAATTCATCGTTATCAAAATAACCACAGAGGACAGATTCGATTACCGCAAAATCCGTTGCGCCTTCACAAGCCAAGCCAAAAAACATAAGCCTAAAATCCTTTTGGTAAACCGCCTATATAACCCCGTAACATGGCTTCCGATAGTTTCAGATCTTCACCAGAAGCTGAGACTGGTTTCTTATCCGCCGTAATGCGTTTAACCCGTGTTGCCCCTTTACGATTACGGGATACCACAAACAGTCTCTGCTCAGGATCATTCAGATCTAAACCATCCAAAGTAGCCGGGTTATGAGTAGTCAGCAATACCTGCTTATCATACTGTTTAGACAAACGAGCAATATCTTTAACCAGACGGGTACAAAGCTTGGGATTTAAAGAGGCATCAATATTATCAATGGCAAAAATACTGGGGGTATCCTTGGAAACGATCAGCGCCATATAAAACAGAATAAAGAGAAAACCTTCATTGGCACTGCGTTGATCAAATACCGCGCCATTCAGGTATCTATCCAGAATATGAATCGTGCCCTCCATCTGATCATGCTCGGTAGGCACCTTAAAATCATCGTACCAATCGAAGAGTTGTAGAGCTTCTTTGATTACGGCTAGCTTCTCTGGCTCTTCTTCGTTCAAGACTCGGATTAGCTTAAGCAGTCCTTCACCATTAATACCTAATGGTTCGATTTGACCTTCTTTATAGAAGTTGCGAAGGGCCGTGTTTTCGGGAGAGTAGATTACAAAATCAACAAACGCCCCTTTTTCTCTTAAATTAGTTATGACTTTTTCTAGCAATTCTGCTGCGGAGCTCTGCCCGTCTGTACCGTTAGCATATATATATTTAGAGAAAAACTTATCTAGGTCGTAAGTAAACCCTTCTGGTTTTTTTTCCGCTAATGATATTAATTCGTCATCAATATCAACTCTTAATAAATTTTCAGAAGTCCACTTGGAGTAAGGTGAGTTTTCATTACTAATAGAAAAATAATAAGGTAGTTTAGAATCAGAATCTTTTATACTTATTTCAACATTACTAGCCTGATTACTACTAGAGAATCGTGAACGCATTAGCTCAGGCGCAGTAACCCTAATCCCTCTACTCGCCAAAAACTCATTATCCAGTTTATCCGCTTCTGCCGCCCCAGCTAATGCTATAGCCTCTAGGATATTGCTTTTACCGCAGCCATTTTCACCAATAAAAATATTGACCCGCCCAAGTTCCAATTTGAGCTGCTCAATGGATTTGTAGTTTTCGATCTCTATGGCTTCAAGCATGTTAAATCCTATCCATTTATTTTATGTCGATATTCCCCTATGAGAAACTCGATACATCTAAAGCTGTACAGAGAAAGCTACACTCCAATTTCAGAGTTTAGAAAACCGATACGTTATCCTTCTCCATGCCCCATACGACCCAGATGATAGCCCTTTAATCCTACACCTTCAGCCCCCCTATCGCTAGATAACTGCCTGAAAGTAAGCCTTTAATTCCTGCACAAACAATTTAGCTCCAGGACTCAGTTGTCGAGTTGGGTAAAGCGCGTAGATGCCCCCTTCATCCAGCAATTGAATATCGGGAAACAGTTGCACCAAATCACCACGACTCAATTGTCGCTGCACCATGCAATCCATCACAACAGCATAAGCCTGCCCCGCCTGTACGGCATCGATAATTAGATCGGCATCATTAACTCGGTACAAGGCATTAAGAGACTGACCCTGTATCTGCCCATCCTGACCCAGAAATTTCAACTCATCCCGAACAAAACCCTTACGGGCATAACAACTGGCCGGTAGTGTCTCTAGTTGGCTAATGTCATTTAAAAAAGAATACTGTTGAAGAAACGATGGACTGGCGACAATCACAGGCTTGATATCCGCTAGTTTTTGCCCCACAAGACTGGAGTCTTGCGGTTGCCAGACCCGAATGGCCAGATCAAACTCTTCCTTGATGATATCCAGCCTTTGATCATTCAGTACCAGCTCAAAATTCAGCTCAGGATGTTCTTGTTGAAGGTTTAGGATAACGGGATGGACATAATGACGCGCTAAAAAACTAGCACTGCTGATGCGGACTCGTCCTTTAAGAGTTTTCTGGTACTCCGTTGGAATACGGGAAATTTCACCCATTAGCACCTTTAGCTCAGAGGCTTTCTGATAGACCTCTTCACCCACCTCGGTTAGTGCTAATGATCGGGTGGAACGATTAATCAATACAGTATCTAGCTGTTGTTCCAGCTTTTTAATCTGACGACTTAGCTGTGAAGGGTCCATATCCCGGTGCCTAGCGGCTTCAACAAAGCTGCCGTACTTAATCACATCCAGAAATAATAGTAAGGGAATACTCATTTCCATAGCGACCGACCTTATTATGGATGATTTAGTCCACAGTATATTGTGATTGCTGGTATTTTTCTCATTAACAACCCGAAATATAGTACCAAGAGGATAATCAATACACGTTATTAACCTATCTTCTCTTCGAGGTGAACCATGCACTCTTCTTTGACCATCACACTTATCTCGGGCCTATTAAGTGCCTTCTTCCTTTTTGCCAGTTCAATCAAAATCCTGGCTTGGCAGAAAAAGATCTTTCAGATCCAATTGGGCTTTTTTCATAAATATGGATTAAACCGCACCATAATGATCTTAGTGGGTTTGATCGAACTGTTTGCAGCATTAGCATTATGGCTACCAGAAACGGGAATAATCTTGGGCGCAGCCGCCATTGCCATCACGTCTATAGGTGCTATTTACTGCCACCTACGTTTCGATACTTGGCGAGATGGCATTCCAGCGATGGTAACTCTTAGCCTATCGAGCTCTTTATTTTTCCTGTAACCAGGACGACCTGAAAGGTAGGGATAATATTTTTAGCACTTAGCTACTGCAGATAAAAAAAGAGCCGTTGACCGTTAATCCGGCCATGGCTCTTTTGCTATAAGAAATAGCTAATAGTTACTTCATACATATGGAGCAGAAATACTACCGTGTTAGGGGGACAGATGACCTTAATCCGCTCTGCATTCTCCGCACGATAAAAACAGATACTCAGATGAACTCAACGTCCGTTGAGAATTACTCAGAATACTCTGTTAACCGGATCTTGGTTTTAAGATCTGTTTTACAGAAAGCATGTAGGAAACAGGTTTGTTCGGAGACATCTAAAATATCTTTGGCAAAGGCGTCATCTTCACCGCTTTCCAGATAAACGTGGGTTTCCAGAGGATCAGCCTTACCTGCTTTACCTGTACCACCAGATGCACCGCCTGGAGTGAAAAAGGAATCCTGCAGGATGCGATAGTCTGTCAGGTCTTTGCGTTTCATTTTGGCGTAACGGCCAAACTGAGTCATAAAGCAGAAGCCAATGCCGGCAGAGATATAACTGCTGGCATCCGGTGCTCGGCCCTGGCCTCCATTTTCAGGCCCTTCCTCTGATAACAGAGTAAACACCGAGCCGATCGGGTTATAGAGATGCTGAACAATCTCTTTAATACCGTCTGGGCGCAACGTACAAATACCCCGCAAATGCAGTAATCGATCCTGCTGGTCGGTTAAGCTTGATCCCGCACCACCCACCGAGTTTTTATGCTCAGGCGTCGCACCACCCTTAACACACATCTCACTCCAATCGCCCTGTGCCGGTTGAGCCTTATCCATTTGCACACCAGGATCGGGTTCTGCCGGTTTGCCAATGGGTAAAACTTTTTCAGGGCTTACTTCTTCTCCGTTATGACTCAAGGTAAACAGGCTGTCGTGCTTGCCACGCATCAGACCGTTTAAGGAAGAAGCCGCTGTCGCATCTAAGATCAAGCGTGTTAAATCATCGCGACTGGCATCGGATTCAATCTGAGCTTCCAGATCTACATCATAGGCACTGGCCACCATAGTGCCTCTGGCCATACTGCCCTGCATACTGTAATAGTTATCCTGAATCAGACGGATATTTTTGATCTCGATCTCACGCATCTTTGCCAGAGCCAGGATCTCGTTCATATAGGCTGCAACCATGCCTACCGTTAAAAAACATAAAGGGGCCGGGGCATAGTCAGTACCATCCAGATAAGCCCCTTCATCACTGGCTAAACGCCAGGTTGTGCCGGTACGCTCTGAGGTCACCAAGGCTTCTTTTTGGAATACAGTCAGCGATCGCACTGCTGTTCTTAAATCGTCACCCAAGCGTAGACCAGGGCTGGATAAACCTAAACCACTTTCATTTTCTACTTTAAAAAAAAGCGGCTTACCACTGGTTAACAAACGGTTTTCAACTTTACTATTCATAACGGATACTCTTTGAAAATATTTTACATACCTAAACAAAAGTATTTCGATATTCTCCGGCCAGCAGCTGGAGAATATGGCGATTTTTTGTAGAGATATTTTGGGTTAGATGTTTAGGTGTTTAGAAGCTTAAAGACCCAGCTTGGCAATGGTGCCACCCGCCACGGCACCGCCATCAACAGGCAATACAGCACCGTTCACCCAGACAGCATCGTCAGAAATCAGGAACAGGGTGGCTAAGGCGATATTTTCCGGTGTGGCAGAACCAAATTTTTTCATACGGGAGGCAGACTCAGAACCAAAGCTGGTCATAAAGTCCCCAAGAATAGGGGTATCAACCGCTGCAGGGGCTACGGCATTAACCCGAATACCTTTATGGATCCAGCGGGAAGACACTTTCATCGTCCATACCGATAACAACTGCTTGGAAAAGGGATATGCCGAGGTGTTTTCCAATCCTTCATTACTGATTTCTTCTTCAGCAACAAAATCGTCAATTTGGTCTGCACTGTTCAGAGCCAGAAACTTTCCGATATTCGCCAGATTAGAGGGCCAACCCGCTCCGGTACCAGAGGTCATATTCACAATACCGGCACCCTCAGCCAGCTTATGGATGATGCTTTCTGTAAAATAACGCACACCCCAGAAATTAATATTTAAAACATCAACTGGGGAAAAACGGACAGAAGGCGCAACACCTGCAATATTCAATACACCACTGATCTCATTCGGTAACTGTGCAATCACCTGATCAATGGATGCGCTATCCCCTTGGTTATAAGCCAGGAACTGATCCACATCGCCATGACCCGGTTGATTGATATCCAAACCTATTACTCGGGCGCCACGAGATTTTAGTAACGCAGCGCATGCCGCACCAATACCTGATGAGACTCCTGTGACGACAATTGTTTTTCCAGATAAGGACATAAGCCCCTCCTTTCTTGTTGTTGTTACATACCTAAACAAAAGTATTTCGATATTTTCCGGTCAGCAGCCAGAGAAAATGGAGGCTTTCTGTAGAGAAACGTTTGTTTAGGTGCTTATGGATAAGAGATCAATGATCAGAAAAAAACAAAATGAACCCGGTTCCAAAACCACCAGACTCATGCCATAAGACTCACCATAAATCAGCAAAACCAGTCATGTCAAATAATGAACCAAGGTCCATTATTTGAAAAAACAACAAAAACCATCGTGAAATACGGTATTACCTGGAGATACCCTTGGATAAAATTCGTTGAAAAAAACAGTTTGATCCGCATAATGGACCAAAAACCGAATCCTACCTATTGGATCAGGAAAGACAATGAAAAAAGAAGAATTACAAACCGATACCGGCAAGACAAATCAAGGTAGTGTTCAGTCCCTGGTACGGGGGCTGAACGTTCTAGTGGCGGTAAACGAAAATACCCCGGCAACAGTCACTCAATTGGTATCAACCACTCGCCTGCCAAAAGCGACCGTTATCAGACTGTTAAAAACCCTGAAGAATGAAGGCTATATCGATCTAGACCCCGTCGCTGGCGGCTACAAACCTTTACCCAAGGTGCGCCTGCTCGCCAGCCCAATGATTACGGAAAACAGCTTTGCACTGTCTGCCCGTAATTATTTAAATGATTTTTCTCAGGTGGTGAAATGGCCCTCTGATATCTTGATGCCTGAAGGCTCATCCATGGTGGTACAGGCCTCAAACCGGGATACTGCACCGATTTTTCTGAAACGTTTTGAACAGGCTCGTTTTGCTATTTTAAACTCTGCCAGTGGCTTAGCGTACTTATCTGCGGCCTCGGCCCATAAACGTCAGGAATTGATTAATGTTGCCGCGGGATTAAATCGCTCTGGAGCAGAAGCGACACAATTAGCCGAACAGACTTATCAGAAAATAGAAGCGTGTAAACAGCGCGGTTACGCCGTCGCCGACTACCACGCGCCCATTGAGGGCACCCGAGCCATTGCGATCCCCTTAATGTGCAATAAGGAAGCCTTTGGTGCTTTAGCCATGCTGTTTTTGAAAGATGCCGTGTCCGATGAACAGCTGAATAACTTTCTCCTGCCACAACTTCAGGAGGCAGCCAATGAGATAGCGGGGCTGTATAGCCAGTTTGGTGGTGCGGGCACGATGAACCTAGCCCCCCTAGGTTAAGGCTAAGTATTACCTTACTACCTATAGGCTTGGCTTATTAAACGCCAGGCCCTCTAAATACTCTATCTATAAACACCCTTCCATTATCTTATTTCTAAGTGCTTTATTTACAAGCACCTCACCACAACCACACCACGTACCCCCCCCACCTTTAAGCAAGCTGGCAGCAGTATTCAGCGCTCCTGATAACACTTAAAAGCACCATAACAAGCCCAGACACCCTCTTTCCTTCCCGCCCTTCAGATCCATTGATGAAATTTTCTCAGCTTTTATATAAAGAAAAACCACCATGTGAACCATTTAGCCTGCATATGGATGAAAAAAACCACTGTGCGAACCAAACCCAGGATAAGCATTACTCACATCAGTTGATTTTTGCTCATTGATAAAATGAACCAAGGACCACAGAATGAACTTGCAAGTTGAGATATAAGAGCGAATAAACCTAAAAATATTCGCTATCTCGTAAGTACGACACAAAAATAATAAACAACGAGGAATACCCAATGAGAAGAATCTCATCAACCAGCCGCTACTTGGCTAGACTCATCAGCCTGTCTCTTCTGGCAGTTTTTTCTGCATCCGCCTTTAGCCAAGAGTTAAAACTCGCACACTTTATGCCACCCAAACACTCCATGCACGCCAAGGTATTTGCTCCGTTAGCGGAGAAAATAGAGCAAGCCTCCCAAGGCGATCTTAAAATCAGAATCTACCCTTCCGGCACCTTAGGGAAAGGCCCGGTAAAACAGTTTAAACGCGCCACCGACGGCACCGCTGACATCTTGTTTGGCGTCCACTCCTATACCCCCAAGCTGTTTCCAAAATCCATGCTCAGCGTACAAGTGGGCAGCGCCACAGATGCGACCGATGCCACTCAACGCATCTGGAATATTTATGATGACTACCTAACACAGGAATACCGTAGGGTAAAAACCCTGGGCCTGTGGACCGTATCACCCGTGGTCATTATCTCTCGAACTAAGCCTGTTCATTCTATGGCTGATTTAAAGGGTATGAAGGTGACCTCATCCGGTTCATTTATCGCACCACTATTACAAGCCTGGGGCGCTGTCCCCGTACCGATGAAATTACCTGAAATTTACAACGCACTCGCAACAGGCGTAGTAGATGCTGTAGCCATTGCTCCCAGCGCCATCTACAAACCTTGGAATTTTGGTGAAGTAGCCAAGTACGTCACCACGGGTGTCCCCGGTACCCTGAACCCGCTGTTTCTGGTGATGAATAAAAAGAAATGGCAAAAGCTGCCTCAAAATCACAAGGATCTTTTGCACTCTGTAACAGGTCGGGATTTCAGTATTGCCGCAGCCAAAGTGTTTCAGGCCGAAGATGAATCCGCACTTAGCAAAGCGCAACAGGATAACAAGCTAACCGTTATCCCCCTATCCGATAGCGCCCAAAAAGAGCTGCACGAGGCCGGTAAAAAAGTCTTAACCAGCCATTTCAGCAAGCTGGAAGCGAAGGGTGTAAAAGATATTTCAGCCGCCTACCAGGCATTTAATAACTGATTTATTCAGCGACTCAGATTGTCTTTACTTTTATTGCGGGCACCCAGACCGGTGCCCCTTGGAGTTCTAAATGTCCCATACACAATCCATAGATCCCCCTGTGTGCTCTCCTATGCCTGAACCAATAGATACACCAAAAGAAATCCCCGCAGTGTTAGCTAAATTTGATGCTCTGCTCAGCAAAATTGCGGTCATTGTCGGTGCTGCCAGCCTCTTTGTTTTAACCGGCTTAATCGTTTGTGATGTGACATTACGTTATTTCTTTAACGCCCCTATTTTTGGCGCACAGGATATCTCTGTTCTGGCTCTGATCATGGTTGTTACCGTTGCCATCCCCTATGCAGGCCGAGCAGGTATGCATGTTTTTGTGGAAGCTCTGGACAAGGTATTGGGTAAAAGAGCTAACCGAATCGCAGATATCATCGTTCGCCTTGTTGGCTGTACGACGGTATCAATTCTGACTTACCACCTAATTTTAGGCGCGATTGAAGTGGAGGAATTCGAAGAAACCACCGCTTCTCTAGAGCTTTCTTTTGCGCCTTTTTATCAGGCCCTTGCGGTGGGTTTTGCCTTCTACGCACTGATCATGTTGATTGAAGCCCTCATTCTGCTTCGTCATCAAACAGTGCCCACCCTGAAATCCCAACCTGCACCTCAGGAGAACTCTGATGACTGAATTAGAATACGGTATCGCCGTACTGCTGGGGCTGTTTGGCCTGCTTTTGATTCGCATGCCCGTAGGTTTAGCCATGATGGTCAGCGGTTATATTGGCATTATCTTAATGAACGGCTGGGATGCGGCCAATGCCGCCCTCACCGATCAGACGTTTGAAGTCTCATCCTTCCATACTCTGGCGGTTATCCCTTTATTTGTTCTGATGGGAAATTTAGCCTCTGCTTCAGGCATCAGCAAAGACCTGTTTGTGGCTGCTTACGCTTGGATCGGACATAAACGGGGCGGACTGGCCTCAGCAACCATTGTTGCCTCATCAGGTTTTGCCGCCTTAAGCGGCTCATCCCTGGCCTCTGCCGTAACGATGGGACGGGTGGCCCTACCGGAAATGCGCCGTTACAACTACTCTGATGGCTTAGCGACGGGATCGGTTGCCGCAGGTGGTACGCTAGGTTTCTTGATCCCTCCCAGTGCAGGCATGGTGATTTATGCCATTTTGACCGAGCAATCCATTGGACAGCTATTTTTAGCCGGCGTCTTTCCGGGCATCCTGTTGACCGGATTATTTCTATTAGCCATCTTCGCGGTCACTCGCCGGAATCCTTCTGCTGCTCCAGCAGGTGAAAAGAATAGCTTAAAGTATCGATTGCAAACCCTGTATCAGGCCAGCTCGGTACTCAGCATCATTCTGGTCACCATTGGCGGTATCTATTCCGGTGTATTCACACCATTAGAAGCTGCCGGAGTAGGCGCCTTTTTAACCTTTGTTTTTGCCTTATACCGCAAAGCCCTTTCTATGGACGTTCTACGTCGGGTGGTACTGCAAACCCTGGAAACCACAGGCCTGGTCTTTCTGATCCTGATTGGCGCCCACGTCTTTATCCCTGTGATGGCACTCTCCCAACTACCGGAGCAGCTGATTCAACTGATGCTAAGCTGGGAATTGAGTGATATGGGTATGCTGCTGGTGATTCTATTTGCTTATCTGTTACTGGGCACCTTCCTGGAAAGCTTCTCCATGCTGGTACTGACCCTACCCGTGGTTTACCCCCTAATGATGGAGTTAGGCATCGATCCGGTATGGTTCGGTATCATCATTGTAATTGTGCTGGAGATGGGGCTGATCAGCCCACCTGTGGGGTTAAATGTCTTTGTGGTGAAAGGCATCGCCCCTTCTGTGCCTCTAAGCACTATTTTTAAAGGTATCTGGCCCTTCTGGCTGGCTATGGCTGCTGCTATTGCCATTCTATTGGCATTCCCTCAGATCGCTCTCTTCTTACCAGAAACTATGGCACAGTAAATAGCTCTATTTGATAGAGCTTGTACCTAAAAAATACCAGGGGCTCATATTATGAGCTCCTGAAAAATGAAGACATCCAGTAGGCCGTAAATAACTGGCTTACAGTTTATATCTTAGCCTCAAAAATAAATATTGATCAGGCACAAGATCGAGTAATAGCTTTCCGTATCCTTCGCAGCCAGCTCATCATAGATCATGATGATCTTAGGATTATTCGGATCAACAATATCCGCCTTCTTGTCAACGTCATCCCCTATAGTTTCTACTACAGGCTCAGCAGATACCGCCGCAACAGGTGACTGGACCACAACCGCGCCTGACGAAAGACCACTGACTACCATCTTGCTTACTGAACGTTGAATACCAGCCTTACTTGCCACATGACGGACAAAATCAGTATCAGGGGAACGAAGGGCAGAGCTGATCGCATTAGTAAACGCATTCAGATAGATGGTTCTTCTGCTGAAATACATCCAGCCTCGGGCTTAACTATTTGAGCTTACAAAGTGGTTGCCCCCTAATTTTTTAGCCAAATAAAGTAAATAAACTTGTGCGACAAATACTGTCATAAGACAAGAGGCAAGCCACTAGAGTTGGAGGAGATAAGTAGCGTCGTGATCGAAGATTATGGGTGACTCAGCTGCGTGCGCTTTGGACTGAGTTTGTAGTGGAGTTATTGCAAACTCAGTCCAACAATAAGGCTCGCCTATAGAACCTTTTTTTTCAATAGCTTATAGACGGAGCTTACATCACTAAAACCCACCATGTCGGATATTTCGTAAATAGATAGTCCCTCTGAGAATTTCTTTTCTAATATTTTCCTTCGTTCTGCATCACGTATTTTTATAAAAGAAGTCCCTAGCTTTGCTAATCGACGCTGTAAGGTTCGAGGGGTTATATTCAATTGATCTGCGGCGTCGTTAATTCCAAATTTTTCGCAACTTATATGATTGCTAATTATTTCCTCAACAAGAAGTAGAAAGTCGTCTCTGTATTCAAAGATAGGTAAGTTATTTGCGGGCGAATATAGATCCTCAATAAACTCGTTATGAGATTTAAGTTGCTGATGATATGGGTTTATTTCATAAACAATAATTTTATTCCCCCCCCTTGCTAATGTGACATCGAAATCGAACTTATTTCCGATAAGGTATTCCAAATCCCACATCTCCGGCGCTAGATTTACACGTACTCGGTAATACTCCGGATAGATAGCTTTAATCGTTAGTAACATTGTGAAAATAAATATTTTTCTTGCCTGTTTTTGCTTAGTTATTAAATCTATATTGGTGACGATAGAATCGGTTGTAAGGGTAATAGCATCGCCTAAAGAGTTGCCACCAGTAATTATTGATAACTTATTTAACAGTATATAAAAATTTCGACTGGCTAATAACCAAGTTGATACCTTGTTTGGAGTTCTAAAGAATTCATAGGCGCGCTGATAAATAATTTGGTTGCTCATGCTGTTAAGATAATAATTAAGTATATTATCTGCATACTCACTGGGCATTTTTACATAATCAGCATTGTATTCTTTAAGTATTAAAATATGCCGTGAAATATTCGAACCACTGTCATCCTTATAACCCTCAAAGAAGTAAGGGGGAAGTATCTCGTTAGCCATTACATATCCAACTTTACTTTAATCGATTGTCGTACTTTTCCATCATTATGTCGCGTTTTTCAATTACTCGATTTTCACGATTCCTTACACTCAATTGCCAAGCGCCTAGAAATTAACCACAACGTTTTCGTTGTGTGTGTTTCGCCAAAAAGTATAGATCGATCTTCCTATGACAGTAAAGGATACACTCCCGATGATGAAAAATAATAAACTCTATAGCGCTATCTATATCGCTTCTCTATGCCTAGCTTCCGCTTCCGTCCACGCCGATGGTAATTTCTATGTCTTGGGCGATAGCATGACCGACAACGGCAATCTTGCTCGTGACTTCCCTACCGAGATGAGTGAAGTAATAGCAGCTCAAGCTGCCCAGGGCTACGTGGGGGGAAGGTCCGTCAACGGACCTACCTGGGGTGAATACCTGCCATTGCTCACAGGCCTGAATTCCGACACTGAAGACAACTACGCCTACGCCGGTGCCACCACTAGTGTAGGTGGAATGGCTGAGCTTTTTATCCCACTCGGTGGAGCATCTACCGGTTTCCTGACTCAACTGAGTCAATTTCAGGATAATGTGGCTAAGCTGGATTCCAACGATGTTGTGGCCATTTGGATCGGTAGTAATGATACCCACCTGGCTGCATCGAGTGGAATCGATGCCTCGATCACCAGTGCGACGGCACTTTCCAACGTTACAACCGGGATCAACGCCATCCGGGCCATGGGTGGGCGTAATTTTGTTATTATGGGGCCCTACGATATGGCCCTGATCAATCCAGCAGCTTTCGGTCACACCAACTACGACAACGCCCTAGCCACTACGACGTCCCTTCAGATTAATCAGGGATATCAGGCACTAGATATCGACGGCGTGAATTTCCACTATTTAGATATGTTCACTCTGTTTCAACGGGTACAGGCCAATCCCTCCGCCTACGGTTTTATCAGTGCCGACAGTACCAATAGCTGTATCGACAACGCCTGCCAGACCCTAACACTGGAGCAACAAAACAAGTACTTATTTATGGACTACGCCCACCTTACCACCGGCTTCCATGAAACCATTGGACAGTATGCAGCTAACCTGATCAGCGCTGGGAATGTTACTGCCTTGCAAGGCGATTCCACGGTAGCGGTGATGGACCTGTTCCAGCAGAACACCCTCAGTCAACTGCGTAGTGGTGCCAACTGGATTACCCAGGAAAACTATCAGTGGTACCTGACCCCGCACCTTGCCCGCACCGAGCAAAAATCAAAAGGGATCGGTGGTAGCACGTCAGAATCGGATCTGATAGGTATCTCCGCAGGACTGCAATTTAGCGCTTCGGAAAATACTCAGGGGGGTGTTGCTATCAACTACAGCCGTGCCGATACTGACCTTAGCGGTGATTACGGCAGCAACGATATCGACGCCCTGCAGTTGGCTGGTTTCTTCAGATTCAATAAGGACGAGTGGTTTTTCGACGGCGGTGTCAGCGCAAGCCGAGGAGGTCTTGATCTGGTGCGTACTGGTGTCTTCGAAGATATGAAAGCCAACCCAAATACCCATGCCTTGGGTGCTTTTGCCCAGGCAGGAAGTCTGTTCGATTTGGGAGAAACAGGGTTTAAAGTGGGACCGGTTGCAAGCTTGCGTTACACCGATTCTAAGGTGAATAGTTATTCTGAAACCGGTGATAGCCTGTTGACCATTTCGGTGGACGATCAGGAGATCCAACAGTTATCGGCGTCGGTGGGCCTGAAGTTACAGAGCCCGCAGTCGGAATCCGGCAAGATGAGCTATCAACTACAGTTGAGTACGGAGCACCAAAGGGCCGACGACCGTGAGCTGATCTATTACCAGACCAATACTCCAGATCGGGCTTTGACTGAATCAGTCAAAAGTGATGATGATACCTTTGCCCGTTTGTCTGGGTCGTTTAATTACCTGGTATCAAAGTCGACTTACATTACCTTCGGTGGCACCTCTACCATTGGACGCAGTAAAGGCAGTCAGGTTGGACTTCAGGCCAGTGTAAATACAACTTTCTAACCACTATTACTCTATTGGCGACATAAAAGATCCACCAACGAATAAACTAATTCATTCATGCCGAAAAGTAGGCTTGATAATAATATAAAGTCCATATATAGGTTTTAAAAAGCCTCTACAACAAATGAGCTCTCATCAATGAATAAATCTCTTGGATTCAAGTAATCTTTAAACCCGTTATATAGCAGTGGAGCTGCATCTACCCAGCTCCACTATTTACCCACCGTCACTACAATCCAATCCTGGCCACGTGCATCAGCGTAGATATCGGTTGTGGCTTAGGGTTTATGGCCCAGTAGATTCTGGGCATTAATACCTTGCATCGTAAACTGTCTTTTCTCTCCACCTTTAGTTTCTAGCGTCGTGATTCCAAGACAGTAAGACTTCTATTTTTTCAATACTGTCGGCTGCTGGAAGATGAACTATATCCCCAAGGCTCTAATCCGTTGGCTTTTGCCGTTTCAATCAGGCTATACAGGTTGGCAGCTCCCCCAATATTCTTTGACTACGCTGTTGACGGGCGTCGTATTTTTTATCGGTGTAAAGTTTTTAATTGCTTGTTCGATGCGGTACAGCTTTTGGGTATAGCTGGGTCCCACTTGAACCTTCCTTTGCATGTTTTATCTTTATCACAGGATAGAATCTTCAGAAACTCACAACCACCATCCAGTAGAAAGGGTTATTCGGGTTCAGCAGGCACCAAACCCGTCAGCCCTGCAGCAAGAGTGCTTTTGCCCGTTCCCCCATGTCTTGCAATTGGTAACCGGATTCGGACCGGCTGGAACGCTTGTGCCGAATTCACATCAACCCTTTCTTGGTTTATGGGCCATTCTGGCTTGGCAACAACTTCACCAATTATCGACTCTGGGTTGACCTCAATAGAGATGGCCCTGTTTAGCGGAGGTTTTAAAGCAGCCAAAGTAAACAGAGAAACCAGTGTGACAATCACTATCGCTTCAAATAATCACTCAGCGAATGCACCAGCGGCGATACCACCAAGACACATGGTAAAGCCACTATAAAAGCCATGCCCCAGGACTGTAACCACTTCAACCAAAAAGCACTGTCATAACCTTGGTGCATTAGGGTAAAAATAAACGACATCAGACATGACATAAAGATTGCCATAAAAAATGGTACATAATATTGCTCTATTTTTTTCATCATTCATCTCAACAACGTCATTCAATGGGTTTATGCCTAAACTCAAAAAACAAAAACGCCAGTTGCAAAAGCTAACCGGCGTCCCTGAATTATTAAGTTTTTGGCTAAATAGCTAAGTTAGAAGATCCAGCCCGGCGCGCTGGAAATAGCATGGGATTCCTGGAAGGCAACGATACCTTCATAACCCAGATTTCGACCAATACCGCTGTGTTTGTGGCCACCAAAGGGGGCACGTGCATCCTGTGCCAGTGGACCATGACCATTTAAATAGGTGTAACCCGCATCTAACTGATCCGCTACCTGCAATGCCTTCTCTCGATCTTCACTCCATACCGATGAGCAAAGACCAAACTCGGAGTCATTAGCCCATTGGATGGCTTGTTCAACCGTATCAAAGGGTACAATTGGTACCGCTGGGCCAAACTGCTCTTCTTTTAAGATTCGAAGGTTATGAGAAGGATCTAGCACCAGGGTCGGCTTCTGGAAATACCCCTGATCATAAAGCGCTTGATCCGGCACTCTGCCTAATTCCCGCACTTCAATACCGGCATCCTTAGCCTCTTGGATCATGCCAGTGACCACAGCGTACTGTTTTTTATTATTGATCGGCCCCATGGTGGTTTCTGGCAAGGTACCGTCACCAATGACCTGCTTTTCAGCGATCGCCGTTAAACCATCAACCAACTCTTGATAACGGGAGCGATGCACATAAATACGCTTAAGGGCCATACAGATCTGACCTGCCGACATAAACGACGCTAGATACATTCTCATCAAAGCATCGGTATCCAAGTTGGCGTCTTCCAGCACTAACCCAGCATCATTGCCGCCTAGCTCCAGTGTCACAGGTACCAGATTATCGGCAGCAACCTTCATCACATGTTTGCCTACCTCCACACTACCGGTGAAGTTAATCGTGCGTATGACGGGATGTGATAACAGAGGATCACCAATTTTAGCCGATGAACCGGTTAATAAATTGATCACACCAGGAGGCAACAACTCAGCCATTAAACCGACAGTGATCGCCGTGGCCATTGCCGATTCTTTTGATGGCTTCACCACCACAGTATTGCCCGCAATCAGGGCTTGTGGCAGCTTGGCGCCCAAAATAGACACAGGCCAATTCCAAGGCACCACTAAAGCAGCCACTCCTCTGGCCTTACGGGAAATAATGGTATCAAAGGGCGGCGCAGGCAGAGTTTCATTCTGCGATAAGCGATCCGCATAAGCAGCCACTTGTCTGAAACGATCGCCAATACGGGACATCTCAATATGGGCTTCTCGCAGCACTTTTCCGTGTTCACGAGTAAACAGCTTTACCCTACGTTCCAATTCTTCCTGATTGGATGTCAGGTGATCCGCTACCTTCACCAGATAATCTGCACGCTGCTGATAGCTCAGCTTTGACCAATCTGGAAAAGCTTTCTGAGCAGCCTGGCAGGCTAAATCTACATCAGCCACACTGGCACTGGCGGCATAACCGACTAATTCATCTGGGCGAGCAGGATTGTACAACTCATACACCGCCCCATTTTCGGCATCCCTATACTCACCATTGATATACAGCTGTGTTGTTGTGGGATTTTTTATATTTGTCATTGTCTGGCCAACTCTCTTTTTCTTTTTTATAACGTCAGAATTCAAGGAGCCTGATTGGATTTTCCAGCACTTGCTAAATTCGACCTATTAAAAAAGTAAACCATCAACCTACGTACTGTCAAATATTTGAACCTTGGTCCATTTTTAAAAAACAAATCGTTAATGACCATATGAAAAAATAAAAGACACAAGAAATATGGCTAAATACGGCCTAAAAACAACAAAAATTCAATAAAAACAAATGAACCAAAGGTCCAAAAAGTAGTTTTACAGAGAGAAAAATAACAGTAGAGGCAAGGATCTAAGGCCAGGAAAAATCTTACTTAAAGGGAGGAGCTGATCAATTAAAAAAAGAGGTAGAACAGACAAGTTCTGTTTGAGACGGGGCAGCAGGTGTTTGTTTTATTCACCAAAACAACAATTAAGCCCTATAAAGACTCTTAAAGTGTTATGAAAGTACAATTCAATGTCATTAAAGTCCATTTTTAAACCTGCCTAAGCCGCCTAAACTGGCCCCATATTCAGCAGAATGTTGATCAACACACAACATCATCCCTGATGAATAAACACTGCAATTGAGTTTGTAACGGTTTATCCAATAACGATCTAGCCAATAACTATAAGACCATTTTGAATTTGGTCGCCGTAAACGAGGTGAATTATGTCTACTGTAACCTATATTGATTTTGAAGGTCAGAGCACTGAACTGAATCTGGCCGATGGCATGACCATTATGCAAGGCGCTGTTATGAATGGCGTTGAAGGTATTGAAGGTGAATGCAGTGGTTCCTGCGCCTGTGCGACTTGCCACTGCTATGTAGACGAAGCCTGGTTGGATAAACTACCTGCTATGACAGAAAACGAAGATGAAATGCTTGATGATACCGCCTCAGAGCGTAAATCAAACAGCCGCTTAAGCTGTCAGATCAGAACGAAGCCTGAACTGGACGGCATCGTGATCCATATGCCAGAGGAACAAGAGTAATGTCTGGCGTAGTGATTGTCGGTGGTGGCCACGGGGGTTATCAATGTGCGGATTCACTGCGCCGTTCAGGTTATGAGGGTGCCATCACCCTCATCGACGGCGAAGGACATCTGCCTTATCAGCGCCCGCCTTTATCCAAAAGCCATCTATTAGAAAATGCCGGTGAAGAAGCCCTGCTGTTTCGTACACCCGCTTATTTTGATAACCATAATATCAAACTAATCCTAGGCATTCGGGTGATGGGTATTAACCGAGCAGATAAAACCGTTACCCTCAGCAATGGCGAAGTCCAAGCGTACACGCAACTGGTTTTAGCCACCGGAGCCAAAATCAGACAACTGACCGTACCCGGCTCTGAACTGGATGGTGTCGGTTATATCAAAAGCCTAGATGATATCCGTTTTATTCAGGATCACCTGCCCAATGTCGAAGACGTGGTTATTATCGGTGGTGGTTTTATCGCCCTTGAATTTGCGTCAACGGCAGTCAAACTGGGTAAAAGAGTCACCGTACTGGTGCGCGGCGAAAGAATTATGGCCAATGCCATTAGCCCTGAGATGTCGCAATATATGCTGGACATCCACCATCAGCATGGCATCGATATTCGCTTTAAAGCCGAAGTGGATCATATCTCAGGTGATGATTGCAGTAATGATATCCCTGATAAAAACAGCGAAAAAAACGTCAACTTAAACAAGAAGGTAGAAGCTGTTCGCCTTAAAGATGGCGCTTTATTACCGGCCCAACTGGTACTTGCCGGTATCGGTGTGGAGGCAGATACCGATCTGGCCATTGGTGCCAAACTCGTATGCCATGACGGTGTGATTGTTGATGCCCAGGGACGCACCAGCGACCCAGATATTTTTGCCGCCGGTGATTCGGCAAAATACCTGAATCCCTTTGTCGGCCAGGAGATACGTCTGGAATCCGTACAAAATGCCATTGATCAGGCCAAAGTTATCGCCCAAACCATAGCAGGACAGGATGCGACCTATAACAGCGTGCCTTGGTTCTGGTCTGATCAATACGATATCAAAATGCAGATGGTGGGCATTCATCATGGCTACAGTCATTTTTATCTTCGTGGTAACCGGGAAGACAACAAATTTTCCATGTTCTTCTACAAGGGAGAACAACTGATCGCCGTACACTCCATTAACCGCCCTGCGGATCATATGGCGGGGCGCAAGCTAATCACAGCAAGAGTGTCCCCGACTCAAGAACAGGTTGAAGACCTTACCTTCAAGCTCAACAGTTTGGTCAAAAAGAAATAACAACTTTTCTCTTTCAGTTCCAACGCTCCGAGCTCATGTCCAGTGCCAAGGATGGCACGGCATTTTCGTGATGCCCGCAATTTTTCATGCATTTTAAAGAATGGCCTAGCGGAACAGTTCCAGTTGAAACTGATGACGACACCAAAACAAGACTTGGCAGGAGTTTAAGGGTCGCATAGTCTTTCTTTATCCTAACCTAGAGTATTGGGCTCAATGTCATCAACACTGAGCCCTTTAGCATCAACAGGAATTAACCCTTAAAGCCAAACTTACCATTGGTATTCAGTCTCTGATCTTCTGGCAGAATCGTTTCGATTGTATCCCAGTGCTCAACAATTTTATTGTTCTCTACACGGAACAGATCATAAAAGGATACATGTTCACCGCCAAAGCTGCCTTCACTGATACTGAGTACAAAATTACCTTCACCAACAATCAAATGGTTCTGACTATAGGTCATGGTAATGCCTTGTTCCGCCATGGCTTCCAGTGCGGCACTCAGACCACTTAAACCATCGCCAATGGCAACATTGTGCTGGATGTAGTTTTCTTCTCCCTCATCAATAAAAAGGGGTAGCTCAGCATAATTCCCATTAATAAGAATGGTATCGACAAAGTCTGCCACCAAGTCTTTATTATTCTCGGTTTTATCCAGATCTTTAATCTCTGTAGCACCATCCAACTGAGTATGACCACTTGGGTTTGACATTACCTTTTCTGCAAGGTTATCCCAGTGCTCTACGATTAAGCCATCTTCAAAACGGAAAAGATCAAAACCCACTTTAGGGCCAAAGAAGTTGTAGTCCGTATGGGTAAAAATATACTCACCATCCTGGAAAATGCGCTGTACATCAACACTGGCACTCCCCTCTGGTAGAGCCGCCAATACTGCACCAAAACCTTCCAAGCCATCTGCAACCGATAAATTGTGCTGAGTATACTGATCCGGATTGATGTAATTGACAGCTTCTTGATCACCGGTTTCGATACTGTTTAATACAGCAACCGCCTTCTCTTTGTTCGAGACTGAGCCTTCATTATTATCATTGTCACTTGAACATACAGTCGTGCTGATAATGGCCGTAACGAGAAGAGCTGATAGTGTTTTTTTCATGACTTTACCTCTGATTTTTAATGCAGAAATGGTAAGTCATGACAATCAATGACACATGGTCAGTGTCGGCAGGAAAATGGTAAAAGTTGAACCTCTGTTAATACAAAGAAGCTGAAACTTCATCATCACAGCGAGCAAAGATTTACCTCACTTCTCGGACTGATCAAGACAAGTGCTGAGTTAAGGCACAATCTATTTGCCTTATGATATTCACGCTTCGTTACCAATAGAGCTGAGATATAAGAATAGATAAAAAAAGCGAACCTGAAACCAGATTCGCTTTTGTAGCTATTACAACTAACGGTATGTCTAACGTTTAAGGCGCTTAGAAAACCATATTCAAGCCAACAGATATCACATGGGCTTCGCTCTCATAATCCGCATTTAACGTGCCACGAGAAGCATCTTCAGCCAGTTCACCGGTACGGTTAACGGTCACATCATCAATAGCCACATGAGTGTATGCAACATTAACTGTACTACTCGGTGTCATACGGTAACTACCACCAAATGAGATCCAAGTACGATCACCATCCGGCGTACGAGCCGTGCGGTATTCGTCTTTAACCGGAGAATTATCCTTAGCAAAGCCTGTACGCAGCATTAAGCGATTGGATGCCTGAAAACTTAAACCTGCCGAATAAAACCACTGATCCTCAAAATCGAAGGTCAAAACTGAATCCGGCTGCTTGATATTGTCCTCACCAGGAGCAAAGGCAATACGCATCTCATCGACAGAGCTCCAACCAGTACGCATAGCGGTAACACCCAGCTTAAAGCGGCTGCCTAAGTCTTGTTCCAAACCTATGGTTGTCACCGATGGAAAGTCGATCTGATCAAACAGATACGCTTCATCAACACCTAAAGCACCTAATGTTGCGGGTACGTTTTCATAGGAAGCATCACCTTCAAAAGTGAAATCAATTTTACTGCGATGGCCAATACCTAAACGAGTTCCTTTAATAGGTTCATACGCAATACCTAGGGCATAACCAATGGCAATATCATCTCCTTCCAGTTCACCATAACCTTCACCGGCAGCACTATTACCACCATTAAAATCGGTCAGTGCGGAAGCTAAAAGTACATAGCCTCGGTGTACCTGAAGACTACCGCCTACTTTAAGTTTTGAGTTCACTTTATGAGATGCACTTAAAGCTAGGGTCATCACCTCTACTTTAGTTTCTGCAGAGTGATAACGTCCTGCCCAATCTTTGCCATACTCACCTGACAACCCCAGTGGCACATTAAATGATGCACCGAGGGTCGTTTTTGGCGAAAGGCTAAAAGCGTAATAAGCCGCAGGTACTAAGGTCTCATCAACAACGTTGCTGGTTTCACCACTCAGAGAATTACCTGCTGGATCACTGGCAGAATTTACCGTTACATCCATCTCAGGCAAAATCAGCGCACCAGAGACATAAACATCACTTCGGTTCATCCTACCGTTTTTCGTCTGACGACCATTAAACTGGTTGCCATTATCTAATAATGCAGGGTTCCAGAAACTGTAAGAGATATCCGCATTACTGGCTGCCGCTCCAGCCAAAGCATTACCTGACGCTGTAGCACTGTGATCATTTAAAGCAAAACCAGCGGCTGATACCATTTGGCTAAATAAAAGCCCGGATGTTACTAATACAGAAGCCTTGATAGTGCGAGACAAAACACGTTTTTGAAATGTCATTGTGTTTACTCCAGAATTTTTATTGTTCGATATTAAGATCAATGTGTTGTCTCGCAGTTATTCAACAACGTTGCTATCGGTCACACTAATAGCGGTACCTTGACTCTTAATAAAGGAGATCACTTGTGTCTGCATTTCAACCGTAGCCGCTAAAGCAGAAGCCGCATCCTGAGTGACACCTACTTCTTCCGATGGATCTAACAAAGAAGTGTGCTTACCCAGCATAAAATTGGTGTATACCCGTAAACCTGAAGCATCTGCAGCAGATGTAGACGTTTGGCTCAGACCCAGCTCACTGATCAAACCAGCAGTACCACCTAATGGGAAACCATCATCAACTGTAGAGTTAGATACAGATTGATCTGATAAATTAACCCCATTACCCACTATCTGAGTCACAAGAACAGGCGTATCTGAGTTCATTTGAGCCGCCCAGCTAATGGCATCACCAGAATCCACTACCTGTTGAGCACCTGAAATAAAGCCCTGAGCAAAAGCCGGATAAGCAATATTGGCCAAGCTATCATAAGTACTTGGATCACTGCTGCGTAATTCAATAAACTCAGTCGCTGTATAACCCAGGTTTTCTGCTACAGCCGCCGAGAAGGCATCATTCTGTTTGAATGCCGCTTTAACAATAGGGCCATAAACATTGGAGTACCCCATAACTGCTGCTGCCTGAGTGCTACCAACCGTAAATACTGAGGCATTAAAATCAAAAGGATTATTAGCATCAGACTCTCGGGTGCCATCGCCGTCAGCATCATAACTATCTGAAACACCCACAACACCCGTGCCGATAATTGAGCCTAAAGAGATGCCTAACAGAGAAACAGAATCACCATCTAAATCCACCTCACTCACAGGATTAGCACTCAGATCCGTATAAGCTGGAGTATTCGTTAAAGCGGCACGTAATGTTAGAAGATCAGAGATAGATTGACGCAGGTTATCCCGGACGGTACGTAACGCCCCCATATTAGCAAAAACTAAAGAGCTGCCATTTGTATATGAAGAGCCATAAAAAGGATCTGTTGTCGTCAGTTCATAAACACCATCACCATCTAAGTCAATACTGCGGCTACCGTGCAGAGGCAAATCAATGGCCACTACAGCGACACCTTGAGCAGCCAAGTTGCCTGCCATTGCTAGAATGGTTTCTTTATTAGAGGTCACTCCGTGGACGTAAAGAGCTATCGGCCAGCCATCTGCCGGTTTCGTGATACCTTCAGGAAGATTATTTTCATCAGGTACTGAAATTAACACCTGCGCTAAATAATCGCTTTGTTTTTCCGGCGAATAATTACCAGGACGCAAGCTGCCATCAACCCCGTCATCAGCAACCCAATTACTCGTCATAGCCGCACAAGTACCAGTAGTCGCTAGATCTACCCCACAGTTCTCCGCCGTTGGTGTCTCTAAAAAATAAGGCAGTTCAACCCCTGCAAAAAATACCAGTGGATCATGGGCGGCTGTAGCGGCTGCGACAGTGGTTTCGTCCTGCCCCGTACCCGTTAAAAAGGAGCTTAGTTTACTATCGGTAAGCGTTGTCACACCTAAAGCTGCTAGAGCAGTCTGAGCGTCCGTGACGCCTCCTATTAGAGGGCTTTCACTAACAATCTGATCCATTACCGCTTGCATAACCGGCTCAACAGATTGCGTGGTAAACTGAGTTGAGTAAACAATATTACTGTCTGCTGATACAAAATTGCTTAATACCGGGTTAATCCCTGTTAATAAAGCTTGAATAGCGGTCAACTGAGCTTGCTGTGTGGCATCTTCTGTCAGTGTTGTTACATCTGTTTCTGAATTAGACAGCAAAGAGTACATCGTAGATGGCTCTAACTTACGCCCCAGAGAATCAGAAACACTATCGGTAACTGCTATCAGATATTTATTCGCAGGTTTAAAAGCCTTTAACGGCACAATAGTCAGACCCGAAGACGTTGCCTTCAGAATATAATCCACACCGTACGTTAAGGCTGCAGACTCCGTTAGATCAAACAGTACAACCGCATCTGCAGACTCAACAGTATTACTGTCCAGTGCAACAGTGCCATATTCTTTACTAGGGAAACTAACGCCAACGGACATAGGAGAACTTAATCCCCAACCGTCCATTGAGTTTAAAGATTCATATATATCGCCCTCTTGAGGAATAGAGAGCAAACCAGTAGTCGAGCTTAACAACAAATCAGTGGGTGTTGAAATATCACCACCAACAGGATCAAAGGTAACACTAGAGGTAGGTATACTGCTGGTTTTAGGCGCTGCGGATTGATCAATGCTATCAGAATCAATGGCGTCACTGTTACAGCCCGCAAGAGCTAATGTACTGGCAATAACCGTGGCGAGGATCGTTTTTTTCATTTTTGTACCTACTTTATTGTTGTTATAACTGCTTAGTCTGATTCACTTTGAATCAAATTCTTAAGACCGCTTCTTGAGAAGTCTTAAGATAGGCCGTATTTGGGTGTTGCGAACAGCTTCTTTATGGCAGTTTTTTTTCGTTGTGACACTGCTGCGATAACATTGGGACATATTGATTAGCCATGGATATCAGACAGCAAATAAAACATGCGTTTGAATAGAGTCACAATACTAGAGCTAATTGTCAATTGTAAAAAAGTTCCTTGCCCATCAAAAACAGCAGAAAAAACCTTTATGTGAATATTCAAACACTAATATGACTAAATTATCTTATAAAACAAGATCCTAACCAATATTTGAAACGCAGCATTATGACCGAACAGTCACAACTGTCCAGTCATAATCGCTTGGGTCTAAGGGAGGAATGACAAAAGATTGATTTATCAAAAGAAAACAACAATAAAACAATCTGATATCGAGACAGCAGAAAACTTAAAAGTACATTTTATTGAACTTCAGAGAAGTACTGCACCGCCCCTGAGTGCAGAGGAACAATGGGATCCGTTTTTTCCGTCATTATTTCAGGCGTCAACTGCTTTAATGCCGGATGAAGTTTTCGAAAACCATCTAAATCATTAAAGATAGCCTTCACTATTTGGTAGCCTGCCTGTTGGGATAATTGAGTATTGGTGACTAAAGATGCACTGACTTGAAAGGTACTCACATCAGAATCATTCCCTCGATACATGCCACCGCTAATGTAAGCCGGTTTATAAAACGGATACTCTTTGGTAAAGCTCTTAATCAGTCTTTCAGGCATAGGAATCAAATGACTATCACAAAAAGTAGTTGCTTCACGAATAGAGGTGTTTGGGTGACCCACCATATAGACAAATGCATCAATTTTATCCCGGCATAAAGCATCAGCCATATCCGAGGCCGGTAATTCGGCAGCCAAAGCAAAGTCTTTAAAGCCCCAGCCAATACGCCTCATTATCAACTCCATTGTCTTTCTATGACCTGAGCTAGGACTCCCAATATTAACTCGCTTACCTTTTAAGTCATCAAAGTGACTAATATCACTGCCTTTACGAGCAACAATGGTGAAACTCTCGGCGTGTAGGTTAAACAATAATCTTAATTTCTTATCGGGCCCTTTTTCAGAAAAAATGGAACTCCCCTCACTGGCATGGTACAGCCAATCAGACTGGACTATAGCTAAGTCCACTTCATTTTTTCTTAAAGATTGGAGGTTATAGGCTGAGCCTTCAGTGCTTTCTACGGCACAGCGTAGACCAGACAGTACCTCAGGTTTATTGATTAATCGGCAAATAGCACCACCGGCAGGATAGTAAACACCAGTGATATCGCCTGTGCCTATAGTGATAAATTCGGAGTCCGCGTGACTGTATGCTGTGGAGAAACTAAACAGGCAAGCCAAAGAAACAGCTTTTACTAGAGGTTTTATTAGCGATGCCATAATCATTTTCCCGACCATTTAATCTTAAGTGTATGGGAAAATACCCCGATAGGGCAAAAGGATAATGGTAAATTAGAAAAAGCAGGTTAACAGACTGTTTTATAAAGCTTTTGCTCTACCCCTAGAAATTAGTACTAGAGCAATATTATGATCAAAAAAATAGGCGTCATTTAAGTCAAAATGACACCTATTTTTGCTCAAAGCGAAAATATACACTCAAGAAAGAGTTATTGTTATCTCCGCTTATTGGTAATAAGCACTAATTTTGCTTATTGGTAATAAGCATTAATTTTGCTTATTGATAATAAGCATTATCCGTTACGGTATGGTCAGTAGCGTCTTTAACGCCTTTCAACTGAGGAATTTTTTCCATCAGTGTTTTCTCAACGCCATCCTTCAGCGTCATATCAACTGCAGAGCAACCCTGACAACCACCACCAAACTGCAATACGGCAACTTCATCATCAATCAACTCAACCAGCTTTACTTCACCACCATGAGCAGATAAGCCAGGATTGATCTCAGAATATAAAATATAATTGATCTGTTCTGCCAAAGGACTATCCGCACTCACTTTAGGCATTTTGGCATTAGGGGCCTTAATCGTCAGCTGACCACCCATACGATCCGGATTAAAGTCAACAGTCGCTTCTTCCAAGTAAGGGGCACTGGTCTTATCAAGAAACACAGGGAAAGGTGAACCTTCTTGCTGAAGATCCTCTTCCTCTTCTTCTCCAGGACGGCAATAGGCCAAACATGTTTCAGCGTAAGGCGTACCCGGTTGAGTTACAAAAACTCGAACACCAATGCCATCAGCATCCTGCTTACTCAGCAGTTCACCCAGATAATTTGCAGCGTTTTCAGTAATTTCGATAATGGCGGACATCGGTACACACCTAAATTTGAATTAAATATTGTCGCCTATTTTATTGTAATTTTTTCCTTTTGGAAATGCCTTAGTGTTTTGATCGGGTTTTACCCCCTAATTTTCATACTCTAACTAATATTTTGCATAGATCTTTGAACCTATGACCTTACTCAAAATGCTTACGTTAGCAAATATGAGATAACGCCTTTTACTCTCCTATTGCCTAGACACAGAACAACCGCAGCGTGAAAAGCCTGAAACAACCATGATCACATATTGAAAGGAACTTGATGATATCATTGAAAATTTTTCATCTATCTCATGCAAAGCCTTCATGCACATACTAAATAACTGATCTCTCAATCTGTTTCGTTATTTGATAGAATGGCAAAACTAATTATAAATCAGTGATTACCCTATTCTTGCGCCTGAACACCGGAGATATTCCAACAATGAGTCTGGACAACCGTATCGCAACCCTACATCAAGCTATTCAAAACCGAATCCTGATCCTGGATGGCGGTATGGGCACTATGATTCAGGGTTATAAACTGACAGAAGCCGATTTCCGTGGTGAGCGTTTTAAAGACTGGCCATCGGATATTCAAGGCAACAATGATCTGTTAGCCATTACCCGTCCAGATGTAATTAAAGCCGTACATATGGCGTATCTGGATGCCGGTGCAGATATCCTGGAAACCAATACCTTTAATGCGACCCAGTTATCTCAGTCCGATTACGGTATGGAAGCGTTAGCTTATGAGCTAAACGTTGAAGCGGCCCGACTCGCTCGTGAAGCGGCAGATGAAAAAACCGCACAAGAACCGGAAAAGCCTCGTTTTGTTGCCGGTGTGTTAGGTCCTACAAGTCGTACCGCTTCGTTATCACCGGATGTAAACGATCCCGGTTTCCGTAATGTCGATTTTGATACCCTGGCAGAAAACTACCGTGAGGCCACAAAAGGCCTGATCGAAGGTGGTGCTGACATTATTCTGATCGAAACCATTTTCGATACCTTGAATGCCAAAGCGGCTATCTTTGCCGTGCAGGACGTGTTTGAAGAACTGAACACTGAACTGCCGATTATGATCTCCGGCACCATTACCGATGCCTCAGGTCGTACCCTGTCCGGTCAAACCACAGAAGCCTTCTGGAACTCGGTACGTCACGCTAAACCACTGTCTGTTGGCCTTAACTGTGCGTTGGGTGCAACCGAACTGCGCCCTTATTTGGAAGAACTATCCACTAAAGCCGATACTTATGTCTCTGCCCACCCTAATGCGGGCCTGCCCAATGAGTTTGGTGAATACGACCAATCTGGCAAAGAGATGGCGGCGATTATTGACGAATTTGCTGCCAGTGGCTTTGTTAATATTATCGGTGGTTGTTGTGGTACCGCTCCAGAGCATATTACTGCTATTGCTGAAACGGTGGCCAAACATGCGCCACGTCAAATCCCAGATATCCCTAAGGCTTGTCGTTTAAGTGGTCTTGAGCCATTTAACATCGAATCCGATAGCCTGTTTGTTAACGTCGGTGAACGTACCAACGTGACCGGCTCGGCTCGCTTTAAGCGCCTAATCGTAGAAGAAGATTACGATACCGCTCTGGAAGTGGCCCAGGAACAGGTTGAGAACGGCGCTCAGGTCATCGATATCAATATGGATGAGGGCATGCTGGAATCTCAGTCTGCCATGGTCACCTTCCTGAATCTGGTAGCTTCTGAGCCTGAAATTTCTAAAGTGCCTATTATGATCGATTCCTCTAAGTGGGAGATCATTGAAGCAGGTCTGAAATGCGTTCAGGGTAAACCGGTTGTTAACTCCATCTCTCTGAAAGAGGGTGAAGAGGCCTTCCGTCACCACGCCAAGCTGTGCATGCGTTACGGTGCAGCTATTATTGTTATGGCCTTTGATGAAGACGGTCAGGCAGATACTTTTGAGCGTAAAGTAGAGATCTGTAAACGTTCTTATGACGTACTGGTAAACGATATCGGTTTCCCGGCAGAAGATATTATCTTCGACCCGAATATCTTTGCCGTCGCTACCGGTATTGAAGAGCACAACAACTACGCCGTTGATTTTATCCAAGCCACTCGCTGGATTACGGACAATCTACCTCACGCCATGGTCTCTGGTGGTGTTTCCAACGTTTCCTTCTCCTTCCGGGGTAATAACCCGGTACGTGAAGCCATCCACTCGGTATTCCTGTATCACGCCATTAAAGAAGGCATGACTATGGGTATCGTAAATGCTAGCCAGCTGGCAGTTTATGATGACCTGCCGGAAGAACTCCGTGAAGCCGTTGAAGACGTAGTGCAGAATCGTCGTGACGACAGCACGGATCGCCTACTGGATATCGCCGAAAAGTACCGTGGTGGCGGTGTTGAAGAGAAAAAAGAAGAACAGGAATGGCGCTCTTGGCCCGTTAACAAGCGTATTGAGCACGCTCTGGTTAAAGGTATCACCAACTTTATTGTGGAAGATACCGAAGCGGCTCGCCTTGAAGCAGATCGCCCGATCCAGGTGATTGAAGGTCCATTGATGGACGGTATGAACGTTGTCGGTGATCTGTTTGGTGCCGGTAAGATGTTCCTACCTCAGGTGGTAAAATCCGCCCGTGTCATGAAACAAGCCGTTGCTCATCTGATTCCGTTTATCGAAGCAGAAAAATCCGGTGAGATTCAAAGTAACGGTAAAATCATCATGGCCACTGTAAAAGGTGACGTACATGATATCGGTAAAAATATTGTTGGCGTGGTACTCCAGTGTAACAACTACGAAGTGGTTGATTTGGGTGTAATGGTTCCCGCAGAGAAAATCCTGCAAGCGGCCCGTGAACACAACGCCGATATTATTGGTCTATCCGGCCTAATCACTCCGTCTCTGGACGAAATGGTACACATTGGCCGTGAGATGGAGCGTCAAGGTTTTGACCTACCTCTAATGATCGGTGGCGCAACAACTTCTAAAGCACATACTGCGGTTAAGATTGAGCCTCAGTATAAAAAAGGCCCCGTGATTTATGTTACTGATGCGTCCCGTGCTGTAGGTGTTGCCAGCCAACTATTAAGTGATGAACTGCGTGATGCATTTGTAGCCGATCGTCGTCGCGAATACGAAGAGACCCGTATCCGTAACGCCAACCGTCGTGCGAAAGCTGACCGTATCAGCTATGCCAACGCCAGTGCGAATAAACTGGCTATTGATTGGGATAACTTCTCTCCGGTAAAACCAGCCGTTGAAGGCCTAGAGGTCTTTAATGACTACCCATTAGAAAAGATTGCTGAATGCATCGACTGGACCCCATTCTTTATGACCTGGGATCTGGCCGGTAAATACCCTGCCATTCTAGAAGATGAAGTGGTTGGTGAAGCTGCCCGCTCTCTATTTGACGATGCCAAGGTGATGCTGAAACAGATTATCGATGAGAAACTGATTAAAGCTCGTGGTGTTATTGGCTTCTGGCCTGCCAACACCACAAGCCCAGATCTGATCGAAGTCTATGCTGATGCCAATCGTGATCAGGTGGTTGAGAACCTGCATCATATTCGCCAACAAACACCTAAACCTGAAGGCAAACCGAATCTGAGTCTGGCAGACTATATTGCGCCTAAAGATACAGGTCTACAGGATTATATTGGTGGTTTTGCGGTTAATGCCGGTATCGGTGTAGAAGAACTGGCTAAGCAGTACGAAGACGCTGGTGATGACTACAACTCGATTATGGTTAAAGCGCTGGCGGATCGTCTGGCAGAAGCCTTTGCTGAACACCTGCACCTGCGTACCCGTAAAGAGTTCTGGGGTTATGCCTCTGATGAGACACTGGATAACGAGGCCATGATCAAAGAACAATACCAAGGTATTCGTCCGGCACCGGGCTACCCAGCCTGCCCTGATCATACTGAGAAGGAAACGCTGTTTAGGCTACTGGATGCCACAGCTAATACTGGCCTAGAATTAACCTCTAGCCTAGCTATGACACCGGCAGCAGCCGTAAGTGGTTGGTATTTCGCTAATCCAGAAGCCAAATACTTTGGTACCGGTAAGATCGATCTGGATCAGGTTGAAAGCATCTCTGAAGCCAAGGGTAAACCAACGGAAGAGATGGAGCGCTGGCTGATGCCGGTTCTGTCTTATGATCCTGAGTAATAACAATTACGAGTAAATTAATAATAATGTAGGTCGGAAAAGCCGAAGGCGCCTTCCGACATTTGCAATACCAAAAGATGATACCGAGAGATAAACATCGAATGGCGCTGCGCTAGAACTGGCTCCCACGCTCCTGCGTGGTAGCCTATCGCTATTTAGAAGCTCCATTATTTAAATGCATACGGCCACCTTCGGGTGGCTTATGTTTTATTAGGACGATAGAAAAACTTTGCCAACACAGCTTCCCAGCCTACTGCCTCCTATGGATCGTTTAAAAGCCATTTTAAAACTGGCTCTACCGATTATGGGTGGCATGTTATCTCAGAGCCTAATCAATCTGGTGGACTCCGCCATGGTTGGAGCTTTAGGCAGTACCTCGCTGGCGGCTACAGGCATCGGGGCTTATGCGGCATTTGTTATTACCGCTCTTATTCTGGGTTTATCTTCTGGAGTACAAGCCACGACAGCCTTTCACTATGGCGCGGATTGTAAGAAATCTCAGATCGATACCCTGAATTCAGGCTTGATCCTCGCTTTTTTACTCTGCCTTCCTATTATTGCCCTCGCCTATCCCGCCACAGAGTTTATGCTCTCTATGCTGAACGATAATGGTGCAGTGATAGAACTGGCCACACCTTATCTGGAATGGCGTATTCTGGCGTTGTTAGGCGTGGGGATTAATCTGGCCTTTCGGGGTTACTGGAACGGTGTGTATCATTCGGGCATCTATTTAAAGATCATTCTACTGATACATTTAAGTAATATTGCCATCAGTTACTGCCTAATTTATGGCGTGAGCGGTATCCCAGCTATGGGCGTAGAAGGCGCAGGCCTTGGCACCTGTATATCAATCTTTTTGGGTTCATTTGTTTGGCTCGTCTATAGCTTAATCAAAATCCGCCAGCAGGGTTTTCTAAGCCGTCTGCCAAACATCAACATCAGCAAACAACTACTGACCCTTTCGCTACCGAATTCATTACAGCAAACCCTATTTGCCATGGGCTATCTCACTCTGTTTTGGATCATCGGTCAAATCGGGCCACTATCCCTAGCCATTGGCCACGTTTTGGTTAACTTATCTCTATTAATGATATTACCCGCTGTTGGTTTGGGCATGGCCGCTACCAGCATGGTTGGTAAAGCCCTAGGCGAATCATCCGAACGAGAAGCCCAACGCTGGGGTTTAGATGTGGTAAAAGTAGCCATGATGCTACTAAGCCTAATCGCTATCCCCCTATTGGTTTTCCCTAAAGAGATTTTATCGTTATTTATTATCGAAAATTCGGGTATAGAGTATGGCGCATCTCTGTTGCGACTCACCGCTATCATGGTCATCATTGACGCCTCAGCCATTGTACTGACTCAAGCGCTATTAGGGGCTGGGGCTAGCCGTTTAGTTATGACGGTATCTGTCACCCTACAATGGGGCTTTTTTCTGCCATTAGCCTTTATATTCGGGCCTTATCTGGGCTTGGGTTTATTGGGTATTTGGCTGGTACAGCTGGTATATCGTGTTTTAAATGCCTGTGCCTTTATTTGGCTATGGCGAGTAAAAGCCTGGAACCTGACCTCGTGAGTTAACAGACCTCAGCAACACCCCTTGTTTATTCCATTTTGAAATAAACATATAGATACAAATTCATTTTAAGTATAAGCAGAGACTGGTATTGTGCTTTCAATCAAGCTGCCATCATCTTTTATTCGTGCAGCGAAACCGTGGTTTAAAGCTACCTAGTCGTAGGAAAAAGAATGTATAAGTACGACGATTACGATCAGAAATTAGTTGAAGAGCGTGTGGCCCAGCACCGGGACCAGACACAACGTTACCTAGACGGCAAACTGGAAGAGCTAGAATATCTTCCACTGCGTCTGCAAAATGGTATCTATGTTCAACGTCATGCACCTATGCTGCGTGTTGCCATTCCCTATGGCATGTTACGCGCGGAACAGCTGCGTAAGCTGGCCTATATTGCCCGTACTTATGATAAGGGTTATGCACACTTCACAACCCGTCAAAATGTTCAGTTCAACTGGCCTAAGCTGGAGGATACCCCTGATATCCTAGAAGAGCTGGCTAAAGTTGAGATGCACGCTATTCAAACCAGTGGTAACACCATCCGTAATACCACCACTGATGAGTTTGCAGGTGTTGCACGTGACGAAGTGGATGATCCTCGTCCATGGTGTGAAGTGATCCGTCAGTGGTCTACTTTCCACCCGGAATTCGCCTTCCTGCCACGTAAGTTTAAAATTGCTATCTGTGCTGCAAAAGATGACCGTGCTGCGATTCGCGTACACGATATCGGTTTACAGCTGGTTAAAAACGAAGACGGCAGCACAGGATTTGACGTATACGTCGGTGGTGGTCTAGGCCGTACGCCTATGGTCGGTGATCTGGTACGCCAGAACTTACCAGCCAAACACCTGCTGACTTATATTGAAGCGATTCTGCGTGTTTATAACCAGTTTGGTCGCCGTGATAACAAATACAAAGCCCGTATTAAGATCATGGTAAAAGCACTGGGTATTGAAGAGATCGGCAAGCGCGTCGAAGCGGAATGGGAGCATATGATTGATGGCCCATCCACTTTGACCGATGCAGCGATGGCCAAAGCTCAAAGCTTCTTTATCGATCCTGCTTATGAAAATGCGCCAAGCGAAGGTGATTTCGATCAGCAACGTGCTGACGACAAAGCCTTCTCTCGCTTTGTTACCAACAACACAGTTGCTCACAAGCAAGACGGTTATGTGGCGGTCACTGTTTCTCTGAAGAAAACCGGCGTGCCTCCAGGTGACATCACAGATGCTCAAATGGATCTGGTTGCGGATCTGGCAGATCAGTACAGCTACGGCGAACTACGTATCAGCCACCACCAGAATATCGTACTGTCTGATGTGAAAAAAGCTGACCTGTTTGCTCTATGGCAAGTGCTGGAAGAAAACGGTCTGGCGACACCAAACATTAACAAGCTGACCGATATGATCTGCTGCCCAGGTGGTGATTTCTGTAACCTGGCAAACGCTAAATCGATTCCAGTAGCAGAAGCGATCCAAGAACGTTTTGACGATCTGGATTACCTGTATGATCTTGGTGATATCGAATTTAACTTCTCAGGCTGCATGAACGCTTGTGGTCATCACCACGTGGGTAACATTGGCCTGTTGGGTGTGGATCGTAAAGGTGAAGAGTTCTACCAGATTTCTCTGGGTGGTCGTTCAGGTGTTGATGCCAGCATCGGTAAGATCTTAGGCCCTGCTGTTAAGCAAGAGCGTGTACCAGAAGTGATCGAAACCATCATGTCGATCTACGTAGAAAACCGTATCGAAGGTGAATCCTTCGTAGAAGCCTATCACCGCCTAGGTCAGAAAACATTCAAGGAGCGCGTATATGCCTAACATTATCCTTAACGGCGAAATTGTTGACGATCAATGGCAACGCGTTGGTCTGGAAGATGAACTACCAGCATCCGGCAAAGTCTTACTGCCTTACGCCGTATGGCTAGCCGGTGAGTTTGATGCATCTGCTTACGAAGCCGTTGGTGTTTGGGTACCTAACGATACCATCTTCGACGAGCAAGCTAACAAACTACAAGGGCTGGACGTAGTAGCTGTAGACTTCCCAGTCTTCACCGATGGCCGTGGTTACACCCTAGGCCGTCAGCTACGTGATCGTTTCGGTTTTACCGGCGAACTGCGCGCTGTAGGTGACGTACTGCAGGATCAGCTATACGCCATGACCCGTTGTGGCTTTAACAGCTTTGCCGTACGTGAAGATAAGAATATCGAAGAAGCGCTGAGTTCACTGAAGCCCTTCTCCCATGCTTATCAAGCCGCACTGGATAACCCACAGCCTCTGTTTGCAGATCGCTGGAAGTAATTCTGGGTTGAGTGGTTAGACGAATAGAAAAGGCACCTTAGGGTGCCTTTTTAGCTCAAAATCCAAATCAGCGGAGCGAAGCATCCTCCGATTTATATTTTGCATACATATAACCAGCAAGCTGAACAGATGGCAAAACCATAGTTATAATCGATTATTTAATGGCTGCTAGGTCTAGCTCGAATACTTCATAAAGAACCAAAAAAGCTACTCCGAATAACTGCCTCTGTATTCTATCATTATCGATGAGTCAAATGATTTTTCAGTACTAAAAGCTAAAGTAAAAGGCATATCCTTACCCTTTTGTCCACGCACCCAAGCCTTATCCTGATGTATCACTGTGCCGTCTTCAAGAAAAGCAAAAGTTAACCCCATCTGCTGTACTTCTGTATATACAGCTGAAAGCTTTGGGTTGCTCCATTCCGCCGCACCTTCAATCAGATACTCATTATTCCCTAGAGATTCAAGAGTGTAGTTAATATCAATAGTTCCATAGCGAATAGAGCATTTTTCTTGCTCTATTGAGCAAGCATGATGAGCAATTACAGGGTTAGAAGTACCTACATACTTATTAGAGCTACAAGCGGCTAGAGTCAGAAAGGATAGTAAAAAAATAGTTCTCATGATTCCCTCATAAATAATATTCCAATTTAGCAGCCTGAAAGATATCAGAAAATCACCTAGGGAGCACACACACTAGAAGGTAAAATTTTGGACATCCAGTTTTTGGCAATTCATACGTTGATTTATCGGAAATAAAATTGACTCAGCTTTTCCAAGGCTCATGCGATCAGATAACACTTAAAATGCAGGGTGCCCACTTTTTATCTATTGCCACTATGCTTTGCCGCTCTTTATAACGGGCATTATGTTTACCATAAAGATAAAGTGCTATCATTTGATATCAGATTGATAAAGTAATGTGACTATGAGCAAATTATCAAATGCAGTTCTCCAACAAGCTCTAGAACTCAGCCCAATTGAGAAGGCTCAGTTGATCGAAGGCCTTTTGGTTAGCTTAGATACCCCTGATCCTTCTTTGGATAAAGTATGGGCTGCGGAAGCAGATGAAAGAATTACCAGCTACGAGATAGGAGAAATCGGAGTATCCCTGGCTGAAAAGGTACTGGGCAAATATTCAAGCCCATGAAGGTACTTTTTCTTAATCCTGCAGAGGCAGAGCTAGATGATGCATTTGAGTATTATCAATCCTAGATGGACTCGGCCACCATTTCATTAAAGAGAATGGCCAATTTGAAGAGATAATAGGGCCGTATATTCGTCCTAAACCTATCCAGTAAAAGCTTTCTATAGTGGAATAGTAAGCTTGGCAACAGCCAGTCTAAACTTATAGTTTGATCATAAAATGAACTAAAACAAATCCATTTGATCATCTATAATCCCACTAAACGAGAGCCCGATAAAATGCAAGATAGCGTCTGCTATAGGCTGTACTTGTTTATCGATATAGTGCTGGTAATCAATAGGACTGCGCTGATATTCCACCGGTTCTGGGCCGCTGGTGGTAATAATATAGGCGATTTGCCCCTTGTACTGATATTTTAGAGCTTTACCCTGCTGTTTATTAATATCATCCGCTAAGCGTGCCGCACGTACATGGGGAGGGATATTTTTCACATAGTCATCCAATGAGCGGCGTAATCTCTTTGTGTAGACCAGCTGCTGATCTCTTTGCCCGCTGCGTATTTCTTCGACAACCCGTTGGATCACTTCCGTGGGATCTTCATCATGAAAGACTCTTTGATAGAGCTCATTTTGTAGTGCCTTAGCCATCTCCGTCCAATCTGTCCGGACAGCCTCTAGTCCTTTAAAGATAAGCTGCTCCTTTCCTTCCTTTTGAATCAAGCCTGCATAACGCTTTTTGCTGCCGGTCTCACTGCCTCGGATCGTCGGCATTAAGAAACGATTGAAGTGGGTCTCATATTCCAGTTCCAGATAGGAGTCTAAACCATACTCTTCACGTAGTAGAGTTTGCCAATATGCATTGATATCAACCACTAACCCCTTTCCTATACGGTTGGCTTCTTCATTGCTCACGTCTCCACTCAGCAAGATAAACAAAGAATCCGTATCACCATAAATCACCTTAAGTCCCTGTGCTTCAATCCATTGAGTCGTTTTTTTGAGTATATCGTGGCCACGCATCGTGATGGAGCTGGCCAGTTTTGTATCATAAAAACGACAGCCCCCAGAACCCAATACCCCATAAAAGGAGTTCATTAGAATTTTTAAAGCTTGAGAACGAATAGGGTCTTTAGCTTTTTTCGCCTGATCCCGTTGTTGCCACAGGGAAGTGATGATATCCGGTAAGAAGTGCTTTTCTCGTGAAAAGATGGCCCCCTTGTACCCCGGTATCGCTTCTAGGGGATTTAACTCCCCTTCAATTAAACCTAATGGGTCGATCTTAAAGGTGCGAATAATGGCGGGGTACAGACTCTTAAAATCCAGAACCAGAACATTTCTATATAGCCCAGGTATGGAATCCATAACATAACCGCCGGGACTGGCCAGGCCCCCTCCTTCTGGCAAGTTAGGAGCCACATAACCGGCACGATGTAATTTAGGCAGATACAGGTTGGTAAAAGCCGCAACAGAGCCACCACTACGATCCAGTTCAAGCCCTGTAAGCTGAGAGCGCAACAACAGAAAGTCCAGAATACGCGTCTTTTGAAAGATATCCCAAACCAATCGACAATCTTCAAGGTTATAGGCTGCCAGCTTGGGTTTATTGTGATGAAAATCGTGGGTAATTTCCGCTAACCGATCATCCACATCATCGGTTAACTTACCTCGATTAAGCAGTTCCTGTGAAACCGATTCCAGACTAAAGCTGGCAAAGTTATAGGTAGCTGTTTTTAAAGCTGCGATACCATCAATCACCACTCGACCGGGTATCGTAATAAAGCCAGTATTGCCTTCTTCTCTGGAATCCCGCCAAGAAGCATAGCTACCACCTCGACCTAACTTCAGTCGCATACCGTAGATTTTGGCCCGAGTATTCAGCAATTTAAAGTCAAAATTGACCACATTCCAACCAATAATAATGTCAGGATCAAGCTCTGTAATGGTTGATTGGAGGGCTAATAACAACGCTACTTCATCTTCTAACCAGATAATTTCTCTCGGTTGAGCAATATCGGTTTCCTTTGCACCCTCTTCTAGACTTTTTTTCAGGTTATCATCATGCTTTATTGCCGAAGGATCTTGCTTATCAGGCTCCCCAATCATGAGGACTCGCTCAACCCCTGCACCGTAAAAAGCGATAGAGTAGAGCTCACCTTTACCTGAGCATTCAAGATCTAACGAAATAACGCTGAGATTGGGCACATAATCACCGCCTTTCAGCTGCCCCTCTGTCACCTGGACAAAACCCTTTTGTGGCTTGTGGTGCCCTTGAAAAACCACTGAACCACCAATCCAACGCTCCATTAAATAACGATCATGTAATCGAAAGTCATTTTCCAGCATATCAATCTGATATAGATGAAGACGCTCTACCGCTCGACGAAAAGAGCGTAGCGTTGGCAGATACAAAGCCGCCATTTTGTGTTGCTGGAAGGATTTCAGTTCGAGTGGACGTATTTCATACCCGGTATCAAAGCCTGTTAAAGCTTCTTCTACTCTTAGGCAATCACGTTGTTTGATAAAACAAAGGGGACGTTCGCCATTCACTTTCAGCTGCACAGGGCCTTCTGGAGTGGATAACCAAAGTGTAATTTCTGTCTCACGACCATTGTCATGACTGTGACGCGTCAATAAAAAGCCCTGCTGCATTAACAATCAACTTCCTGATTTCTAAAGCAATAGCATAACTCACGCCGGGGATAAAACAAAAAAGCAGCGGTTAGTATCAGAAACTGTCTGATAAATCATTTATCAACAGATCTGTACTACCACTGCAAAGGGGTTCCTTCAGAAAACTATTTCACTTAGCTTATTTTTCGCTAGCCCTAACATTGCGGGCATGGAATACATAGCCAATCAGGTTCATCAATACTTGTGCGGCTAAAATGCTGGTTGATCCGGTTTGATCGTAATCCGGTGCCACTTCACACAGATCAATACCCACAACATCGCCTTTATTAGCAACGCCTTGCAGTACTTCCATGACCTCATAGTAGGTGAATCCACCATGACTTGGAGTGCCTGTACCCGGAGCAATAGACGGGTCAAAACCATCAATATCAATCGTAATATAGTAGTTCACACCTTCGGGAATAAGCGCCAGCACACCCTCTGGGCCTAATCGACGTACATCGCGAACAGACAGGACTGTGGAACCGGCATTTTCTGCTGCCTGATGGTCGAAGCGATTAGAGGAAGAGACATTACGAATACCTAGCTGAGTCATCCCCGTAACAAACTCTTTCTCAGAGGCACGTCGGATAGGATTACCATGACCAAAACGTACACCGTGGCGCTCATCAACAAAATCCAGATGAGCATCAATCTGAATAATATGCAAAGACCCCTGCTCTTCAAATGCTCGAATAATAGGGGCATTCACAGAGTGATCTCCGCCGACAACAACAGGTAAAGCACCAGCCGCCAGCATTTTACGTACACCATATTCGATATTGGCGTGACTCTTTTCTGTGTTGGTGTGCACCATATCGGCATCGCCGATATCGACAATATCAACGCCTTCAAGATACATCACATCATCTTCATGGTCGTATGCACCGCTATGACCAAAAGAGAATAGAGTCGATGCCTCACGTATGGCTCTAGGTCCCATACGAGCACCCGAACGCCACTGAGTACCACAGTCAAATGGTGCTCCCATAAAGGCAACATCTGCTTTAATGTTATCCCAATCTTCACAGGTACGACTTTTAGCAAAGGTACAAAATCCCACAAACGGCAGGTTCAGGCGCCCTTTCTCATAATTATTATCACTCATTATTCATCTACCTTTTATTTTTCATTCGGTATTGATATTGGAAGCATTTATTAATGCAATGCTTGTGTACCAAGTGTCGATAGCCATCGCTTTAGTTCACTGTGAGATCAGTATTGCAGAATCAAATACATCCAAAAATATAAATTCTTGTATGTATATATCAAAAAAAATTATGAAACAGAGCAGAATGGTTCCAGCCTTAAGCCGTATTTAAGGTGGAAGAAACAGCATAAGAATGAGGGATAGAGCAAAGCAATATATTAGAAACATTCACGGATTCGGCATTAACGAATCCGCGTAAGATAGACAGGTATGAGGACAGGAAAATTCGTATTCCGGTACTTAATCCATAACAACAGCTTTAATATCATCAATAAAAACCTGAACAATATTCTTCGGTGCAGGGGCTGAACGTACTGCTAACTGAAAATCTGAATGCCAGTTCATTTCCAAATGATCTAATGGACGCATTTCCCCCTTTTCGACCCATTGCTGGGCATAATGCACGGGTAAAAAGCCCATAAAGCGGCCACTGGTGATCAAAATCGCTTGGGCCTCCATATTAGAGACCGTGGCTGTATTTTTGTTTTTCTTAAAATAATGCAGATCAGACTGTTGCAGATAAGTACGAGAAGAGATGGGATAGTTTAGTAATGTATCCATGCTAATCTCTGCATCTGGCTGCTCAAACAGGGTATGACGGTGACCGATATAAAATTTATGAGCTTCTGTATAGAGGTGACGATAACTGATTGCCTCGTGTTTCTTAGAGAAAATACCGATAGCCAGATGGATATTGCCGCTTAATAATTCTCGCTCCAGGTCCTCCGGCGATAGCACCGTTAAAGAGAAGCAAACATCATTAGCACGGCTGTAAAAGCGATTGATGGCATCCGGTATAGGAAATTCCTCATTGGTCAGTGTGCTGTCAATTAGACCAACCCGTAAGACACCCGTGAGTTTATTCCTTAACTCTCCTAAATCCGCATCAAGGTCTGAAATAGAGTTCAACATCTCCCGACACTTGTTGTATACGATCTCTCCTTTCTCCGTCAAGCTAAAACCACTGCGCCCTCGATGACACAAACTAAAACCTAAGCGAATCTCAAAATCGCGAATATGGGTACTAATGGCAGGTTGGCTCATGCCCAATGCGACTTGCGCTCCCACAAAACCGCCATATTCCACAACGGTGCAGAATGTTTGCATATGTTTTATTGAGTGCATATTACAACCTCATCAAGTTATCAGGCATTACCGTCTCTTATCCGTTACTAAGCACCTACGTCCTTAAAAACACTTTAAATACGCACTTTTGATGCCAAAACGCGGCTTATCTCAGTATGGACAAAGAAACCTATACGTATAGATAACGAATAAAATGACTAAAATTCAACCAGATACTAACATCAATTTTTATAATGTATACATAGTAAATTTCATATTTTTTGATGCATTAACCTTTGCAATACTGAGGTCACTCTCAAGTCTCTTGAGCTCATCAAAATAATTACAAAGGTGAATAATCATGAAAAACCTGACCGGATTACTAAAAGGTGCAACCTTATCTGCGGCACTACTTCTTAGCAGCGGTGCAGCATTGGCTGAAGAATGGAAATTTGCCATTGAAGAGATTCCAGGATCTATCATGGACGTCTATGCGCAAGAGTTTAAAAAGCGCATCGAAAGCAAAACCAATGGTGATGTTACCATCAGGATTTATCCTCTTGGCTCTCTGGGCACACCTACAGAACTTGTAGAACAGGTATCTGACGGCGTAATCCAATTCACCAATGTATCGGTGGGTAACCTTGGTACGATCGTACCGGAATCACAGCTATTTATGCTGCCTTATACCCTTCCTTCTGATAATAAAGCCACATCAGATTTCCTTAGTAGCAGTAAAACTATTTATGGCGAGCTGGATGCAGACTTTGAATCCAAAGGTTTGAAGCTACATACCAT
>JAKZRG010000019.1:0-133863 GCA_047518265.1 Oceanospirillum sp.
GTTTTCAGCTATCCTCTTGCGGGCTCCAGGAACCTCTGCGTCGGCAGCTTCCGCAATTGAGGGTTACGAATTAACTAAACGCGGAAAGGCTATAGAGGCGATTCGGATTTCAGCTTTTGCATCTGTGATAGGTGGATTGCTAAGTGGCTTCGCCCTCCTTTTATTGTCCCGACCATTGGCGCAGGTATCTTTATGGTTTGGTCCAGCCGAATATTTTTTGATTGCTCTATTAGGTCTTTCAGCAATCGCGTCAGTTTCTTTTGGTTCAGTTTGGAAAGGTCTGATTTCGGGATTATTGGGACTTTGCCTAAGCACAGTGGGTGTTGATCATTTTTCAAGTTTTCCTCGTTTCACCTTTGACTTTATCGGCCTTGAAAGCGGTATTGGCATAATGCCAACGATTATCGGTTTATTTGCCTTTGCCCAGGGTTTGCAACTATGCGAGGGAGATCCTCACACCAATATATCTGGATTAAAAAAATTATCCTGGCGTATATGGCCAACATTGTCTGATATTGCACCGGTAAAGTGGTCACTTTGCAGAGGTTGGTTGTGCGGTTTGGTAGTTGGTATCATTCCTGCTGCTGGAGGAAGTATAGCCCAGTGGATTGCCTACTCATGGGAAATACGAAGGGCCAAACCCGGCGATCAATTTGGAAAAGGTGAGATAAAGGGACTAGCGGCCACAGAAGGGTCAAATAATGGCGTTACCGGAACTTCTCTAATACCAATGTTTGTTTTGGGAATTCCAGGTGGTATTTCTGCTGCAGTGATATTGGGCGCTCTTACAATTCATGGTCTTCAGCCTGGTATGCGTCTTTTTAAGAACCATCCGGAAGTAATTTATACAATCATGTGGGGATTTATCGGTGCTAATGTTTTGATGGCATTTGTGGCAGTGATACTGGCTCGGGGCTATGCTTATCTCACACTATTTCCGCGTGGTATTATTGGACCCTTAGTAATTGTTTTCAGTATTGTGGGAGTTTATGCCGGATCCAATAATGTTTATGACGTATGGATGATGATGGCCCTAGGAGTTCTTGGATACTTTATGGAAAAACATGATTTCTCGCCCGCGGGCGTACTTTTGGGATTGGTGCTGGGACCCATCGCAGAAGATGGTATGAGAAACCTTCTTATAATATCTGATTATCAACCTCTTAGCTTTATATTGGGTAGACCCGTTTCCGTTGTAATCCTGATATGCATAATCTCAATAATTGCATTCTCATTTAAAAAAAACAAAGGAACCAAAGAAGAATGAGAGATCATTTCCAAATTTATGAGGAACACTTGGTCAATCCCCTCGGGAGAAAAGTGCAATTCGTAGTCCATCAAAAATGGTGCGAAGACGTAATCAACTACAATTATTAACGATCAAATCTTTCGGAGCTTCTGTTGTGCAAAATTCTAAATCCGTTCTTATTGACAATAATCCAGGCCGAAATGCCCAAACGTTTGGCATCGCAAGAGAACTTGGTACAGACATTGAACTTATTCATGAACCTTCGGTAGGAGTGATTGGCAACAAGGGTGATTCCCAATGTTATTTGGGAGTACAACGAAAGGTTGAAATCATACATGAATGCATACGCCAGAAAATAGGGTATGCCAGTGATCAAATGAGGATGAGGTTGGTACAGCCAGAATATACAGTTGCAACGTCAGATGGTATACGCAACGGCACCAGAGAAATGCGCTACTCATTAATAGGCCGGGAAGTTACCCATGATTCAGTTTGTGAACATTTGAGTGCTAGTGGTTTAGAGGGAACTATTGCTGTAGTTGCCTGCGATAAACCACCTGTTGGAACTTTGGCAGCTATCCTTGAACACAACCGTCCAGCTATCATTATGTCAGATGGTACCATTCGTCCAGGCAGAGACTCGGTCACAAATGAACCGTTAGATATTATTTCAGGATTTCAGATTGCCGGGAGTGACGATGAGGAGATGAAGAAGAGGATCGCCTGCGAGGCGTGTCCCGGGTTCGGAAGTTGCGGCGGTATGTTCACTTATAACACGATGCAGACCTTTATTGGGGTCTTGGGTATGGAACCTCTGCATATGATTTCTCCTCCTTCAGATGACAAGCGAAGAATTGAACAATTTCCTAACGAACTCGTGGGTTATTTAAGTGCTATGATCGATTCTCAACTTACGCCGCGGGCTATCGTTAACCGCGACTCACTTCGGAACGCGATGATAGTTTCTATGGCCATAGGAGGCTCAACAAATGTTCTTCTTCATAGCCCCGAAATAGCAAGGGCAGCTGGTTTTTGTAATTTTTCTGAAGAAATCATGTCGCCGGAAGAATTCAATCACTTGTCCCAGCATGTAGTGCCTGTTCTAGTTGACGCAAGGCCCTTCGGAAATTACTCGATGGTTGATATTGATGAAAAGGGCGGAGTTCAAGTTATCGTGAAGGAATTGTTAGACGCTGGTTTGTTAAATGGTGAAATGCTCACCTGCACTGGCGAAACCCTTGCTCAACAGGTTGAGCGCCTAAATCCGCCTGCACCAGATGGTGTAGTGATTTATTCAGTAAAAGATCCCTACAAACCGACAGGTGGATTAAGGGTGCTCGGCGGCAATCTCTCACCAGAATTTAGTGCGGTGCTGAAACTTGCTGGCGTCGAGGGTGGGTTAGAAGATAATATATTTGTCGGAAAGGCGCGGGTTTTTGACGGCGAGAGTGGCCTGTTATATTCGCTAGAAAACGAACCTAATATATTCAAGAATTACGACATAATAATTGTTCGCTACGAAGGACCAAGTGGCGCACCAGGCATGCCCGAAATGCTTGATTCTACTTCCAGAATTACAACTCTTTGTCGAGATCAGGGAATTGTCGTAGGCCTTATGACGGATGGTAGATTTTCTGGTGGTTCGGTTGGGCTCGTCGTTGGACATGTCGGCCCAGAGGCAGCTTTAGGCGGAGAAATTGCATTGATAGAAGATGGTGACGAAATTGTGATTGATCTTAATATTAATGAAATCAACTGCACCGAACTAACTGATAGAGCAACTTTAAATAAAAGAAAATCGGCATGGGAAAAAGTTGTGGAAGACAACAATGGAATACACCCCTCCGTTGGTAAAGTGGACACTAGACTGCTCAACCGCATGCGGCATTCAGCCGTATCTGCAAAGTTCGGTGCTGGAATGCATCCGGATAGAAAGCTTTGGGTGAGTGATCCTCGTGACCCGGTAGAGACGTCTTTTACCCCGTCAAATAAGTACCGACCAGATACTGGAACAGCTTTCTAGTTTTTGTTTGGATCTCCACGTCCCTGCTTAGCACGGGGTAATCAATAATAACGACAATTTATTTTGCACTCTGGCGCGATTTAAAAGCTACAGACGCTCAATTGTTTCGAAGGTTAGCGGCGATGAATTCACGCCACTTCAATTAGTCGCTACAATGGAGATTATCCCTTTATGCTCCAGATTTTATAACTTACCAAGATTTCCTTTTGTCATCTCATTTAACGTCTCTTGCAGTTTTTTAAGACGCTTTTCCAGGTCTTTATCAAGTTTTGCTAATTGATTATCAAAGTTTAATACGCGCTGAATGTGATATTGGCGCCGCCCTCTTTTGAAGTAGTGGTCAATCCTTCGAAAGCCCCATATCGCCAAAACTGAAACCAACACGCCACCCGCAATTATAAGAATGAAAGCAGCCGTTTGCCGGTCCGTCGCCGCATCTGCAGCTAAGATCGTTCCCCATATACCAATGGTTAAGAGCGCAACCGCACCAACTGAAAGGCTGCGAGTGAAGAAACGTTGATCGCTGCTTAGGTATTTTTCCGCATCTCGTATAGCATTAGCGACCTCTAGCACTGCCAATTCTTGCCATTTTCTAAAGTTAATTCCACCGTCTTCAGTTCGTCCTTCTCTGATAAAATTTTCAAGACGCCTAACAATCAAATCAGCGCGTTCATGAGGCGTCGGATTTTTTTGCTGTGAAACTTTGGTATCTTCGTAGGCATTCAATTCCTGTTCCTGGTGAGACGAGGATCCATCAATACCGTCGATTTGTTGTTTTGGTTTCATAATATGATGTAGCTGTAACACGCGAAAGATTAAAAAGGTTTTACTTCTTTCTATTGAGATTATTGTTAATAGTGTGGTACGGATTACTCCCACGGGATAATTAATAGAAAAATATACCTGTAAGTATGTACACCAACTTCAATTGGAGGACTTTATGAGAAATAAGATCACATCTGTAATTGCTGCTTTAGGAACAGCTGCAATTATGTCGGCAACTGCCAATGCAGGCACGCTCGACGATGTAAAAAAACGTGGCGCACTACGTTGTGTCGTAAGCACCGGCGTCGCCGGCTTTGCTTATCCAGACAAGAGTGGCGTTTGGAAGGGCTTTGATATTGATTTCTGCCGTGCAACTGCTGCAGCTGTTCTAGGCGATGCAAAAAAGATTAAAGCTGTCACGTCAACAGGTAAGACCCGCTTTACCAAGCTCAATTCAGGCGAAGGTGATGTGCTTTGGCGTAACACCACCATCACATTCTCGCGTGATGTCGGCGTGAAGCTCCGTTTCCATGGTGTAAACTACTATGACGGCCAAGGCTTCATGGTAAATAAAAAGCTTGGCGTTAAAAGTGCTAAAGATCTTGGCGGTGCCTCGGTCTGTATCCAGACGGGAACAACTACTGAGTTAAACCTGGCTGATTATTTCCATGAGCATGGCATGAAATACGAAGCTGTGACAATTGAAACTAACGATGAAGCCAGGCAAAACTACATGTCCGGGCGGTGCGACGTTTATACGACAGACGCATCAGGTCTAGCCGCAACCCGTTCGACATTTCCAGATCCTCAGAACCATATTATTTTGCCCGAAATCATCTCAAAAGAACCCCTCGGACCAGCCACCCGTCACGGTGACGATCAATGGTCTGATATCATAACATGGGTATATTATGCGACAGTTACGGCCGAAGAATTAGGCGTTACATCAGCCAACGTCGATAAGATGAAAAGCTCCAAAAACCCAGAAATCTTGAGAATGCTGGGTGTTGAAGGTAACCAAGGCGAAGAACTTGGTCTCAACAAAGACTGGGCTTATCAGATCATCAAGCAAGTTGGTAACTACGGCGAAATTTTTGAACGCAATATTGGTAAAAAGACACCAGTTGGCCTTGCCCGCGGGATGAATGCACTCTGGACCAAAGGTGGGTTACAGTACTCGCCTCCATTCCGTTAATCGATTACTGATTCTAGTGAATCTAAAGCGTGCTGGTTTCCATTTGGGGCCCAGCACGTTTCTTTTTTATCGTAGATTTAGATATATATGCCGTAGTTTTACTGAAGTTATTTCTGGGGTATTTATGTCCCCCGGCTTCGGCGAAATGACTTGAATTGATTAGGGTACCAGTCGTTGTTTGAAGGTCTTCCATATCACCCATTTAGGCAAGACGCTTTTAAAAAGGGACGTTTTGCACTATGGCCGTAATTTCTGAGACAATCCCTGGCACACGTAACTCATTAACGAGACTTTGGAATAACCAACAGGCTCGATCCGTTATTATTCAGATATTAACGGTAGCGATCGTATTTGCCCTACTCGCGTTAATTCTCCGAAATGTGGTTAACAACCTTGAGGCAATAGGGAAGGAATTTAGTTTTAAGTTTCTCATGTACCCAGCTGCCTACGATATTACGTTTTCACCGTTTATCGACTACACTTCTAGATCCACCCATTTACGAGCCGCCGTCGTCGGTATCCTGAATACATTACTGGTCGCCGTATGTGGCATCGTTCTGGCTACTGTGATGGGTTTTCTTATGGGGATCCTCCGTCTCTCCAAGAATTGGCTGATAAACCGACTTGTTTATTGTTTCCTGGAATTCACACGAAATGTCCCCGTTCTTCTGCACATCCTTTTCATTCACGGTATTATTGTTACCCAACTGCGTCCCCCCCGCCAGGCGATGAATTTTGCAGATTCTTTCTTTCTTTCGAATAGGGGCTTCTTCATCCCGCAACCCGTTTGGGAACCGATTGCATGGATTATAGCAGTAGTATTTATAGTCTCTGTCACATTTGTTTTCTTTTTTAGACGCTGGGCTAAAAAGGTTCAGGATGAAACAGGCCGGGTTTATCCCGTTTTTTGGATATCCGCTGGGGTCATCGTAGGTGCGACAGCCGTCGCCTTCATTGCCACGGGCATGCCACTTTCGTGGAGCATTCCCGAGTTGAGGGGTTTTAATTTCAAGGGTGGACTAGCTATTAAACCGGAATTCATCGCGCTGTGGCTAGCGCTTTCCTATTATACATCGTGTTTTATAGCGGAGATCGTCCGTGCGGGCATCCTTGCAGTCAGCTATGGACAGACTGAAGCTGCCGCCGCCCTTGGACTAACCCGCAACAGGACGTTACAACTGATTGTCATCCCGCAAGCCATTCGCGTAATTATTCCACCCCTCGCGAGCCAGTACCTCAATCTCACTAAGAACTCCTCTTTAGCAATAGCTATTGGTTACATGGATGTTGTTGCTACAGTTGGGGGTATCACCCTTATGCAAACCGGCAAAGAAATGGAAACTATGATCATTGTTCTCCTGACATATCTCGTTATTTCAATGGTGATTTCCGGATTCATGAATTGGTTTAACAAAAAGACAGCGCTGGTAGAGAGGTGAGCCATGGCTGAATCTACCGGGACTTACAAAGTGGGCCAGCATCCAGACCTGCCTCCACCGCGTAGCGAAGTCGGCGTCATCGGATGGGTGAAATACAACCTCCTGTCTACGCCCTTTAACGTGATAATGACTCTACTGGCCATCTGGTTCCTCTGGTCGATAATTCCACCAATTTTTGAATGGGCGGTTCTGGATTCAATTTGGACCGCAGAGTCCAGGAAAGCATGCTGGGCAAAGATGGAGGTTCCGGAGGGAGCCGCCTGCTGGGCCTTTATTAAAGATCGCATCGGACTTTTCATTTACGGATTTTATCCTGCTGACTTGCGCTGGCGTGTAAACCTGTCTTTTGTGCTTATGGTTCTAGCTATCGTATCCGTGCTTTATGAGAATATGCCGGGCCGAAAGTTTGGCCTCTGGTACGCGGTAGCTTTTCCTTTTATTACCGGATGGCTTCTGGTCGGTGGTCTCGGTCTAACCCACGTCGATACAGACCAGTTCGGTGGGATCATGCTTACATTCATCATCGGAATAACAGGGATTTCATTTTCCCTTCCCATTGGAATACTGCTCGCTCTCGGGCGACGCTCAAAGTTACCGGTTATAAGAGTACTCTGTGTCTTAATTATCGAGTTCATCCGGGGCGTCCCTCTAATAGCATTGCTATTTATCGCCTCAACAATGCTCAACTACTTCCTGCCTCCTGGTACGGCATTTGACCTGCTGCTTCGGGTGCTGATCATGGTAACGGTTTTTTCGTCGGCCTACATTGCCGAGGTCATTCGCGGTGGTTTGCAGGGAATTCCCAACGGTCAATACGAAGCTGCGGACTCCCTCGGCCTGACCTATACGAAAGCTCACTTGCTGATTATCCTGCCCCAGGCACTCAAAATTTCAATCCCTGGGATCGTCAATACCTTTATTGGACTTTACAAGGACACAACTCTCGTCTTGATCATTGGAATGCTCGATCCATTAGGTATCGGACGGGCAGCCTTGGCCGATGCCGAGTGGGCAGGATTGGCGCGTGAAGTCTACATTTTTGTTGCGGTATTCTTTTTTATCTGCTGTTTCGGTATGTCGCGTTATTCTTTATGGCTGGAGAAACGGTTAAGTACAGAGAATTAAGGATTTATCATGATTGAAAAACTTAAACCAGAACCCGCCATCCAGTCGTCAAAGGACGCATCTAAGATTATCATTGAAATCACCGGCATGCACAAATGGTTCGGCGCCTTCCATGTGCTAAAAAACATCAACCTGACGGTCAGCACCGGGGAACGTATCGTCATTTGTGGTCCTTCGGGATCCGGTAAATCTACTCTAATCCGTTGTATCAACCGCCTTGAGGAACACCAGGAGGGCAAAATTGTTGTGGACGACGTCGAACTGACTGGAGATCTTAAGAATATAGAAATCATCCGATCTGAAGTCGGCATAGTTTTTCAGCAGTTTAACCTGTTTCCTCACCTTACAGTCTTGGAAAATTGCTCGCTGGCACCAATTTGGGTGCGAAATATGGCCAAGGCAGAGGCCGAAGACTTGGCACTCAAATATTTGGAGAGAGTTCAAATTCCTGAACAGGCCAAGAAATACCCAGGCCAACTTTCTGGCGGTCAACAGCAACGCGTTGCCATAGCACGATCTCTCTGTATGAACCCCAAGATTATGCTGTTTGATGAACCAACGTCAGCCCTAGACCCTGAAATGATCAAGGAAGTTCTCGACGTGATGGTTGAACTTGCGGAAACAGGTATGACTATGCTCGTTGTGACGCACGAAATGGGATTTGCCACCGCGGTTGCAGACCGGGTCATTTTTATGGATGAAGGTGAAATTATAGAACAGAAACCACCAAACGAATTCTTCCATAATCCAGAACACGACCGAACCAAATTGTTCCTTAGCCAAATACTGGCACATTGATGGATTTTAATCTTTAATAAGGACTGGCGAACAGAAATTTAACACAGTTATCAGCCGATATTTATTTAATGACTGAAGAAAGCCGTTCAAGAGCTTCCGTTAACTTAACTTTTTTCTCAAACGCAGTGTTTTTTCTTTCTCTTTGAATTTCAATTACCTCAGCGGGCGCTTTTGAAAGAAATTCTTTATCAGACAATTTCTTGTCAAATTTTAAAATCTCCGTATCAAGCAAAGATATTTCTTTATTGAGACGGGCACGTTCCAAGTCTAAATCGATGACGTCTGAAACTGGGAGAATAATTGTCGACCCACCTAATACAGCCTGTATTGAGCCCTTGGGAACGTCACCATCAGAAAAGGAAAGATCCGAAACACGCGCCAACCTTTTGATGATTGCCATATGGCTGGCACATGCTGCTACTGCAGTATCATCGGCATTTAGAACTATCAATGGGATTTGGGCGCCAGGCGGTACGTTCATTTCTACTCGCAAAGATCGAACTTCCGAAACCAAATCGACAACCCAGTCCATTTCAATATTTACGTTTGAGACTATTTGACCATCAAACTCCGGCCAGTCTGCTTTTATGAGCTTACCATCTCTGTCAAACCCAAGTTTTTCCCATAACTCTTCAGATACAAAGGGCATAAAAGGGTGCAGGAGTTTAAGAACTTGGTACAGCACCCAAGCTGCCGTAGCTCTCGTTTCTGAGATTATATGTTCTTCATCACCAAGAAGGATGGGCTTAGAAAACTCAACATACCAATCGCAAAATGTTCCCCAAGTGAACTGGTATATAGCACCTGCAGCCTCGTTAAACTTATAGTCTTTGATACCACGTTCAACTTTGAAGGCAGCATCCACCACTTTACCAACGATCCACTGATTTATTGGTTGTTCGCATGCAAAGGGGTCAAATTTTAGGTCAAATAGACATTCATTCAATTCGCAAAATCGTGCCACGTTCCATAATTTTGTAGTGAAATTTCTATAGCCCTCGACCCTATTCTCTGAAAGTTTAATATCCCGACCCTGTGTGGCAAGAGCTGCTAAAGTCATCCGTAAGGCGTCTACACCATATTTGTCGATTAACTCCAAGGGATCGATGACGTTTCCTTTAGATTTAGACATTTTTTGCCCGTGCTCATCTCTAACCAATGCGTGGATATACACCGTACGAAAAGGCACATCTTCCATGAAATGCAAACCCATCATCATCATCCTCGCCACCCAGAAGAAGATTATATCGAAGCCGGTAACCAGGACGTCGGTGGGATAATGCTTCATTAGCTCTTTCGTGTTCTCCGGCCAACCCAGAGTAGAAAACGGCCAAAGTGCAGAAGAAAACCACGTATCCAGCACGTCTTCATCACGGGTAAGTTCTTTTCTCTCGCCATAGTGTCTTTCCGCAGCCAGATAAGCATCTTCTTCGTTGAGTTCGACAAAGATATGACCGTCTGGACCGAACCACGCCGGAATTTGATGTCCCCACCAAATTTGCCGTGAGATACACCATGGCTGAATATTAAGCATCCAATCAAAATAAGTCTTTTCCCACTGTTTGGGCACAAACTTGGTGCGACCCATCTGAACCGCTTCAATAGCAGGTTTGGCAAGAGATTTAGCATCTACGAACCATTGATCCGTCAGCCAGGGCTCAATTACCACACCAGAGCGGTCACCATATGGCACCGTCATTTCATTATCTTCGATTTTTTCTAAAAGCCCTAAAGAGCTCATATCTGCGATTATTTTTTTTCTAGCCTCAAACCGATCCATACCTCGGTATACTTTTGGTACGGTTTCATTCAGGCGCGCATTCCGATCAAAGATGTTTATCATTTCAAGACCGTTTCGACGACCAACTTCAAAATCGTTAAAGTCATGCGCAGGCGTAATTTTAACGGCACCACTACCTTTTTCTGGATCAGAGTATTCATCCGAAATGAGAGGAATCAGTCGATCCGTTAGTGGTAGACGACACACTTTTCCAACCAAATGTTTATAGCGGTCATCGTCAGGATGAACTGCGACTGCGGTGTCACCCAGCATAGTTTCTGGTCGCGTGGTGGCCACAGTTATAAAATCATTTTTTGAGTTCTCGATTGGATATTTAAAATACCATAGTTGTCCAGCCGTCTCGCGTTGCTCAACTTCCAGGTCTGAAATTGCGGTGTGTAATTTTGGATCCCAATTGACAAGGCGTTTATCACGATAAATAAGGCCCTCTTGGTAAAGCTGCACGAATACTTTTAATACTGCGGACGACAACCCCTCATCCATTGTAAAACGCTCACGCGACCAATCACAGGAAGCTCCAAGGCTTCGTAACTGTTCGGTAATCGTGCCACCAGATTCTTTACGCCATTTCCAGATCCTCTGAATAAATGCTTCACGCCCCAGGTCATGGCGTGTTTTTCCCTCTGTCTCAAGTTGGCGTTCCACTACCATCTGGGTAGCAATTCCAGCATGGTCAGTTCCCGGTTGCCAAAGGGCATTGTCACCTTTCATTCGGCGATAACGAATAAGAATGTCTTGAAGCGTATTGTTCAGAGCATGCCCCATGTGGAGACTTCCCGTAACATTCGGCGGGGGAATAACGATAGTATAAGGATCAGATTCCAGCCTATCCCCGCTGGTAAAAGCTCCACTTTCTTCCCAGGCAAGGTATCGTCTTTTTTCTACTTCAGCGGGCAGGTAAAGTTTGTCCAGCATTGCTGAACGTTCCTTTCAACAATTAACGTGCAAAACAGCCAAGGATGGATCAGTCGCGAGGCCGCGCACCATATCACGGAAATGGTTAGTGTAAATGGGGAAAAAGCCTGGCGAAAATTAAGGACTAAAGGTCGAGGCGCTCTGCACGGTTAACCATATGATCAATTTCTTTTTTCACAAGGCGTTCTATTAAATAAGGTAAATTTTCATCAAGCCATTCCTTAAGAAGTGGCCGAAGTATTTCCCTAATAAGACCTTCAAGTGTCATATCTCGACTACCAATAGCAATGTCACGTCGATTAAGAAGTGCTTTTGCTAATTCCTGCAAAGGATCGGTCGAAGCCGTTTGCGTTGACCCAGATAAAATCGGCACCCCCGCATCCACATCGGATGGAGAAGGTGCTATCATCTGTTGCGTTAGTTCAAGAATTTCATCCACATCCTCTTCGAAACCTGGCTCGGCCGAGACGACGTCAGTTTCAACTTTAGGCTCCTGCATCACCTGTGCAACAACATCTGGTTCTGGTTCTGGTTCTGGTTCTGGTTCTGGTTCTGGTTCTGGCTCTGGCTCTGGCTCTGGCTCTGGCTCTGGCTCTGGTTCTGGCTCTGGCTCTGGTTCTGGTTCTGGTTCTGGCTCAGGTTCTGGTTCTGGCTCTGGCTCAGGTTCTGGCTCATCTGCGTCTGCGTCAGCATCTGCATCCGCGTCAGCATCTGCATCGGCATCTGCGTCAGCATCTGCATCTGCATCTGCATCTGCATCTGCATCGGCATCGGCATCGGCATCGGCATCGGCATCAGCATCAGCATCTGCATCTGCATCTGCATCGGCGTCAGCATCTGCATCCGAATCATCAGCTTCGGTAGGAGGTGGTGCTGCAAATGCTTGAGGAGGTTCAGTACCTTCCTGAGGTGTAATATCAGAATCTAGGGAGGAATCAGAGCTGCCAGTGAGTACTTCACTTTGAGTACCACCATCAACACTAGCATCTGGTATAGGGGAATCTTCTTCTGGGACAGGGTCTTGACCACCTGAACTCGTATCACTCGAAGTATCTACGTTTACTTCATCTGACAATTCACCTTCATCCCTCTCACTTACACCTACACCTTCAACATCATTATTATCAAAGGTTTGAGCTGCAATTGTGACATCGTCAGGAACGACTGATTGGATATTTTCATTGCCAGATTCTTCACCAGAACCTGTCGCTTCAGAGGAATCAATATCTTCTTCTTCGGCTTGTTCATCATCGCTCCGACTCAGGATTGTTGCCTCATCAAAAAGGAGTGCGTCCTCGTTGGTATCCGTAGATGTATTTTCGGGATTAGTCGGATTGGTATTGTCTTCTGAGTCGGCCATTTTTACGCCTCTCCGTTAGAATATTAAAACATGTAGTCCTTTTGACACTTATAGATAGATTACAACCCCACAACAACTATAACCAGCTAGCCAAAGGTTATAGCTTTATAGAGGCCCAAAATGAAAACTTTAAACGGAGAAGGTTCTAAGAATAGCGAGGGGTTATATGCAGCATTAAAACAGTGATCTATCTCAATGCTGCATACAATAATATTAAAAACTGACTTGACTAGCGCTCTCTAAACCCTTGTGCAAATGCCTTTGTAACCGGATCGGACAAATAAACCAATAATGTCTTATAACCCGTTAGAATTTCTGCTGTTACTGTCATACCAGGTAAAAGAGGGTATAGCTTCGTGTCATCATCCGCTCCCATATAGGTTTTCTCAAGCTTCACCCAACCTTTAAAATAAGGCTTATTTTGTTCATCAAGAGCACTAAAAGCAGATACTCGCTCTAACTTCCCTTTGGCAAAACCGTAGCGAGAAAAATCATAACTGGTTACTTTTACATTTACCTCCTGACCAACCTGAACATAACCTATATCTTCAGGAGGGATACGTACTTCAGCATCAAGAGCTACATCAGCAGGGACAATCTGCATCAAAACAGAACCCGGCTGTACCACCTGCCCCTTATTGGTCACCTCCAAGTTAAACACCAAGCCATCTGCCGGTGATTTTACCCAAAGATCCCCTAGCCTGGAGCTAATTTTCTTTAATTCTTCTTCAGTTTCAGCAATCTCTGCCTTTAATAAATCCAACTGATCCAAAGGCCCTTGCAACAACTGATTACGCGTCTCAAAAAAGCGGCTCTTAGCCTCGGCTAGTTCTTGATTGATCAAATCAATCTCTTTTCTAATCCTCTCTTCTTCTCCTTGAGCGGTTACTGCAGCCCTCTGTGTTTCCAATAAAGTTATTCGAGTAACAAGACGCTTCTCAGCCATCTTTTGCCGCATTGTTAACATCTCAGAAGTAAGACGCGTATGCTCGACTGCTGAAACAAGTGACTCTCGAAGCTGAGCCAATCTAGATTTGCGCTGACTAATCTGCCTGCGTAAAACTTCCAAAGTAGAATCACGTACAGATATTTGATTAGCCAACTGCTGACGCTGAACGTCAACTAAGACAGGATAGTCTACCGCAAACTCTGAAAAATCAGGTTCAACTTTAGAAACAAAGGCTTGCTGTCTTTCTGCTCGTAACTTCAAAGACGCCAGACGAGCCTGAATCTGACGTAAATCTGATAGATCACGTCCATCATCTAGCTTTAGAAGCAAATCGCCTTCCTTAACAGCCATACGTTCCTGAACACGGACTTCAGAAATTGTACCGCCATTAACATGCTGAACTAACTTTATTTGTCCTGCTGGAATAATTTCACCAGGAGCTGACGTTACTTCAGCTAGCTCTGTAATGGCAGCCCAAAGAACAAAGCTCACCATCATAATACCGACCATATATAGAATTGGCCGTGCATAAACAGGGATCAATTCATCTTCAATTTGAACGGTTTCAGATAATAGTCTCCGCTGACGTCTACCCAAGGAAACATCAGAATCAGCCTTTTTGTTACTATCTTGTTTGGACATCAGCTTAAACCTGCCATAATTTTGTTTTCAACATCAGCATATGGGCCTCTGGCTGTTACGGCCCCGTTTTCCATATATAAAATATGATCAGACATCCGAAGATGGCTTGGTCGTGGAGTGACGACAATCAAAGTCACACGTCCACGGAACCAATTAATACAACGTACCAAAGCTTCTTCACCAGCATCATCCATTCCATTACCCGGCTCATCTAACAGCACTATGGACGCAGGCTTTAAAATAGTACGCGCTAAAGACAGACGCTGCCGGAAGCCATTTGATAACTGATCCGCTCGACTATTAGATATCCGTGTACGGAACCCACTTTCTAATTGTTCAATATCTTTCATGATACCTGCCATCTCAGCAGCCCACTCTAACTCTTGATCTGTAGCGGCAGGATGAACCAATCGAAGATTTTGAGCCACTGTGCCATAAAAGATATCGCACTTTTGGGGCATATAGCTCACGATTGATCTGAGGTGATCAGCAGAAATTTGTCGAGTATCAATAGTATCAATACGTATTGATCCTGCTTGAGCAGAATACAAACGGGTAATGAGAGTCAATAGTGTGGACTTACCAGCACCATCAGGCCCAGTTATTCCTAGAAACTTACCCGGAGGGGCATTAAAAGATATACCTAATAGCGCAGGATCCAAATTAGCCGCATATCGAAAAGATACCCGAGAAAAAACAATGTCTCCATTAGATACAAACCGGTTTGCCTGAGCATTACCACCATCAGACTCAATCCCCAACTTCATTAATTGATTTACTTGGTGGATATTTGTCGAAACCCTAGACCAACTAGTCAAAGCCGTAAATAAGTTCTGTAACGGTGTAATCAAACGCCAGGTTAGAATCATTGTGGCCATAATTGTACCTGGAGTGATCTCACCGAGAATAACCAAGTATGCAGAAAGTGCCATAATAATAATTGCAGTCAAACTACCAATTAATTGTGCAATTCCGCCAACCTTTAATTGTGCTTGCTGCTCATGGAAGCTCGCTACTGCTGCCTCGCCACTTAGATTCCGGAATCGACCCAACCAAACATTTTTAGCCCCGACTGAACGCAACGCCCTCATCGTAGTTAAGGTTTCATCAATCAACTCTGAACGCTTACCGACCTTAGCGGAGGAGTTTTCAGATACTCGATCTGACAGCGGCCTAGTGATATATAATAAAATAGCGAAACAAGCAACAGCACAAAGTAAAACAACGCCAGCCCAAGGGTTAAGAAAAAATATAACGGCTAATAAAATGATACTTGCCGGCAAGTCAAAAATCAGAAGCACAAGAGGCCCTAGAAACAAGTCTCTTAACCTTTCCAAGCTTTTGATACGACCAATCTGCCGACTTACTGATACACCATTGAGAGATGATGTAGGTAAACGCAAAACTCGATCAAAAATACTATTCCCTAAGACATACTCTACTCGCCCACCTATATAGGCCAATAATCGACTACGCAATGTATTTAAAAACCAGCCGAGCATAATTGCTATAACCACACCAGCTAGTAAATATACCCCCATCCATACATCGCCAGTGGGCAATACAGAGTCAAATACTGACCGGACAAAAAGTGATGGGGCAATAGCTAAAACAGTACTAATTAAGGTTGTAAAGAAGATCAGAGAGATATGTTTACTAAACTTCCAAAACAACTCATTTACCCAAAGCTTTTTACTTTGAGCTTTTTCTTCTTCAATTTTCTGGAAAATATAAATTTCACCCTTACCACTCAAGGATGATACAACCTCTTCCTCATTACTTCCGCTATTATAGGTTAGATATGAGCCATCAGATCTCTGCTCCAATATGACTACCGCAGGTTTATTATCCGGAAGAAAAATACAAGGTAATAACCGGTTATCAAAATTTTTGAAACTCTTATCAAAATAGCGTGAACGAAAACCCAGATTAACAAGGGTGCTGAAAAAATAAGATAGATCCACATGATCTGCTAAATGAGGTAAAGCTTCAGCAAGCTCTCGTGGACTCCCCGCCCAATCAAGCTTATTCAAAACAGGCAGCAGACACCGAGATAAATCAGAACGATTGAATACGCGTGTATCAATAATGGCATCAAAATCACTATTAACTTCAGGCCTATCTAATACTTCAGCAGCATCATCAGCATTAAAAAAGACTCGCTCACCACCGTCTTCGATGACATGACCATCTTTAATCTTATATATCTTATCCGCCAGCTTCATCAGCGATGGTCTGTTAGCAACAAGAACCATGCTAGAAATGCCTTTTCTATTTTCTAAAAACTGCCTTAGTTTCTTATCACCTTCAAAGTCTAATGAGTTATTTGCCTCATCAAATAGAATTATGTCAGGATCATGAACCAGTGCACGCACAATCGTGATTAGCTGCTTAACCCCCATAGGTAAAACTTCACTAGCATTTTCACCTAATGGGGTTTGATAACCTTGTTTCATACCTGCAACAACCAGATCCAAACCAAGCTCTTCAGAAAGCTCTAAAGCTCTAGCCTCTACAGAAGGATCAAACATTGTTAAGTTTTCGAGAATTGAACCAACAAATACAGTTCCCGACTGTGGCAATAGTGCTATCTTACGACGTACAGAATCGGCATCAAAAGAACTTAAAGGCTGACCATCAATCAAAACCTGACCTTCTGTAGGTTGCTCAAGGCCATTCAACAAAGAAAGCAAACTACTTTTACCACTACCACTATCACCCCTTATCGCAATACAGGTGCCAATAGGAATATCCAACGTCAAGTTGTCGAAAACGGTACTAAAACCATCCTCATGAGCATGAGTAAGAGACACCTCATTTAAAACAATAGATGTTGAAACTTTTTCCAACGCAGGCAGTACTTCATCTCCAGAAGAAGGCATAGCCATAATAGACTCAACCCGCTTATCACCTGCAATAAAGGATTGATAACGCATCCATGTACCTAAACCACGGCGTAATGGCTGCAACGAGCGTACAGATAACAACATACAGGCAGCGAGAGCACCCTGAGTCATCTCCCCATCAATGACCTTCACCGCACCAAAAAAGATAACGAGAACAATCATAACCTGGGACATCGCACCACCCAGACTATTCGCAAAGGCATTACCAAAAAACAAACTTTCACCCTGATTTGCACTCGCTTCTTTCAATCGTTCATAACGACGAAGCATAATGCTTTCTACAGACATTGTTTTTACCGATAAAACCCCTGCCAATACCTCCGTTAGGAAACTAATTCTTCGTTCATCATTTATATCCTTTTGAAGAACCTGATCATACATCCATCGACCAAAAAATATTACAATAATAGAAAACAATACTAACAATGAAAGCGGTACAAAAACTAAATTACCAGCTATAAGATAAATAACTGATAGAAAGAGAACAACAAAGGGAAGATCTAACAATACAAGCAATGTTTGCCCCGAATAAACATCGGCTACACGTGAAATCGATTGAATTTTTTCTGCATAAGCACCAGGTTCTTCTTTCGAATACAGCTTCATTGGTACAAGAAAGAATTTTTCCAATGCTTTTATTGACGTTTTATGCTTAAACCTAGCACCGAGCCAGTTAGTAACAGTACCATTAACACTTCTTAAGAGCTCTTCTAAAATCAGAATCAAAATCACACCAAAGACAATAAAAGATAAAGTCTCTAGAGATTGATTCTTTAGAACACGGTCAAAAATTTGCAAGATACTTAATGGCAACGCTAAAGCTAGCACATTAGATGCAAGAGATGTCAGGATAATTACAGGCAATAGCTTTTTCAAATCGGCCGATGATAAAATCTTCTTTAAAGAATTTATAAAACTATGGCCAATATCATCAGAGTTTGAACTCTGTCCTGAACGAAAATCATTTGTTTTATTCGACATGGTATCAATCTAACGTTAATTGTGCAGAAAAAAGGTAAGCCACAACATCTCTTACTAGAGTATTCCTATAAAACACATCCTTATCACCAACTTCTAATACACCAATATTTACTGCTCGATCTACTGCATTTTTTACCGATTCAATATTATCATCCATAACTTCACTTAATACTTGTACTGTCGTTGGGCTTCTTTGGCCTGCCAAACGATATAAAAGTTTCCAATCTAGTTTAAACCTGTCGAGTCTAGATGCTACAACTACAACCAAAGCAATAGAGACCTCTTGTTCTTTCACTCGGGATAATTCAATTGCAAAAAGAGGCACGCCTCTTGATTTAAGGGCAATCAACTTTCTCTTTTCAGGATCAGGACAATAAGGTTGTAATAATTCAGAGACATAATCCTTAGTCAAACGACTTAAACGTATATAATCAGCAACACCCTCATTATAAAAATCATGTTTCACTGACTGACGGCCTGATAACAAAAAACGGTTAGAGCGATGTCCCTCCGCTAGACAATCCAACATTGTTTTTCGTTCTTTTTCAGACATCAGATGAATATCATCAAAAATAATAAGCTTTCGATGACTATCATTAGTCATATCTAAAAACATCGAATTTATGTCGTTAACACTTTTCAACAATATGCATCTAACTGAATCCCAGATCCCGATAGGCATAACATTATAAAACTCAACCTGATATCCAGATGACAAGCAAGATCTTGCTACTTCACGACAGATACGAGATTTCCCCATACCACTATCACCATCCATAAGAACTATGTTTGGCCCCATGTCACCAGATAAGAAGGCATTTAAACGAATAACTTCTTCTCTACGACCAATTAACGCAGTATCAGATTTGACATCCCAGCTATTTAAACTCCAAACATCTCTAAAACTAACTCGACATGAGCAATCATCATCGAGATCAATGTCAAAAGCACGCATGATAATCAAACAAGCTTGATCAAAAAGTAGAAAACCTTGAGGCGATTCTGCTAATAACTGATGAGCCTTAGAAATAACCTTACTGGCAATAGCATCACCAGACCATCCGCCATATCTATTCTGACTAACTGTCGCAAAACCTGCCACCATAGCACCACAGAATTGAATATCATCGCCATATTCAGCTTTTAGCAGCCGCTCAATATTACCAGCAACAAATAGAGCTGCTCTTAGATCATATTCAGATGAACGCTTCAAACCAAAAACCAGCTCTCCTTCATTATGAGTCCGACTAATAAAGTGAGCGTTAAAGTCAAATGCTGCGGCAGATAAAAGGTTATAAAAAAATCGCCCTTGATGAGTATTTTCAACTAAAAATTGCAGACTTAAAACAATGCAAGGCCTTCGAGCTAAAATACGCTTACTATCTACGTATCTTTCATTATCAATACGTTTCTCTGTACATGAAACAGCCATTGTTCTATTACTTACATTTAGCTTTTTAAAAATAGCGACTAAATGCTGCTTCACCGTACCTAAACTAATGTCTAATTCTTTTGCTATTTCCTTATTAACCATCCCTTCTCGCATCAAACCTAAGATCTGTTCTTGACGGGCGGTCAATCGAACAACAGAAGAGTCAACCTTCTTATATAAAGACTGGCGACTCTCAGTATCTTCCGGCTTATTTGCTATCATGGGTTTATTTCCATTTAAACAACATTATTCAGTCGCCTGTAAAAAAATGTCATGAGCACCCCAACTAATCACAACTCCTGATGCATCGATTTTCTTGATAACTCCACCACCATAGACCCTATCGCCTAGGTGATGAGAATAAATTCGCCCTACACGCCCACCCCAACGTAAATTAGCCAATAACGAACCATCATCTTTCTCTTCGATATTATCAACCACATATAAAGGCTTTAAACGAAACCCATTATTACCAAATTGCAGAATAACCTGATCTTTTTCTACATTAACTAAATGACCATCATGGTGAAGCTTGCTATTAAGTCTGTATTTCCATACACGGTAGGTATTATTTCCTATTAGCCACGCATGATCACCATCAGATCTCAACAAGGAATAAAGACGACCAAACTTATTTTCTGTTTCCTTCAGGGCAAGACTATTACTATCAACTACCACAGCTTTTTTGGACTCTACCGCCTTTTCCAACTCAACTACATCAGTCTCTTTTTGCTTTACGCTATTTTCAAGAATTTGAGCTAAGGAAAGGCTCTTATAGCTTTTATCTACAAGAAAAACACCATCAACCTCAAAGACGTCATCCGGCATATAGACCACACAGCGTTGCTGTGTATTCCTCAACATATCACACCATTTATCAGCTTTTGATTTGCTATCAAAACCTGAAATAGCTAAGGCATACCAAGCAGCCTGATTATCTTTCTCCTGATCATTAAAGCCAATACGCTCCGCAAGTAGCGCCTGAGCAGGAGCCAAGCTTTTATAGCGACGACGGAAATCTTTTAGTATGGATTCTGTTGCAAAACCATCATAAACCCCAGTCAAACGCACCAACCAGCGCTCGCTGCCTTTATACTCTTCAGGTTTGTCTAACCAACCTATCTCACCTTTTGGCCAACGACTTCCTTCGGTATAGGTCTTATTGGCTAATTCAACAAATGATGCAGCGTCCGTTTGAGCTGTATTCTTTCTAGGTAAATTACCACGATACGGAATACCACCACCAAGAGCCCCATAGAGATCAATAAATGCTTGGTAATACTCTAAACTGAAGGTATAGAGTTCATCTCGTCGTTTCTGATAGGAGTGCGTTGAATCTAAGAAGGTTAAAAAGTCGATCCCACCGACACTATAAGCCTCAAATCCAAGATCAAGAGCCTCTTTAGCAGCTTTAGTTGAAGCCTCTTGCATTTGTAATCGTCGATCTGTGTAGCTAATTTCATACAAGGCATCTTTAGCTTGTTGCAACCCTGAATAGACATTAAATACATAGGTTTCGACTAACTCAGAGCGTACTGCCTGTGCAAATTTAATCTCTTGCTCTTTGACCCCACCATCAAAAATAGTGGTGGTCAAATTAGCAACAAAGTTCCACATTAAAGTATGAGGTTGAAATAATTCGGAAGCATTATTCGCTCCAAAACTAATGCCTGCACCTAAATCAAAAGAAGGCAACACAGCCTTACGCGCAACATCCAAATCAGCATCTGCTGCTAACAACCCTGATTCAATAGCTTGAATATCCGGACGTCGCAAAAGATATGCAGAGGAGATACCTGTAATTTTTGCAGGAAAACTTAATGAATCTAATCCATCGTTAGATAGATTTAATTCACCAGGAGCAACCCCCACTAAACGAGCAATACGATTCGCTAACTGATCCCTATCAAGCTGCAAAGTTGGCAGGACAACACGTGTATTGAACACTGACGAGCGTTGAATCTGCATTTCAACAACAGTAGCATCTCCTTGTTCGTAGAGATCCTCCATAGCAGATAGCATGGATAACAGTGCTTTTTCGCTTTCTTCCGCATTTCTAATGCGATCATTCAAAGATAAATAAGCTAAATAATTTTTCGAGAGATCTGTGATAACTTGAAGTAACTGAGCATCATACTGATATATAGCTTGCTGCAAACGAAACTCAGATGCATCGACAAGACTGGCTCGCTGCCCCCACAAGTCCACCGTATATCGTGCATTAAGTCCTACTTCAAATTCATCACTCGATCGAGGAGAGCTGCCTTTAGGAACTGAACCTAAACCACCGGCGGGCGCATCTAATGTATACCCTCCCATCATAGTTACTTCGGGTAACGTTGAAGCTCTATCCTGAATAGATCTTGCTTTTGCTTGTACAATTCTCTGAGCTGCGATTTGTAATTGCTGATTATTCGCTAAAGAACGATCTATTAGCATTTCCAGCTCTGCACTACCTAGATAACGCCACCACAGACCAAAATACTTATCATCCGGTACGGACACGGGGGGAGTTTTTTCAAGCGCAGGAACTTTATTTTCTACAGACGGATCCCTATCCCCTATTTCAGGAATAGTAACGACATCCTCTGCCATAGGCTCTAGTTTTGAGACACACCCTGTCAGAAAAAAGAGTAAAAAAGATAAATAAAAAAATTGTTTCACATGAAAACTCCGGGCATTTCCTTCAAAGTCGCCCCTCGGCTAGGGATTTCTTCTTTTATTACGCCCACTGCAGAAAGCAAACTTACGCCAAGGAACAATAAGTTACAAACAAAAACACAAAATTAAAAGAAATATTTCACCTTTCTTCTGCTTTTCATGAATATTTCTACATTAAAATTAATCACCTTAATTATTTAACAGCAAACTAAAAATGCGACATTACTCGTCATCCAGTAAAAAGTGTACTCTAGCTGAAGCGATAGCCACTTCCCTACTCTTCTGCCAAACTAAAACTTGCACACTAGCCACCCGTCGACCCTGTCGATTTAAAATACAAGTTGCATAAGTATCTTTCATTACTCCAGAGCGTAAATAATCCACTGTCAGATCTATAATCTTTGGCACTTGTATGACATCCAGACGCATCATCATATCAAGAGTGGCAGCCGTCTCCATAAACCCTGCAATAACCCCGCCATGCAAGGCCGGAAGTACAGGATTTCCTGTATTACTATCTAAAGGAGACATCTTAAATATGATTTCATCTCCCATAGACAGGGCCGATAGGCCTATAAATTTTGCATAGGGGATTTTATCCATCAAATCATCCCAGCCCCCTTCACATAGGGTTTTATTGACCAACTCAGTCATAATATCTGCTTCATTCATTAGGCATCTCCAAACACTGCAGTATCCATTTCTACAGGAGTTTTATCTGCACCAAGACGCATAAAGTTAGCAACGGCTCTAGCCACTGGTCGATCCTTATCTTGATAAACATAACCTTCTGTAAATACTATTTGCGGAGTTACTTTAACAACCTTTGCCTCACAATAAAGAGGCTTACCGGCAACTGCTGGCCGTAAATGATCAATACGCAAATCAAGTGTAGGACACATCTCAAACCTAGGTAATGAGCACACTACTACGGAACCACAAGCGGTATCCAATAAGGTTGAGATAACACCACCATGGATTAATCTCTTTTGAGCATTACCGATCAAATGTTCAGCAAACGGCACCGAAAACAATACTCGCTGATCATCAGCTTCCAATACCTCCATTTTTAGCGCCTGACACTGAGGTATAACACCAATAAATCGTTTTACGCCTGCCAAATAACGTTCCTTTGAAAAACGCATAAATTACTCCTCAATATTGCCAGACAATAAAAAGGACGGTAACCCGCCCTTTTTATCATTAGCTACAACTCTCTAGCCAATACTCACTAATCTCATAACACTACTAACACCTAAACTGGTGTTTCCCTACTAAAATCGGTATTCCCGACAGCTATATGTTGATAGATATCGAAATACCTATGCTTAGGTATAGTAACAAACTCCATCTATAACAGGATAAATTAGCTTACAGGTTTTAATTTATTAACATTTAATTGCAGTTGATTCACATCCGTGGTCAAACGTGTCACGCTACTGGTTAATTGACGCCGGGAGGCATCAATAGCATCCAAGCGTTCAGCGTGTTCATCTAATAATACCTTTACATCTGTTTGACTCTGGATATCCAACTGACTAAATTTCTTTTCCAAATCAGCCAGACTCTTTTTCTGCTCATCTAAGCCCTTAAACTTAGACCTAATCGCTGCAATATCGTCCTTTAAAGCAGCTGCTTGATCTTCTAATGCTTGATTTTGTAAGTTTAGCGCCGAAACCTGCTCAACAGCCTCCTCATGAGATGCAAGCATTTGAGATTGCTGCTCCTGCTGTGCTGTTATTGACTGAGTTATTGACGCCAATTCTTCTTTAACTACAGTTTGCTGCTTAGCAAGGGTCTTACCTATCCTAGCTTGCTCTTGAGCTAGCTTTTTCTCTGCATTATCAAGTTTTGCTGTCAATGCTGATATCAACTTCCCTTGAGAAGCAATATCTACTTTATTACGTTTATTACTCAGATCCCACAGTTTACGAATTTCATGTTCAGACTCAGAGATTCGTTTTTCCAACGAACTCCCTGACTGGGACAAGTTTCGCCCGGTTGCTGTCAGCTTGCTTTCTAAATCTCGACCTGTTGCAGCAAGTTTATTTTCAAGTGCTAAAATCCGACTTTCCGCTTGATCAAAGTTACTTTTTTGCTGAGAGAATTGTCTACCCTGCTTTTCAAGAAGATCGTTTAGTTGATTATTTTGATAATACAATGCACCTAAAGCAACTACCAACATTCCAACAGCAACCCACAACAGAGCACCACCTGAGCCGTTTGACGAACGCCGAACAGTTGATACAGCGTCACGCTCCGGAACAATTTTCAGTTCATCGTCATCCAATGTCATGGTTAAATCCTGATCGGTTAAGTCTTAAAGATAAACAGTGCAACCTAAATACTGGCCGTAACCCTATGTTTATTCAGGTATTAAAGCCTATTATATTGCACCGTAGAAATAAATGGATAAATCCCATTTCCAAGAATTAAACCTCAATATCTATATCCAACTATTTCACTCAGAAATAGAATCCCTAGAAAGTAAGTGTTATCATTTACGCACCTAAAACACAGACATTATAATGATCAGCATCTAAGCAAATGTTTCTCTATAGAAACCTGCCATTTCTCCGGCTCTCGGCTTGAGAATATTGGCTTTCTTGCTTAGATATGCACCTGATAAGTTCATTATATATCTGATAAAAATAGCATGGGTTATCTAAAAGATTAAAATCAGATACCCATAATTCCGACGTGAGTTGATGGAGATACAACCATGGCATTTGAATTACCTGCACTGCCTTATGAAAAAACTGCACTTGAGCCACATATTTCAGCTGAAACGCTGGATTTCCACCATGGCAAGCACCACAACACTTATGTGGTTAAGCTAAACGGTTTGGTTCCTGGTACTGAATTTGAAGGCAAAACGCTGGAAGAAGTGATCCAAGCTGCCCCTGCAGGCCCTGTATTCAATAATGCAGCACAAATCTGGAACCACACCTTCTATTGGAATAGTCTTTCTCCAAACGGTGGCGGCGAACCAACAGGCGCCTTAGCTGATGCAATCAGCGCAAAATGGGGCTCTTTCGATGCATTTAAAGCTGAGTTCAATGATAAAGCAGTTAACAACTTCGGTTCTAGCTGGACCTGGTTAGTTAAAAATGCTGATGGCTCACTGGAAATCGTAAACACTAGCAATGCTGGTACTCCAATGACCAATGATCAAACAGCTCTTCTGACCGTTGATCTATGGGAACACGCTTACTACATCGATTTCCGTAATGTACGTCCAGATTATCTGGCTGCATTCTGGTCACTGGCTAACTGGGACTTCGCTGCAGCAAACTTTGCCGCATAAATAAGTCTAACAGTAGCTTGTAAAAAGTCGGTTTTTAACCGGCTTTTTTTATACCTTGGTTTTAAGCTAAACTGTCAATAAAGATAAACCAACAGCTCATTTTGACCTTTAAAGGCTCAACAGCTGAAAACAAAAAACACATAATAACAATGGACTGTTCAACTTCACCTCGCTTAAGGAGTCTGAGATGGTTCAGATTAGCTCTTTTTTTCGCAATATTCTTTTAGCTCTTTTATTGGTTATTGCAACCCTATCCTTGTATCAAAAATCTTATGCGGCCAGCCCTATCCTGACTATCAGCGGTAAAATAACGGATAACAGCATCAGCTTTGATATCAATCAATTACGAGCTATGCCCAATTTTAAAATTAAAACAGAAACCATTTGGACGGATGGTTCCCATACCTACACCGCTATTTCAGTAGAAAACCTACTCACCTCAATAGGCGCCCAAGGCACACAATTAATACTTACTGCTTTGAATGACTACTCCATTGAAGTCCCTATTAACGTGTTGATTGAAAACAACGCCTTTATCGCTTTTGAGCAGGATGGCAAAAAAATGCGTATTCGCGACAAGGGGCCTCTCTGGCTGCTCTACCCGTTCACTGACTCACCGCAGATCAATACGCCATTTTATCAATCTCATTCCGTATGGCAGCTTAAAAATATCGAAGTTCTCTAATTACTATGAAAGACTTCCACCGCTTACAACCCCTAGTACTGGCAATTACACTACTAGTATTAGTTTTGATCATCACCTTCTCTCTATTTCGATTAGAAAGTGAAATTGATGAATTTGGACTATTTTCCAAAGATGAACGCTATTGGAGCAGTACTCGTGTCGAGACAGAGCTACTAAGACTAACAAATCAGCTCAATATTTATGCTCAAGCCCCTAGCAAGGAACAGATTGATGACATATCACTTCGCATGGAGATTTTATGGAGCAGAGTTGACATCATAAACCGTGGTAGCACAAAAGAATTAATATCAAGCATAGACAAAAGAATACTAGAATCTGCCGATCTGCTAGAAGAGTTATTAGTCGAATTTGAAACCCAACTAAACGAATTGGATCAACACTCCGCCAAGCTATACGCTCAGAAGTTTCTCGATTTTATCCCCCCCTTAATGAGTTCATCTAGAAAAATTGCCTCTGCAACGTCAGAGGTTCAAAGTACTTTTGCGCAAAAGGTACAACAGAACTATCGATTTATGGCTCTATTATTATTTGCAGTGCTCATTATAGGTGGCGTATTTACCTATATTAATTACTTGGAGATGCGTAGAAATCAACGCTTAGCCAAAGCTGCCGAAGCGGCCAATCAAGCAAAAAGTGCTTTCCTGTCAAATATGAGCCATGAGATTAGAACACCACTAAACGGTATATTAGGCTCCATTCAACTACTAAATATGGAACAACAAACACCAAATACTACCCCTATTCTAAAAGATATTGATGTTTGTGGTAATAATTTATTAGAGCTGATCAATTCCATTCTTGACCTATCAAAAGCCCAACAACAAAAAATCCATTTAGAACATAATCCTATTAATTTGCAGAACTGCATAAACAATGTCACTGCCATTATCAACGGACCATTAACAGAAAAGTCCCTAAATCTTGCAACCTATATAGACCCTGCCATCCCTCAACATATATATGGCGATGCCTTTCGCATTCAGCAAGTCCTTATCAATCTAACCAGTAATGCCATTAAATTTACCCATCAAGGCCAGGTTGAAATAAAGGCATCTCTTATACAAAAACTGAACTCGACTCATAAATCAAACAACAGTTCGATAGAGATAAAAATCGAGGTCAATGATACAGGCATTGGCATTAACCCAGAAATCCAGCAACAAATATTCCAACCCTTTACTCAAGCAGATGCCTCTACAACTCGTAATTATGGCGGCAGTGGTCTAGGTCTGGCTCTATGCAAAGAGATTATAAACACGATGGAGGGCACCCTTGGTCTCAAAAGTGAGGAAGGAAAGGGCTCCAGTTTCTGGTTTACATTCACAACACAAGAAGCCCCAGCATTAAGCTCTGAACTTGATAAAAAAATGGAAGAAGTCGAAGCGCCTGAAATTGCCGACCAACAAAACACGTCTGACTCATTACCAATCCATACTAAAAGCACTGGAGTATCCTCCAAAACAAAAACAACAAACACCTCAACCGACAAGCTGCTAGCTAAAAATAATGATCTTGCGGCAAAAACAGAAAACGAAACAAGCAATGAACCTAACCCTAAAGTATTAGTCGTAGAAGATAATCCAGTAAATGCCAAGCTAGCTGAAGCCATGGTTAAGAGACTGGGCTTTCCATGTGAAGTAGCAGAGCATGGAGAAATTGCCCTAGAAAAATGCCAAGACCAGCACTACTCATTAATATTAATGGATTGCCAGATGCCTATTATGGATGGGATCACCTGCGCACAAGAATTACGATCAGGAAATGGCCCCAACCAGCACACCCCGATAGTCGCCTTAACAGCCAATGTGCAAGAAAGCGATCAAGAAAAATGCTTTGCCGTGGGGATGCAGGCCTTTTTAGCCAAACCTGTGGATTTCCGGGAGATCGAAAAAACGATAAAAGAGTTCATCCCTCAAGCCAGTTAAAAACCTGAAACCATTTTTAAAGCTCCGACGTATATTCAAACAATATTATTCAAACAATATACGACTAATAAAGAGGAGCTTTAAAATGCCCCCATCTCAAAAGAAAAAAACACTATTAGCCTGCATCACCCCTATACTTTCTAGCCTGGCACTCAGCATGGCATCTCCCATATTACAAGCGGATACCGCCACCGCTACGTTTGCTGGTGGCTGCTTTTGGTGTATGGAACCACCTTTTGACAAGCTTGAAGGAGTGATTTCAACCACATCAGGTTACATTGGCGGACATCAACTCAATCCTACCTACAAACAAGTTTCAGCAGGAATAACAGGGCACACCGAGGCCGTACAAATTATTTACGACCCTGACAAGGTAGGCTATCAAACCTTACTGGACGTATTCTGGCTCAATATAGATCCATTTGCTGTTAATCGTCAGTTCTGTGATGGCGGTAGCCAATATCGCTCAGGTATATTTACCCATAATACTGAACAACAACAATTGGCCACTGCAAGTAAGGGAGAGATTCAGGGGCAATTTGATAAAAGAATTGCGACAGAGATCACCAAAGCAAGCACCTTCTATCCAGCTGAAAGCTATCACCAGGATTATTATATTAACAACCCCATCCGTTACACTTTCTACCGACATAACTGCGGTCGTGATAAACGACTTAAACAGGTATGGGGCGATAAGTATGTTAAAAGCTAAATTTAGACTTTACTTATATAAGTAAAACCTAATAGTATGATTCGCAGGCTAATAACCAATATAAGAAGGAGGCCTGCGATGGCTCATATTGTGATTTTAGGTGCCGGTACCGGCGGCATGGCAGCAGCTTATGAAATGCGTCACAAACTCAACAAGGAACATGAGGTTACAGTCATTAATGAACGAGACTACTTTCAGTTTGTGCCGTCAAACCCTTGGGTCGCCGTAGGCTGGCGAAACTCCGAAGAAATTAGCTTCAAGATCGAACCCCATCTAAAAAAACACAATATTAACTTTATTGCCCAACGTGTTGATCAAATCAACCCAGAGAAAAAAACAATCACTCTAGCGGACAATGAAGACGTTCATTATGACCACCTTTTGATCATGACCGGCCCTAAACTGGCATTTGATGAAACACCTGGCGCGGGCCCTGAAGAAGGTCATACCCAATCCGTTTGCTCCCTTCCCCACGCATTAACCTCATACGATAATTTTGAAGCCCTATGCGAAGATCCTGGCCCTGTGATTGTTGGTGCCATGGCTGGTGCGAGCTGTTTTGGTCCAGCCTATGAATATGCCTTTATTGTTAACAAAGAGCTTCAAAACCGGAAGATCCGTGATCAGGTTCCCATGACTTATGTCACCAGCGAACCCTATATTGGTCACTTAGGTTTAGGTGGCGTTGGTGATTCCAAATCCATGCTGGAATCAGACTTACGAATGCATCATATCAAGTGGATCTGTAATGCCAAGGTCAGCAAGGTTGAAGAGGACACTATGTATGTGGATGAACACAATGAGCAGGGTGAAATCATCAAACAACATGAGCTGCCCTTTAAACACTCTATGATGCTACCCGCCTTCAAAGGTGTTGATTGTGTCGCCAACGTACCGGAATTATGCAATCCGAGAGGCTTTGTCATTGTAGATAAACATCAAAGAAGCCCTATCTATCCTGAGATTTGGTCAGCGGGTGTTTGTATTGCCATCCCTCCAACAGAAGCCACACCAGTTCCAACTGGTGTGCCTAAAACAGGGTATATGATTGAATCTATGGTTACCGCAATTGTAGAAAATGTTGACTCTGTACTTAGAGGTGAAAAGGCCCATGCATTAGCGACTTGGAATGCTATCTGTCTAGCGGATATGGGAGATACAGGCGCTGCTTTTGTAGCTATCCCACAGATTCCACCACGTAATGTTAATTGGTTTAAAAAAGGGAAATGGGTGCATCTAGCCAAGGTAGCCTTTGAAAAATACTTTATCCGTAAGATGAAAACAGGCAACCCAGAGCCTTTCTACGAAAAACAGATTCTTAAAATGATTGGCGTCGAGCGCTTAAAAGATTAGCCCAATCTTTAGACAGGAAGATATCTGCACTCTACAACTGATTACAACGGAGAACAGATTCTTCCTATTTTTGCCCTTCCATACTACAAATTCTCTTTTTGAACGCAGCCTCTATTATAGATACAGTATTAACGAGGTCTTTTTAACCAAAACCACCAAACGATCAACCCGATGAGTAATATACCTAATAAATTTATCCAGACCGTCATTATGATTCCCTATTTATTTTGGTCAGTCGCAGTCGATTAGCATTACTGACCACAGTCACGGAGGACAATGCCATCGCTGCCCCCGCGAAAGCTGGATTAAGCAACCAACCCGTTAATGGAAATAAAACCCCAGCTGCCAGTGGAATACCAATACTGTTGTAGATAAACGCACCTAATAGGTTTTGCTTGATATTACGCACCGTCAACTTAGAGATCTGCATACCATCAGCGATACCGTGTAATGATCCTCTCATAAGCGTCAAATCGGCACTTTCAATAGCAATATCAGTTCCAGTACCAATGGCCATACCTACATCAGCCTGAGCCAATGCAGGGGCATCATTAATACCATCTCCCACCATAGCTACCCGAAAACCTTCGGCTTGTAGTTTTTTCACCTCATCCGCTTTAGCATCTGGCAAGACTTCAGCGATAATTTGATCAATACCCACCTGATCAGCAACCGTCTCTGCTGTACTACGGTTATCACCGGTTAACATAACTACTTTAACGCCTTGGGCCTTTAGTCGACTAACAGCCGCTTTAGAATCAGATTTAATGGGATCGGCAATGGCTAGGATGCCTACTAATTGCCCATTAACCGCGAGCATAACGGGTGTTTTAGCTTGACGAGAAAGTCGCTCTATATCATAAGCACCGCAGTCAGTTGCGACTTGATAAGCCTGCATTAAGCTTAAGTTACCCAGCAGAATATCATCATCCTCTAATCGCCCCCGAATCCCCTGACCAGCCAATGGCTCTACTGATTCTGCCGCTACGGGCTGCAACTCCAGAGCGCTTGCCCTACTCAGAATAGCTTTTGCCAATGGGTGCTCCGATGAAAGCTCCAAAGCTCCTGCCCATAACAATAGCTGAGATTCAGCATCCTCTTTAAAAGAAATGATATCTGTTACCTCTGGTCTTCCCTCTGTCACCGTGCCCGTCTTATCCAAAATGACGACATCCAGCTCAGAGGTTTGCTGCAACGCATCCCCTCGACGAATTAAGATACCTTGCTCTGCCGCTTTACCAACCCCTACCATAATGGACATAGGTGTAGCCAAGCCTAAAGCACAAGGACAAGCGATGACCAACACCGTCATAGTCGTAACCAGCATATAAGCCGATACAGGATCAGGGCCAAAGTTATACCAAACCAACGCCGTTAACACGGCAATCACTAAAACGACTGGAACAAAGACCGCTGCAATTTTATCCGCCAACCGACCTAAAGCAGGTTTAGCATTTTGCGCCTGACGCACTTGATCAATAATTTGTGCCAAAGCTGTATCTGCACCGACACGTAAGGTACGTACTTTAAGAACCCCACTTTGATTCAGCGTGCCTGCCGTTACCTCATCACCCTTTTTCTTGCTAACAGGCATAGGCTCTCCCGTTAACATAGATTCATCGACACGGGTTTCACCAGCCATTACCTTCCCATCTACGGGAATTTTTTCTCCAGGTCGAATCCGGATCATATCGCGCTTCTGGATAGACTCGATACGCATGTCGACCTCTTCGCCATCTTCTCGTCGAATCAAACGAGCAGTCTCTGGCTGAAGATTAAGTAACTTTCGAATGGCTTGGGAAGCCTGTCCACGGGCACGACTCTCTAAAGCCTGTCCAAGGTTTACCAGGCCGATAATAAAAACTGCAGCTTCAAAGTACACATGGCGCGCCTGCTCTGGCACCAGCTCTGGCCAAAGGGAGATCAACATAGAAAATAACCAAGCGGTGCCCGTTCCCAAAGCAATCAGAGTATCCATATTGGCGTAATGTCGCTTAAAAGCCAGCCAAGCCCCTTGATAGAAATGACCGCCGGAGTAGACCATCACGCCTAGGGTCAATAGCCCTGTCACCAACCAGAATACCTGCCCGGAAAGACTGTCCAGCATGGGCATACCAGACCAAAACATCATCAGCATTAGAGGGATACCCAGTGCCAAAGCTACCGCTGTTTTTCTCAATTGCTGGTGATAGTGCAGTTTCTCTTCTGCTTGCCTCTGATCCTCACCGTATTCATCGTTTAATACGGTAGCGCCAAATCCTGCCTGCTCAATCGTTTGAATGATTTGCCCTGGTGGTAAGGATGTACTCACTTGAGCGGAGCGATCCGGTAAATTGACCTCTGCCGTCTGAACCTCATCCATTTGATCTAATGCACTCTGCACTTGTTGTACACAGCTTGCACAATGCATCCCTCTCAGAGCCAAACGGTAATTCTGGGTCTGGGTCATAACGATCCTCCATGGTAGATTACTCAACCATTCTTTATTGAACAGCAGGTATTGAGCAGACAGATATTTAACAGGACGGGATTTGACCGGCTGAAAGGCCTATCTATTTTTTCTCTTGCGCATCAAAACCAGCTTCTTCAACGGCATCAATAAGCACTTGTGCTGCCACATTACCTTGCACATAAGCTTCATATAAAGTGACATCTGCCTGTTCAACACCATCAATCAGAATCAACGCTTCGGTAACAGAGTTCACGCAACCATTGCAAGACAGACCTTCCAAGGTCAGAACAATCTCTTTACTCATTTCATTCACCTATTGTAAAAATATCCAGAAGTATCATTAAGACTGACTGTCTATTGTAAACATTCAGCCTTTATTTTCTTAAAGTCTAAACCCTAAAGAGTACTTTAGGGTCAAGACTATTATAAAGGATCAACTGCTTGAATATCCTGTGCTTTAAACAAGATATTCCTCAAATGATTCACTGCTTAGGTCGGCTCCAAGCTTGATAGATTTCATCAGGCCAACGAGACTGGAACCAAGCAATCACAGAATCTATCTCTTGATCATTAAGTTTATTTCCCCAAGCAGGCATATCACTGGGGATATCCGGGCCACGCCCATGCTTGATAACACCACGCAACTGACCCAAAGGATGATGCCAGGCATGGCCTGAGCCATTGAGCGGCGGTGGCAAGTAACGACCATTATCCAACGGCTGACGCCAATTGGGGTTTCCTTGAGCAAATCCCCCATGACATTGAGCACAATTCTGCTGGAATAGTTTTTTCCCCTGAGGAACCATATCTTGTGTGTACCAAGGTTCACGTTTACTTTGTGTATCCGCTTGGCTTGACGTTATGGCTGATGAGCCCACTATTTGTTGATTATTATCACGCCCAACCTCTTGTTCATCACTACAAGCCGCTAAAAAGAAACTACCGATCAGTAGTAAGAGTGCAGAAACTTGTTTTTTCATAGGTCACAATCCGGCCAAAATACTGTGTTTTAAAATCGCAAACACATTAAATGCAAAAACTGACGAAAACAGCCCACTCACTAAAAGTGCCGCCCTCGGATAACAGAACATAATAAAAAGAAGTATCAACCTCTTCTGGCTAGTGCAGCCAGCGACAGAGCATGCATTGCAGATCAAACCTAGGAAAAAAACGATAGACTAATAGAGAGACAATCAGCGGGCTAACTAAAAGAAAACAATAGGCAAACAGAGTGAAATAAAGGGCTGTTAGATCAAAACCAGCAACACTGGCATTATCATCACAACAACTCATCATCGAGTGTCTATCAGATGCCGGTGAACCATGATGACTATCTTGCATCGAGAGTTCTGTAAAAGGCTCTGCTAAACGCTCAGAAGTGATTAAGCGATCTAAGCACTGCCCCAACAGGGCCAGCATTAAGCTTATAGCAAGCATTCTTGGAAAGGCCTTAAATTGCCCTTTTGCTCCCATTAAACACTTATTCAAAATACTCAAGCCCATCAATACCCAATGCCAATTATCCAATACTTTAGCTCGACACTAAAAACCGAGCTTGAAACTAAACCTTTAGAACCCAATTAACATTATGAGTTCCAGAAGCATTGGCACGTTAAAAAGTTAACGGACCCACTGCATTTACTGCCTAAACAGAGCCCATAGAAGGCTCAGGATACAGATTAATGAGCCAAACAGATAATATGACAACAATACAGGGAGCTACTAACAACCCTGCTCTGCTAGCCAAACAGATACTTTCTGAACCTTGTGTATGCCAACTTGATTCATTGGGCATTTTACGTATTCACGGTGATACCAGTCAAAAACTGCTTCATGGCCAAGTCACTAACAATATTGAACAGATGACAAAAGGCGAGCTTAAAATGGCCGCCGCTTGTTCACCAAAGGGTCGTATCTACGCTACTTTTTATGCCATTCATCAAGGAGAGTATTTTGATCTGGTTCTTCCACGGTCAACACTGGAGCAAACACTAAATAACCTGAGTAAGTTTGCGCCTCTATATCGCTGCAAACTGGAAGATGTTTCAGAGCAATACCAAGTTTTAGGCTTTAATAATGAAAAACCTGAGCTGACGCCATTAGCGGATCTATCTCAACCCAATAACACCTATCCGTTAGAGGAAGAAAATCGCAGCATCATGCTTGTCGATAAGGAACTGCTTCCGGAAACCTTATCTCAATTAACCTCATCCTTTGCACAAGTGACCGAAGCTCAATGGCAGCTACTCAGTATTCGCTTGGCCCGGATTATGATTGAACAAAGCCATAGCGATCAATTTATTCCACAGATGCTGAACTACCAGGCGACAGGGGCAATTAGCTTTAAAAAGGGGTGTTATACAGGTCAGGAGATTATCGCTCGCGCTCAATATCGAGGTGGAGTTAAAAAGCGCTTACAGGCTCTTAAAACCAATACGTCTGAGCAAGGCGAGAGTGGAGTATCTGCAAATCACTTATTTGTAGAGGATTCTGATGTTGGCGAGGTACTACTTACCGCCATCAATGAACAGAGTGAGTTAGAGTGCTTAGCTGTTTTAAAAGATATTGCGCTAGAGCAAACCGTACACTTAGGCAGTGATAAAGGCCCTGTACTACAGCATTTACCTTTGCCTTATGATCTGGAAAAGCGTGATATGTAAGCTCTGATTTAAGCTCTAATTTAAGAGCCCAAACAAAAAATTCTCTATAAAAAGTAGCCATACTCTCTAACGGTCGGCCTGAGAATATAAGAATACTTTTTTGACATGTAGAGAGTCTCAGAGGATTTCTTTCTGGTTTATACCCAAGCAGAACGATTTATCAGGGACTCTCCAACGCACTGCAACAAAACTAACATTTGACCGTCATCTGACAGTTATAAAACAGGCCTATAAATGTGGGTAGCACACTCCTACTCATACTTATTTAAGGCCTCAATATGTTCAAATTATTCAACAACAAATTCATCCAAGTCGCCAGTGTTTTAGGTTATGCCATCTGGGTCATTGGCACATTACACCAAGGCCTTATCCAGCTTCCTATATGAAAGATACACTACAACACTACATTCCTTAACGATAAGGAGCCATAAGGCAAATTTGAAATTGATAGGAAAATTAAAAGAATGATTTAATTCGACTCAACCTGCAACGGCAACTGCCAATCAATAGCTGTTTTACCCTTTTGCAGTAAAAAGCTATTAGCAGAGCTAAATTGCTGATTACCAAAAAAACCGCGATGAGCGGACAATGGCGAAGGGTGAACCGACTTCAAAACTAGATGTTTCTGCTGGTCGACAAAAGCAGCCTTTTTCTGAGCATAACTGCCCCACAATAGAAAAACGACGCCGTCCATCTGTTCATTTATCAGATGAATGACCTTGTCGGTAAACTGTTCCCAGCCTTTTTTCTGGTGAGAGCCCGCTTTACTTTGCTCAACGGTCAATACGCTATTAAGCAACAGAACACCTTGCTCTGCCCAGTGGGTCAAATAACCATGCTCTACAGGTGTACAACCTAAATCGGACTCTAGCTCTTTGTAGATATTCTTCAGCGATGGCGGTGTTTTAACACCTGGGCGAACGGAGAAACATAAACCGTGGGCCTGATCTGGGCCGTGATACGGGTCTTGCCCAAGAATAACCACTTTAACGTTATTTAACGGCGTATATTTAAAGGCATTAAACCAATCTGCTGAATGAGGATAAATCACTTTATGCTGCTGTTTTTCTTGGGCTAAAAAAGCCTTTAGCTGCTGCATATAAGGTTGTTCAAACTCATCACCCAACGCATCCAGCCAATCTCCCGGCAGATCAATCGCCATAGTCTTGTCTCCTTTATTACTATTGGAAAATTAAAACCAGTTTAACAAAAAGAGAGGCACTGTTGTTCTTACAAGCAATAAATCTATACCGCAATTAAGAGGAAAAACCTACTTTGTATTTTCCTTTTGCAAACGGCGATAACCTAAAAAACCACCGTCGATATATTTAGCATGTTTATATCCCATTTTCTTTATCGCATGAGCCGATAAAGCGCCTCGATTAACAGCATTGCAATAGCACAAGATAACCGCTTCTAAACTTTCGATTTTTGCTTCGATCGTCATCTCTAACTTGCCACGACTTATATTGAGAGAACCTTCGATATGACCCGCATCATGTTCCTCTCGGTCACGAATATCCAATGCTATAGCTCCCTGTGCCATCAAGGTATCCACTTGTTCAGGTAACACGTCATCAACATGGGAACACGCATCATCTGCAAGCTTTTGAAACTTTTCTGTATATGCCATTGAGCTATCTCTTATTAAGCACTCGATAGAGCACTATAGCTACGCCATGATCTAAAACGACGTCATGATCTGATATAGAGGGGGGGGCAAGGCCACCACCACAGGATTTCAGAATAATGTATAGTTTCAGCAAAGATAGCGATAGATCCACTGGCACTTTATATGTAGCCCCAAAGTAAAATTCAGGCAATAAAAAGGGTGCCATCAAGACACCCTTCTCAAAGCTTGCTTTAACTTATCAGGATGAGTACTACTCGCCCTCAAACTCACAGATCGAATATACCTCAATCCCTTGAGCTTTAAGTTTTTCAGAGCCTCCCAGATCCGGCAGATCAATAATCGCAGCCGCTTCAACCACTTCAGCACCTAAGCGCTTAATCAGATTAGCTGCCGCAATCATGGTGCCACCTGTCGCGATCAAATCATCGATCAAGAGAACCTTATCGCCTGGATTAAAAGCATCGGTATGTAACTCAACCGTTGCCGTACCGTATTCCAGCTCATAGCTTTCTTCTACAGTATCGTAAGGTAACTTGCCCTTTTTACGTACCGGGATAAAGCTGGTGTTTAACTCATAAGCAATTGGAGCACCTAGGATAAAACCACGGGCGTCCACACCGGCCACGGCATCAATATCATGGTCATGATAACGGTGCACAAAAGCATCAATCAGATAGCGAAAGGCTTTTTTATCCTTAAATAAGGTCGTGACATCACGGAACATCACACCCTGCTCAGGCCAATCCGGTACTGTACGAATAACAGAACGTAAATAATCTCGGTAGTAACGATCTGGCATTATCTTAACCCTGTAAGAATACAAACTTCAGCATAAAGAGTACCGCCAGAATTAGAACACTGGCAGAAACATCTTCACGACGACCAGACATCAGCTTAATACCTGCGTAGGTAATAAAACCAAAGGCGATACCATTCGCAATAGAAAATGTTAACGGCATAGCAATCGCAGCAACAAATACCGGAGCAGCTTCCGTCAGATCGGTCCAATCCACTTCAGCAAGACCACTGGTCATCAATACCGCCACATAAAACAGTGCCCCAGCCGTTGCATAAGCAGGAACAGAGCCCGCCAACGGCGAAAAGAACAGTGCTAATAGGAATAAACAAGCCACAACAACAGCGGTTAAACCCGTACGACCACCAGCAGAAATACCTGCTGTACTCTCAATATAACTGGTTGTCGTTGACGTACCTAAAGCAGCACCCGCCATAGTTGCAGTGCTATCGGACAGCAGCGCGCGGCCAAGACGAGGTAGACGTTTGTTTTCATCCAGCAATTTACCCTGTTGCGCTACAGCAACCAAAGTGCCTGAGGTATCAAACAGATCCACAAAAAGAAATGCAAAGATAATACTCAGCATACCGACTTCAAGAGCGCCTGCCAGATCCATCTGCATAAAGGTTGGAGCCAGACTTGGCGGCATTGATACAACGCCGTTTAGCTCATTCAGCCCCATTACAATGGACAGAACAGTGACCACCAAGATGCCAATCATCACAGAGCCCAGCACGCGACGATAAGACAGAGAAACAATAATAAAGAAGCCTAGAATGGCTAAGATCACTTTAGGATCGGATAGATCACCTAAGGTAACCAGTGTCGCCGGGCTATCAACAACAATACCGGCACTTTTCAGAGCAATCAGCGCAAGGAAAAGACCAATACCCGCTGCAATACCTAAGCGCAAGGATAAGGGAATACTATTGATAATCCATTCCCTAATTTTGAAAACGCTCAAAATTGTAAAAATCACACCGGAGAAGAACACGGCTCCTAAAGCCGATTCCCAGCTGTAACCCAGCTCAAGCACCACTGTAAAAGTAAAAAAAGCATTTAAGCCCATGCCTGGAGCAAGAGCGATCGGGTAGTTAGCCCACAACCCCATAACCAAACACCCTAGCGCAGCAGCAATACAGGTTGCGACAAACACGGCGCCATAATCCATTCCCGCCAAAGACAAGATAGATGGGTTAACAAAAATAATATAAGCCATGGTCAGAAAGGTCGTAAAACCTGCCACAACTTCTGTTTTTACATTGGTATTATGCTCTTTGAGCTTAAATAATTTTTCCAGCATCGGTTTGCCCCGAACAGGTCCAGAAACAACAAAACCCGGAAAGTTCATTTCCAGGTTTCAGTAAGAGGTATGCAATATCAAACTGCATATGGCGCGCAATATTAGCCAAAAGTCGCAAAAAAAGCGAGGATACAGAGCGAAAACTCTACAATATCTCGCTCTGTTTTCTGATCTATATCACAGCCTATCAGTATTCAAGCTGGCAAACAGATTATTCAAAGGCAATGACAATCAATAAAGCGCAGAGGTTTAACGCTTAAAACCGTTCAGCCATAACCCGTTCAACCGTATCAACAATAGCTTGAGTTTGCGGATCAATCTCAATATTCACATAGCTGCCTAGCATGCGATGGCCGATCACGGTTCTCTCCAATGTTTCAGGAATCAAGTTAACGCAGAAGTTATTACCATCCGTTTCACCAATCGTCAGACTAATACCATCGATGCCAACATAGCCTTTTGTAAAGATATATCGATCAAAACCTTCGGGCAGAGCAAACCAGATCTGGCAGTTATTTTCTGATTCAATAATATTTACAACATCCGACATACACATAATATGACCAGACATTGCATGACCGCCAATCTCATCACCAAACTTAGCAGCCCTTTCTATATTAACCTCATCACCAACATCCAAAACACCTAGATTGGTCAGGCGCAAGGTTTCCTGCATCAGATCAAAACTGATACGACGCCCATCGATTTCAGTCACAGTTAAACAGCAACCGTTATGCGCCACACTCGCACCTATCTCCAAACCTTCAATTAAGGTCATCGGCATCTCAACGATATGGGTACGAAAGTTTTCTTTAATAACAATATCAACAACTATGCCTGTACCTTGCACAATACCGGTAAACATAAATAATCCTTTCAAAATGCCACTAAGGCCTATTAATTCGACAATCTATTTCTAACACATCAATTTAAATGACGGCTAAGTCACTGTAGGCGCCAACAATACCGCTACGGTGTGCCCTTTTCACAGAAATGAGTCGCTTTCGATAACAACACTTTAACATTAAAAGCCACTGCTTTTCTTTTTCTGCGAAAAAACAGAGATAGCTATACCCAAGCAGCTCTCCAATAAAATATTCTAAATTTAAATACCATTATAGAAGATATGCAATGCGTAAACGTTTTTTTACATTAAATCAAACTACTGCAAATTGACGATATCAGCATTAGCCTTTAGTATTAACGCCATAGGGTCGCGCTACATTTTCTTGTGTTTGCAGGCGCGTAATAAATATGCAAACGGGTTTGTCCAGCATTTGCCGCCTCTTTTGAGGTGGCGTTTTCTCTGAACACTTTCGGCAACATCATGAAAGTCTCTCTTCTGAGAGAACCCTCTGTTAGCTCTTGCATATGACTTCAGCCCCGCCAATGGCGGGGCTTTTTTTTGCCTAATATTTACCCTGTTCGAATCTGGAATAGGTATCTATCGACAACTATTCCTAACGTTACATTGAGCAATCTATCAATCAGGATAAAAGATCCACTACCAAACCCTTAATATGTACCAGCTTAGTGGCTATTTTCAGTTTATCTTTCTGTTCTGATAACACTAACTGCAAAAGTTCTTCTGCTTCTTGATCGATCAATTTCACCACATGATGCTTTTCTGAAGCAGACCAACCTGCACCGATACCCTGAACCTTATAAGCCCCTTGAGTTGCCGCAGAGACCAAATTACTCAACAGTGCTTTATAAATTTCTAAATTACCCAGAGAAGGATTGTGCTCAAGGGTACTACCCGCCTGTTCTAATGCCGAACGTATATGCGTTAATTGCTGATTTAATGATGGCCGACCAACCTCATCAACCTGCTGTACCAAATGATCTGTAAAACTACGACCAATAGCAGGTGTGCCTACAGTACGAGCTTTGCTTTTCCTAGGATTATTACCTGTACGCAAGGACTTAAGTTTGTCATTAATATTAATCATACGTTTAAGCCTTTTGCGTCAATAGCCAACGTGCACCAGCAAGTGCAGCTTCCTGATACTCAGCCTCTAACGACATGCGCTCCACATCCTGCTTCATACGTTCCTGTTTTGGTAGATCTTTACGCGCCTGATGGGTTGCTAGATGATCACCTCTACGAGAGATCTCTTCAAACACTCGACCCTGCTCTAAAGCAAACCATTCCGGTTCAATAATATCGATCAGTACTCGAATTCTTAAACAGGCCTCCATCACATCAACCTGCCCTTCTAATAACGCCGCAGAAACAATATGAATATTTTCCAGCGTTTTTTCACGGGCTTTAATCACAACTGCTTGTTGCGCCTCTTCACGGGATTTAACCTGAAGGCGCAATTTATGTGCATAAAATGCCAAACCGGCAACAATAAGCAAGCCAGCAAAAAGTGCGGCTAATGCAGCTTCTGTAGACACCTGTTTCTCCTCAAATACCGATTTATTCGGTATACAAAGTTAACCGGCACCCATAAAGGATGCCGATACTAAAATAAAACGTTATAAAGACACGCCACTCGTTACAAACGAGACACCCTCAACATTATTTTTAATGTTTATGACGCATGTCTTTTTTCTTTTTTTTACTAGGCTGAGCCTTTTTTCTCAACCGATTTAAACGTTGCTGAATTTTACCGTAAAGTGTATTCCGAGCATAACGACCTTTATCATTTACCTGCCCCGCCGGTAACCCTGTCATTAATTTAATGGCCTGATCTACATGTTCGACAGCATAAATGGCAAATTGTCCCTCTTTACAGGCTTTAATCACGTCATCTTTTAACATGAGGTTATCAATATTTTGTATGGGAATAATCGCTGCCTGATCGCCGGTCAATCCTCGGCTATGACACGTATCGAAGAAGCCTTCAATTTTTTCATTAACGCCGCCAATCGGTTGAACATCACCAAACTGATTAATAGAGCCGGTAATCGCTATTGATTGAGAAACCGGACAATCTGCCATAGCCGAAAGTAAACAGACTAATTCCCCCAGAGATGCACTATCACCATCAATACCATGATACGACTGTTCAAATACCAAGCTAGCAGCCATAGGAATCGTATCGCTATGACCAAACAAAGTATTTAGAAAAGAGGTAAGAATCATAATCCCTTTGGAGTGCAAAGCTCCTCCCAGATGTACGCTACGCTCAATATCTAATATTTCCCCATTACCATAACGAACTGTCGATGTAATTCGACTCGGCTGACCAAAGTCACTATCACCAATGCGTAAAACAGTTAATCCATTAACTTGACCTGTTTTCTCGCCATCCGTATCGATTAAGATCACGCCATCTTTGATGGAATCAAACATTTTTTCTTTGATATGACTTGAACGATATTCCCGACTGCTTATTGCTTGTTTGACTGAATCATTATCTATAATGGATTTTTTATCTGCTCTAGCCCAATAATCGGACTCTCTAAGTAGATGATTCAGATCAGCGGCATTAAGGGATAAACGCGCTTGATGGTCTGCTTCCCTAGCTCCTTGTTCAATAACGGTCATGATGGCATCACGACTGAGATGTAGAAGGCCGTCCTGATGAACCATAGAACTGATTAACCGAGCATAGAGCCACTGATTCTCTTTCGAGCGAGGCATATCACTTTCAAATTCAGCTAAGACTTTAAATAATTCAGAAAAATCAGGATCATGCTCCTGCAATAAGTAATATTGCTCCGCATCTCCTAATACAGCCACCGTCACTTCAAGCTCAATAGGTTCAGGCTCCAAACTGACACTACCAGATAAGGTCAACTGCTTTTCAAGCGTATCAATACGTAGGCACGCGGTCCGTAGAGCGAGTTTCAACCCATCCCAAGCATAGGATTGTTGAAGTAATTTACCCGCTTCTAAAATGAGAAAGCCACCATTAGCCTTATGTAAGGCCCCAGGACGGATCAAGGAAAAATCAGTCGCAACAGTTCCCATATAAGTAATATTTTCAACATTACCTACAAGATTATTATGGGTAGGCAAGTCTTCAATAATTAAAGGGGCTCCAGTCTCTGGATCACTGGAATTCATCACATTGACTTGGTAGCGGGCAGGAATCTTATGATCAGGGGATGCACGAGTAACAGCGTCAGCATTCTCGTCTTCCTCCAGAAAGATCTCTACATTATCAACGAGATCCTTCTGTACCGCATTTAGGTACTTAGAGACTCTTTCTTCAGACTGATATTTATCCTTCAGTTCCTCTAACCAATGCTGAATCGCGGTTAGAGTAATCTGTTCATTGAGCGCTTGCTGTTTTTCCCGACTGTCCTTTTCCATATGCGCCAACTCACGTAAAGCGGTGCGCAGTTCTTTTTCCATCAGCTCAATACCTGCTTTGAAGCTCTCGCGTTCTTTATCAGGTAGAGCATTAAACTCTTTTACCGGGTAGGGTTCACCTTCTTCATCCACGGGCATAAAGGAATAGCCCCCGGGGTTCTGCAATACCAGCTTCAATTGATATTCAGAAGCTTTTTCTGCAACCCCTTTTAACATTTGCTCTTGAACTTCAGAAAAATCCTCTCGGATGAGCTCTGCTTTCTCAATAAACGCTTCTTGATCAAAGGCCGATGGTATCGCATGACGTAGCTCTTTAATCAGAGCTTCCATATCTTTTTTTAATTCAGTGGCCATACCCGCTGGCAGCTTTAGGGCCCAAGGGTGTCGAGGGGAGTCAAAATTATTAACGTAACACCAATCTGCAGGTGAAGGCATTTCAGCGGCATGGGACGATAAAAACCGCTTTAACATCGTACGTTTGCCGAGACCATTTTCGCCAACCGCAAATAGATTGTAGCCTTTTTTGGTTACAGAAATTGCAAAACGAACCGCCTGTTCAGCTCTTTGCTGTCCAATAAAACGATCCAAAGGTTTTATCTGTGCCGTATGATCACTGGGAAAATTCTTTTTAATACACCGTTTTTTCAGGCGTGAGACGGCTAATGGCTTGGGTGTCTGCATTGAAACCTCCTAAAAAACAAGTAGTATCAATACATTATGCAACACTAGCCCAAATTCAGCACCTCTAAGTTCACAACATTTTTTCTAACCTCCATATGCAACAAAACACTTTCTTTCAGATTATCAGTGTTAGCCTGCTATTTTTTAGGTAGTCCCTCAGTAGCATTTACTTATTGTTACAAAGATGATCTTCACCTTTCGGATTAGATTGCCCCACAGATCGTCTACAGTAAGTTAAACTGTATAAATACTATAAAAAGTCATCTTCTTTCAAAAAGAAGGCAAATGACAAATGATTATCTCCTTTAGGGCTTGACGTGGAATCCCCAATGACACAGACACTTCGTTCAATTGGCATTAAATCGCGCATGGTGCTTGTTCTGCTTGTAGCAGTTATCAGCATTGTTGCATTAATGAGTTTTTCATTAAAAACTACTTACGAAATGCAGATTCGTGAGAAGCAACAAAAAACACAACACATTGTAGAATCGGCTATCTCATTGGTAGACCACTTCTATCAACAATATAAATCTGGCTCGATAACAGAAGCAGAAGCTAAATCAGGGGCAACAGCAGCCATTGAAAAGCTACGCTACAACAAAACAGACTACTTTTGGATTAATGACTTGGATGCCATCATGATTATGCATCCCATCAAGCCATCCTTAAATGGCAAAAACCTCTACGGTCTAAAAGATAAAGCAGGCAAACAGTTCTTTAAAAGCTTTGTGGATATCGTCAAAGAAAAAGGGGCAGGTAACGAAAGCTACCTATGGCCAAAACCAGGCTTTGAAGAGCCTGTTGAAAAAGTATCCTACGTCGAAGGATTTAAACCTTGGGGCTGGGTGATCGGCACTGGTATCTATATCGATGATGTTAAAGCAGAGTTTTGGCAAAACGCATCATCACAGATTACTATTGCCGTCATTGGCTTAGGCTTTACCATTCTGGTTCTGTTTTTAATCGCCAGTAGTATTATCTTGCCTATGCAAGAAGCCAATAAGGCGATGCATAATATCAGCCAGGGCGAAGGTGATCTCACCCAGCGGTTAAACACGTCTGGTAACGATGAAATGAGCCAGCTTGCCCGTTCATTTAATCACTTTGTCGATCAGATACAGAGTGTAATCAAAGAAGTTGATAACTCGACACAGCGCGTTGCTGCTGCAGCCTCACAACTATCGACAACCACAGAACAAACAACCAAGGTGATCACTCAACAAACCTCAGAAACAGATCATGTTGCAACAGCTATTAACGAAATGGCTGCCACCATCCATCAGGTTGCTCAAAGTGCTTTACAAGCAGCAGGTACAACCCGTGAAGCAGACCAACAAGCATTAACAGGCAAAAATAACATCCATGAAACAGCTCAAAATGTTGCAGCTCTGTCGGAAGAGGTTGGCCGTGCGACCGAGGTAATCCAACAACTGGAAAGCCAAGCAGATAATATCTCATCAGTACTTGATGTTATTGGCGGCATTGCCGAACAGACCAACTTACTGGCATTAAACGCAGCCATTGAAGCCGCCCGAGCAGGTGAACAAGGGCGAGGTTTTGCAGTGGTCGCCGATGAAGTTCGCACTCTCGCTAGCCGCACACAAGAAAGTACTCATGAAATCGAGAAGATGATTGAGCAACTGCAGGCTGGCGCCAAACAAGCCGTAACGGTTATGGAAACAAGCCGTAATAGTACTCAAACCACGGCAGATAAAGCCACTGCAACTCAGGATGCTCTGGATACTATTTCAGGATCAATGCAGCAGGTTAACGATATGATCAATCAGATTGCCAGCGCAGCAGAGCAACAATCTTCAGTAGCTGAAGAGATCAATCGAAATGTCGTCAATATTGTAGAACTTTCCAACGATACCGCTCAAGCATCTGAACAAACCAGCCAAGCCAGCGCAGAGCTGAATAATCTTGCCGAACAGCTCAAACAATTGGTTCATCGATTTAAGGTATAAATAATTATTTAGTTTAAACATCCAAACAGAAGCGGAGCCAATGGCTCCGCTCTCTTACCTCGACACTGCACGTCGCCTATCAGAACATCCAAAACAACACCATAAATTAGACTGAGCTTATAAAAAACAGAACGATGGATAATGATTAAAATCAAAATAAAAACAAATTAATTACACATCTATCACATATTTTTTTATTTCTATACATAGCCCATTATTCTGCTTACAACCTATAAATAGATTATTAACTCCATTTCAACTACAAAAATAAATACAAAGCGTATCATTTAATTCATTGTTTACTAGACAAAATATTATAAAATAAAAGAATCCGAGACAGAATTATTACAGCAGATCAAAATATATAAGGACTGCTCATGTTAAACGCCCTTGCCTCCATAATCGAAAGCATTTTGCGCACTCTAGGTGCCAAAAGCCTGAACGCACAATTTCTACTGTCCTATGCATTAATCTTTTTTCTAGCCGTAGCATCAGGTGTATCTCTCTATTTAAGCATGGCCATTGACCCCCAGACGATTAATATCGCGGGTCGACAACGAATGTTGAGTCAAAAAATAGCCAAGGAAGCAGTGCTGGTTGTAGCTCAAGTAGAAAATAAGACAACGCTATCTAAAACGATGCAACTATTTGAACAGTCACATAAAGATATCGTTAACGGTAACCCTGCCCAGGGCATGAACCCTATAACCAATCCTGTGATTTTATCTCAGATGCAAAAAGTGGATTCTCTCTGGCGTACTTACAAAAGTATGCTAAACCGCTACATAGACAGTCCATCTAAAGAGCTTACTCAGGAAATTCACAAGCAATCCCCTGTTATCCTGAAAGAAATGAACAAAGCTGTGGTCATGATGACCAAAGAAGCAAGTTCAACCACAAAAACACAACTAATGACCGCTTTTACCTGTGTGTTGATTATTGTATTTCTTGTCATAATGGGTCGTGTATTTGGCCTACGCCAACTAATGGATAATATTACCCGCCTACAAAAACGCTTATCCCATGTTGGTCAGGGTGACTTCACTCATCGCTTCTCGGTCACTCACACCGATAATGAAGTGGGCAAAATGTTCTCTGCTTACAACAATATGATCACTCAAGTAAGTGCGCTAGTGGATAATGCTAGACAAGCGGCAGAACGCACTACAGAACACAGCAAAAACGTCGTGAAAGCCACCAACGACGCTGGTGCAGGCGTCGATCAGCAATACAATGATATCGACCAAGTCGCAACAGCCATGAATGAAATGAGCGCGACAGTTAATGAGGTTGCACAAAATGCAATTCAAGCATCAGAGGCTGCACGAACCGCTGATGATGAAGCACGCGGCGGCATGAAGGTCGTACAGAATGCCGTGGATCAAATCCACAAAATGGTACAACAACTGAATGACACTTCTTCCGTTCTCGACAAACTGGAAGAAGAATCTGGAGAAATTGGCAAAGTACTGGAAGTAATTACTGGCATTGCCGAGCAGACGAACCTACTTGCTTTGAACGCTGCCATTGAAGCAGCGCGAGCTGGCGAACAGGGCCGTGGCTTTGCAGTTGTTGCAGACGAAGTTCGCACCCTGGCTCAAAGAACGCAAGAATCCACTGAAGAAATCAAAGCGATTATCGAGCGCCTACAAAACCAAGCTCGCAATGCTGTAAGCTCGATGGAACAGAGCTCAAGCCTAGCCTCAACAAGCGTAGAGCAAGCAGAACAAGCGGCGGCGGCCTTAGAACATATTGCTAACGCCGTTGATACCATCAGCTCCATGAACACAATGATAGCAACAGCAGCAGAAGAGCAAAGCCAGGTAGCTGAAGATATTGACCAACGCATTGTCAGTATCTCCGATGTTGCATCAAAAACTCGTGACGACACACAAAAAGTTGTGCAATCTACTGCTCAAATTGAAAGTGAAGTTGAAGATTTAGAAAAACTGATCAATCGCTTTAAAACAAGCTAAACCAGTAGCAATAGAAACAGCTAAATAACAAAACAATGCCACTGCGCCTTAATTGGCAGGTGGCATTTTTATTACAGAAGCTTCCCGCCTTTAATATAAATCCCTCCCCAACAGTTTTAACCCACAAGCCTACAAAAAATCACAGCATATATTCAAACAGCGTCTAAACTCAGTTCTATACTCTTTACCACACCATAATAAAAACAGAAAACATCCAGCAGGAGAACAAACATGCTCACCTTTGAAGATACCGTTGGCTTGAGTGATTTATCGGAAGGGGAAGTATTGGCGATCGCTGAACATGAACACACCGCCCCTATTATTGCATCAGGTATCGGCTCATATTTGATACAGCATCACAAAGAACAAATTATTAGCTTATATATTTTAGAAGATCTTGTCCGAGCCCAACGCCACGGTGATCGACAACATCAAACCGACCTACAGCAAATACTAAATCAGTTTTTAGAGGAACACCCTATTGAAATCCAAATCCATTAGAACATCACCTAACAGCTCCTAAAGATAAACCGGCCCTGAACCGGTTTACCCCCTCCCCCGAGTCAAAACCGGCTCTATCTGTACTTATATCTATAGGTGGTGTCTAGAGCATTAAAGTTTAAAATATTGAGGAGGTGCTAACTTTGCCCCACCCTGCAAAGCCTTATTAACCTTCTCTGTTTTAGCAAAATAACCAGGGCCATAATGATTAGGGGGATGAAGAACTTTTAACCACCCCATTTTTTGATACGTTATAGCCAACATTTGTGCACAAAAAGCACTATTGAGACCCGAATCGATATCAAGCCGGCCTTTCACCCAGTTTTTAAACTCCTCTTCTGTTGACGGAAAAGGAGTTCCATCATATTGATACATAATCCTTTGAAGCTTTCTCTCATCAACACTGACGCCGGTTAATCGAGCAATTGCAAAACGGTATTGAGAACCATCTTTTGAAGGAAAACAAACATCTTGAGCAGCTATATAGTCTTCTAATTTTAATAGATGAGTTCCCGCATGCTTCTTCTCGAGTAATTTATCAATACAGTCATCTAACCTATCAAAAGTATCCGCTGTCCATAGATACAATTGTGGGCTTCCTTGAAAGCTGACCACCATCGCACTATGACTGAAATCAGTGCCATCTACCTCTTCAATCAATCGACTTTCGGCTGAAGTACCACTACAGAGCAAAACCGACCCACAAGGAATACTATCAGCAATTTCAACCAATCTTGGGAGGTATTCCACTGCATAACCCTTAGGCGGACGATGTATTCTTGCTGCAATTTTTTTGACGATTTTAAATAGACGGGTTCCGAATCCCATAATCTAACCTTAATTCTTTAACTATCGCCGACCTTTTTTGCGTACAATAGCCCGCCAGCGTGTACCACGCTTCTGATATGTCGCTATGAGTGTACCAGTCATTTCTTGTTTTTAGGCCGGGATAGCCACTTGGTACAGTAATGGTACACCAATATTGATATTCCGGGGTATTTCGGGGTATCGAGAGTGATTTAATAATTTATCAAAAACCCCTGAAGCCCGCATGAATACTGAAAAAAATCCATTAAACCGCCATCGCCGTTTCTCTGTCGCTCCCATGCTGGATTGGATCTGTTAAAAATAAAATCCTTTAGAAACAAACAGCTACAGACAATTATTTTTTCATGTCGCAAAATTGTCGCACTGACATAGAAATTACTCTCTGATTCACCGCTCTAAACCTCCTATATAAGTACCTACAAGACACTTACGCACTACACAAAGACACCTCAACAGACCTGTAACCACTAACAGTCCACTTGCAAACGACTTGCAACCAAAACCTGTCCGTTTATAAGTTACTAACAACAAAAAACAACTCACTCTGCCTCCAAAATCCTGATCATTTTCTGTACAACCCATCCACAGAAAATCACTCCTCCCCACGCCTGCGGAGTTTTCACATGTTTTTTATTCTGCAATTCTGATTGTGCTGTTTAAATACCGCTGGCAGGCTCTAGAATAGGCCTGTAGCGGCGTTTTAATAGCAATCAGGATTTGCAGAGGGCTGCACAAAATTGCAGTTATACGCCGTTTTATTGCAATATGATTTACATAGAAACCGCTCTGGAATGGGCTTTTTCAGACGATTGTTAACAAACCGTAAATAAAAATATTTTTTGCAATACTGGGATAAACAGGGCTGAACACCTGATATTTACTGGCCTGCAACGGGTTTTAGTCGGGTGGAAAAATGGCAGAAAAAACAGAGGGGAAAATCAGGTAGATTTCTATGGCCATAAAAAAAGCCAGAGGATTAGTCTGGCTTTTTTGGGCTATAGGGTAAATCAAACAATAGCGTGTTTTTTCAGTACCTGGTTAATAGCGGCCTGCAGATCAGACTGAATCGCCTCGCCATTTTGATTAGGTTCTGATGACCGATATTCAGCAATCACTTCCAAATGTTTTTCTAACATCTCATCAGTCACAACCAGGTCTTTTTTGCGCTCTGAACGAGGAAGTGATTCATTCACCTCATCTCTGACCGCTTCGATCATCTCCGGGCTGTACTGCCCAATCTCTGGAAACGTTTTATCGAGCATCAACCACATTGCGTATCGCTCAATTTGTTTAACAGAGAAAATCATCTGCAGATGATCAAATGTCGCGTATCCCTTCTGTTCAATATTGCGCATTGTCCCCTGTGCAATACCACTTAGAGCTACTAATCCATCCTGCGTTATTCGCTCTGCTTTCCTTGCCGCTTTCAGTTTCTCTCGAAACATCTCGCTCGTATCAGCCATACGCGATCTCTCTAATTAGATTTACGTACAAAAACCGCCTTATTTCGCCTCTAATCTCTAAAAATACAAAAAAGTAATTGCATGTAGCTACTTTTTCACATAAATTCACATCTAGTAATTAGATACAGGTATTTTTCAAGGCTGTTTCTACATTTAGTAATCATTGTAGCTTATTAGAGGGTAATAATCATGTCTGATTTAAAAAGCACATTAACCAACGAAATCGAAAAAGTTATCAGCAGTTCAGAGTTTCAAGGGCGGCTATTATCACTGCTGGCCAGCAGCCCTGTGCCGGTGATGACTAAGCGAAAATTTGCCAGGGAAACAGGGCTGGATGAGTTTTCAACAAACGAACACGGTGATGGCGTTGTTCAAAAATTCGTTGAGAATAAATTTATTCCCAGCGTGAAATTTGGCCGACACCGCATGATCGATCTGGATGGCTTGCGTATCCAGATTGCGAACACTCGCGGGGAATAGCCATGGCTAAGATATACCAAGATATGGACAGTCGCCTGGTTAACGATGTCACCAAAAAACTGGAAGAAAGGTTTAGCTTTAAAGCCAGCCAGGACGGTCGATACTTACGAGGCGAATGCCCCGACTGCGAGAAAAAAGAAGCTTTTACTTGGGCTAAACGTCCTGGTGTAGTGATCTGCCAGAGAGATAACGGGTGTGGCACCCGTAATTCAATTCGAGAACTGTTTCCCGAACTATTTGAGGAATGGTCAGAACGCTACCCACCGACAGAGAAAGACCCGAAAGCCACCGCCAGAGCATATTTAACAATTGATCGGCAACTCAGTCTATCGATCCTGCAAGGAAAGTGGGAACAGGGTTATGTTCGTCTACGTGATGGCACTTATGCTGAAACCGTGAAATTCCCATTATGGGATGATCACTATTGGCAGCGTATCCTAGATAAGAGCAAAATTCCGCTACAGGCCTGCCCCCCAGAACAGCGCAAGAAAGCCAAATTCAGCAACAATATTAAATACGGTGGTAAACACTGGATACCGCCAGAGGTTGAGATAAAAAAAGGGGATACAGTTCGCATTGTCGAGGGTATTTTCCACTGCATTGCTTTATGGATGCACGGTATCAAAGCAGTTGCGGCATTCAGCTCTAACAACTTCCCCCGTGAGTTCATCAAAGAACACAAAGACCTGAGTATTGAATGGGTACTCGCATATGACAGCGATAAAGCAGGTCAAAAAGCCACACTGAAATATATTGATGAACTCAAAGAACTCAATCTGAAATTTGCCGTTGACCAAGCCCCTAGCAAAAAACGTGACTGGGACGATTGTCACCGCCTAGATCTGCTCGACGACGAGTATTTCTGGAAACAGTGCCGATACAGGGGTGATCTGCTTCAGGCAGAAAGCCCCATTGACCACGCTTACTGCATGTATAACAACGCTGAAAACAAAGCATTATTCAGCTACAGGATCTTTGAATTTGGCAACGCAACTCATGCTATTTCCATTGATAACACTGATGTAGAAAAGCAGATGGAAAAGGGCGTATCTCCACCACAAGCGTTCAGATCCTGCGCCAAGCTACGGAAAATTAGCAACTGTACCCATGAGTTTCTGTACATCGAGCGGGACGACCTAAGCGACGAGCAATTTTATGTATTAAAGCTACGTTATGAAAACGGCCATAAAGACCAGATTGTACAGCTAGCCGGTGGCCATATCGATGCACCCGGAAGCCTAAACAAAGCTCTGCTTCAGCGGGGAAGCGGTGCCAAATTCAGTGGCAATGCTAAAGACCTCGATAGATTGCAAAACATATGGTTTAAACAGATCAAAACCATCCAGTCCATACCTTATGTAGGATACGAGCAGGCCAGTAGCACCTATGTTTACCAAACGTTTGCCGTAAAAGATGGCAAAGTGATCCCAAAAAACTCAGATGGTTTTTTTGAACTGGGACGAGAAGGACTAAGAACCAACCTAAAATCTCCTCTTATTAATTTCCATAATGAATTTGATCCACGCTGGGTGCGGGATCTATACCAAGCATTTGGCCATAAAGGGCTTTTAGTGCTGGGCTTCTGGGTATCCAGTCTATTTGCGGTTCAGATCCGTCGTAAATATAAAAGCCTCCCCTTCTTAGAGTTAACCGGTGAACCAGCCGCTGGTAAATCGACCTTAATTGAAGGCTTATGGTATGGCTGCGGGCGGGACTATGAAGGCATAGACCCAGCCAAGGCACGGCCAGCAGCACTAAGGCGAACATTCAACCAGGTTTCTAACATGCCTATTGTTCTGATTGAATCAGATTACAACGAGGATCAAGGGCCAAAACAAGCCGCTTTCACCTTTGACAGTATCAAACCCCTAGCCGATGGTCGTGGCACAGGTTCTATCGGTATTGCGAACAGAGGTAACGACACAGAAGAAGCTATGTTCCAGGGTGCTATCGTAATCGCTCAAAACAACCCAGTTCATGGACAACCAGCCACCTTGCAACGGATTGTGGCCATAAAATTAAGCCGAGGAAAGCGAGATACGCTAGATGCTTATAAACGGTTCACAGAAACCTCTAAAGCCCCAGAGTTTGCCGGATTTCTACCCCATGTTCTAAAACAGGAGAAAGAGTGGCTGGAATTATTCTCCAGCAAAATAGAAGAGTTCGAAGAAGGCTTTTGGAAAGAAGAACGATTAACGGATATTCAAAGCCGTCTGGTTATGAATCACAACCAACTGATTTCCGCTGTGGCCACCCTACCCATGATATTTGGTAACGACCTGATCACCCCTGAAATGGTAAATCAGTGTCACCAAGAAGTTAAAGACATGATGGTTAACCGGCATCGACTACTGGGAGGCGACATACCGATACTGGAACAGTTCTGGGAAATTTATCACTACGTTAATGATAAGCCCTCAGAACACTCTACACCGGAAAACCCTGTTATTGAACATCAACTGAACCACCACAAACAGTCCAGCGAGTTTATTGCCATCAACCTACCGGGATTTGATGAAGCGTGCAGAGACCGAGGACAACGGCGGTTTGATCTAACAGAACTAAAACGAAAGCTGCCCAGCTCCCGTAGATATAAATATGTACGACAAAAGAAGATCTGGAGTGCCATTCACCGGAAAACAGTCAACTGTTGGATATTTAGCGTTAAAGGCAACACAGAGTAGCCATAACCTAACTTATATAGCCACAAATCCTCATAACAAAAATACCGGAGCAATATCGCATGAATATATTTTTTGACCCCAGAAAATCAGCATTTCTACTATTAGGTATATATAGTGGGAAACTAGTTAGAATAGTAAGAGTACTCTGTAGAGTAGATTCTATAAGGGCTATAGGCTTACCGTTGAACGGTGAGAGCACGGAAGAGTCTTACTTACTGCGCTTACTACGGTCTGGTTTTCACTATTTAAAAAAAACCTTTAAAAACAATGCACTTACCAAACATCTTACTTTCAATTCCAGCATTCTTACCATTTTAGGAAAACCTACAACCCGCATTCTAGAGGGGGGGCAGATACCAATTCCTATAACTCTTACCATCCTAACCGGGTTCCCACCCCACATACCCAGAGAATTTCGCAGAGAACATTTTTCCAAACGCAAATAAACCCAGGAGTTGCCGCTCCTTTTCATTAACCAATCAACCGTTAAACCCAAAAAACACAAGGACTACACCATGACCGTAAAACAACTGACACCACGCCTACCGATCACCGGTATAGAAGTCACCGCCACCAACCAAACCGAAATCATCGCGTTTATGAGAGAGCATTGTGAACCACGAGACATGCACGCTTTTGAACGGAAAGCAGCCGAGAACCCCAACTGGTGTTACACCATCGGTAGCTGGCTGATTTGCGAAAGCGGACGTATTAGACATTTCAGTAGAGCAGAAACCGCCCAGCATTTTGAGTTAGATCAATCCACCACCCGATAACCTGAAAATATCAAAAGTAATCGAAAAATTAACAGCGAATACAAACAGTTATGACGTTATACAAGCGCGATAGTGATTTACCATTTTCATGTGTCATACCGGCACAACAAAAATGGAGATTTACAATCATGCTATTAGGAACACTAGCGGTCATACAGCTGGCCGTATTCGCTGTTTTTTATACATTGGAACGGATTATTCCCGCCACTCAAAGAAAAGAGCCCCACCAGTTTAATTACTGGTGGCTGGCCCTCGGTGCATTTGCGCTAATTTGGTTACGGGTATTAATGCTAGCGTGGGATCTGCCCCTACCATCATTAGGGATTACTATTCCGGTAGACTCAGTAATAGCAGAAGGCTTTCTTTTTTATACCGTCTATTCATTTGGTAACTACTGGGCGCATCGTTGGAAACATACAAACTATACCCTGTGGCATTACACCCACACGTTCCACCACATGCCATCGCACATGGATACAAGGGTTGCGTTTTTTAGGCACCCAAGCGAAATACTGTTTAATTCAGTTTATTTAATCGTACTGGGCCAAATGATATTTGGTATTAGTTTAGAAGCCGCAGCAATTGCCCTAGTGATAGAAGGGTGCTTAGAATCGTTTCATCACGCTAATATCCGCCTACCCCGCTGGATGCGGCCCCTAGGCTATGTCATACAAACCCCAGAAATGCACCTAGTACACCATGAACTAGGTAGACATAAGTCTAATTATACCCCGTTCCTATGGGACAGCATTTTTGGTACAGTCTCGTTCCCACACACGGACACTATAATGACCGGCTTTAATAACAGCGACAAAATAAGGCCGTTTTTCTTATTCAGAAATCATAAATAGTAAGGCGACAAATATGGACGTAACGGAAGATCAAATAATTAATAAATCTGGTTTTATAACACCCGATTTTACACAACAATTATCACAGTCTTTTGATGCTGTAGGCATTGAAGCACTTGAACAGACGTTACGTCTAAAGATTGCCGATTATTTAAACAGCAAAGTAGAAAAAGACGGTCGCGAACGTAAAGGGAGTTATCGACTATTGGCAGAAGCAACGGGGATATCACGCACGTATATCAATGACTTTCACGCGAAAGAACGAGCCATTTGTATTACTAATATGAATCTGCTGGCAGAGTTCTTTAAAGTGAAGTACATAGTCTCAAACTTCTGACCATAATAGTTGTCAGTTTCCTTTTAGATAGTTAATATCTATCCATCAAAAGGACAGTGAGGTAAGAACCATGTCTAAGGACGTATTAAAAGCAGTAGAAACCGAAGAGATAAGCGAATATCAAGCAGGGTTAGAGCAAGAAGCAGTAGAACCTGCCGCTTGTATGCTATCGTTTTTATCTAAAGTCATGCTAGAAGGGCACAGCCCCCAAGAGCAAGAATCTATCGGCCTTGGGCACCTTCTGGAACATATCAAAACCCGCGTTCAAGATATCCCAGCTAGCTGCCGCGCATAAGCAACAACCCGCAATACCCCACACTAGACCGGCCCTCGTGGCCGGTTTTTTATGCTGCGGATATTTCACCCGTTTCTACTAAATTGATAAATTCATTCTTATTCAAAATCAAAGTATCTTTTTTACGCGCTTCTTCTATTTTCTTAGGGCCAGCATTAAAACCACAACATAATATATCTAATTCTTTTGTTACTGAGCTTCTTATGACCAACTCCTTCTCTTTTGCTAGCGTCATAAGTTCTTCTTTCTCTGCTTTCTTAAAACCTGTAAAGCATACATCAGGTAAATAAGATGGTTTAAAGACACGATCTGATGTCTTCTTTTCTATAACAGGAGGAAGATTAGCAATAAAATAGGCCAGCCGATCATCTACATCATCATTATCCGGTAACCATTCTAAAATCCGGTCTTTTCTGAACGTTTTCAACCGGTTAGAGTTTAAGCATATAGCCTGAATATGGTTGTCAGAATCCGTTAAACTCTCAATTGAGTGGGCGGCAACCTCTCCTTTGGCATTACGATAAATAAACGTAATTTCCGGGTATTCTTCTTCGTTCTTATTATTATTAAGCAGTTGCTTACGATAGAACCTGTCTTTTCCTAGCGTAATATCAGTAAGCCTATCTTCGTCATTCAGAATAGATTCACCAAATACCATTACCGCTAAGAACTCCATTTGGGTAATAGTATGCAAAGTTTCTAAGTCAGATGATCTTCTATAGGTTACAAACCCTTGATACATCTCTTTTATAGCAGGGTCCCACCCCATTCGGTTTGAACTAACAACTTGTAAATCATTGTCGCCATTTCTGGCTTTCAGTAAATCACCTTCTTTAAAATTTATGATTGGCCCTTGAGTCCAAAGCCAATACGGTACGGATTTTTTATCTACCGTTTTAATTCTCTGATCAAAACTTAAATCTAATGCCTCTCTAAAGGCATAAGGTACATGATAGGCCCAATGATCATTATCCAGCTCACCATTCATTATTTCATTTGAGTAACGAACTGAAGAGGTTATTAGCAATGAAGTCCGACTAACACGTTCTCGCCACATCTTATGAAGAACAGAAAAAATATCATCCGATATATCCATAACACTACTCCCTTTATACTTCCGTGCTACTTATCCCGGCAAACTACCATATTTAACCAATAACTCACATTACACGACATTACACCCCAAAAACCCCTTGACCAGCCCCTAATAACCAGCCTACCATTTACACATCTGGCAAAATCCAGATCAGGAGTCGAACCCTGGAAAAATAGAAAAGAAGCACAGCGCTTTTTGCGCTTTTTTTGTGCCTGCACCCCCGTATCTGCTATTTTTAGGCAACTGCGGTGAGAGGTGGTTTCTTTTCTTCCACGTTCGAACTCTTGCCGTAGTTGCCGCCTAACTTCGAACTTAGTCGGTAGCTGTTTAACCAAAAAGAAATAGGTATACAGTTATGTCTAATACCAACCCACATCAGAATCCCGTTATCAAGCGTATGAGTGTTACTACACGTTCCCAACGTGAAGTTGATGAAATATACGCCCGTTTAGCCGATCAGCTAGGGGATACATTTTATGACAACCTTGACCACCTTGATGGGGTATCTAAAGCCCATGACCTTACAGAGTTTATGAAAGGTATCTTCTTAGAAGAACTACCCTATGGCCGCCATCTGTCGAATGCAGAATCACGCGGTGTCAGTCTGATTTTTGAACAAATACAAGAGCTGATGAGAACAGGCGTCGATAACAAGTTAATTATGGGCAATGATATTGCTGCCTTAATGCGACCCGATCCAGCAGCACCTAAAGAAGAAATGAATTAACGAATAGAGATCCCCCAGTCTAAGGGCTGGGGGTTAGAGGGAATTTTATGGACAATTACAATATAGCTATAAAAGAAGATGGAGCATATGCACAAATACTTACTAGCTCAATAATTTTATTAAAAAAAATTGAATCTGTCTTATTAGATTATGGAATCGCACTTGTAGTCATAAAAAATGAAAACACACCCAACAATACGTTTAAGCTATCATATAGTAGTGATCTAATCCAAGCATCAAGTATCGATTTAAAATATGTCGAGCTATTATTAAACAGTTTACATCACTTATGTGAAAACTCAAAGAAAGATGTATTTTATAGAAACGTAGCCCCAAAACATAATCACACATCAATCGAAGACGAAATAAATAAAGAAATACTAGAATCTATTCGTTTAATTACAAATATAAAAAAACGCATTACAAATCTACCACCACCCATACAAGAAGAAATCATAAAAACCAACAAAATAATAGATGAAACAATAAAACTAAAAAAAGAAATATCATTAAATACCATTAATTCAAAAACCTTGTTTTTAACATTAGAGAATCATATCGCCAAAAACCCTTTCATGGCATTCAATGATAAATTAAAAAGCAAATCAAAAGAAGAAGATCAATTAATAGCACACCTAACCACATTCACCAATGAATTTCAAAAAAAAATAAAATCAACGGAAGAAGAGTCAGAAGAAAGATTAGCTGCATACAACAATGAGCAAGAAAAAAAAATTATCAGCCTAGGAAATAAGTTATCTTTATCTCACAAAAAGGAAATAGATAAATCTAACAAATACTTAGAGAGAAGAATAAAAGAAATAAATGAACTTTCCGGCATTATTTCTGCATCAGAATTATCAAACAGCTATGAAGATCATGCTAAAACTGAAGCAGGAAAAGCTGATAGACTAAGAAATATTTCATTCCTATTTATGTCTTTCGTTTTTGTGATGGCTTCTTATATGTTTTTTACAATGCCTACAGCAGTTGAATTCAAATTAGACTACATGCTTTCTAGATTAGGTTTATTCTTTGTACTATCTATTCCTGCTGCTTATCTATCAAGAGAATCAACAAAGCACCGTCAGCAAGAGGTGAAATTTAAACAACTGTCTCTCGATATGAAGGCACTTAGTCCATTTGTTGCACCTATGCCTGAAGAGCAGCAAATAAAGATTAAAACAGATATTGCCAACCGTATATTTTTCACAGACCAGAGACAAACTAACAGCAATACTACAGATTCTTCCCCTTTGGATATGAATCAAGTGATAACTTCAATTACTACCGGTATAGAAACAGCACTAAGCACAATAAATTTAAATAAAGATAAAGAATCAAAAGAATCGACTGAATCAGAAGTACCTGCTTCCAAAACTACGGATGAAGTTCAACCTGCTGTAGAAAAGCCTAAATAAACGGCTTATATTTGATACCATCTATATTTATATAATCTTAGACAACACATTCAATTAACAGGTAGACGTTATCTAGTCTGTGGACTGGAATTAAAGGAATAAAAAATGATATTTGAAAAAGAAATCAACAACATAATAAGCATCCTAATAAATCTAGACAAACATGTATCAAATAGAAACGTGATTTCCACGATATTAAAATACCAAGCTAAATCAGAGAGTAGCTTATTAATAATAAAAGACGCAACAAATTCAATTATTGACTTGCATAAAAATATAGCTACCCATCCAGCTGATATGCAAATGCATATATTAGTCAACATACCAACAATAATAGAGAACTTAATAAAAATAGATCAAGAATACAATGAAAATATAATCATTGAAAACGAGCATTCCAAACCCTATGCCAATAAAGTATTTGTTCTTTCAACTATATCTGCAAAACTATCATCTTTATATTTATCTATAACCATATCCGAACTTATATCTAAAAAAAATAATAATGAAATACTATATTCCTCATTAGAAAAAGATTTTAATAAATCAATAAATTTACTAAAACATGACCTTAATGAAAAATTATCCATAGTTGTGAACGATGCCACAGATAAAGCATTTAAAGGCTACTCCAAGCACTGGGCTAATATGGAGGAAAAACTAAACGACTCCAAGCTTAGATTACTCAAAGATATAGAAGAATTGGGAGGCAATATTAATAAACAAGAACAACATTTAATATTAGAGCAAAAACAAAGAATAAAAACCACAGAAGAAACACTTAACAATAAAATCATTGAGATCAACACAATACTAAGATCAGCCAGCGAACAGGTTAGAGCAAATAATTACGATACAAATGCACAGATAGAGCGCACCTCTGCAAACCATCTTCGCTTTGGCTCTATATTTTTCATGCTCTGTATTACGGTGATTGCTGGCTGGTCATTTTATGATTCTGTGGATGGTACGTTAAATCCTACTCAGTTTTTTATCAGATTTAGCATAGTGCTTATTTTATCGATACCTGCTATTTATTTATCAAGAGAATCAACTAAACACAGAGTGCAAAGCTATTGGTATGAACAAAACTCGATTGATATAAAAACAGTTGATTCATTTGTAAATACACTAGAAAAAGAAGATCAAGATAAAATAAAATCTAACCTAGCAAGCCGACTATTCGCGGGTAATAATCTAGCGACCTCTTCTCAAGAGTCTTACCCTATTAGTATTCAAGAACTGATTCATAAAGTTTTAGATAAAGTACCTACTCCAACAAATACAGCTACCGATAAGACCAAAGCCACAAAAGAGAAAGCCACAAAAGAGAAAGCCGCAAAAGAGAAAGCCACAGAAGACGAAACTGCTGAAGCCTAACCAATACAAAAGCCCCTGATAACTCAATATCAGGGGCTGGCTTAATGCTCGATTTTAGCCTAGTTGCAGGTCGTGCTTTATATCCCTAATTTTCCCTTCAATGACGATGATCCCAGTTGTTGCAATATGGCTTTAGCACAGGGGTCTTCTGCTACTTCTACGGCGCGCATGGCGTTGGTCATGGCTTTATGCTGTTGGTAAATCTTTTGCAACTCAGCGCGTTCTGTATCGATCAGTGTGGTGAGTTCGCTGTGTTTGTTTTCCAGATAGTCAGACAGTCCATCCAGCCATGTTTCAAACTGGGGTACGGTCATCAGACCTGTATTCACTCCGTTAACCTTGTTATTGATTTGCCCCATTTGAGATAGGATCTCGCTGGCGTAGGCGTCGCTGTTGTTAATGGCTCCCATAATAGGGTTTAGGTTAGCGCAGCTGCTAACACCATCAATCTGGCGGGCGGCTTTTGCGACACTCAGGTCATCCAGTAGATTACCCATGCGTTGGTCTACGTGGGCTTTTAGATCAGTTGTTACGGTGTTGATGTTTTCTATAGCGGTTATAGCTCTGGCTGTTTTATCGGGGGATACGGTGGGTAATAGGCCCAGATCTGTGATGTATTGCTGTGAGTTACCACTGATGCTGGGCAGTTGGGCACCCACTGATTTGTAGGCGTTACCACCGTTAAATAGGTCGTATAGGTTACGGTCAAACATCAGATCAGTTCCTGCTGTTGCTTGCTGTTATCGCGGGATGTAGGAGTTGGCGGCGGGGTGCCGGTTTCGCCTAGCCAGTGGCTAAACGAGAGGGTCATAACAAATCGTTCTTTGCATTCCCCTAGACACTGAGTGTATAAATCTTTCAAAAATACACCCTCAATGTCTTTTGATACTAGGTTGCTGGAATAGACACGGGTTCTAGATCCGCAATTGGGACAGGCGGCTTTAATTGCCATGATCGCCACTCCTTAGTAATCAGATATGAATATATTTTACGACTAATTGACCGTCAATATACCATATCTAGTTACTTAGGCAGCGTCTTTAAAATCAGGTTTATCGAATACAATGGGGTTGCTGGCCGGTAGATGGTCGTTTAGTTCCAAGATCACTTGTTGCATGGGTACCACTTCGTTTTCATAGTAGATTTTATCGATCTTCTCTACGTCTCCAAATCCGCCTACGTTCAGCGGCATCATACCGGCTAGGGCGGGTGGTACTCGGTGCATATTCAATACGTCTTGCTGGGTAATCATTTTGATCTTTTCGTAGTCATCTTTTTCCAGCTCACCCACCGGTTTCATCTGTACTCGGTCTTTCAGGTTTGCTTTGTTGTGACCGGATTTCATGTTCAAGAAAAACGGCCTAAAGTTACCGGGGCCTTTTGATTGTGCCAGAGCGCCTTTCACTTTTTCGACCTGTTCTTTCCCTAGATCGTAAGTAACAAAGACATAGCCCATGTGGGCACCATTTTTATAGTATTTGCGGCGGAACAGGGTGGTGTCTTCACTGAGTAAAATACTTTGGATACCGGCCAGATACTGGGGTACGCCGTATATCTTTTGACTGGTATCGGTCTCTTTTAGCTGGATCACTTCGCCTATTTTAAATTCAATTTCGCTGCCGTCTTTTTTGACCATAAAAAAGGTACCTGGCTTGATACCCACGCGCATATTAATCGCCGGTAGGTGGCTTAGGCGGGTAATGCCACCAAAGGCATTCCTGTGCACCTGAAAATAAGCCATGCCGAAGGTGTGCCAGTCGTGGGCCGCATATCGCATCTCTACCCGTTTGATTAACGGGTGATCGTTCCAGTACTTCATCAGCATATTGCGTTTAAAGTAGAGCGCGGATTCATGGTGGCCGTTGGCCCTTGTTATCTGGTCGATCCCGCTCAGGCTCACAGGGGGGATATAGTATTTGCCGTTCACTTCGGCAAATGTACCAAGATAATCCGTCATCCGGTTATTGAGCACAGGCTCTGGGTCGCCAAAGCTGAAGGCATTAACGTCTTCAATATCGGGTTGATCAAAATCGTCTGTTACATCGGCGTCAATGTTCATCTGAGTCGTCATAAATCTATCCTATATACATGTCGTCTTCGGAGCTGGTTTCAACGTCGCTTGAAATATCCCGACTATCACGGGCTTGGTCTCGTTCAGCGCGCATGCCGTGGAATGTGGCCCATGCTAAGTCAGCGTGGCCTACTCGGCCATTTCTTGATGCACCGTAGGTAATATGACCGTTCCTAGTCGTTTCTTGGTGGATCATCATTAGAGATGCGGTGACATCCACTTCAGCCAAATCGTACTCAAAGCGGCCACCGTCAATAAGACGCTGGGCACGGGTGACCAGGTCTGTTTTTACTTCTATGGAATAGTGCAGGGGTTCAACTTCCGGCAGGTCGCTGATTAGGTCAAATACGCCATAACCGATACCTGTGGTATCGATGCCCACATAAACAACGTTATAACGTTCGTAAATCTCTTTAATCCGCTCGGCTTGGTACTCTGACGACATACCATTGAACTGGTGTTTTTCCAGCAGTCGCCATTTCTGACGATGACTAAGCGGAATTTCCAGCACGACCAGGGCGGCATTATCTCGCAGGCGGGATGGATCATAACCCACGGCCACTGGCCGTTTGCCCACGGGGCGATTGCTCTCCGGGTCCCAGTGTGTCCAAAGCTGCAGGGCATCCACCATGCACTTTTTCAACGTGCTGAATGGAAAGAGGCTTTCAGCATCGTCTATGAATTTACAACCGTAGAGGTTTTCAAAGACGGTTTTGCTGTGTTCGTCTATTAACTCTTGAATATCGAATAGGTTGCAGCCCTGCTTTTCTGCATCCTGTACTGTTACCAGATGACGCCATATTCTATCCCCGCCCAATGAGCCCTTTTTCAGCGCATCATCAGATAGGTCGATTTTGACCTTTTTACTTTCGGATTTGTTCTCGTTGTATTCTTCACCAGACCAGTGTTGATAAGCCGGGTGTTGCTTGCTGGATGGGGTGGAGAAATAGGTCTTGCGCCAATGTTTATGGGCCGCCATGCCAGAGGCTACTTTCTTCAGCTTTTGGTAGCCGGGAATCCAAAACACTTCATCAAAATAAAGATTACCACTGTAGGACTGAGCGGTATTGCTGTTGGTGGACAGGAATATCAACTTAGCCCATAGCTTCCCTTCTCTGTATAGCTCTATCTCGTCTGCGCCTTTTAACTCAAGGTCAAGATGCTCCCGAGCAAAGGCGATAATATAGCCCTTAAACACTCTGGCCTGTGCTTTAGATGCGCTGACAAAGATCTGATTTTTGCCGTTCTTACAGGCGTCTTCAAACGCTTCAAAGGCAAAATAGTAGGTAGCACCAATTTGACGGGATTTTAGGATAAATCGGTTACGGCACAGGGCCGGATCGTGGCATACAGCCCGCCAGAGTTTTTGGTATTCAAATAAGTTTGCATCTGCCCAGGTATCAAAAACATCCAGATCAATATCGGTAATATCATTTTTCTGTTGGGACTTTTTATTACCGGATTTACGGCGTTGGCGTCTATCCTCTTTATCTTCTACTGCTGCAACGGCACCGGCATCCCCTCGCCTTATTACTTCTGCCTCTGCTCTGATTTTATCGGCTCTTGCTAAATCAACTTGCATATTGCCAAATGATTTACACAACGATTGTAGTTCTAATACTTCTTCTTTTGTTTTCTTTTCGCGGTTTGTTAATACACAAATCCGCTGTGATATTTCTATCTCTGCGTTCTGATAAGCCAATAAATCACGCCAACCACCATCCTCTACCCACTTATATAACGTGCGCTCTGGTATGTTCAGCTGTTTACTGATTTCGTTTAGCGTATGCGACCTTACAAATAGGGTCTGCGCCTGTTCTTTAACTTCATTGTTATATGCCATGCAGGCAGAATATAGGCGTTAATATAAAAATATTAGTGCTATTTATTCAAAAATCGTAATTATCAAAAGTAATAAAAAGCGATCAAAAAACACCACCTTTTAACCACTCTTTATATCACTTACTGTTACAACACATTAAATGTTTTGGTTTAACTGAACGGGTAATAGCGGTTATGGCTCTGGTTTCTAAATGGTTCAAAGTAGCAACTGCCGGTGACACGATTGATGGCCGGGAAATTAAAAACCAGTGGCTAACGGATATTGCAGAAACCTACGATAAGAAAGAGTACACCGCATCGATTTTTAAGGATCACTGGCTGTTCTTCGGCGCATTCGGGGTCGTTAACTCGGTTAAGACCGGAAAGGATGATAAAGGGCGTTTATGCCTTTTTGCCAAAATTGAGCCTAATCAGAAACTATTAGAGCTGAATAAAAACGGTGAGGGTTTATTTACCTCTATTAGTGTTATCGAAAACCATGCAGGTACAGATAAAGCCTATCTGGGGCATTTAGCTATAACAGACATCCCTGCCAGCTTGGGTACTGATCAATTGTCATTTAGCCAGATTGCGGGTCAATTACCTCATGACTTTATTGCATCTAAATATATTGAAACTGATTTTGATTTAGATGAAGCCTACTTAGATAACGAGCAAAAGACTTTCTTTAGCTGGCTATTTAAAAAAAGTAATAAACCAGAACAAACCAAATCCAAACAAACCGCCGATAACGAAGATGAAACCGATATGAAAAAAGAAGATCAGGACAAGCTGTTTTCTACTCTGGATACATTGTCCGGTGCAGTAACAGCACTGGCTAAACAACAGGGTGTTGATATCGGCGGTGATGACTCTGCTGATGATAATCAAGGTGATGAATCAAAGGGTTTGTCTACTCAGTTTTCTGCATTAACCGAACAAATGGGCAAGATGCAATCCTCTATTGATGAGCTGAAAAAGGGTCAGAAATCAGAGGACGATGACGCTGAAGACAACAAGGAGGCTGATTTTGCCAAACAGCTACAAACGGTAGCCGGGGCATTAGAAACCCTACAGACCAATTTTAATAAGGCACTGCAGGAGACACCGGGTACAGATCCCGGTGCTCATGATGGCGAAGGTAAAAAAGAGTTCCAGTTCTACTAATCGGGCTAAGAGAATCTAAGTTATGTCATATCAATTTAGCCCGGAAGGGCGTCGTATTTTAAACGATTTTTTGGCTGAGTTTCATGAGTATACAGGGACACAGCCGGGTCAGGAGTTTGCTGTTGAACCCTCAGTGGCTCAGCAAATTGTGGCACGCTCAATGGAAACCCCATCTGGCTGGTTTCTGAATATGATCAGCGCATACACCTGGGTTGAGGAGCTGAAAGGCGACAAAGTTGGCCTGGGCGTGGACGGCTTAATCTCCAGCCGGATTGATACCTCGCAAGATGGGAATGAACGAACACCCAGTCAAGTTCACGGCATGGAAAGCAAACGCTATGAACTGAATCAGGTTAACCGAGATATTGGGTTACGTTATGCCGTAATAGATGCCTGGCGTCACAAGAAAAATTTCTCAGCGATTTGGGCTAACGAAGTCCGCAAAGCCGTGATTAACGACATCATTCGGGTCGGCTGGCACGGCACCCATCATTCAGACAATACAGACAAGGTGGTAAATCCAAACGGCGAGGATATCTCTAAAGGCTGGCTGCAAATTATGCGCGAGAGAAAGCCTCTACAGGTTGATACCGGTGGCACCACAATCGGTCCCGGAGGCGATTATCCAAACCTAGACGCGTTGGTTAATGATGCAAAGGGCATGATCCCAGAGCAATACCGTGGCGATCCTGGCATCCGGGTAATGACGACAAACGACATTATCGGTATCGCTACAGGACGCTATTACGCGAACAGTGGTGATACTCCCTCTGAAAAGACCCACTTGAATAATGGTCGCATTCTGGAAACTTACGGCGGTCTGGAAACATTGATCCCACCGTTCCTGAAACCCGGCAGCTTAGTAATCGGTAATCCAGCCAACTTGGCCCATTACATCCAAACCGGATCTAACCGCCGTTCTATTTCCGAGAACCCTAAAAAGGATCAGGTAGAGGACTACAACAGCGCAAACGAAGGCTACGTCATCGAAGAAGAAAGCGCGGTTGCGGTAGTCGAGGGTGTCAAAGAGTACGTTGCACCGTAAGGGGGGTGACCAATGGGTAAATTACTGGATCGTCACAAGCAGCGTCGTGAACAGCTGGAAAATAAAGAGAAGGCCGACGGCCTCAAAAAAGAATTGGCCATAAAACTGGGCCAACAACTGGGAATTGTAACATCCAGTGAATCACCGCTCAGGAAAATTCGTGAGGCACGTCAGGGTAAATCGGCACCGGACAGCAGTACGGTACAACGACCCGTCGCCCCAGGTGCTGAGCAGGGCGATCTAGAACACTGGCAAACCTATATAGCCAAACTGCGTAATGAATGGCGTGGGTCAGATCTGGAAGCGCGGCTACCAACCAAAGCCAAAGCGATTCAGGAGATGACACCCTTTGTTAACGGCTATCTGGAATCAGGCAAAAACTATCCAAATTCTGTGGCCGTTTGGTATGCAATCTGGCTGTGGGATCTGGGTGATATCGAAAACTGTCTGAAATTGGCGCTGTATCTGATCGAGCAGAAGCAGAAAACACCGCCAGAATTTGGCAGTGATCTACGGGTATTCCTCTGTGACCAGATGTACGACTGGGCGCTGGATAAATTTGAAAATAACAGCGAAGCAGGCCCGTACCTTTACGACCTGTTAAGCGCCATTGAAACCGGCGGTTGGGATATCCCGATTGTACCGAAAGGTAAGATTTTTGCGATTGCTGCCAAGCTGGCCGACAAAGCCGGTAACAGTAAAGACGTGGTGCGTTATGGCGGTATCGCGCAAGAGATTAACGAGGCTGCAGGCGTAAAAACCATCGTAGGCAAACACCAATCTTTGCTGGATAAACAGCAGAGCTAACGACTCCCCAACGGCGAGATGCCCCCCGTAGAGTCAGCCTGACAATTTGTCTGAGCTGAACAAAAACGGGTGGGCACTTTAACGACAGTTTTTAGCGTAGGTGACAGCATGAGCTTAAACGGTAAAACCACGACGAATACAAGCGCGTTTATTAGTAATGTTCTTCCCTGGCCTGACCTGCGCGTTCAAATATTTATCGATCAATTTCGCTTGCCCGGAGAGTTTGGCGAAGATGTGATTATCGGCCAGTTAACCAACGCCGTTTTACTGGTCAATAATACGCTAGGCCCCGTTAAAGATGTGATTTTACCGGAGTTACTCGTCGATATTGAGCAAGACAAGATCAACGATACAGGTATTTGGGTACACCACTATTATCAAGCTGTTTTTAACCATGCCAGAGGCGGGCTAACGCATCTGTTTGAAACCGTTAACCGCACAGAACCTGCTGAAATACAGGGTGATAGAGCAACCGAATTATCAGCCTATTGGCAGCAAGAAAGCCATGGCCATATACAAAAATTGATCGATCATTTTAACCCGAGTCAGAGTAATTCTGATGGGTTCCATGCGAGTTTGATTTAGCAGGTCGATATGAAAAAGCTGGTAGCTCTACGGGAATTTCTAACCGGATTAGCCCTTTGGGATGACAACAAGATGGCGTCAATTGCAGAGGATATTACGGTAACCCCACGGGCAAAAGGCGGGCCTGAAGGTTTGAATGCCGGTGACATTGTTTATCAAGTTCTGATTGTGGTTGATCGATACGAATACACCCGCTACCCCATCGAATCTCTGATTGTAAATCTGGCGTTTTGGCTATTAGAAGAAGATGACAACAGAGATGATTTAGAAGATCCGTTACCGGAGATTGGTATAGCGGTAATGGATGACAAAACCGCTGATTTGGAAATAAGCCTGTGGTTTAAGGAATCAATATATCTAGTGGCGGATAAGTCAGGGGATATCGAGGCATTTGGTTATACCTGGAAACTGGAACAACCCGAATTGTTAGTTGCTGAAAACCTATTAGGGGTTAACAGCGGATGATTACTGCCCAATGGCAGGGCTTGTTATCGCTATACGATGAATTGCGATACGCCCAGTTAACACCCATTAAAAAGCGCCGACTGAACCAAAAAATCAGCCGTGCGGTGGTCAAACAGACCCGTAAAAACGTGCGTGGCCAGAAGGACTTAAGAGGACGCAAGTTTAAAGAACGGCATAAGAAGCGCTCCCGTCGCGGCAAGATGTTATCAGGCTTAGTAAAGGGCAATAACATCAAACAGCGGATTACCCCTGACACCACCACTATCGGTTTTGGGGCACTGGGAAAACGGGCCTGGGCTAATCAATACGGCCATAGCCAAACCGTTACAAAACAGCAGCAATCCCGGCTGGCCAGTAGCTGGAAAGACAAACCTGCCACAACAGAGCAAGCAGCAGCAATGATCCGTTTAGGGTTCAGGCTGGAAAAGAAAGGCGGGATAAAAAAGCGAGTTAGCCGCAAGTGGATTAAAGACAATCTGAGTCGCTGGCAAGCCCTGGGCATTCTGTACGACTTGAAAAACGGTACAGATTCCAGTCACGACAGTTGGAAAACAGAAACCCCTGCCCGTGAGTTTTTCGCGAACGATACGGACTGGGTAAAACAGACAGCAATAGATATAGCCAGACAAGAGTTGTCGGGCTAATTAAAGGAGGCCAATCAATGGCTTTAGGTAGCGCAAGAGTCTCTGATAGAAATAATTTTCAGGGCGATTTCAAACAAACTGAGCGCCAATTTCTGTTTATTGGCCATGCCGGTAAAAACTCAGGTCAGATTCTCTATATCGATCAGAGCAGTGACCTTGATGATCTATTGGGGACTAACTCCAGCAAAATGAAAACAGCCATTACCGCCGCTATGAATAACGGCGGGCAGGGCTGGACGTGCATTGCTATGCCTCAGTCCGCATCTGGTAACTGGCGTTTAGGGTTTGATCACGCCATGAACGAAGACCAGGTGTGTGAAGCAGTGGTGATTACCGATGCTCTGGATATCGATCCTCTGGACTATGACCCTGCAAAAGCCGAACTGGCAGCAATGCAGGCTGCTGCAGAACAAGCACTGGCTGAATATGGCCGTCGGGTGGTGTTTTTAACCGCCACTCGCCCGTTTGATCCTGCAGCCGATGCTTGGGACGAGTTTATTACAGATATAACACCGGCACAGGCAGGTGTCAGCGCCTACCGAGTCGGGTTATTAGCCGAAATTTATCCCGGTTTCTTAGGCACTATTTGTGGTCGCCTATGTCGCTCTGATGTATCTCTGGGTGATAGCCCTATGCGTACCGCCACAGGTGCTCTTATCGGCGTCGGTAGTCTACCTGCGGATAAAAACGGTCTGCGTTACAACAAGTCTCACGCTAAGGCGTTGAACGATGCGCGCTTTACCGTACCGGTATCACATTCAGATTTCGCGGGTATTTACTGCTCAGATTGCCAGCTTTTAGATGTTGAGGGTGGTGATTTTCAGGTCATCGAATACCTACGACCGTTGGACGCTGCTGCACGCCGAATACGTGTACTGGCACTGTCAAAAATTGCAGATCGATCACTGAATAGTTCTGATGCCAGTACCGCAGCACATTCTGCGTATTTTATGCGCCCAATAACAGAGCTGAGCCGTAGCCAAACCATCGGCAATACGACCATTCCCGGTGCCCTATTACCGCCAAAGCCGGGGGACATTTCGATTACGTGGAGCAATAAAACGGATGTGGATATCGCCATTCAGGCGACCCCGTATGATTCACCAAAGGCAATCGGTATCAGCATCGGGCTAAACCTCAATTAACGCCTGATTAACCGCCATAGAGCAGGAAAAACAGACTATGACAGCACATATAAGCGGTGCCGATGCAGATATTTTAATTGGCACTCAGCTAGTCAATGCCAACCAGATTACGTTGGATATTGAAGACGGTACCAAGGCCACGTCCACTCGCGGGGTGCCCGACGGATATGTTCGTGGGCAGACAAAATCAAAAGGTGAATTAAAGGTCGATACAGTCAATTTCAAACTGATTCTGGAAGAAGCAAAAAAGGCAGGATCTTGGCAACAAATGGAGCCGGTTGATATCACCGTCAACGGTAAAACGATCAATCAGAGCATTAACTACACAGCCTACGGTTGTAAGTTAAATCTGTCTAACGCTCTGGATGCAGCAGGTGACGGCGAGGACAAATTAGAGCATTCGATTCCATTTGTAGTGACCGACCCTCGTTTTGTTGAAATCGATGGCGTGCCTTATATCGATTTGGATCACGTAAAGAGGCTGAACCTGTAGGTAATCACTATGGATAACATGTTAACCATCGTCGCCATCGTCTTGGGTTTAACACAGATTTTCCTGCTTACCCTAGGCGGTTTTCTTGTTTATTTGTTCAGACGAACACAAGAAAACAGCAAAGACCTAGGGGAGTTTAAACAGGAGGTCTATCGGGACTATGTGCATGAAGATGACCTGAAAGATCTAGACAACAAAATCGACGCCCTATTCCAGCAGGTTTTTACAAGGCTGGACAATCTCAATAACAAACTGTTCCAAACGCAGTTAAAGCAACAGGATGAAACCGCATGACTGATACAAAAGAAATCACAGTTACTCTGGGTGATACAGATTTCACATTTGATGTAGGTAACACCGATTACAACAAGATGTTGAACAATATGTCTGGTAGCCGTGCGGTTCAAGCCGGTTTTAATCTGTTATCGAGCACAGTAAAGCAAGAACAGCGGGCAACCCTAATCAGCATTATTACTGACAAAGAGAAAAAGCCACACGGCACCGTGGTACTGGAAGTTGTTGGCATCATATCTGAAGAATTTACCGACAGCCTACCAACAGCGGTAAAAAAGCGCAGCAGTACGCCGACACCTGCAGACGAAATGGATATGACGGATTAATTGCCCTGCGTCGCCATTACCTGCCCCACGAAGACGACAGCCCAGAATCGTTGGGGCGGGCGCTGTATCTGCAAGATCTGGAATCAGAACGACTCAAAAATGCCGTAGCGGCCGGTATCGCTCTGGCATTTAACGGCAAATAACTTCATTCACTACCATCCGATCAGGGAGACATTATGGCCAGTAGCCGACTAGAACGACTGCAGCTAATTTTAGGCCTGACGGATCGTTTGTCTGAGCCCCTGCAGCGTATCCAACGATTGGTAAACCGTGTCACCAATAATATTAGCCAGGGCTTTCAAAATGCCCGCGATGGTATCGGTGCCATGTTTGCTGCCGGTGCCGGTTTTGCTATGACGGTCTCCCCTACAATCGACATGAATAACGCACGGGGGGAAGTGGCCAGTCTGGGTGTCGATGATGCGGTTTTAGATCAGCTTAATCAGTCTGGTTTGCAATACTCCATGCAATTTGGCGAGTCGGCCCAGGGCTATGTCCGTGCGGCATACGATATCCAGTCCGCGATTGATGGCTTGCAAGGCGCTGACCTGCCAACTTTTACCACTGCTGCTGGCACACTAGCCAAAGCCACCAAAGCGGATGTAGGCACGGTAACCAGTTATTTCGGCAGTATGTACGGTATTTTCCGCCGCCAGGCTACAGAAATGGGTAAATCCAACTGGGTAGAAATGGTAACTGGTCGTACTGCTGTAGCTGTTCAGAAGTTTAAGACTAGCGGCCCACAAATGGCCGCTGCGTTCGAATCATTAGGTGCCGATGCGACTAGCTACGGTGTCAGCATGGCGGAACAGATGGCGATTCTGGGTAATCTTCAATCTGCGTTACCGTCTGGCTCAGAAGCTGGTAGTAAATATCGCGCATACCTAGCAGGTGTTGTTAATGCCGAATCCAAACTGGGGTTAAAGTTCAGTGACTCAGAGGGTCGCCTTTTACCTGTTGTTGATGTGTTAGAGCGCATCCGTAATAAATACGGTGATATCGATACGCTAGCTGAAGGCGGGCTGTTAAATACCGCATTTGGTGGTACAGAAGCCACTGCCTTTTTAAAACTCCTGTCCGCTGATATTGGCAAGATCAACAAAGATATTAAAGAAATCGCGGATATCAAAGGGGCCAATAAAGCCATTGAAATGGCGCAGAAAATGGAAGATCCCTGGGCGCGGTTATCTATGGCCATCACTGCGGTCACTATCGCTATTTATCAAAAAGCCCTGCCAGCCATTGAGCCGTTTATTCGGCAAATGGTTGATGGAATGGCCGTTCTTGTCGCATGGACAGATAAATACCCCCATCTGACCAAAGTCGTTGGCTTACTATCCTTTGCACTGCTGGGCTTGGTGGCGGTAGGCGGTGCTGTCAGTCTTACTGTAGGCATTATGCGTTTTGCTTTGGGTGGGTTACAGGCAACGCTGATACCTGCCATCGCTATGATTTGGCGTTATGGCTTTAGCTGGATATTTGCTATTCGCAATATCAATCTGGCTGGTCGAGCGATGGCGCTATTTAACTTTATTGGGCGAGCAGTAATAGTGAGTTTTGCTGCCGTTAAAGCAATCACTCTTGGCCTGGCGGGCGGTTTTGGCTTGCTGGCCGGTGGGCTTTGGTCTGCCATTACTGCAACCTGGTCATTTACAGCGGCATTACTCGCAAACCCGATTACATGGATCGTGCTCGGTATCGTTGCTCTGATTGCTGGTCTAGTGGCACTAGTCTTTTATTGGGATGAGGTCACCGCCGGTATCAAACGATTTGCGGATTTTGTAGCCACAGGGGCGGTTAATGCCTGGCAATCCTTTATCGATTTTATCGGCAGTATCAACCCATTTGATTTTGTCGGTGAGTCTATTGATTGGCTGATTACTAAAATCAATCTAATCCCCGGTATCGATATCGATCTGAATAATCCAGATATCCCACAACTCCCTAACCAGGTGCAAACGGTACAACAACAGATTCAACCTGCAGGCGAGAAAACAAGCTGGTTCTCAGGCTTGGGCGGCAATATCACCGAGGGCGTTAGTACTGGTATCGATGCAGCTATTAACTGGTTTAATTCAGAACCTGAAATACCCGCTCTACCAGATGCGGTGGCTACAGCTAATATTGTGCCGAAAATGGGCGCAGTACCTGCAATTACAGACCAATCTGCAATAGCAAAAATCACCCCTGAAATGAGTAATGTACCGGCTATTCAACCGGGAATTACAACAGCCTCAATTGTACCCGTTTTAGGCCCAGAACCCCAGCTTCCAGCGCTGGAAAACACCGCTAATATTCAACAAATTTTAGGCGCAGCGCCGCAGCTGCAGACGATTAATCAGATTGCCCGAATCACCTCAAATATGAGTGATGTACCGGTGATTTCTGATCAAATGGCTATTGCCAATATCACGCCAGTTTTAGGTCAGATGCCGCATCTACAGGAGATCAGGTCTACTGCTCAGATCACTCCTAATATGAATGATGTGCCGGTGATTGCAGATCAGATGACCACTGCTGCTATTAACCCTATTTTGGGTACCGTTCCACAGCTGCAGGAGATTAACCAGGTTGCTCGGATTACGCCTGATCTGGCACCGCTACCTACTGTTATGGATCAGTCAGCAACAGCCGCGATTAGTCCGATGATGGGTGATGTACCAGTGATTACGGATCAGATGGCCACAGCTAATATCAACCCTATTTTGGGTACTGTTCCTGCGGTATCTGATTCTATGGCCACCGCTACGATCGACACCGTTTTAAACTCGGTACCAGAGCTGCAGGAGATGAATCAGATTGCCCGGATTACTCCAGAAATGTCACCTATCCCCATGGTTGCTAACCAGATGGCCACTGCCAATATTGAGGCTGTTTTAAGCCCGGTACCAGAGCTGCAGGAGATACAGAGTGCAGCGCGTATCACCCCTGAATTATTCCCAGTTCCTACTGTTTCAGATCAGTCAGCAATAGCCGCTATTAGTCCGATGATGGGTGATATTCCGACAGTAGCAGACACCTTGGCCACCGCTAATATCAACCCTGTTTTGGGCACGGTTCCCCAGCTGCCACAAATCACTAATACCGCTGATTTAATACCAGCCCTGGGCACAATGCCAGAGCTGCCAGAAATCACGGCTATTGCCCGGATTACACCTGAAATTGGCGATATACCAGGGTTGGAAACAGACAGCTCGATACTGCAACAGCAACAGTTAGAGATGCAGTTACAACAGGAATCAGAGCAACTGAAACCGGAAGCCCTGCAACTGCAGCCACAGCCGCAAAAAATGGAACAGGGTGGACTGCTGCAAGCCATCAGCAATGTCGTGAATAACAATAACCAGGGCGGTAATACCGTACATATCGAAAAACTAGAGGTTGTGAACCAGGGCGAGGCGATGACCGGCGATCAATTATTATACGAACTGAAAATGGCCACATCATGAGCAATATAGATCTGTTAATTATCGGTGATGATCTGGCATTAAATGCAGTAGGCGAACCCGCGTTAACCGCAACAGAGACGGGCTGTATCGCCCAGGATCTGCGTCATATGATCCGCGAACGCGGTTACGCAATACAGGCAGTTGCAGATAACAACCCTGTTACCCGTGCAAACCTAATGACAATCATAGAGCTGCAGGTTGAAGAGGATCGTCGCATTCGCCCCGGAACCGCTAACGTAATGTATCTGGGCAATGGGCAATTTAACTGCAGTGCAGAAACAGAAACCGGCGAATCCGTCAGCATTGAAATTGCAGGTGCATCATGACAGATCTGTTTAAAAAACTCATAGATGATAGCGGTATTCCGACGACTGATGATGCCCTGAAAACAGCATGGAAAACCGAGGTAACAAACGCAGGCAGTAGCATCAGCAATGACAGTAACTACAGCCCGTTTTGGCGTGTTGTCAGCTCGTTAATCACTAAACCCTCGCAGTGGCTGATAAACACGTTATTGATCGGTCAGGTTATGCCGCAGTTTTATCTAAAAACGGCCAGTGGCACGTTTTTAGATCTATTCGGGGATGGCTATGGCGTAACCCGTAAAACTGGCCAGCGCACCCAGGGCACATTGTCATTTAGCCGTATTGATCCCGCTGACGAACTGACGGTACCGTCGGGCACTATCATTAGCTCGTTACCCGTTAACAATACTGTTTATCAGTTAACACTATTGGCTGATGCCGTGTTTCCTTCCGGTGCCAGCAGCACCACAGGTACTGCCGAGGCGGTAACCATCGGCGGGGCCTATAACTTGGAATCCGGCTATTACGATCAGATCCAGTTCGACGGCGTCACAGTGACAAACGAGACAGGCTGGATTACCCAGCTGGGCGCAGACGATGAGTCAGACGACGATTTTAGATTACGCATCCGCAACGCCTTTAATACATTATCCAGCTATCACACTGACGGTATTTACCGCCGTCTGATCAGCGAGTTTGCCGGTATCCCGGTCGATGGTATCTGGTTTTTGCATGATGCACCCCGTGGTCCTGGTACCGCTAACGCCTATCTGTTATTTGATCTAGCGACACCGGCAGACTCTGTACTGACGAGTATCAATCGCCAGATTATGGACGATGGCAATCATGGTCATGGCGATGATTTGTTAGTTCTCGCGATGCCGGAACAGCTCTACAGTCTGACCTGTACCCTATATTTAACGAACGACATATTAGAGGCTGAACGGGCGCAGGTTGAGTACAACGTTGAACAGGCCATCCGCTGTGCGTTTAGGGAAAATGCAGCGTATACAGAGCAGCAAATCACCCGTGTACAGCCAAAATCCCGGTTTAGCCTGGCAAAACTGACCGGCGAACTAATCAGGCTTTTTCCTGAGCTGGAATCATTAGAGTTTGACCGGTCAGATATTGTCAGCGGCCTGCATGTACCCGCCCTGGATGAGCTGACTGTGCAGAGGGCTGCATGATGGAAAAATTCAAATTGCCTGTCTGGCTAAACGGCCCGGAGATCACAAAATTAAAAACAGCGGCTGATAACTGGTGGTTGCAGATAGAGGACTGGCTAAAACTGCCCCTCAATCAATTAGATGCAGAAACCTGCCATCCTAATATTTTGCAGTTGTTAGCGTATCAGCGTGACGTTGAGCGATTCCCGTCTGAACCAGATGATCTCTATAGGAAGCGAGTCAAATACGCGATTGATAATGCTAAAGATGCGGGAAGCCGGGCCGGTTTTGAACGCATTTTACAGCGTTTTGATATTGATGTAGCAGAGCTGGTTGAACGCGATCCGGCCAGCGATTGGGATATGATCCGGGTAAAACTGAATAGCCCTATGCTGCAACAGAATCCAGATCTTGGGCAATACATTGTACGTCGATACGGGCGTACTTGCCGACGTTATGATTTTTCGACAGAGGATAGGGCCTTGCCCGTCTATTTTTCTGCACAGTTAGCGTCTGTCGATCGACAAACTATTTATTTACCCGTACACCCACTATTAGCCAATTTATAATAGGTTTTTTATGTCTAACGGTACTACTACAGATGCAGGCGCAGACTATATTTTAGACCGCATCGCGCAATCATTACCCACTATAATTAGCCATTTTATACTCGCTAACATTCCCGGTGTAGATAGCAGTACAGCACCTGATGTTGCATTACCCATACCCGACGCACAATATATTGTTAAAAATGATGTACCCGTTTATTCACAAGCCAAGGTTGATGACGACGCGGTTACATTCTCGTTTATGCTAGATCAAAACGAGGGTGATTATGATTTCAACTTTGTCGGTGCGATTACTGATACGGGGGTAATGCTGGCGTTTTACTATGTACCACTCGTTGCTAAAAGGGCTGGTAAAAATCAGATTACGACTAAAAACCTGATCATACCTTTTAAAAATGCGGCAGCCACATTTGATATCACTATACCCACTGAAAGCTGGCAGATTGATTTTACACAGCAAATTGCAGAAGCTGAAGCACGGCTAAATATTAGTCTAGAATCACTATCACAAAATACTGACTCCGAAGTATTAAGATTAGATAGTAAAATAGACCAGACATCAGAAAACACTGATTCAGAAGTATTAAGGCTAGATAGTAAAATAGACCAGACATCAGAAAACACTGATTCAGAAGTATTAAGGATAGAAAATAAAATTACAAACGAGATTAGTTCTATAGAATCAAAACTTTCATCATCAACTACTTTGAATGGGCCGCAAATCATTTATAGCGGCACTGTAAACATATACAAAATAACTAACTACGATTCATTTAGCCAATATCACGCTACTATAAACACTGGCACAGTGTCGATTTCTGGCGATGAAGTCACTTTAAATATCCCGCTGGAAATATCAGACGGTTATTTAAACCTGAATATTCAGAGAAACAATATATCCAGTGTATTTGTTATTGAAGCTAGGGTGTCATATGTAGAAGTACCTGTGCATTTAGCACCAGTAAATGGAGCTAGCAATCTTGCCTATTTTGATACAATCACACTGTTTTCATCGGATTTTAGTACTGTACCAGCAGGTTTTGACACACACAAAAACACGTCATGGCAAGCGTCAACTGATCTGACATTTACAAACATCGTTTGGCAGTCATTGAATGACGACGTTAACTTAAAAGAAATAACAATTCCTGCGGGTACTTTTTCTGGTGGCCAAAGAATCTATTGGCGGGTCAAATATAATGGGTTTTTAGATGATTCAGATTGGTCTGGGATTAGTTATTTTGATGTTCGTTCTTTGACTGCTGGAGATATTGTTAATGGTGATATTGTCGCGGGCCAAACTGATGGAGACTATTTATTAGTTGCTCCTTCAACAATGAGAGAAAAACGAGCATGGGGACTATATGCTACTGATACGAGCTTACCAAATAATACATACCCTGATTTAAATACAGGAAAATACAATACAGATCTTTTGACCAGCGGCACATACAACAGCATTACGGATGCTGTGGGTTCTGCCGGTTCACCTGCTGCAGAATATGCAAGATCTAACGGCTACGACCTGCCGAACAGACAAGAATTAGAGCTCGTGTATAACAATCGTGCAAATATTGACGATGCAGATACGTCAAACGGAGTTACTCTCGCGTCAATTGCTACCAGCTCTGGCGATAATCGGTACGTGTTGACGTCGAGTGAATACTCTGCGTCGTTTTCTGTTGCTATTTTTTTCCACAACGGCGGTGTTGATTCTATCTCGAAAGGCTTCAGCACCTGGGTCGTACCCGTGCGACGTATACCTGTTTGATGGTGAGTTTTATTTTATGAAGTTCGGAATTATATCTCTTAGTGGTCGTATTATTTGTGACCCGATTCGGTATGACCAGACACGTTTTACTAACATTGTAAAACGCTATGGCGGTAATACAGAAAAACTGCCAGAGCAAGAGCCCACAGGAACGGTTGATTGCTTAGCTTTAAAAATTGTTCCGGGGCGAGATATACCCAGCATACCTCCGCACCCACATGCTTATACAAAAACATTGCAACCATGGCGTGTTGCCGGTGATGAGCTGCAACGAGGATTTGATTTTCATCTGCTCCCCATTGACGAAATCCGCGATAACCTAACCGAAGCGCTGTCTGATATCCGCTGGCGTCACGAAACCGGTGGTATTGACCTGGCCGGTAGCCAGATCCTAACGGATCGGGAGAGCTACGGCATGTTATCCAACACCTATACATCTCTAAAAAATGGTTTAGTACCGGATGCACAATGGAAATCAGCCACGGGCTGGATCACCGTTACGTTGCCAGCGTTAGAACCCATTGCTAAAGCTGTGGCCGAACACGTCCGGGCGGCTTTTGCTGCGGAACGCTATGTCTCAGAGCAAATTATTACTAAAGCCCTTGATACAGACGCTTTACTGGCCATCGATCTGCAGCACGAATTTGACCAGGCATTAACGCAGGTAGCCGTATGATTTTAATGCTGCTGAATGACTATTCTGTCCCCGGTTACGGCTTGATCGTCACCGGGGAATTATCGTTGCCGGCGGATGATCTCAGCGGACAAGGATCTAGCAGTTTAACTGCTGAAAAGGGATTTAAACCCCAGCGTTTAAAAGTCAAAACCAATATTAGGTTTGATGATCCGGAGCAGTTAAAGAGCCTCTCAGCCCTAGCGAAATCCACCGATGCTACAACCGGCAAGCGCCGTGTTTTCAATATCGTTAACGATACCGCCAACGCCATGGGTATTCGCCAAGTGCGTTTTACAACGCGATATACGGCACAGGAACTAGACAGTGTACTGGCGTGGCAAGTCAGTTTTGAGCTGCTGGAATTCCAATCCACACCGGAAAAAATAGAGGCCAAAACACTGGCTAAGCCTACTGCAAATAATGAAGTACCGGCCAGTGATGCACCGGCAGTTAAAGAGGCCAGTCAGGAGCCAGAAACCATCAGCTGGTTTGAACAGTCTGTATTGGCCCCGCTAGACACTTATCTGGCTGACGAGACGGATAACACAGATGAAATACAGTCATAAATTAACAATCAATGGCGTACCGACAGAGCTGATCAAACACGATGTACGGCTACGCTACAGCCAGCCCGGTACCGCCAGTTTTACCGTAAAAAGCACTGCGACCCTATCCGGCGTGGTGCTTTTTTCTTTAGCCGTTAATGGTCAGCAGCCACATAACCAATTCTACGGCTATATCGAGCGCTGCACCCCCGCCAGCGCAGAGCATCAAATCCTGTTTTGTCGGGAGAAGTCCGCCGCACTAAAGCCCCGTTTACCCATATCCCAGAGGAATAAATCATTACGTGATCTGCTATCAGAAATAGCCGGTAAAACCGGCCTGAAATTCAGCCTACCGCCGCAGTCCTACGCAGATACACCAGTGCCTTACTTTATAAACACAGGCAGCGGTTATCACGCTATGCAGCAGATTGGCGAGGTGTGGCAAATACCGGACTATATCTGGCAGTTAAAACGGGACGGTTCTATTTTTGTGGGCAGCTGGTCAGATAGCCACTGGCCCGGTAAACCCATAACGATTCCCGCCAATCTTCTGGATAAACAGCAAGCCAGTCAGACGGCACAAATGCTGGCAATTCCGGGCCTTAGACCGGGCTTTGTACTCAATGGCCACCGGTTAACGAGTGTGGATTTAGCAGATAACAAAATGGTGATTCAATGGGGCCACTGACAGACACAATTACCCGCATTCTTGAACAAAAATATCCAGAGTTAGCCAGCGGCTGGCACCTGCCTATGTGGGCTACGGTCGTAGAGATCGGGAGCCAACTGCAGCAGGAAACTGTAACGGAGGAAACCCCAGTTTATGCGGTGGATCTGCAGCTACTCAAACCAGAAGGCACACCAGATTTAGACGTACCAGTATTCGAACAAATCCCCCTACCAGCAGCTGCAGGGGGAACAGGTGGCCGGGGCCAGTGGAGTAAACCGGAAACCGGCACATGGGTTGAACTGGCGTTTGCTTACGGCAGCCCAGCACATCCTTTTGTCCGTTGTATTCTCCCTCATGGCCGACAGATACCCGCAATGCATCAGAATAGCCAACGGTGGCAGCACAGCCACAGCAGCTATCAACAGGTTGATGAAAACGGCAACTGGCAACGGGAAACAGACCAAGACATTAAAGACATTGCTCAAAATCTAACCGAGCTGGTCACCAAAACTCGCACGGTACAGGCCCAAAAGCTCTGGACAGGAAACAGCGCTGACAATATCTATCAGCTGCTGTTAGAGCTAATGCAAAACGTCGAACTCCTCGCTAAAAAAACAGCATCCCACGGCCACCCTTATACCTGGTCTGACCCCGGTGGTGCCAGTGTCACCAGCGCCCCTATCTCAGCTGCCTCCTTTAACCAGTCCGCCCAAGTTGTTAACGGTTTAGCCGGTAAACTTAGCCCCATGATCAAATAACCACATATACCCACTAAGAACAACAAAAGTAATTAAATATGGTTATTTTTGTTGACGATACTTGCTAACGACCTGTAAGCTAATTACAACAACGTAGCAAACAGCCTTAAATCAATACTTTGTAATTAAATATGATTTGTAAGCTATTTGCAAACTACTAGCAAGTAAACGGAGGGGTGACCCTGTGTTAGTCAACGAAATAGGCCTGGATGCAGGCTGTGCTTTTATCAAAACGGCTTGGTTAGAGGGTGGGGAATGGCGGGAAGCCTCCACCCCTTCTCTAATCCGGGCTGGTCGCGCCAATATCTCTATGTCAGGCCAACAGGGCCAGGCATATATTTGCTCCGGAGAAGAATGGACGGTAGACGCCAACGCAGTAGATGCTGAGGATACCCGTTTTAATTCCTACCCTTACCACGCCATGAATACCGTGCTAAGTCACCATGCTATTGCCCAGCTGCAGGAGCCAGAAGAGACACCCGGCTTGTATCTACACACTGAATTAGCAGACGAGATCTTTATCAGTTGCGGCCTGCCTATCGAGCATTTTTATGATCTGGCAGGCGTGAATAATAACGCCATCAGCCGCAAGCAAGACGCCATGAAATTGGCCGTAACTGGCAGCCCCTACACGCTCACTTGCCGCCAGATTTGCCCTGAAGGGTTAGCGGGTTGGGTGGATGTGCGAATTGACCGTACAGGCAAAAATAAGTACAGCCAGAGCAATGCCGTCGCTTTAGGTGATATCGGCGGACGTACAACCGATATCGCCGTCATCATGCCGGATTACAGCCTAGTGCCAGAGTACACAGGCACGATCAACATCGGTTATTTAGACGTTGTATCAGAGCTGAACCGACTGCTAACCGAAAAGCTCAAAGTTGGCCGAATTAATATCATGGTGCTGTATCAGGTTATCAAAACAGGCGTACTGCCCACCCCTAAGCAAGACCATCAGGTTACAGATCTGGTACTACAAGCAGTAAATACAGTATCCGGCAAGATCACCCGTGAATTTGAACGCAAAGTGGGCAACGTTCCCCATCTGGAAGGTTTTTGTTATCTGGGCGGCGGTGCCGATGAGTTGCGCGATTCCCTAACTGGCGACAACACCTTTATTCCCGAACGTCCTGGTCATAGTAACGCCAGAGGCAATCTAAAAATCATGATGCACATGGGGGGCGAATAATGTCCGGTAATCAATCACCAAAGGCCGTTGTCCTGTACGACAACTCAATCACCCAAGAACTGCGCGACTGGCTGGACACCAACGGTAAAAGTGAAGGTGGCCGCAGACTATTACGCTTGGGCTATATGCTGGAAAAAAGCGGATTAGCAGACCAAATCATGCTACTGGCCGCACACCCTAGCATGGTCGGTGCAACCCAGTTTGATCTGGTAAAAAAATCAGTCCAGATAATGGATCAGCTATCGACTATAGCGCCTAAACCACAGCCAGAAGCAACATCAACCCCTCTAAAAATAGAGCCGCAGACTACCGGTTTAGGGTCAGTGTTTAAAGCAGGGAAGGTTTAGTTATGACTGAAGGTGTATCAACGTATTACGCACTGCTGGCAGAGTTTCAAACAGCCGAAATTCCACTGGAAAAAGTGAGTGAAAAGTTTTTCGGACTGGAGCCCCTAACAGCCGCATCCAGAGCCCCAAACCGCCTACCCTGCCCTGCTTATAGGGGTGGATCACAAAAAAGCCCTTGGCTCATTAACGCCATGGATTTGGCGGAGCATATCGACAAAAAAAGAGGCAATGCAAAGCAGCTATGGGAGAAATTCAACAATATCTAACAACGATTAGCCATAACGTAAAAAGCCATCGAGGTTGCCGCCCCGATGGCCCCAAAACCACAGGGTTACAGCCCTGCTATCAACACAAAATAGGACTAGATCATGTCGAAGACCGATTATAACGCATTAAAAGCGCGTCCGCTTAATTCTCTAACACCACTGGACTTACTACGCATGGCGTGTACAGACCAGAACAGCAAAACCACCCAAAACCATTGCTGGAAAATGCTGGAGGCCAAATTATGAGCACCCAACAAAAACCACTGCCAGCCTTTGCTTACTTAACGGCAGATGACCTACCACCGATAACCCAACCCGATATACCAGAAAACGACCTGGATAAACCAACAGAAGAACTGGCACGGGATCTAATGGCCGATATGTACCGAGAAATGGCGATAGATAACAGCATCGTGCTAGCTCAGTTAGGCCCAGAGATGGAACCGGTACAAGTACAGTTGATAGTTACCCGCGACCCAGAACAGTTCTTAGACAACACCTAATACTCATAGCAAATAAATTAGAGTATTTACACCATACAAACACTTGTTAGAGGACACAATTATGACTGATACAACCTTTTTAACACCGTTTGATTTCCAAGAAAACCAAGTAAGAACCGCCATTGATGCAGAGGGTAATGAATGGTTTTGTGCCGTGGATGTGGCAGAGATTTTGGGGATTGAGTGGCATTCCAGAAGTAAGAAACGCTTCTTTCAAGGCACCTATCAGACCTTGTCTCATGAAACACCAAGCGGTCGAAAGTGGGCCATATATCTAAGGCACCCTGCGGTTTATCAGATGGCTTTTAAGTCTAATAAGCCTGAAGCCAGAGAGTTCACATTCTGGTTATGTAACGAGGTATTGCCTGAGCTATCTAAGTACCGTTCCTCATCGACAGTAGATTTAACAACAAAGCAAAGACTGATAACCATCAAAGAAATCAACAATATAGTGAGAGAGCTTAAACAGAGCAGATGTGCTTTTACATGGGCTTTGCTACCCCAGTTACTAGAGTCACTATGTAAACTAATTAACTGTCCAATGCCTGACCTAGACCAGTTCACCCACGAACCATCAAAGTAAAACACTCCCTGTCCACCGCAAGTAATTAGCTTGTGGTGGCCCCCCTACTTTTTAGACAACACCTAATACTCATAGCAAATAAATTAGAGTATTTGCACCATACAAACACTTGTTAGGGATACAATTATGACTGATACAACCTTTTTAACACCGTTTGATTTCCAAGAAAACCAAGTAAGAACCGCCATCGATGCAGAGGGTAACGAATGGTTTTGTGCTGTCGATGTAGCAGAGATTTTGGGGATTGAGTGGCGGGCTAGACAAGTTCAAAACCTCAAAGAAACTTGGCATACTTTACTGAATCATTACGACCCAAGCGGGACTAAGCAAGCTGTTTATATCCGCACTCCAGCCGTATATAAAATGGCTTTTTCTTCTGATAAACCCGAAGCAATTGAATTTGCTAATTGGGTTTGTGAGGAGGTTATTCCATCGATCAAAACTAATGGTAGTTACGGGACGATTAGTATTGAACAAGAACTTAAATGTACGATGGCTATTTCAAAGCTAATAAAAGATATTCAGCATACAAAGGATGCCTTTGCTCAACCTATCCTACATGAGAGGTTGAAACGCATTTGCCACAAAATAGGTCAGCCACTTCCAGATATTAAAAATCTGGGTAAAGAGATTGAACAAATCGAGCTATTTTAATGGCTATCAGGTACTACCTGATGGCCAAAAAGAAGGGATTTAGAGAGGGCTGATAACCAATATTGGACATCAGCTATGACCAACACCCAGCCGTCAGTCACAAGTAGACCTGCACCACAGTGCAGGTCATCCTCACAACCCATTTGCAAATCACTTACAACTTTCTATTGCAAAATCATCATGTACAAACTAGCATTTCAACATCTGGCAAATTCCAGATCAGGACTCGAACCCCTGATATACATGAAGAAGCACACGGCGCTTTTGCGCTTTTTTTGTGCCCGAACGCCTGCACCCTGAATTTATGGTGGCTGCGGCGGGAGGCGGTTTCTTTGTGGCCGGTTCGAACTCCTGTCGTAGCTACCACCCAAACTCGAACCTTGGGTGATAGCTGTTTATGCTTTAACACAAAGGTATACAGTTATGAACTCTCAAAACAATTCCGCCCAAAATTTACATTCCGAACTTGAATCTTTTGATCCAGACTTTGGTTCTTTTCCCTTTACCGAAAAAGCACTCCCTGACAACGTTGTTCAGATTCTCAAAGAAAGAACTGATGAACTAACTCCCAAGGATCGTAAGCTATTGATCGATACATTGGGGTTCTGTCCCTCTTATATCAGTGACTCAGAGAACGACAGTGTTTATCTGGTTCAGATGGACAAAATGACAGAGAGCCAACTACAGACGCTGTATTTCAATATGCGCGAACTGTTTGGTGATGATTATATCGATCTGGAGATGAAGCACAGGGATAACGTGAGTAAAGCTGATGATATGTTGGAGTTTATGAAGAACTCCTTTATACGTGATGAAAAATCAGGCTTCCACTTGTGTCCTAAAGAATCCAGAGGGGTTCAGTTAATACTCAGCCATATACAGGAAGTAATGATAGAGCGCGTAGCATAAAGGGGGATAGTATAGGCCCCGTGTTTAATCACGGGGCATTTGGGCTCCATCTAGCTAAGGCAGTAGCTCATCAGTTTTTTCTAACAACCGTGCTATCGTCTGTACCCTTTGAGATGTGCCATAGTAAATAACCCAATATTTTCCCGCCACCGAACTTATCTGAGGGTCTGGTAACAATAATCCTCTGCTAATTAGATCATTGAAATATCTATAAGCCACCTCGCCATCAATACCTTCAAGTTTAAGCTTATTTAAGCTCTGTTGTTTAAATTCATGCCTGTCATATGGATACGTAATTAATTCATTTATAGAGGGGCTCAGTTTTGCAACTTCAAGGAAGAAATCAACTAGATGGTCAGTGATACCTGCAACACCACTAATAAAAACCCTTTGCTCAGCTTCAGTAAGCGAAAAGTCTTTATCTTGGCAATATAACATTGCGACGGCCATACGAACCCGATCACTGGAAGTTTGCGTTATAGCATCGACATAACTTGCCAGGATTTCCTTTCCCTCTTCGCTATTGATAGTGGTATTAAGCTTTGATTGATCCTCTTTGTTCATAACCTCATAGCGAAGCTCTACACACCGGAAAAACTTTTCTACCCTCTTTTTCTGCCGTGCCTGGTACGCATTCTGTAAAACGTCATAAGCTCCCTTACCCACGGTCAGAGCTGTTTTTGCTGTAATATCTACCATACCGTTACCATCCATAATGTCCAATCCATCCCTCTAACCGAGGATTAATAATGTGTCACCTCAACTCAATATCACCCGGCTTAAGATGCGTATAGCGTCGTAATGTGTTCCAGTTTCTATGTAGACTAAACATCTGTACTTGTACGATATCATAACCGGTTTCGAATAAGCGGCTTACGGCTTCATGTCTTAGGTCATGTAGTTTTAGATCTTTAATCGCCAGTAGTTTACAGGCGTTTGTAAAGTAGCTGCTTATGGTGCTGGGATCGTAGGGGAATATAAACTCGCTTTTCTTTGGTTGGCGGTTAGCCAATCGCCATGCCACCTTGGTGTATTTAAACCGTTGGTGGTTACCTTTCTTGGCTGTGGGGTGCTTTGCGTCTCTAACCAGCCCTGTTAGCTCTTTTGCTTTGTTATCGTCCCAGCGTAGTCGGGTAATCTCTGAATCCCGTCTACAGCTATATATAGCAAACCACATTATGTCGAACATAGGGTATGAGCTGCGCCCCTCTTGCTGCTTTTTCCAGAAGTGCCTGGACAACTTCATCAGCTCTTCATGGGTCGGCCTGCGTTCCCGCTGGCCAGCTTTTGCTATAAGTCCTTCTCTATGCAAGAAGTCGTTAGCGTCTTCTATTACCTGTAAATCCACAGGGATATCAAAGGATGATCGAGCAGCTTTAAATAGGTTTCGTAACCAGATGACATCATTAAGGCAGGTTGGCGGGGCGGCACCGTTAGCGCCTCGTTCTTTGATATATTGCACTATGTCGCCGGACGTTAGCTCTATTGCGACGATATCCGCTATATCCCACCGTAGTATTAAGTTCAGGTTGGATTTCTTAGATTTGCCAAACTCTTCACCGTATTCATCTAAGTAGCGCTGGATCAGCTCACCTACGGTTACCATCTTGTACCTGAGTGCTTCCAGCACACCGGGCTTGCTTAACTTTACATCAAGCGCTTTGCCCCACTCATCAGCATCTTTACGCTTTTCGAATGTCTCTGACTTATCGAATACTTTTTGACCCTTTACTGTCTTTCTTACACTGACGGTATAGCTTACACTTCCCTTATTCTCGTTGCGTCTAATCGTCGCCATAGAAAATCCTCCTTATTTTGCTACAGATATTGCGACAAATATTTTTTGTCGCAAGTTTGTCGCAGCGATATACGAAAAATAGCTGAAAACCGCCAAAAATGACAGATATTAGTAATATGAAAAACCCTGCAAAAACAGCCACTAGCCCAGTAACCACGCGCAATACGGTCAATCGGCGGTTTAGCGTGGCACCAATGCTGGATTGGACTGACCGGCATTATCGCTATTTTGCTCGTTTACTGAGCCAAGAAACCCTGCTTTATACCGAGATGGTCACCACAGGTGCTATTTTATTTGGCAAAAACCGGGATCGTTTTTTAGCTTATAACGAACAGGAACACCCTATTGCCTTACAACTCGGTGGTGGTAATCCTGAGGAGCTTGCCAAGTGTGCGGCCATTGCCACTGAATACGGCTACGACGAAATCAATCTGAATGTAGGTTGCCCGAGTGACAGGGTACAAAACAATATGATTGGTGCTTGTCTGATGGCTCACGGGGATTTGGTAGCAGAATGCATTTCAGCGATGCAGGCATCAACGGACAAAGTAGTCACTGTTAAATGCCGTATTGGGATTGATGACCAAGAACCTGAAGAAGTACTACCTGAGTTCATTAATACCATTGCGGCAACTGGCTGCAGCAGCTTTACCATCCATGCACGTAAGGCTTGGCTACAAGGGTTAAGCCCAAAAGAGAACAGAGAAGTCCCTCCGCTGGATTATGATCTGGTTTATAAAATCAAACAGCAACACCCAGAGTTAGAGATTGCTATCAATGGTGGCATCAAAACCTTCGATGAAATAGCAGGGCATCTGCAACATGTTGATGGTGTAATGGTAGGCCGTGAAGCGTATCAAAACCCGTACCTGCTAGCAGAAATAGATCAAAAACTATTTGGCTCAGATCGCCCTGTCATTACCCGGCACAAAGCCGTTGCAGCCATGCTTCCTTATATTGAGCAACAACTAAGCCAAGGCTGCTACCTCGGCCATATGACTCGTCATATACTGGGTATTTTCCAAGGCTGCCCAGGTGGACGTAAATTCCGTCGCCATATCAGTGAAAACGCTCATAAGGCAGGCACAGGCATTGACGTTGTGGAACAAGCTCTTGCTTTAGTATCAGAGCAAGCGATTCTTGATCAAGCTTACCAAAGCCAGTTAGAAAATGCCTAAAGCACCAGACCCAAACAACCCAAGTTCAACTTGAACAAACAGAAGCAAGTTATATGGTTAGCGACAGAAAATCTGTATAGCGGGTTTACAAACAAGCCCCGACTACTTTAGTGTTATTGCAGGAGACTGATTTTCTCTTTAAAAACAAGAGACTCATTGATTGCAGGACACTAATCTATGCCAAGCAAATTAGAACAACTTCGCAAAATGACCATAGTGGTTGCAGATACTGGAGATATCGATGCTATCCAAGATCTGCAACCACAAGATGCGACAACGAATCCATCCCTAGTTCTAAAAGTGGCAGACAAGGAACGCTATCAACCCTTGTTGAAAGAAGCGGTTCGGCTAGCGCGCACAGAAAGTTCAGATTCCAGCCAACAACTGGCTTATGCCGTTGACCGTGCATCTGTAGCTATTGGTGCTGAAATCAATCAAATTATTCCTGGCTATATCTCTACAGAAGTCAGTGCCAAGCTGTCCTTTGATACTCGGGCAACAGTAGAAAAGGCTCGTCGTTTAATTAGCTTGTATCAGGAAAAAGGCATTGATAAAAGTCGAGTCTTAATCAAGATAGCCTCCACATGGGAAGGTATCAAAGCTGCTGAGACACTAGAAAAAGAGGGTATTCGTTGTAATTTAACCCTGCTCTTTGCTATGCCACAAGCTATCGCCTGTGCTGAAGCGGGTATCACGTTAATCTCACCATTTGTTGGCCGAATTCTTGATTGGTATAAAGCCGCTCAGCCAGAGCAGGATTGGAGTGGTGCAAAAGATCCTGGTGTTTGTTCCGTACAAGAGATCTATCGGTATTATAAATCCCATAAGTACAACACTATTGTTATGGGTGCCAGCTTCCGTAATACCGATGAGATTGAAAATCTGGCAGGCTGTGATCGTCTAACCATTAGTCCTGCATTACTGCAAGCACTCGATGCAGATCAAGACACTCTGACACAGGTACTCGGAGAAGCACAAGAAACGCTTACAGCTCCCTCCCCTATGAATGAAGCGACTTTCCGCTGGCAAATGAACCAAGATGCAATGGCCACAGAAAAGCTAGCACAAGGGATTCACGCGTTTGCAGAAGATCAGGATAAATTGGAAGCATTACTTGCTAATTTATAGCAGGCTCTTTGAGTAAGAGCCTAAAACCCAACAGCTTCGACAATCTGCCATATATAAAAAATCCCGAAGTAAGCAGGCTTTCTTCGGGATTTAAATGATCACTAGATCATCACTTTGTCTGCGCCATAGTCAGTAATCATTCATAATTAATGGCTTTGATTACCTGTCATCGTACAATTTTCTAAGGCAAAAACAACAGGCTCAAATTCTGCTTTATTCTTTGGGTTCAACCCCATCAGAATTCTATGCGCATCAATGACCTTTTGACGCACACTCTCGGCGCATTCATCTAGCATAGGTGCTTCCTGCATCTGACAACCCAGTTCAACAGGCTCTGTGCAGATATCAAAATAGTGATCAAAGCCCATGGTCTGAATAATATGAGTAATATCACCGCGAGTACTGATAATTGTAGGCTTATGGCTCATAACGTCCTTGGCATTCACAGCAATTTTAGCCAGCAAGCCTAATGCCGTACTATCAATACCCTCTGTTTCTGTTAGATCAACCACCACAGACTTTAACTCCCCCTGGCCAAAGATTCTTTTTAATAGAGAATCGATAGTCGAACAAAGCGTCAGTCTCACATCGCCCATAAACTTCAAGACATAAACGTCCTGATTTTCGGCGACCATAATTTTACCATTCTGCATAGTTAATAACCGGATACAGTCATCATAGTGACATCATCAGGAGAGTGATCCATCCCCATCTGGCCAAAGCAATCCACCATTCCAATGTGGTTTCCAGCATACTGCTGGGCGATATCCAGTAACATAGCTTCTTTATCGGCCAAAGTACCAGTTTTCATTAATTCAAACACACCATCGGAAAAGAGCGAGAGATAGTAGCTTGGCTGCAACCATAACTCAAACTCCTTATAGACTGCATCGTCAAAAAGTCCTACAGGCATACCCTTACCTTCAATAAATGTCGCCTTACCTGCTTGAATAATAACGGGTGCAGGATATTGAGCCCCATTGCAGTAACACATTTTATTACTTGAACTGTCTAAAATAGCAATAAAGATAGTGACATGCTTACCTAATCCGGTATCAAGAATCTCTTTATTTAACTCTTCTAAAATCATGCTCGGCGATACAGACTCACCTCTTATCAATACGCGGGTCACAAAGCGTCGGATAAATACACGCAATAGAATTGTAATAAAAGCGGACGACGCCCCATGTCCTGATACATCAGCTAAATAGAACAACACACGATCCCTATCCATAGGGAAATAATCGACAAAATCGCCACTCAAATAGAGCGATGGGCATACCTTGTGTTCAAACGTTAAATTATTAAATGCCCAAGGGGTTTTTGGCAGCATTTTTTGCTGTACATAACGCCCCGCTTGCTGATCCTGCCTTAAGACATCCAAGCTCGTCATCAGTTCAAGATTCGTTTGTTCCAGCTCTGCATAAGTTTGCTGATTTTGCTTAGCATCGCGGCGGCGAGTGACGGCTCTATGGCAAACAAGGGAAACTAGATTCAGATGTTTTTCGGGGTTAATGGCATAATCATCTGCCCCAGCCTCCATTCCTTCCAATACCGTAGCTGATGCTTCCTCATCAGCCAGCAGCACAACGGCATAATTTCTCCCGGCATCTAACCAACGTTCCAGACGAAACAGATCACTGTGCATGGATACATGAAAGACCACCAATTCACAAACAGATGAAATATCACCCGGCATTGAATCAGGCGACAATACTTCTATAGTTAAGTCAGAATCCAATAATTCAGCAAGATGCCTAAGATCACCCGGACAGGGAACAAAGACAGCATCTGCTATAGTAGAAAGCATGATTGCTTATAGTCCTTTTTCAATACCTTTTCCTAGTGTAATCCCTAGACACTCCTAGGGATATATCAAGGTGACATTTGCAATAAATCTATGCCATAGTTAATGTAACATTTCGTAAACAAGAACCAACGACACGGAGTTACGAAGATGAGTTTTATTTTATCCTTTGATGAAAAGCGGAAGTTCCCTAGGGTCAAAGTGAACAGCCCTATTACTATTCAAGAAGAGATCTCAGGAAAAACCCATACAGGTCATTGCCTCGACCTTAGCGCAACCGGTTCACGTATAACCTTGAGTGAACCCTTACCGGAAAACACTCTAATCCGTCTAAAGCTTTCCAGCCCTTTAGGTCTTGAGCCATTCTGCGCTCTAGCAAGAATCGTGTATATCTCCCCCCATTCTGATAGCGAAGTAGGTTTAGAAATAACTGAGATTCTATCTATGCATGAGGAGCATTAATAATCTTCATCCAAATCTAAATCATCAAAGTCATCATCAAAGGAGTCTTCAACCTGACCGTCATTAATTTCATAAATACGGTTTTGCAAATAAGCATCACGGATAAACGTGTACTTATCCCCTTGGATAATAGCCTCACTGTCCAAGAACTTATGCCTAATATGGGTATACTTTAATACGGTTAAACCATAATACTCAGGATCAGATAAAGGTAAGTGACTCATAGGATCCAAGCGATTATCAGGATAAAGGCTGAAAGCATCTCGTACATTACTTGGCCCCAGAATAGGCAAGACGATATAAGGGCCGCTTTCGACTCCCCAAACAGCTAACGTTTGGCCAAAGTCTTCACTATGCTCTTCAATACCTGCCATAGTGGCTATATCGATCAATCCCCACAAACCAACAGTACTATTCACTACAAAACGAGAAGCAGACTGAAAGGCCTGACCCGGTTTAGCTTGTAATAAGTCGTTAATCGCAGTGGGCACTTCACCAAGATTACTAAAAAAGTTTCCGACACCGCGCCGCACAATCTTAGGTAAAACGGCTTTATAGGCCTTAGCAACGGGCCTAGCAACATAATCGTCTAGCCCTTCATTAAAAGAATAAACTTTACGATTCCAATTTTGCCACGGATCAACTCCCTCCTCTGCCATAACAGAAGAAGAAAGCAATACCAAAAAAATTGCGACAACGGATAACAGTTTATTAAAGTGGTGCACACTTGCTCCCTTGATCGGTATCGATCTCACTTTCAGTCTAACAATCACGTTAATTATGCCTTAAGGACCGATTGATGTATTCTGCAACCAAGCCAAAAGAAGAGGATAATAATCTGTTTCGGCATCAATGGAGGAACATAGTTCAGACACCGAGTAATTTTTTTGATTACCGGCTTTTACAGATAGCTTAATCATACGCCCATCATGATTGGGCAGTTCAAACATAAAATTTCGGCAATCTATTTCAGGTTTCAACCACCTTTGCTGTAAAGAAACAAAATAAAGGCTCGGTGGGAATAACAACTCTGGCATCGCTTTATGGTAATCAAAACCGTCCCAATGATCCTGCCAGGCTTCCTTTCGCCATGCTAGAAGATCCTCAAACACCCCTCTTGACTCTCGAACCATGCCCTTGCTAAAAAATGCAGCGGGTAAAAAACCCAGTAAACGCCCTGCCAATCTTTGAAAGCCCTGCTCAAAAAAGCCGAAACGTAATCGTTTCCAGCGTCCAACAGATGCTAAAGATCTTCTAGGGTTAAAATGAATCATCCCTGTAACCTGAGAAATTTTCTCAGGATTACGCGCTAAAAATGCCCCCCACAATACACCGCCTAGCTGATAGCCCACTAAAAAACGCTGAGGATGTCGTTGCCTTTTTTCAACAGCCTTCCAGATTAAAGGCAGATCTTCCGATAATAATTGTTCAAAGCCAAAGGGTTCTTTCTTCAATGTATCCCGACTAGCATCTCGACCACGATACAAACAGATAAACACTTCATAGCCTTGTTCAACTAAAAAGTAGGCCAAGCCGATACCTTTAGCTTCATCCATAAAGATATCGCTATTCTGGCCAAGACCATGCAACATCATCACACAGCCTTTTAACTCACCACTGCGTGGCGATAACCGACGTAACCCTGCCGCCATAGAAGGTGTCACAGGTAGAGGGATACGTTCTTCCATTATTTGACGGTCAACAGCCATCAGGTTAATTCACTCCATAATTTATCCAATCGCTTAGCCGAAACGGTGGACTTTGTACCCAATTGCTGAGCAAAAAGAGATATTCGATACTCTTCTAACATCCAACGATATTCCGACAGACTCTCCGCACTGCCTTCCCTTTGTTCTAGTACTTCCGCCTTAGCTTGATATTTTACCCATAGCTGACGAAGCTCTTCACTCCACATTTGCTCGCGCCCACGATTCAAGCCTGCTTTTTCCAAGCGCAATAGAATACCGTTAAGATACTTAGGCAACTCTTGTAACCACTCAGGTCCCGTCTGATGTAAAAAGCCAGCATACACAAGATGCTCCAACTGGAAACGCACATCACTATAGATAAAGGCTAAAGCTAGAGGAATTTTACCCTTAAGCTTTTTCTGCAGTTCATGGTTCAGTTTCAAAACCTCCTGACACAACGTCAGTAATTGCTCACTTTGTTGGCCTATTTGATCTCGGCGCTCCTCAAGCAGCTGATTAAACTCAGCTTGGTTTCGTGGAGGTTGGGAGGTTTTAAATGTCCAATCGAATACAGCCAAAACCAAATCTTGTACCAACTGATCTTTTTTACCCAGACTATTAAACAGTAAAGCCACTTGATTCAGATTCGGCAATGATTTTTCAATCCATTTTACCTGCTGCGGCAGGGATAACATCAATAAGCGACGAACACCTTTCCAATGCTCCACTTCTGCTTGCCCCGGTAAATCAAACAAAGTGCTATCAACAGAATCCTGCTTATCCACTAAAGCGGGATAAGCTCTTAAAACAATCCCCTGCTGCTCTTGTTCAATCTGCTCAGGGATCTGTAACCCCTGAGGCCAAACCGTCAGACCTGATTGTTTAAACTTATCATCGCCGCTAATACGTACCTGCTCTGCAGACTGACCTGAAAACTGCTCCAGCAGTTCCGGCAGTTCACGAGATTCACCCAAAACTTTGCCATTAGCGTCTACCACCTGAATCAACATACGGTGGTGAGCATCTAGCGCCTGAGGTTTCCACAGCTCAGGATCAATACGCACACCGGTCTTACGTCGAAGCTGCTCAGCAAGACACTCTGTCAAAGAGAGATCTCCGGGCTCTAACATGGGTAAAACCGCATCGACATAATCGGGAATGGGTACAAAGTTCTTACGAACCTGCTTTGGTAAGTTTTTTACCAGAGCCACGCACTTATCCCGTAACATACCCGGTACCAGCCAATCCAATCGATTCTCATCAATCTGCTGTAAACCCGCCACAGGTATCTTAATATTTAAACCATCGTGCTGTTTGCCCGGTTCAAACTGATAATCCAAGGCAAGACGCATGCCCTCCAAACCTAATTGGTCTGGGAATTGATAATCGATAGCTAACTCATCGGCATCTCGCTGCATTAGCAGTTCGCTATCAAAAAACAGGTGTTTTTTATCATCTTTCTCGGCAGTTTTACGCCATTTTTCAAAACCAGAGCCGTTATAAACCTTTTCAGGCAGTCGCTCATCGTAAAAGCGAAACAGAGTCTCATCATCAACCAAGAGATCCCGACGACGCACCTTGGATTCCAGCTGTTCAACCTCAGCCACGGCATTCTGGTTATGCCGATAAAACGGAGCCTTACTGAAATACCCGCCTTCAACCAAGCCTGAGCGAATAAAGATCTCACGGGATACCACCGGATCGATGGGACCAAAGTGAACCCGACGATTAGGAACAATCGGCAAGCCATACAAGGTCACCCGTTCTGCTGCAACGACCTGCGCCCGTTTTTTCTCCCAATGAGGTTCACTGTAGTTGTGCTTCGTCAGGTGTTTGGAGTAGCGCTCAATCCACTCGGGTTCAATTTTTGCCACCTGACGGGCATATAACCGACTGGTTTCCACCAACTCCGCCGCCATAATCCAACGTGGTTTCTTCTTAAACAGTGCAGAACCAGGAAAAATATAGAACTTACGGTTACGGGCTCCCAAGTATTCACGATCTTCTAGCTTTGTCCCCAGATTACCGAGCAGTCCGGTCAATAAGGACTTATGTACGCTGTCATAATCCGCGCCCTGGCTGTTAAATTCCAGCTTCAGCTCTTTACTCATTAGCTTCAGTTGATGATGGACATCCCGCCACTCACGCATACGCAGATAAGACAAAAACTGCTTGTGACACCATTTACGGAACTGATTGCTACCCAGCTCCTGACGCTGAGTTTCAAAACCCTGCCAAAGATTAACAAAGGCTAAGAAATCGGAATTATCATCTTTCCACTGGCGATGCTTTTCATCGGAGGCCTGTTGCTTGTCATGGGGACGCTCACGAGGATCTTGCACACTCAAGGCACTGGCAATAATCAGCACTTCATTCAGAGCGCCGTGATCTGCTCCAGCCAAAACCATACGAGCAATACGCGGATCGATAGGCAAACGAGAAAGTTGTCTGCCGATTTGCGTTAGGTTTTCTTTAGCATCAACCGCACCCAATTCATGCAGTAGGTTAAAGCCATCACGGATATAACGATTGTCCGGCGCATCCACAAAAGGGAAAGAAGCGATATTACCCAAACGCAGATTTAACATCTGCAAAATAACAGAAGCTAAGTTAGTGCGTCGAATCTCGGGGTCCGTAAATTCAGGACGTCCCTGAAAATCTTCTTCACTATAAAGACGTATGCATAAACCCTCAGCGATACGACCACAACGTCCCTTACGCTGATTTGCACTAGCCTGTGACACTGCCTCAATAGGTAACCGCTGTACCTTAGAACGGTAACTGTAGCGACTGATACGAGCGGTACCCGGATCGATAACGTAACGAATACCCGGTACCGTTAAAGAGGTCTCCGCCACGTTAGTGGTTAAAACAATTCGACGACCACTATGAGATTGAAAAACTCGATTTTGCTCTTTGGCACTTAAACGCGCATAAAGAGGTAAAATTTCCGTTTGCGGTAATTTAGCTTGCCGTAAGACTTCAGCCGTTTCACGGATTTCCCGTTCGCCAGGCAGGAAAATCAAAATATCCCTTGGCCCGGTAGCCCACTTCCGTTCTCGTTCAATACGGTTAATTTCATCAACGGCTTCGACAATCCCCTGATGGAGGTACTGATCATAATCTCGTTCGTCATCATCATCCAATTCCATCAAAGGACGATATAGAACATCTGCAGGGAAGGTACGACCAGAAACCTCAATAACAGGTGCATTAGAGAAGTGTTTCGAGAAACGATCCACGTCAATGGTCGCCGATGTAATAATCAGCTTAAGATCAGGACGCTTAGGCAATAACTGTTTGAGGTACCCCAGAAGGAAATCGATATTCAGACTCCGTTCGTGAGCCTCATCGATAATGATCACTTCATAGCGATTAAGAAAACGGTCTTTTTGCGTTTCAGCCAGCAAAATACCATCAGTCATCAGCTTAACCAGGGTGTTTTCCGTCACCTGATCGGTAAAACGTACCTGATAACCCACTTGCTCCCCAAAGGGGACTTTCAGCTCTTCAGCAACCCGTGTCGCCACGGTTCTGGCTGCTAAACGACGGGGTTGAGTATGACCAATTAAACCCTTAACCCCCAAACCCAGATCCAGGCAGATTTTAGGAATCTGAGTGGTTTTACCTGAGCCTGTTTCACCCGCCACCACCACGACTTGATTATTCAGAATAGCGTCAGCAATGTCAGCTTTCTTCTGACTAACCGGCAAGTTATCCGGGTATTCCACTTTAGGAACTAAATTTTGACGGGCTTCAACACGCTCAGCTGATGCTTTAATTTGCGCCAACAGCTTTTCTTGCGCTTGCTCGATTTCCTCGACAGAAAGCGCTTTTGGTTTGCCTTTACCCTGTGCAGACGAACGCCCCGTTTGGGCTTTAACGCCCGCAGAACCAGAACGCTTTAACTGACGCCACTTCTGCTGCAAGCGAAAGCGATCTTTCAGCATTGTAGCGTCTAATAACTGCTCGATTTCAGAAGGATTTATTGTAGCCATCACCGCACCAGACAAACAAAAAGCGGCATTCTACCCTGTTTAGCGTTAAAACACAGACCCGATCATATAAAGATCCTTATTTTCCATCTTAAAACAGACAAATTAAGCACTTTGCCAACGCCATTGCTCCCTTGATATTTCTTTCTCAGGGCTTTCTTGGTCAGGATTTTTTTGCCTAGAACAATCACTTCTCGATAAAGCGTTTTCAGTTAATGTATTGTTAGGCAAAGACAGATCGAAGCACTCATCTTTAAGGTAAACACTTAGTTCCGGTTCCGACAAAGGTTTAGAAAATAGGTATCCCTGAGCAAGGCCGCAGCCCTCATTTTGCAGCAACAACCGCTGAGCTTCGGTTTCAACACCTTCCGCCACCACTTGTAAATTGAGTAAACGTGCCATAGTGACAATCATCTCAATCATTACCTGTTTACTCTTGTCACTCTCTATCTTATCTACAAAAGAACGATCAATCTTAATGCCATCGATAGGGAATTGAACCAAACGCTTTAGAGAGCTATATCCTGTACCAAAGTCATCAATATAAATTTTAAACCCCATATATCTCAGGGCAGATAAACGTTCTGTCACCACTGCTTCATCCATATCCAAGGCGCTTTCCGTTAATTCAAAGCGTATACGCTCTGATGACACATCAGATTCCGCTAGCAAAGCAGACAATACGGGCAATAATTCATCATCGTGTAATTGACGTGGAGATAAATTGATATTCAAATAAAGATTATTATCTTTCGACAACAAAGATAACCTTTGGAACTCAAGCAAAGCCTGAGCAATCACCCAGAGACCTAGTGGTTGTATCAACAAAGATTTCTCTGCTAAAGGAATAAATCGCTCAGGAGACACCTGCCCCAATATGGGGTTGAACCATCGTAATAACGCTTCAAAACCTTGAATACAACCATCCTTTAAACAAACCACAGGCTGAAAGGCTAAGCTGAACTCCTTCTTCTCCATTGCAAGATTCAGTAACGTTTCAAATTCTGCCTGACGCTGAACCTCTTCATGCAGCGCTAAACTAAATATTTGATGGCTCCCTTTACCGTTCTTTTTCACCTCATACATCGCTAAATCAGCATCACGTAAGATATCACCAGCTTGCTGATAATGAGGGCCTAAAGATGTCACACCAATGCTTGCAGAAACCTGCAAAGGTAAAGAACAGCCATCGAGTACAATGGATTGAGTCACCTCATATTGCAGTCGATCCGCCAGTTGCTGGATAGTCTGGGGAGACATCTCTCCAGCAAGATAAATCACAAATTCATCGCCACCAATACGTGCAATCTGATCCTTACTGCGCAAGATAAGCTTCAACCTACTCGCAATTTCCTGTAAAAACAGATCTCCAACACCATGACCATAAGTGTCATTAATCTTTTTAAATCCATCTAAATCAATAAACAACACTTGGCCCCACTGCTTCGTTTGCAAACACTCCTCCAGAAAATTCTGACAGGCGGTTCGATTAAACAAACCGGTGAGCGCATCATGATTAGCTTGGTAGCTTAGCTGTTGTTCATTAAATTTCCGTTCGGTAATAACGTCCAAAGTACCTTGATAAATGGCGCCCTGATAAATAGCACTAGGGTTCATCACCCCCTGATGAGCAGCCCCTGAGTGACAGCCGTTTAAATAAGCATTTTCAGACAACCAAATCGTATTACCGTATCGATCCTTGCCTTCCCACTCGTAATTAAACACCTCTTTTTTATCCAGTAGGGTTTGTAAAAAATCCTGATACGACTGATGTTCACGGTGTAATTGATGCCCAATATGCTCAATCGCCTGCTGCATTTGATTGGGATCATCGTAACCAAATGCCCGGGCTAAAGCGGGATTCACCTTTAAAAATCGCCCATCTAGAGTGGCGCTGTAAACACCTTCAACCACCTTTTCAAACAGATTATGGTATTCATTTTGAGCCAACTCTAATGAACGTGTTTTTTCTCTGGCTAAATCTTCTGCTCTTAAACGACGGGATAAAGCGTGACGCAAAAGCAGAAGGAACAGCAATACAATAAGACTAATCCCCGACACAACAAGCGTGGGGCGAGATAGATGCCACCAAGGCATCTCAGGACTTAAATCGATAAACTGATAGCGTAACTTCCAATTAGCGTAGTTCTGAGTAAAATCCACTCTACGACGCGATTCTGATGCCTCCTGACGCAAAGAGCTAAATAGAAGTTCGGATTGATCCAGACCTTCTCGATATACCTCTAAGCCCAAATTTTGCTTTTGATTAAGCACCGGCCCTAAGAGAATATCCATGGCTTCATCAAAGTGAACCATAGCACTGACATATCCCTGTAATTCCGAGCTTATCTCTCCACTGCCATCCAAGATAAATACCGGTAGTAACAAGCGAACCTCAGGGGTTGTGGCTTCATCAAACCCCATATTTTCACTCATTACTAACTGTAAACTATTATCCCTAACCGCTAGCGCCATACCCTGTCGAATACTATCGATAGACGCTAAGTTAATTCCTAGAGATAAGCCATTCATCTGGGTGGATGCAGAATAATAGATGGGATAGAACACCTCAGCCTGGCCCAGCTGACTAAAGCGAAAATCAAAAATGCCACCATTGATCGCCTCGGTGATTAAAGCGGGCGCTTTCTCGCGAGAGGTTTTAGGTATCCACTCATAAGCGACAATGCCATAGCCACTCAGTGATGATTGGGCATTAAATTGGTCAAACTGCTGCCGAGATAGTTCAGGCTTGTACGTCATAATATTGCGCAGAGCGACGAGGTGCTCCTGTAAAGCATCCAGATTGCGCTGAGCGGTATTAAAACCAAGACTCGCATACTGATTCAGCTGTTGATCTAAGCGGTTTTGTTCGTTCTGTTTTAAACCTTGATACAAAAAGTAGAGAGGAAATAGCAAAAGGCTAATTGTAATAAACAACCACACACGAATCTTATGCTCTGACACTGCAGTCTACCCTCGGATTAATACTTATCGTTAAGAACCTATTTTAATGATAAAGATTCTCATTAACAGAAAAATATTTATTCCAAAGATAGATTTAAAATATAGATCCCTCCGCCCCAACGCCTACCAACTTCAGGATGACTTCCATTTATCACTACCACTAAAAACAAAAACCCCAGCCATTGGGCCGGGGTTACAGGTAAAAACACTCTTAAATGCTATAAAAATTGAGGATCAACTTAGAGAACACTAATCAAGCGCTATGCTGCCTGAGCTTTTTCATTTTTACTCAGCTCCTCATCTCTTAAAGTTCGACGCAATACCTTACCCACATTGGTTTTAGGCAGTTCGTCTCTGAATTCAATCTGCTTAGGCACCTTATAGGCTGTTAGATGACTGCGACAATAATCCTGTACATCTTTTAAAGTCAGTGCAGTATTACGACTGACAATAAACACCTTGATCGCTTCACCCGTTTTATCATCTGGCACGCCAATCGCCGCCGCTTCAATAATATCCTGATGAGAAACAATCACATCCTCGATCTCATTAGGATATACGTTAAAGCCAGAGACATTAATCATATCTTTTTTACGATCGACGATACGGGTATAACCGTCTTCTTGAATCACCGCAATATCCCCGGTATTCAACCAGCCATCTTTGTCGATGACCTTGGCTGTTTCTTCTGGGCACTTCCAATAACCATCCATGACCTGAGGCCCTCTGACACAGAGCTCACCTGTCTCACCCCAAGGCAGTGTCTTGCCTTCTTCATCAACTATTTTTAGATCTGTAGAAGGCACAGGTAAACCAATAGTGCCCATTTGAGACTGACAAGGCATATTAAAGGTGGCAATGGGTGACGTCTCCGTCATACCGTAACCTTCGTTAATATGACAGCCAGTAACCGCATGCCACTCCTCTTCAGCAGCATGAGTCATCGCCATACCACCAGAGATGGTCAGTTTGAGTTTAGAGAAATCCAGTTGTTTAAAATCATCTCGATTACAAAGTGCCACAAACAGAGTATTCAGTCCGATAAAGCCACTAAACTGTGTTTTAGCCATCTCTTTTACAAAGGCTGGAAGATCTCTTGGATTGGTAATTAAAATAGAATGATTACCAGACTCCATCAATACCAAGCTCACCGTAAAAGTGTATATATGGTACATAGGCAGCGGAGATATAATGGATTCCTGACCCTCTTCCAAAATAGTATTCAGAATAATCCTCGCCTGAAGCATATTCGCCACTAAGTTGCGATGACTGAGCATGGCACCTTTCGCCACCCCTGTCGTACCACCGGTGTATTGCAACACCGCCAGATCTTCTGCCTTAGCATGATGCTCCTGCATGGGTAGCTTCTTACCTACCGCTAACGCTTCACGAAAATCAATCGCATTAGGAATGGAATAATCTGGCACCATTTTTTTCACATAACGCACCACAGTATTGATCAGGGTACGCTTGGCAAAGCTGTGCATATCACCCAATTCAGTGATAATCACATGTTCAATACCAGTGTCTGGTAGCACTTTTTCCGCCAGATGAGCCATATTCGCCAAAACCACCAGAGCCTTCACCCCAGAGTCGGTAAATTGATGGCGCATCTCCCGCTCGGTATACAGAGGGTTGGTGTTTACAACAATTAAACCTGCCCGCATAGCGCCAAACAGAGCGATGGGATATTGCAGCGTATTAGGCAGCTGGATAGCAATCGCATCCCCTGGCTTTAGGCCTAAATGATTTTGTAAGTAGGCAGCAAAATCACGGGCATACTGATCCAAATCCTGAAATGTTATCGTCTTACCCATATTGGAAAACGCTGGTCGATCGGCAAAACGTGTACAAGCCTCGTCCAATACATCCAAAATTGAGCTGTATTTAGACAGATCGATCTCAGTTTCAAGACCCTCAGGGTATTTCTCTTTGAAGAACTGACTGATCATAATTAATCTCCCGGCATTTATTTTTATTGGCTGCCTGATTTAGAGGCGCACAGGTCTATATTGCTCATGATTGCCTAACAACATAAACCAGTGCCTTGAAAAAGTAAAACAGATGATTTAAACGCACGTTTGTTTTATTAATCAAGACAGCTGAATCCATTAGTTCTCTCAATCTCTGTAGGTATAAAGATAGATGGCTTATAACTTACAGAGACTCTTCTTATTCCTCTTTTAAAACACTCATTTCATAACAACGTTTCTTAAAAGGTTCAGAGGCTTATATTGAGTCTAGAGGGGTTTTAGTACGGTATACAACAAAAATGCAACAAGGATAAAAATAAGGCGGGAAAAGACATATAAAAAGAGAGATAAAAAAGAGGAGCTCCCTGCTTACACACAGAAAAACTCCCCAAAAACTACAAACAGGAAAGATAAGCAGCCCTGGCTACTTATCTGAAGAGCCTCTCAGCTCTTATCAAGAAGCTCTATTAACAAGAAGCCTAAAGCTCCTTGGCTCGATCCCTAAGCATAAACTTCTGAATCTTGCCCGTTGAGGTTTTTGGTAAGGCACCAAAGACCACGGTTTTAGGGGCTTTAAAGTTCGCCATATTATCTCGGCAAAACTGAATCACCTCTTGCTCTGTTAACTTGGCATCTGCAACTAACGTGACAAAAGCACAAGGTGTTTCACCCCATTTTTCATCTGGTCGTGCAACCACTGCTGCTTCCATGATTTGAGGATGACGATACAACACATCCTCCACCTCGATAGAGGAGATGTTCTCACCACCAGAGATAATCACATCTTTGGAGCGATCTTTAATTTCGATGTAACCGTCAGAGTGCCATACCGCAAGATCACCGGAATGGAACCAACCGCCTTCAAAAGATTCATCCGTGGTATTAGGGTTTTTCAGATACCCTTTCATGACCAAGTTACCACGAATAAAGATCTCACCCATGGTTTGGCCATCCTGTGGCACCGGCTCCAACGTATCCGGATCAGCCACCATCAAACCTTCCTGCATAGGTGCGCGCACACCTTGACGGGCTTTCATCTTAGCTTTCTCAGCAAGCGGCAGATCATCCCATTCACCGTGCCACTCACACAACACACAAGGGCCGTAGGTTTCTGTCAGTCCGTAAACATGGGTAACGGTAAAGCCCATACCTTCCATGCCTTCGATCACAGATGCTGGTGGCGCAGCACCTGCGGTCATCACCTTCACATCGTGTTCAATACCGGATTTGAGTTCATCGTCGGCATTATTCATCATATTCAAGACAATAGGTGCGCCACAGAAGTGATTCACACCATATTCTTTAATGGATGCGTAAATATGATCCACGCGCACATGACGTAAGCTGATACTGACACCACAAGCTGCTGCAATACTCCAAGGGAAACACCAGCCATTACAATGGAACATAGGCAGAGTCCATAGATACACAGGGTGATGCCCCATATCCCAGGAGATAATATTACTGGCCGCATTCAGATAAGCACCGCGATGATGGTAAACCACACCCTTTGGATTACCGGTGGTTCCCGAGGTGTAGTTCAGCGTGATCGCATCCCACTCACTGGCAGGCATTTCCCATGCAAAATCATCATCACCTTCGGCAATAAAGGCTTCGTAATCAGTATCACCAATCAACTCACCGCCTTCAAAATAAGGATCATCGATATCGATAATACGCGGCTTCTTTTGCAGCATTTTAACGGCACGAGTAATCGTTTCCGAAAACTCACGATCAACAAACAGCACCTTCGTTTCTGCATGTTGAAGCATAAAAGCAATAGCTTCAGCATCCAGACGGGTATTTAATGCATTCAGAGTCGCACCAGACATAGGTACACCAAAATGCGCTTCAAACAGAGCAGGGATATTAGGCGACATAAAGGACACCGTATCACCTTTTTCAACACCGGCCTTTTTCAGAGCTGACGCCAAACGCACCGCACGCAGATAAGTCTCTTTCCAGGTGATCTTATCGCCATGGTGAATCTGTGCCGTGTAATTCGGATACACAGAAGCGGCACGTTTCAGATAACTTAATGGTGTTAGTGCTTCATAGTTGGCAGGAGTCTGTTCCAGACCCATGTTGTAAATATTCTGATGCATTGGGAATACCTTTTTATTTCTGAGCCCTGTGGAACATTCTTACGAAATACTGGTAAACGTTAAACGTCCCCAGTTGTCCCTTTATTGTTATCAGCCTATTGGCCTTTTTAATGTCTGATGGGTCACACTCGTTCTTTGCAACCCATTGATAGAACATGTTTATCTTAGACATTCATTAAGCATTACGCTGCATCGCAAAAGAATCAGACTTTAGTGGAGTCAATAGCGGTTTCAGCTAAATATTTGCGACCCCGCAGTCATAGTTTTTGCGTTAAACTGTAAACACTAAAAATATCTAAAGGTTATTTTCTTCCATGCTCCAAGCAGAACACCCTAGCAATAACGGTACAAGCACTAGCTATACAAATACTACGAATACAAATGAATCGAGTACAAATGCACAAACCATAGGTGATGATCCTGTCATTTTGTTACATAGCTCTCTTAGCGATCGCCAACAGTGGTCCGTTTTAAGTCAGACGTTTAACAAACCTATGGCCCTTGATTTATTAGGTTACGGCCGAAACCCTATGCCAAAAAAATCTCGTGTAGAATTTTGTCTTGCGGATGAACTAACAATATTGGAAGAAACCTTAACCGAACAGAACACAGCACTTTTTCAGCAACCCTTTCATCTGGTCGGACACTCTTACGGTGCAGCCGTTTCCTTACAAATAGCAAAACGTTACCCAGATAAGATTCTCAGCCTGAGCTTATTTGAGCCCGTAGCCTTTCATCTACTAGAGGAAAATAGCTCGGCATTGACTGAAATCCAACAAATCAGTCAGGTCATCAACACCTTTCTTGCCCAAGATGATATTACCGCTGCCACCGCATATTTTATCGATTACTGGAATCAGCCCGGTACCTTTGAACGTTTGAGCCAGAAAACTCAAAAGCAATTTCTTAAAGGAATCAACAAGGTTGCCTATGATTTTCATGCCTTGTTGCACGAGAAGACTCAACTGAACGAACTCAGTCATATTCAATGCCCGGTGCAACTCTTAGAGGGCCGACACAGCCCAATCACCACTCGTACGGTTATCTCTGCACTGGCTAAACATTTCCCCAAGGCAGACATACATCGTTTGGATTGTGGCCATATGGGCCCCATTACCCATGCCCATTTAGTGAATCCTATCATCACAGATTTTATTGCAGCGCACAACAAAGCGTAATACTCTTGCTAAACACCTTAACGCTTGGCATATATTCCGTAAAACAGCCGAAAGTAACAGGTTATAAATCAAACATCTATACCGTCATTATTGTGCAATATGTCATGTAGTAGTTTGATTTTTAATGGATTAAGCTAGATGAATCAAACACAGCATTCCTTAGAATACGCAACAGGAGAAAATAAATGAGCGTACTGATCAACAAGACTTACGATGAGATCCAAGTAGACGATAGCGCCACTTTTGAGCGTACTTTAACGGAAAAAGAACTGGTATTGTTTGCAGCCGTTTCAGGCGATGTAAACCCAGTACACCTTGACCCTGAGTTTGCTAAAACCACCATGTTTGGTGAGCAAATTGCCCATGGTATGTGGTCTGGTTCTTTAATCTCTGCGGCTCTAGCAACCGTACTGCCTGGACCCGGTACTATCTACCTTGGTCAGGAGCTAAGCTTCCGTTTACCCGTTAAGCTAGCCGACACACTGACCGTAACACTGACTGTAAAAGAGAAACTAAGCAAAAACCGTGTGATTATGGATACCCTAGTCACCAATCAAGACGGTAAAAAAGTAGTGGTCGGTACAGCAACCGTTATGGCACCGACCGAGAAAGCAGAACTACAAGCACCCGTATTACCAGAAATTACCATCGGATAACCTCTGGTTAGCTTTCGACGAGACGAGCTCTATATAAAAAAGGCGGCTCACTGACTCAGTGAAACCGCCTTTTTATTGGATCAAGCCTGAGTGCTATCTAGCCATAGAACGACACAACCACTCTGTTTTTAACGCTTTATTTCTTCGACAATAACTTAATCGCATCGGTAATCCCGGTAATCGTTAACGGAAACATACGATCCGAGACCAGCTGTTTAGTCATATCAATGGATTGGGTATAGTGCCAATACTGTTCACTTACGGGGTTTAACCAAACCACATTATCCCAAGTATCGGTCACTCGTTTCATCCACTGAGAACCACTCTCTTCATTCCAGTGTTCAACACTGCCACCGGCTAAAGCAATCTCATAGGGCGCCATAGAGGCATCCCCCACAAAGATCACCTTATAGTCCGAACCGTATTTATGCAGCACATCCAACGTGGAAATCCGCTCGTTATAACGGCGCAGATTATCCTGCCAAAGAGATTCATAAATAAAGTTATGAAAGTAGTAGTATTCCAGATGTTTAAACTCGGTGCGGCAAGCGGAAAACAATTCCTCACAGGTACGGATATAACCGTCCATAGAGCCGCCCACATCAAAAAACAGTAAAACCTTCACGCTATTATGACGTTCCGGCACCATCTTGATATCCAACATACCGCCATTATGGGCCGTAGACCGAATAGTATCATCCAGATCCAACTCAGAGGCGGCACCCGCACGAGCAAACTGACGCAAACGCTTTAACGCCACCTTGATATTCCGTGTGCCCAGCTCAACGCTATCATCCAGGTTTTTAAATTGGCGTTTATCCCAAACCTTCACCGCCCGGTTATGACGATTACCGTCCTGACCGATACGAATACCTTCTGGGTTATAACCGTAAGCTCCAAAGGGTGATGTACCGCCGGTACCGATCCATTTATTACCACCGGCATGACGTTTCTGCTGCTCTTCTAAGCGCTCTTTGAAGACATCTAACAGTTCTTTTAAGCTACCTAGAGACTTGATCTTCTCCCGCTCTTCTGGGGTCAGCATTTTCTCAAACTCTTTACGAATCCAATCCTCTGGAATCAGAGTATCAAGCAGATCATCCAAACCTTCTAAACCGTGAAAATATGCCCCAAAAGCCTGATCAAACCGGTCGTAATACTTCTCATCCTTTACCAGACAGGTACGGGTCAGTAGATAAAACTCATCGATATTCGCAAAGGCTAGGCCTTTGTCCATCGCCGCTAACAGATCCAGCAGCTCTCGCACGGTGACCGGCACACCCGCTTTACGGATATCGGTAAAAAAATCGATCAACATAGATTAACTCCTGTGATCGGATTACCGAGATTGACGACGATGCATAAAGGCCAGTTTTTCCAGCAGAGAAACATCTTGTTCGTTTTTCACCAGAGCCCCGTGCAATGGTGGAATCGCCTTAGAAGCATCACGATCTTGCAGCATATCCAGGCTCATCTGATCGGCCATTAACAGCTTCAACCAATCGATCAGTTCAGAGGTTGATGGTTTTTTCTTCAAGCCACGCACTTCACGCAGATCAAAGAACACTTCCAACGCTTCTGACACTAGGTTCTTCTGAATATCGGGATAATGAACATCCACAATCTGCTGCATGGTCTCTTTTTCAGGGAAAGCAATATAGTGGAAAAAACAACGACGCAGGAAAGCATCAGGCAGTTCTTTTTCATTATTACTGGTGATAATCACAATAGGACGTTTCTTCGCCTTGATGGTTTCCCCTGTTTCGTAAACATGGAACTCCATCTTATCCAGCTCTAACAGCAGATCATTAGGGAATTCGATATCCGCTTTATCCACCTCATCAATCAGCAGAACCACCTGCTCATCCGCTTCAAAGGCTTCCCAAAGCTTACCCTTATTGATGTAGTTTTTGATATCGTGTACACGGCCATCACCTAACTGTGAATCACGCAGACGTGAAACCGCATCATATTCATACAAGCCCTGATGAGCCTTAGTCGTAGATTTAATGTGCCACTGAATCAGGCGGATATCTAACGCTTCTGCCAGCTCTTCCGCCAACATGGTTTTACCAGTGCCAGGCTCACCTTTAATCAGTAAAGGACGCTCCAGAGTAATACAGGCATTGACTGCCATTTGTAACTCAGGAGTAGCAACGTATTGATCAGTACCTTGGAATTTCATGCAGTAAACTCTTTCAATTATTTAGCGACTTATAGCGTACGCGGACTCAATCTTACTTGCCGTTAAGTGTACCTATCTTGGAGTACAACAAAAGGCCCATTGCGACTAGCGAGTCACCTATACAATTCAACGTAAAATCGACATTGATAGGCACAGTTATAGAAAAACTAACAAGACACAGGTTAAATTTCTCAATTTAGTGCCGATATCTAATCATAAGCAGTAACACAGACATTATCCGCTACTGACAGATTCAGCACCACACAGGCTCCCATGCTCCTGCGTGGTCACCTAGCGCTATTTATTACCACGCGGAGCGTGGGAACAAGAACAGCGCTTAATCTCGGAATATTTTGTACGGGTGCTTAGGAAGCTATTGATCACTGGATGCTTAATCAAACAAAGGAATAGCTCATGGTATTTGTTAATACAAATGTTAGTGCACTCAGGGGCATGAGTAACTTGTCCAGCGTCACTGAGCGTATGAACCGTAGTTTTGAACAGCTATCCTCTGGTTCTCGTATTAATTCTGCCCGTGATGACTCAGCAGGCTTACAAATATCCAATCGTTTGGATACTCAGATAATTGGCACTCAACAAGCTTCTCGCAATATTCAGGACGGTATATCTGCTGTTCAAATTGCAGACGGCGCCATGTCGGAAATTACAGATATAGCCTTTCGTATGCGCCAACTTGCCGTTCAAATGTCCAGTAATACATTCACTCAAGATGATCGTGATAGCGCCCAACTGGAAATTGAAGAACTGATTGAATCTGTAACAGGTATAGCGGAAGCAGCTAGCTTAGGAACAGTCCCTTTATTGGAAGGACCTACTGTTAACGAGGCCAGCCCTCCGGTAACCGATAAAGATATCGTGCTTCAGCTCAACAGCGCTCTAGAACAGTCAGAAGCTAATATTAAGGCCTATTTTGGCCTTGAGGGCGATGGTGTTGATGAGTTTGTTGTAAACGTAGGCGCTGCAGGCGGTGCTGTCGCATCGGTAAGTTACGCCGGTAATGATGTTACCGCTATGAATATTGATCGAGCTGCTTTTCTTGCTGGCTGGAACGGTGACACAACTCAAAATGATAGAGTTATTCTGCATGAGATGGCTCATGCTGTTATGGTGAATCAGCTTTCAACCGGTATACAGAGTTCTCTTTGGTTTATGGAAGGTACTGCTGAAATAATTCATGGCGCCGATGACAGACTTGCAGGTGATTTGGGGACTACAACCCCAAGTGCTGCCGCAGCAAATACTTTTATGTCAGGCTTTGCTAATGCCACAGGCTCTTCAGCAGATTACTCCCGGGCTTTCGTTGCGACCCGAATGCTCCACGATAGAATGAAGGAGGAAGGACATGCCAATGGTATAGCCAGTTTCATGGAATATCTTTCTATTGAAGGTAGATCGGTCAATGATGCCCTTCAAAATTTCATAGGAATGACTGAAGCAGATTACATCACTCACGTTCAAAGTGCTGGTGGCGACTATATCAACGACCATATGGATTTAACCAATGCCGATGTTGGTGCTATTGGTGGACTAGATGCCGACAATATGGGTATTAAAGATGAACATGATTCTGTCGGAGATGCCAATAGCTATGCAGAACAACCTCTCAATGGCTTCCAGATTGACTGGTCTTCTGTGAACTTCACCCCACCTCAAAAGAAAACCTTTAGCCTGCAAACTGGCAGTCAATCTGGTGAACGTAGTGATTTCCAGATCCGTGGCGGAACTGCAGAGCGAATAGGTCTATCCGGCGTTAATGTCTCAGCCAATGCCCGAGGCTCCATCGAAGTCGTGGATAAATCTTTAGAGAACATTCATGAAATTAGAACAGAGCTTGGCTCCACCTTAAATGAACTACAATCTCACCTACGTAACAATGAAAGCACTGTTGTAAATGTCTCCCGCTCCAAATCTCTGGTCACTGATACAGATTTTGCATCAGCCACCGCTCAACTGACCCGCAACCAGATTATCCAGCAAGCAGCCACATCTATTCTAGCTCAAGCTAATCAAAGCCCTAATATTGCCCTATCACTATTAGGCCGCTAATATTTCTCAACTTGCAGGAGGAAAACATTATGTCTTCCTATTTAAAACCGTTCTTAGCTTAAAACCTTATAGAATTAAGTTCCGATAGCTTTTTTCAGCCACAATCCCTAATCTTATCTTTAACCCACTGACGCTACTTTTTACCAGTCAGTTATGGGATAACAATCAGAAAATATTAGGGATTTTTTATGAGCAAGGTTTTTGACGATAATTCACTGACAATCGGTAATACACCACTGGTAAAAATTAACCGCCTGAGTGAACACCAGCACCTGTACGCCAAGATGGAAAACCGTAATCCAGCTTTTTCCGTTAAATGCCGTATCGGTGCCAATATGATTTGGGATGCGGAAAAGCGTGGCGTATTAACAGCCGGTATGGAAATTGTTGAACCAACCAGCGGTAACACAGGTATTGCACTGTGTTTTGTTGCAGCTTCCCGTGGTTATAAAATCACTCTAACCATGCCTTCTAGCATGAGTCTAGAGCGCCGGAAGATGATGAAAGCGCTGGGTGCCAATATCGTACTAACAGAACCTGCCAAAGGCATGAAAGGCGCTATTGCTAAAGCAGAAGAGCTGGTAGCTAGCAATCCAGAACACTACTTTATGCCTCAGCAGTTTGAAAACCCTGCCAACCCTGAAATTCATGAGAAAACAACGGGCCCAGAGATCTGGAAAGATACAGATGGTGAAATCGACATTCTGGTCGCAGGCGTAGGTACTGGCGGTACAATTACCGGTATCTCCCGCTATATCAAAAACACTCAGGGCAAAGCCATTACCTCTGTGGCTGTAGAACCTGTTGATTCACCTGTGATTAGCCAAACCATCAACGGTGATGACGTTAAACCTGCTCCTCATAAAATCCAAGGTATTGGTGCTGGTTTTGTGCCAGCAAACCTAGACCTATCTCTGGTGGATCAGGTGGAACAAGTGGGTAATGACGAAGCGATCGCCATGGCCCGTGAGCTGATGCTAAAAGAAGGTGTCATCTGCGGCATCTCTTGTGGTGCTGCTATGGTTGCCGCTTTGCGTCTGGCTGAAAAGCCAGAAAACAAAGACAAAAATATCGTTGTGATTATGCCGGATTCTGGCGAACGTTATCTGTCTACCGCACTGTTTGAAGGCATGTTCTCTGAAAACGAAATGGTGCAGTAAAGCATAAGCAAGCTGGAAAGCTGGAAAGCTGGAAAGCTGGAAAGCTGGAAAGCTGGAAAGCTGGAAAGCTGGAAAGCTGGAAAGCTGGAAAGCTGGAAAGCTGGAAAGCTGGAAAGCTGGAAAGCATAAAAAGGTGCCCAATTGATATTGGACACCTTTTTTCTATTTTAAAGCCACTCAACGGGATTAAACCGCCTCATTAGACTCCTTGGAAAAGTGCTGTAAGATCACCTCCCCCTCTTTAAAAACAATTAACTCACCGGGCTGCATCACATTCCACTCTTCATTGTCGGTCAATGGCTGAGTCGCAATAACAGTCACCACATCATTGGGCGTGGTTTCTTGTTTAAAATCCACCATCATCTCAACATCAGACAACTGAGCTTTACCAAAAGGGGCTCGGCGCGTAATCCAGCTCAATTTAGTCGTGCAGTATGCAAATAAATATTCACCGTTAGACAACAGAAGATTAAAGACGCCCTTACCTCTAAGCTGCTCACACCAACCGTGCAATGCCGTACTGAGTGGATCAATGGAACAATTATCGGTGAAATTTAATCGCAACTGGGCCAGTAGCCAACAGAATGCTTGTTCACTATCCGTAGAACCTACCGGCAAATAGAAGCTTGCAGGAAAGTTCTCTGGCGCATCTGTTAATTGACCGTTATGAGCATAGCTCCAATAGCGCCCCCACATCTCTCGACTAAAAGGATGAGTGTTCTCTAGACAGATCCCACCCACATTAGCCTGTCGAATATGACTGATGACAACCTTGCTCTTAATAGGATAACTCTGAATCAAACGGGCAATTTCAGAGTCTACCGAAGGATTAGGGTCTCGAAACTCTCGATAGCCCTTACCCTCATAAAATGCAATGCCCCAACCATCCTTATGAGGGCCAGTTTCTCCACCCCGCTTAACCAAACCACTAAAGCTAAAACAGATATCTGTGGGTACATTGGCACTCATGCCCATTAATTCACACATCTACAATCTAACTCCTAACAACCAAGATTATAAAGATAGATCATTATCACGTTTAGCTTCTTCGACCTGCTGACGTGCGGCAGTACGACGCTGAACAAACCGACGATATAACCAGAATGCGCCCGCAAATAGAGCAATATTCGCCAGACCCACACCGATATAAACCCACAGCAGATTAGTGCCTTCAGGCTCTCCAGGGTTTAACGGCTTGTCATTAGGATCAAGCAGATTCATTCGGGCTTTAGGTTCTTCATCTTTCTTTTCTGGAGCCGCTTCTTCTCCTCCGGCTTCAGCGGGAGAATCACCATCCGATTCTGGCAACGCCTCAGCTTGCACCGGTGATTCTTCCTCCATTGCAGACACTTGAGAGTTAGGATTAGTGGATGGAATCACAATAGGTTCTAACTCAACATTGATATCTTTCCCATCAATGGTGCCTTTGGCAAACAGACGAATAACCTGTTTTTGAGTGCGATCCAGCTGAGGCATATTCAGCGTCCAGCTTTCTTCACTGGCAAGCTGCGCCTGCAGGTTAAGCCCCATAACCGCAGCTGTAATTGTCAGATCTTTTGTTTTTAGCTCAGGTAAAACCTTAGTAAAAAACAAACGCTTAGGATCATTACCGTCGTCATACTCTACGCTACTACTCACAATATCCTGTACGAATACCGGTTGAGAGATCGAACGCTGGAAAGTTTTACCGTCCAAGTTGACCTTAATCCGGTAATTACCCGTCTGATTAAATGGCCCTAACTGAGTGACAAACTTACCGACTACACCCGGTTTTCCCGTCAGAATATCCAACTGTAATACCTGATCAGAATCCGATACCTGCTCCGCATTCATCGTGACGACTTTTAAGAATTCAGGGCGAGTAATCATCTCCCCTTCTTCCGTGATAAACGCCTCAATATCCAGGCTTAAACCTCTGAATAGAGTTGCCGGTACATCACTGGACTGCAAGCTAAGATCCGAAACCACCGTTACCCGGTTTTCAGGGTGCATCTCTGTTTCAATTAACCACTCACCATCTTCAGGGTCGGTAACCGTCACCAAATCATAATGAGTTTCGTAGTGCCAACGGATATTATCCGGGTTATCCAGAGAGGTATAACGCTTACCACTTGGCGAAATCAGGAAAACACGCTGACTATTGGGTTTATGGAATACCAGAGCGGTAAACTCATTAATGCTGCTGTCCACCAAAAAGCGGTTATTCTCTAAAGGCACCTGCTCACTGGGTGCCGTGCGATCCAGAGCCTGAACAAATAACTGCATCAACTCTTCAGCATTATTAGCAACTGCCGCCAAACCACCGGTACGCTGCGCCAGTTTTAACATCAGATCTTTATCTGCGTTATCCGACAAAGCAACGGTATGAATAGTAAAACCTGCTTTTTCTAAACGCGGTAGCAGATCAAACTGAATTTCATCACGGGATTTATTGTTTTCGATGCGCTTTTGACGCTCAGAACCCGCTTCAGAAATATCCACCAAACCATCCGTTAACAGAATGATATGGCGATCAAAGTTTCCGTTAGGACGCTTAGCATCATAAGTTGAACGCTCTAGGGCATTTTCAACATCTGTGAAAAGTGCCGAAGAGGTAATATCACGGCTACGGCTACGAGCCGTACGACGCCAATCATCATCCACCGACTCATGGGGCACCAGTGAGTTAACATACTCACCAAATGTCCAAACCCCAGCTTTACTTTCTTCCGGTAGAAGATCTACCAGCAGATTCAGTGCAGGCACCCTTAAATTATTAGGGTCATTCTCTTTCATACTACCTGAGATATCGATCAACACCCGTACATCAGGCTTTTTCTCAGCCGCATGCACCAGGGATACATTCACCCAGACAAGGGCAAAAACTATACTCAGCGTTTTTCCGATAAATCGACCCATCGAGGATGCCATGACTGATCCTTAATACTGATAAACAAAAACAACACACTATAAACTAACCGATAAACCTATCTTTGATTTATCGAGCAGCAAACGAAACAATGATCAAACAATGGACTCAGATAATTTACGTCCATGTTCAGTCACATACCAACGCATGCCCCAACCACTATTGACCCGTCCAGCTAATCCTTTACCCACCAAGACAGCTAAGCTTTTTTGCAGATCGGTTTCATCCAGTTCGGTCTCACCACCTAACCCCGGTAAACCACGATAGATATGACGACCACTAGACAAACTTTTCAGTACCGCTGTAGAGGTAACATCTAGCGCATCCAACTCAGTCTCAGAGACAACAATCGGCTCATTCTGCTCAGTTTCAGTTTCCAGCAGTGGCGTTAAAGCATCCTGCATCTGTTTTAGCTCTTGCTTCAGTGCTTCTACTTCCGTTTTAGCATGTTCAGAAGCACTTAACGAACGATCTAGAGCATTTGTTACCACCATACGGGAACCAATCGCCGCAATCAGACAGATACCTGTATAAATCAACATTTTAGAAGAATCGGTTTGACTCAGCACCACAATATCACTGCCCATCAAATCCAAAACCACAGGCACTAAGAAAGACGCACCAACACCTACGACTAAACAGCGAGCCAAGGCAACCGTGTCTTTATTATTTTGATTAAGCAGATAAAAGTTGATCAAACCACCAAATACACCGGCCATCAACATTACAAAGGTAAGAATAACAACGTGCGCTACCATGTTTTATTTCCTGAACTGTTTCCGTGTTTACACCACATAACTATGTGGAAAGCATAAATAAAAATGTGGTTTATTGTTATGCATTCATTCCCGACACTCAACGTGCAAATGTGAAAAAATACACTTTATAACTCAGTATTACGCATTATCTCGTGTTTCTGAGCTTTCTTCTTCATCGGTTTCATCATCGCGAGAACCAAAACGGCTGCTGATCCACAAACCGATTAGAGCGACTAAGTACCCTAAACCTAAGGCTGCTAGCAAAGGATAACCAGCACGCGTCCAGCTATCACCGCCCAAAGTCACCCCTTCAAAGACGCTAACCGTCAATGCAGGAGCCAAAGGCCCCATGGTGCCCTCCACATACCAAGGCACCGCCATCAGTACAAATACAGTGACCCGTAAAAATCCCTTAATACTGACATGCCAGTTTCGAGTGATTCTCAGCGTGACAAGCATCACCACCAAAGCGGATAATGCATAGATCGCCCAGCTCCAGGTCTGATAATTCTCAAAAGTCATAACTTCAGATTCCGTTGTATGGCATTAACACCCTGATTTTTAAGCAGCCTATTATGTCTCAAGCCAAACAAAATAACGACCTTCCCGCATTCCTGAATGCCGAATTATCTCTAGATCCAGAACAATGGCTTGAAGAGAAATCACAGCGCACCCTAAATTATCTAAAACAACAGAACCAAAATGCCGACCAATGGCTCGACCCGGCACTACAAGAAACACTGTTTCAAGAGATACGTCACCGCACACCTTTAGACAATGACAGCTATCCTTCCAGTCTGGAAAAATTCAGTTACTTTGTGCGCACCCAAGAGGCTTTAAACTACCCTCAATATTGGCGTTATCCTGTTGATCTAAACGCTACTTCAAACGAGAACCCAAACGCTGCTCCAAACGAGAGCTCATCAGCACAAAGCAACAACACACAACCTGACGGCGCCCATTGTTACTTGGATATCAATCCAATGGCAGAAGAGGAAGAATTTTTCGACCTAGGGGATATGGCCATATCGCCAGACGAAATGCTACTGGCCATCACCACAGACACCGAAGGTGACGAGCAATTCCAGCTACAGATCATCAACCTAGAGGATGGCAGTATTGAATATTTCGACGACCTGCCACCACTCACATCAGACCTGATCTGGAGTGAAAATCAACACCAACTGATCTGCTTCCCCTTGGACGATACCCAGCGTCCTTGGCAAATTATGGTATTGGATATCTTTACCGGTGAACAAACCATCATCTTTACCGAAGAAGATGCCCGCTTCTGGGTCGGTTGCAGTAAAAGCCGAGACAGACAAACCCTATTTATTGAAAGCCTAAGCAAACAAAGCTCCGAATATTACTTTGTACCCGCAAACCAACCAGACGCACCGCTACAACTGATCAGCCCAAGAGAAGAAGGTCACGAATATCACGCCGACAGTATTGGCGACAAACTGTATATTCGCAGTAACTGCCAACATGCATGCTTTAGCCTACTGGCCATCGATAAAAATCAGACACCACTGGATAAACACGCGTTAAAACACGCCCAACTGATCGAACCGGCCAGCCAACAACAAACCTTTGAAGGTTTTGAACTGTTTGACCACCATATGTTAATCCTGAGCCGAGATCACACCCTAGGGCAGCAACACCTAGCTATTAAAGATCTGGATGGCCAACTGCAACATCAATTTAAAGCCCCTTATCCGCTAATCTCTATCAATCTATCGGATAACCCCCTAAGCAATACCAACAGTGTACGCCTAGAGCTGGAGTCCTTTAATCAGCCCCCAGCACTCTACAGCTACCAGATGGCAGAGCAAACGCTCACTAAACTGAAACAGCTCCCTCTAAACAATACCGACCTGAGCCAGTTCAGCAGTCAACAAATAACCGTACCAGCCTGGGATGGCAGCACTCTCCCTATCAGCCTAGTGGGTCAAACAGAACAACTGAACCGCGCCCGTAACGGCAAGCCTGTAAACGTCTTACTTTATGTTTATGGAGCCTACGGCGACGCTCTAGATCCTTGGTTTTCATCCAGCCGTCTAAGTTTAATGGAAAGAGGCGTCGTCTTTGCCATCGCTCACCTTCGAGGTGGTGGAGACTGCGGCGAGCACTGGTATCATCAAGGACGGTTGGGCTACAAAGAAAACAGTATTCGAGACCTGCAAAGCAGCGTCCAAGGTCTGATCAAACGCGGCATTACCGACGCCAGCAAACTTGTACTGCAAGGAGGCAGCGCCGCTGGAATCGTCCTAGGAGCCGTTTACAACCGGATCCCAGAACTGATTCACGGCATGATTGCAGAAGTTCCCTTCGTAGACGTATTGCGCACCATGTCCCGACCAGAATTACCACTCACCGTGACTGAATACGAAGAATGGGGCAACCCAGAAAACACCGAAGAGCACTGGCGCATCCAGCATTACAGCCCACTGGATAATCTCCAACTACACACAACAGAACAAACTGTTGAGACAAGCAGCGACTCAACATCCAATGTTCAGGCGCATATAAAAACCGAAAGCCAGAACAATAAACCACTACTTTGGATAGAAGCAGGGCTTAACGACCCCCGCGTCCAATACTGGGAACCCGCAAAATGGAGCTACCGACTGCAACAAGCCGGAATCCAAAACCATTGGCTACGCACCCGAATGGACTCCGGCCACGCAGGAGGCTCCGGCCGAGATCAAAGCTATAGAGAAATAGCCGAAAGCCAAAGTGTCGTACTAAAAATGCTAGGACTGGATCAAGTGTCCCAATAGACAACATATTGACCAGCCAATACCCCACACTACAAAACAGCCGGATAATATCCGGCTGTTTTCACCCTAAAATAACCGCCCTCAATAAACCGTAACCATCACCACATAACCGTAGCGAGGATAAGCCAGAGGCGCATCCGCGAAACCACCGCCAGTGAAACCTGATAGCCTGCCGTTGGGGTTCGCGGTATTCGATATTTAAGTGATTGATAGTACAGATTTCTCGCTCAGCCCAACCTACACAAGCCTCACTCTGTATCGGCTTTTGAGCACATCAGATAATCGCAGATAGAACTCTGACTGACCCATGCTACGCTGAACCATAGGGTGCCCACCCCAAGTGATGAAATCTACTTGAAATGAGGCTTGTGTAGGTTGGGCTGAACGGCCATGGCTCAAGACTTTATTCTCATGATGATAATGAAGCCGTGAACCCCAACGGAATATTGTAGGTCATACAGGGACTTCTTTTATCGGTTCTTTTCGATCTTTATCTCTATCGAATCTTCTAAGCCGCCTATTCGGCGGTGAACTAGAGCTATAAAACAGTAACCTGCTGATTTTTAAAGAACAAGGTCTAGATTTGACCTTTTACCCCTTTTTTTAGCTCTATTTTTAATCCTTTGATTTAAAAGGTTTTTTTATAAGTCAGAAAAAAAGGGTTAAAAATAGGGTATGGAGTAATAAAAAAGTTAAACGCTTAGCTGTGCTCTAACAATATATTTTCCGCTAATTTATCAGGGAAAAAGCTGCTTTATATTTTGGCTTTCACTACAAATATAATACCGAGAGAATCGATTGATTCGCGGATGCGCTTCTGGCTTATCCACGTTACGGGTTTTGAGTGCAGCGAGAAAGATGTAAACGTGGGCGTTGGGCTTATAAGGCAGATTTACAAGCAGGTGATGATCCCTACGGGTAGTTAGGATATCCAACCCAGTGAACCTGTCTTTGCCTTAAGGATTATTTACCACCGGCCAGATCAATAAAGCTGCCGGTTGAGTAGGATGCGGCATCACTCAGTAACCAGGCGATGGCTTGGGCTACTTCTTCCGGTTGGCCGCCGCGTTTCATGGGGATAACGGGACTTAATCGATCCACTCGTCCCGGTTCGCCGCCGTCGGTATGCATATCGGTGTAGATAAAACCGGGACGTACGCCGTTGACTCGAATGCCTTCGTCGGCCACTTCGAGGGATAGACCTGTGGTAAGCGTATCAATCGCTCCTTTGGTAGCGGCATAATCCACATATTCATGAGGGGAGCCGGTACGAGCGGCGACGGAGGAGACATTTACAATGGAGCCACCTTGCCCACCATGTTTTGTGGACATGCGCTTGATCGCTTCCCGGCAGCAGAGGAAATAACCTGTGACATTGGTGGTCAGTAGCTGGTTAATGCGCGCTGCCGTTAGGTCTTCCACCCGGCTTTGAGGCCGTAAAATACCGGCATTATTCACCAGCGCGGTGATTGGCCCCAGCTGCTGATCTAGGGTGGTAAAGAGACGTTCAACATCTGCCTCCTGGGAGATATCCGCTTGTACGGCGATGGCCCGTACGCCTGCAGCGGTTAGCTCAACAACCAATTGATCTGCGGCCTTTGCGTTGCTCTTATAGTTAACACAAATATCGTAACCTTGCTGAGCAAGCACTTGGGCGGTGGCGGCACCTATGCCTCGGCTAGCACCGGTAATCAGGGCGATTTTAGTCATAGGTAGCCTTTATCAAAAAATATCAGGCAGGGTAAATCACTCTACCCAACCAATAATATGCAGTTCCATCTCTTCGGGATAAACCACTTGCTCGCTTATCGCGCGGCGACGAATACTTTGACGGGCTTTATGGATACTGTCGGTTTTACCTGAGACAAGATGATGCCAGTCCGGTAACGGTTTGCCTTCTTTAACTAGGCGATAGGCGCAGCTTTTGGGCAACCAAGGGAAGATATCCTCAGAATCCGGCGTCAGCTTTAAACAACCCGGTACTTGCTCTAGGCGATTGCCGTAGTCATTGCAACGACAGGTGGTGATATCCATCAGTTTGCAGGCGACGTCGGTGTAATACACTTCTCCGTCGTCTTCGTCTTCCAGCTTGTGCAAACAACATTTACCACAGCCGTCGCAGAGCGCTTCCCATTCCTCTGCGGTGAATTGATGCAGGCTTTTCTGCTGCCAGAAGCGCTCTTGTACGGTCATCTTAGTACTTACTCTCAGTGGGTGCTTTATACAGATCTAACAGGTAGTCATCTTTGGCTGGTGGCATCTGTAGGTAGAAGCCATTGCTGCGAATCTCTGCCATCACTTTGTCAGCTTCTGCCCGTGCGAGTTTTTTCTCTGGGGTAATCAGCATGGTGGTGACAGATACAGGGCGACCAAATACTTCTAGCAGAGCTTCTGGTACTCGCTCCATGCCTTCTGTTTTATCCACGTAGAGATACATTTCGTCTTTACGGGGGCTTTTAAATATTTCACAAATCAGTTTCAAGGGGGTTGCCTCTGTTACGGGCGGATTAGGCTTAATAATCCGCGCAGTATACGTGCATTTCTCAGACTGTTTCAGGGTCTATTTTAAGGGGCTTTCCAAAGCGGCACGCCAAGGAATCGTTACAAAGAGACATTCCGAAGAGCGACTTCAAAAAGCGAACCCCATTCAGGCCATTATTTACTGGCTAGCTGACTAAGCTTATCGATCAGCGGCTCACCCACTAAGGATTCGCGCCAACCTCGCCACTCTTCTGGCATTTGATTTAGCTCACCCCGTACAGCACTGTTTAATACTTGCTCCAGCTGGCGCTTACGTACCAATAATTCTGGTGGCAGGTTTTCTGCTTCAGCAATGGTTTTAACCAATTTTTTCAGGGTTTTGGCCCAATCTCGATACGGAACACCAATCGGTGATGGAATAGAGCTTGGCCAAAGTGCTTGAGATCGCTCTCTACCCTGCTGAATCAGATCCAGCACTTGATCGCCGTCTCGCTTGATTGTTGCGGGTCGCAAGCCATCAATTTGAGAGAGTTCGAAACGATTGCTCGGCAGTTTAAAGGCCATCAACCACAATTGGCTATCGGACAATAAACGACCTCTGGGTATATTGCGGGCTCGGACTTCTTGTTCTCGCCAGCTGGTCAGGTTTTGCAAGACAGAAAGTTTTTCCTGAGACAATTTCCAAGCTTGTTTTACCCTTAGGAAATAGAACTCATCATCCGCAGGCAAGCTGGCTTGTCGGGCAATCTGATTACACTCTTCTCGGCACCAAGCTTCACGCTGTGTCTCTGCCAGCTTTTGCTGAATAAGTGGCCAAATCTGGTACAGGTAATAGACATCTGCCGCAGCATAAATGCACTGGGATTCCGTCAACGGACGTTGCAACCAGTCCGAGCGGGTCTCTTCTTTTTGCAAACTGACATTCAGCCAGTTTTCCACCATCCGCTGATAACCCACAGAAAGCGCTTCACCTAAGAAGGCTAGAGCCACCTGAGAGTCCATTAGCGGACGAGGTACTTCCCCGGTCAGATCAGAAAATACGTCCAGATCTTCCGAGCAGGCGTGCAGAATTTTCAGTACAGATTCGCTGGTCAGTACATTGGCAAAAGGCTGCCAGTTACTGATCGCCAAGGGATCGATTAGCCAGGAGCCTTGATCATCTTGTACTTGAATGAGTGCGGCTTTTGGATAAAAAGTATCCACCCGCATAAATTCGGTATCTAAAGCTAAGAAGGACTGGCCTAACCAGTACTCACATTGCTTTTCTAACGCTTCATCCGAAGCGATAAATTGGTAGGAGATTGCTTGTTCCGTCATTATTCCGTCATTGGTAACCGACCGGCAAATGCTCGGTTTAGGGTACCACCATCAATATATTCCAGCTCACCACCTACGGGTATGCCATGAGCCAGTCGTGTGACTGTCACCGGCAGGTCACGTACCATCTCTGCGATATAATGGGCCGTGGCTTCACCTTCCACTGTGGGGTTTGTGGCTAGGATCAGTTCTGTAATTTCACTGGTTTTGATGCGATTTAACAACAAGTCCAGTCCGAGGGTTTCAGGGCCTATGCCATCAATCGGTGATAGATGTCCGGTCAATATAAAATATCGACCTCGATAACCACCTGATTGCTCCATGGCAATCTGATCTGCGGGCGTTTCGACCACACATAACAGGCTACTATCCCTGCGTTCATTGCGGCATAAACCACATACAGGTTCTTCTGTTAATGTTCGACATTGAGAGCACTGGCCAACCAGATCAAGAGCCCTAGACAGGATCTCTGACAGGTGCATACCACCCTCTCTATCCCGCTCTAAAAGATGCAGCGCCATACGCTGAGCCGATTTTGGCCCAACCCCAGGCAAGCACCGTAAGGCTGTGATCAGTTGTTCAACCAGAGGGCTAAACGCCATAGACACTCTCCATAAAACATTCAATCGAAACTCGGTGTATCGTAACTCATGCATCGAGATTCTAGATACGCATGTGGCCTGAATAATCAGGCCACAGATCAATTCTTCTTAGGAAATGCCTTAGAATGGCATTTTGAAACCAGGAGGCATCTGCATACCACCGGTCATTTCTGACATTTTAGCTTGAGTCGTCTCTTCAACACGACGTACAGCGTCATTTACCGCTGCCGCTAGCAGGTCTTCCAGCATCTCTTTGTCTTCGCTCATCAGGGTATCATCGATGCTAACCGCGCTAACATCGTGACGGCCATTCATGGTGACTTTAACCATGCCTGCACCGGCTTCACCGATGACTTTTTGATTGGCCGCTTCTTCCTGCATCTGTTGCATTTTAGCTTGCATCTCTTGCGCCTGTTTCATCAGGTCACCCATTCCGCCTTTACCAAACATAGTGTTTTCCTCAATTTACTTAAATACGGTTTAAATCAAAGCTTCTACCGAGTCTAGATTCACTTGTGCGCCAAATTCTGTCACTAGGCGCTGAACATGATCATCCTGAACAAAAATCTGTTGAGCCTGATGCTTACGCAGTGCTTTTAACTGCTCTTCTCGTAAGGCTGGTGTTTCTATATGTGTGCTTGCTTGACGAATTTCAATGCGTACAGGCTGATTAAACAGTTGCTGTACTGCTGTTTGCCAAACGGCAATCCGTTCTGGTGTTGCAAACTCTGGCCCTACTAATTGAGCATCAAAATACAGTGTATCGCCATCCCGGCGGGTTAATGCGGCATTTTGCGCTAAGGTGCGCTCTAAGCCATTAACCTTCAAATGACCAAAGGCTTTCAACCAGTCGTTATTATCTTGTAACTGGGCAGGACAAGGGCCAATTAGGGGCGTAATACCCGTATCTGCTATTTCATCTGGGTCAGAACCTAATACAGTAGGAGGCACTGCCGATGGAGCTGATGCTTGCTCTGCTAAGACATCGGAAGCCGCAATAGGTTGCTCAGCAAGAACCGATGGACTAGACACCGGAGCAGGTGCCATCTGTACAGGAATAGAAGGCTCTGGCATTAATTGCTGATATTCTGCCGCGGGCTCAGGAGTAAATTGGCCTGGAGCATCCGCCAGCTGTTGAGGAGCCTGCGCCTGAGGAGCAAACGGCTGTTGCGGTTCAAATGATGCTTGAGGCACGGTTTGCGGCTGAGCTTCGAACTGTGGCTGAGCTTCGAACTGTGCCTGAGGAGCCACTGGTGGCTGTGACTCTCCCCACATTGGCGGCTGCTCATCCTGTACAACAGGTTCTACTTGTACAGCAGCGGGCACCGGCACCTGCTCAAACGGTGCAGGTGATTCGGATTCATAAGACGGTTGAGCCACAGGAGCTTGAGGCTCATACGATACTGGCGTCTCCACAGGTGCTTCTGCTACAGGCATAACCGCTATAGGTGCTTCGGCTGTTCCCGTGGGGGCTGTCGCTATTTGCGGTGAATCTGTCGGCTCCGGCATAACCGGCAACTCTTCCCAGGGAGGAACGTCAACAGTAACAGCTGGCCCTGCGGATTGAGACGCAGCATGAGCCTCTAACATGGCATTATGAGCCTGCAAAGGACTCATCTGCTGTTCACTGGATGGTCTGCCTGCCTCAGGTTGAGCCGCTGGCTGCATTTGAGGCGAATTTGTTGGTGCTATTTGAGGGTTAGTTAACGCTTGTAGAGGACTAACCCGTTCACTTGAAGGATTAGCCTCTATAGTATTGGCACTTACAACGTTAGTCACTGCAGCACTAGCATTCTCAGAAGTAGTATTAACAACACCTCTAGGGCTAACGGCAGAATTAGGCGAATTAACCGATGGCGCTACTGGGGCTTTTTTTTTACCGTCATCCAAGCTGGCACTAATAGCCGACGCCGGAGAATGTCCCGCGGGAACATTGGAAGCCATAGGCGCAGCATTGGCAACAGGAACACCCTGCGGAGCAAAAGCCAGCATACGGATCATTGCCATCTCAAAACCGGTACGCATATCCGGCGCCAAAGGCAGGTCGTCCTGACTCTTAATAGCGATTTGGTAATAGAGCTGTAAATCTTCTGCCGTCATACGACTGGCATGATTCATCACCTGCTCACGATCACCCTGAGCATTATCGACGGCGTCCGGCAATAGCTGACCAATGGCCATACGGTGTAGATATAACGCCATATCACCTAAGATGGTTTCAAAATCTGCAGCCTGCTCCGACAGTTTCGCCACTTCTGACAACATCGATGCAGGATCTTTGTTAATCAGATGTTCGATCAACTCGGCTACATGACGATGATCCACCAAACCTAGCATTTCGCTGATCTGGCTAGCGGTAATCTCACCCTCACCGTAAGCAATCGCCTGGTCCGTTAAGCTTAAAGCGTCACGCATACTGCCATCAGCAGCACGGCCTAATTGCCAAAGTGCCGGTTCATCAAAAGGAATCTGCTCCTGAGTCAGTACATTACTCAGATGCTCAACCACTCGTTCCGGTGGCATATTCTTCAGATTAAACTGCAAACAACGGGAAAGAACCGTCACAGGTAATTTCTGTGGATCTGTGGTCGCTAACAGGAATTTAACGTGTGGAGGTGGCTCTTCTAGTGTTTTTAACAGGGCATTAAAACTGTGGGTGGACAGCATGTGTACTTCATCAATCAAGTACACTTTAAAACGACCACGGGACGGCGCGTACTGAACGTTGTCCAGCAATTCACGGGTATCCTCTACCTTGGTTCGGGATGCCGCATCCACTTCGATCAGATCAACAAAGCGACCTTCATCAATCTCCCGACAACTGGAACATTCTCCACAAGGTCGAGAGGTAATGCCTGTTTCGCAGTTTAAACACTTAGAGATAATCCGGGCGATAGTCGTCTTACCCACACCCCGAGTACCGGTAAACAGGTAAGCATGATGTAAACGGTTGTTATCAAGCGCGCTAACCAGTGCTTTACGCACATGATCCTGCCCTACCAGTTCATGGAAATTTTTAGGACGCCACTTCCGGGCCAGTACCTGATAACTCATAGAAACCAATCAATTAAGAGTGAAAACCGCCGCACACTCGATCATTAGAACAGACCATAATAATAGCCAGTAACAATCTACCTACGGAAAAATGCTAAATACCTAAACAAAAGTTTCTCTACGAGAAATTGTCGTCTTCTCAGACTACAGTCCAAAGAATATCGGAATACTTTTGTTTAGATATGTATAACCACTTATTGTACAACAAATTTTCTCCCTCGTGGCATTTTCTCCTTATCCTCCTTTATTCGTCCCTACTGACGATAACTCAGTGGATCACCCCAGTTTATAGAGGCCCTAAAGAAACAATTTCAAGCCCTAACAATGTAAATCATACTTTTGATATACATCATATGTAACTTTTTGTAATTATAATAAAATCATTGTATAAACATCGTTTAATGACGCTAGCGACCAAAGCTGGCCAGAGCCTTTACTCCCCTCACTGGAGATCCTATATGAAGGCCCATATACGAGCACTATTTTGCTTGATTTTAATTAGCCTAAGCTTGCCAGCGCTTGCTATTCATGACGGCTTTGAGCAAATCTTTGAAAAACACCACGTTGTGATGCTATTAATCAATCCCAAAAACGGCCAAATTGTTCGAGCAAACAAGGCAGCCAGCCTTTTTTACGGCTATGACCCATCTCAACTGGAAAATATGAGCATCCAACGAATCAACGCTTTGAGTAAACAAGCTGTTGCAGAAGAACGCGCTCTAGCGGCTAAAGAGAACCGCAACTATTTTATCTTTCGACATAAAAAGGCTTCCGGCAGCATCCATACCGTTGAAGTATCTTCTGTTCCTATGAAATATCACAATGAAACCGTGCTCTTTTCCATTATTAGGGATATCTCTGAATTCCGTAAAACTGAAGATTCTCTCTGGCACTACCAGAATCGTTTGGAAGAGATGGTTTCAGAGCAACTAGAAAGCCTAAAAAAGAGTGAAAGCTCCATAAGAATACAGCTGCTGGCGATCATAGGCCTATTGATTGTAGGTGCAGCAGGGTTAATGATATCTCTGCAAAAAAGCAAACTCATGCGCAATAATCTAGCCTATGAAAAACAGCGCCTAAATGAAGTTATCTGGAGCACCAATGTCGGCACCTGGGAGAAGCACATCCCATCAGGCCGAGTCCTTATTAATAAACGCTGGGCAGAGATGCTAGGATATAAATTAGACGAGCTAATCCCTATTACCCATGCCTGCCGTACACGCCTAATCCATCCTGAGGATTTACCTCTCGCAGATCAACGACTGCAACAGCATTACGATGGTGAGCTAGAAGCCTACGAATGTGAAATGAGAATGCAGCATAAAGAGGGTCATTGGATCTGGGTTTTGGATAAAGGAAAAATTGTTCAACGTGACAGTAAAAATCGCCCTATACGCATGGTTGGCACTCATCAGGATATTAGCGAACAAAAACAAGCCAGTGATCAGTTACAACATCTAGCTCATCACGATCAGCTAACCGATCTGCCTAACCGAGCATTATTTTACGATCGCTTCCAACAAGCGGTCCTCATGGCCAATCGAAATAATACAGCTCTGGCGATGCTCTTTATCGATCTTGATGGTTTTAAGGCCATTAACGACAACTATGGTCATAGCAGTGGTGATCAGGTACTAACAACTATTGCACAACGTTTAAGCAGTACTGTCCGCCAGTCTGATACTGTCGGCCGCATGGGTGGGGATGAGTTTGCCGTGCTACTCCATTCATTACACCATAAAGAAGATGCCAGCTTGTTAGCAGAAAAGATTATTCTTCATATAAATGAGCCTATTTTATTGAGCAACGGTCTACCTGTTAGCTTATCTTGCAGTATTGGTATTGCCCTATATCCAGAACACTCTGCAAATCCAAACGCCTTAATTCAACAAGCGGACACCGCTATGTATCAGGCGAAACATTCGGGCAAGGGTCGTTATTGTTTGACAGGGTCTGATATCTGCCATTCCCCTATCTCCTAGAGAAAAACAACGAAGGGGAAGCGTGACTATAAGTGTTATTAGCTTTATACCGATAAGAGTTGATTGATAACGATGGGCCGCTTATCAATTAAGATCAGATGTTATCGGGTCTTACGAAAGGTCAGGTTAATCCGACAATCCCCAGTGAGCGGATGCCAGCCCTCTTTAAGAGGCTTAATACCGTGAAAGCGTAAACGGTCTTTTCCACCCCAAACCAAAACATCTCCATGTTGAAGCAATAAGACCTGCTTCGATGACGAACGCGTAAATCCTGCCCATAAAAAATCAGCGGGTAATCCTAAAGAGATGGAAACAATAGGTGCCGTTAGATCCCACTCGTCATTATCCTGATGCAGCGACATTCGACTCTCAGCGACATAACAATTAATTAAGCAAGCATCAGGGATAAAGTCTTTAAAACCAGCCCTCTGTGCTGCGCTTTTTGCTAACTGCAGTAAAACTTCTGGCATATCCGGCCAAGGATCACCTGTCACCGAATCAACATGAGTGTAGCGGTAACCTTTATCGTCACTCATCCATCCCAAAGCACCGCAGCTGCTTAACGCTACTGACATAGACTTTCCACCGGGCGTTTGCATATAACGCAAAGGCGATCGTAGTAATACAAACTCTAGTGCCGTTAGCAATTCACTATCCTGAGCACCTATAAAACCGGGTAAAAAGACGGCGTCTTCCGACAACCTATAAACCTGCTCCCTATCTTCAGGATGAAAGAGATCATTTTGCATCAGCTATAACTCTATCATTTTAGGCTATTAATTTTTTCTGTAATCACTTTATCAATCTCAGGAATAATCTGTTGTAAATGATCAATACGCTGCCCTATCTGCTCCAAAGAGACAGGATCGTCTAGGCATAACGCTTCTATCTCTTCCAACAATGCAGCCAATAGATTGACTCCAACAGCTTTAGCTGGTGATTTATACTGATGCAGTTTTGCCTTTAAATTACTTAGATCATCAGCAATATATTCATGAATATGAGCAATTCTAGGCAGAACTAATTCTTGAAAATCCCTCAAAGAATCTCTGTAATCGTCCAACTCGCCACCATAAATCGTTTCAATCACCTTCTCATCTAGGTCAATGCCGCTCTCTGTCTCTTGGGTACTTGAATTTTGACGGTTATCTGTCTGAGCAAATAAGATATTTGTCTTTTGCCTATCGTCAGAGTTTTGCATAGCCTGAGCATCAGGATCAATATTTGCCTGCTCTATACCCGGCAAATTTAGTTTCCCTGCCCACTGCTCTAATGCCTTACGTAACTTACTAAGTTCAACGGGTTTAGCTAGATAATCATCCATCCCTGCGTCATAACACTTTTCTGCCTCCCCTAATAAGGCATTAGCGGTAATGGCAATAATAGGTACAAAGGTACCCTGCTCTTTTTGCTTATGCTTCAGTATTTTCGCCAGCTCATAACCGTCTCGCCTTGGCATATGACAGTCCGTCAATACCATTGAATAACGATACAGGTCATACATTCTTTCCGCTTCAATGCCATCTGCTGCCACCACACAGAGATACCCTAAGGTTTTCAGTTGCCGGGAAATCACATCCTGATTGACCAGATTGTCTTCTGCCACCAAGATTAAACGCCCCTGCTGCTCGGCCTCATGGATGGACTCAGGAACTTCCAATGCTTTGGGGTATTCTGATTCAAGCTCTATATCTACCTCCGGACTTTCGCGGCCCAATAAAATATTTAATGCCAAAATTAGGCCCGATGCCTTTAGAGGATGCCCTTCAAGCCCATAGGTATAACCATTAATAACCCCGGGGCTCATTTGACCATCACTAATTAACAAAAGTTGTTTAAAGTGATTATAACGATGGTAGAGAGTATCCAGAGAACTGGAATGGCTATGATCTTTCACCAAAACAACAAAGACCCCTTGATCCAAATACTGTAATAGCAGATCTTTTTGTGATTGCTCTGCTCCCAGCGACATGGACTCAATACCCAGATGGCTTAGATACTCCTGACAGAGATCCCTTAAGCTGTTGTCATGGGTATCCAGCAATAACATCAGATTACTGCTATCAAAGCTTAGCGTCTCTTTGCGCCGCCCTATATTAAGTGGCAATTCAATATTGAACGTTGCGCCATGACCATAATGAGACTCCACTTTAATCTGACCGCCCATAAGAGTGATCAGATTATGGCAAATCGCTAAACCAAGCCCTGTGCCACCAAATCGACGAGTAGTGGAAGATTCTGCTTGGGTAAAGGGGAGGAATAAATTATCCAACTCCTCTTTACGGATACCAATACCGTTATCAGCCACTTGTAACTGTAATTTAACCCGAGTGTTTTCTGACGATATTAAGCGAGTACGCACCCAAACATGCCCATCCTGGCTGGCCTGAGCCGAAAACTTAATAGCATTGCCAATAATATTAAAGATAACTTGGCGTAAACGCAGGGGATCACCCACAAGCTCCAGAGGAATATTCAAATCCGTATGCAGATCCAAACATACTCGTTTTTCCCGAGCGGATATCTGCATGGTATCCACCACACTTTCCACTACATTATTTAGATCAAAGGACACATGCTCCAACTCTAGCTTACCGGCCTCTATTTTGGAAAAGTCTAAAATATCATTGATTATATTCAGCAAAGAAAAAGAAGAGTCCCGTACCGTTCTCATAATGGAACGCTGATCTTGAGTCATGGAGCTTTCCATCATCAGATCAATCATGCCAATCACACCGTTCATGGGTGTCCGGATTTCATGACTCATGGTTGCTAAAAAGCTGGCCTTGGCGCGAGAAGCACTTTCTGCCCTATCTTTAGCATCCAGTAACGCCTGCTCTGCATCAGCCCGAGCGATTAGGTTCTGTTTAAAAACCTCTATGGATCGTGCCATGGAACCTATCTCATCATCCCTGCCTTGATACTCAACCACTAGCTCAACATCACCACTGGAAATACGCTGCATGGAGTTAATCAGATCTGTAATGGGTCGAACAATAGAGCGATAGGCGTAATAGACCATCAACAAACAAAATAAAATCACAATGGTCACTAAACCGGTCATAATCCAAATATTATTTTCAGTTAGCTCCCTTAATTCAAATAAAGAAGCATGAGCCACATCGCTGGCCTGTCCGGAAATATCATCCAATAACTGCTCCAGGCGTTGGAAAACCTCATGTTCCAATCGATCAATGGCACGAATCGCCATCTGTTTATCCTGAGGGTTATAACGCTGAAAAACTTCTATCCCCCCATCTCTTAAAACCGTATACAACGCCTGGACCTCCTTAAGCGCAGCAATCTCTTCGGGCTTCTGTTCCAGAGGTTTTAGTTGCGCCAGAAATATTTCAAAGGTCTGGCTATTTTGAAAAAATTGCTCTTTGGCCGTGGTCACACCATTAATATATTGGGTCAGGTTATTCACCATATCCCCACCTTCATCCACCAGTTCTAAGTAGTAACGCACCCCTGGTAGATCATCATTGACCACCTCATCAAAAGAAGGATCTTGACCCGCATCGGAAATCTCACTCTCTTTTAGCTCATCCAATAGTTCTTCTAAACGAGTACCGGTAATTTCCGTTAGCGCTTGAATCCGCTGTCGAGCCCAGCCTTCAGCTTCGGGATCATAACGTTCAAAAATCTCCGTGCGAGCACGATGGGAATACTCACTAAACAACCGTTCAACCTCATCCAGCCGTCGCTTCCTAAAAACAGAAGCCTCTTTTAATCGGGCAAAAAAACCAATAAATTCCTGATAATTCTCCTCAAAAACCTGCTTCTCCTCTGCCTCCCCCAAGGCATACTCCAGTACATTGGCATTCATATCCCCTATCTCATCCAACATAGAAATGGATAAAATTGCACTGGGAATATCAGACTCCGCCACCACCCGTGTATTGTCTTCTGTACGGATACTCAATATATAACTGGATATGGCAATCACTATGACCAAAACAGTAATCGCCAACATAGAAACCGTCACCTTGGCTCCTATGGTATTTAATATTCTTTTCAGCATATGAGCGATCCCTTTAGATTCCGGGCTGTTAACGTCTCCCCCCTATCGAATCTAAGAGGTATACGGCAAACGGCTTTACTCTGCTAAGTCATATAAAGTGACCTACTATTAATACTCAAGATAGGGCTATATTCAGGATAGGGCTACATTTAAGACTAAATGTCAGTAAGCGATAGCAGGTGGCTGTATGATTGAAAAAGCCTTAAAACAACTCAGAGTGATCGTCGTAGATGACGATCACTTTATTCTGCGCCAGATGGAGCGCATGCTAAATCGCTTAGGTATTGAACAAGCCATCTATACCGACAGTGCAGATCAAGCGCTGCGCTATCTCGCTCGCCGCACTCCAGTGACCGACTTGTTGATTACAGACCTTAACATGCCAGATTTGGATGGTATTGAGCTAATGCGTCACGTCAGCTCCATGAAGCTAAATGTTGCCGTTATTCTGATGAGCGGTGAAGATTCACGTATTCTACATACCGCCGAACAGATTGCCCGTGAACGCCAGATCAATATCTTAAGCTCTCTTGAAAAACCGGTTCAACAGGAAGCCCTACATCGGCTTATTTGCAGCTCTGCGATCAATACCGCGATGCAGGCCCGCAATGAAGATCTGCACGATCTTGAGTTGGAATTACAGCAAGCCATTCAGCAAAAACAACTGATCACCTATTACCAGCCACAGGTGGATATTCGACACAATAAGGTCATCGGAGTTGAGGCCTTGGTGCGCTGGCAGCATCCAGAAAAAGGGATTATTCCACCGGTGCGTTTTATTGGTTTAGCGGAAGAGCTTGATCTGATTGGAAGTCTGACACAGCAGGTCTACGACCAAGCCTTTGGTGATATCGCCCGATTAGATAAAATGGGCCAACCGCTTCAGATATCAGTCAACTTTTCCACTCAGGGTTTAAATCAATTGGATATTCCTGAAATGGTCAGTGATAGCCTGCGCCATCATCAACTGCCTGCTAACCGAGTCACTATCGAAGTGACCGAATCCATGTTGGCCAAAGATGCCCTAACTTGCCTGGAGATACTGACTCGTTTCCGATTAAAAGGTATGAATCTGGCCATTGACGATTTTGGCACCGGCTTTTCCACCCTAGAACAGCTGCAGAAAATCCCCTTTAATGAACTGAAAATTGACCGCTCGTTTGTGCACAATGCCGATAAAAACAAGGTCAGCCTAGCCATTCTGGAATCCAGTCTCAATTTAGCGAATAGTTTAAATCTACACACCGTAGCAGAAGGGGTAGAAGATGCTCATGATCTAGAGCTGGTTAGAGCTTTTGATTGCGAACGGGTGCAGGGTTATTACTTTGCCCGCCCCATGTCCTTTGATGAATTACAAAAATGGCTAGATGATGGTAAGAAAGACCATTTAACCGCTTAGTGTTTGCCATAAAAGCCAAACAATTAAAACATCGAGTAGGGTGAGGCGTTACCGCCTCAGCCCTCTCACAGAACCGTACGTACGGACCTCGTATACGGCTCCTGCACTCTTCACTTCCCTCCCTTCCTATACTGGTTCACTGAAGGAGCAAGCCATCCCGTTCGTAC